>CAZUDM010000012.1:0-78276 GCA_964618635.1 uncultured Spirochaetia bacterium
CCGCTGAGAGATTCGGGAGCCAGTGCATAGTCGTCGCTATAGACGCGAGGGAATCCTCGCCCGGGAAGTGGGAGGTATACACACACGGCGGGAGGAATCCGACGGGCATAGACGCCGTCGAGTGGGCGAGGAAGATGGAGGAGAACGGCGCGGGAGAGATACTCCTTACGAGCATGGACAGGGACGGAACGAAGTCGGGGTACGATCTGCCGCTTACGAGGGCGGTTTCGCGCGCTGTTTCGATACCTGTAATCGCCTCGGGCGGCGCGGGGACGCTGGAGCACCTGACGGAAGGTGTTAAGGAAGGCGAGGCGGACGCGGTGCTCGTGGCATCGATATTCCATTACGGTGAGCACACGATAAAGGAAGCGAAGGAGCACATGGACGGAAGGGGCGTGAGCGTAAGGCTCTGACGAAGGGCGGCGGTCAAGCGAAGAGAGACACCGTGAATATAAGAGAGCAAACGGAAGAGATAGAGAGAAAGATACTTTCGCCGCACGCGGCGCTTAGCGCGGAGTCCCGGGGGAGGCAGAGGCCCGAGGAGCCCTGCTCCATACGTACGGACTTTCAGAGGGACAGAGACAGGATAATACACTCGAAGTCGTTCAGGCGAATGAAGCACAAGACGCAGGTATTCCTCGCGCCGACGGACGACCATTACAGGACGAGGCTCACGCATGTTATAGAGGTGTCGCAGATAGCGAGAACCATTTCGCGGGCGCTTCGGCTGAACGAGGACCTTACGGAAGCGATAGCCCTCGGGCACGACCTCGGGCATACGCCTTTCGGGCATGCGGGCGAGGCTGCGCTTAACGAATTATTTCCCGGCGGTTTCAAGCACGTCATACACAGCCTCAGGGTTGTGGACGTTCTCGAAGGCGGCGGGAAGGGACTCAACCTGACGTACGAGGTGAGGGACGGGATAGCCAAGCATTCGAAGGGCATGGGGGCGGTGGACAACCCCGCTTACAGGCCGGAGACCCTCGAAGGGCAGGTCGTCAGGATTTCGGACCTGGTTGCCTATGCGAATCACGACCTCGACGACGCCATACGGGCGCGCATAATAACCCTGGACGACGTGCCGGAGAGATGCCTTAGCGCACTCGGCCGGACGAACTCCGAAAGAATTAACAGGATGGTCGCGGATATAATAGCGGAGACCATCAGGCACGACGGAGAGAAGGTGGCCGCGAGCACAGAGGTCGCCGAGGCGATGGTCGAGCTCAGGGGCTATCTCTTCAACACCGTCTACATGAACGAGAAGATCAAGAACAATTTCCTCAAGGCGACAAAGGTCATAAGGGAATTATACGAATACTTCTGCGAGAACGAGGAGGAATTCAGGAAGTACGGCGGGAACGCCCCGAGAGAAGGGGAGACACTCGAAAGGGCCGTGTGTGATTTCATCGCGGGCATGACGGATTCGTACGCGATTTCGGTTTACGAGACGATATTCCTCCCGCGTAGATGGCAGGGAGACCTGAGCACCCTTTAGTCCCCTGCCCTGCCGATTCCGCCGCGTCGCCGGCTGATTTCCTCCCGACGCCCGGCTTCCGAAAAAGTTATATGAGCGCAACAAAGACCGCGATAAGGCTCGGCTCCGTATCCTTCCTTAACGCAAAGCCCATAACTCACGCGATAGAAAACTGCCTCGTCGAGCACGATTTCAGCATAGTACAGACGCCGCCCTCGGAGCTTTCGGGGATACTGGCGCGAAACGAGATCGACCTCGGCCTGATACCCGTCGCGGAGTTTCTAAAGAGGGGCAATTACAGCGCAGTCCCCGGCATATCTATATCGTCTTACGGGAAGGTGGACAGCGTCGTCCTCCTTACGAAGGGGAAATTGAAGGATGCGAGGACTGTCGCGGTCGATCTGAGATCGCAGAGCTCGACCGCTCTTCTCCGCGTGATTCTCGAAGTCTTTCACGGCATGAGGCCATCCTACACGCCGAGGGACGCGACGAAAGAAGGGTTTCTGGATGGAGTGGACGCGGGAATGATAATAGGCGACCTCGGCCTGGAAGTGATGTACGCACCGCCCGCGGGATATAACGTTTACGACCTCGGCGAGATATGGACGGCCGAGACGGGGCTCCCGTTCGTGTTCGCCGTTTTTGCCGTTAACAGGGGTGTTACGCTCGGGAGGAACGTCGGGGCGCTCGCCGAATCGAAGGCTTACGGCATGGCGCACGCGGCGGAGATAGCGCGCCTCGAATCCGCAAGGCTCGGCATGGACGAGGCCATGTGCGTGACATACCTCACGGAAAGGATAAAATATGACCTCGGCCCGAGGGAGGAGGAGGGCATCGTGAAGTACAGCGAGCTCTTATCGGAGCTCGGGCTTTCGAAGAAGATTTCGGGCGTCGAGATTTACGCCGAAGAGAAAAACTGAGGGAGGTATCACCACCTGTGAGTAAGCAGATAATGAGGCTCGGGCACAGCCCCGACGCGGACGACGCGTTCATGTTCTACGGCGTAGCGAAGGACAAGGTTACGTCCGACAGTATAGAATTCGTACACGTGATAGAAGACATACAATCACTCAATAAAAGAGCGCTCAACAAAGAACTGGAAATGACGGCCATATCGGCGCACGGGTATCTGAAAGTCCAGGACGATTACCGGATACTCGCGAGCGGCGCGAGCATGGGCGAGGGCTACGGGCCGATAGTGGTGGCAAGGGAAAGGCTCGACAGCCTCGCCGGAAGGAAGATAGGCGTTCCGGGGATGCTGACGTCGGCGTATCTTCTCCTCTGCATTTACGCCGACGGGTTCATACCCGTCGAGATGCCGTTCGACGAGATAATGCCGGCAGTCGCGAATGGAGAAATTGAGACAGGACTTCTCATACACGAGGGACAGCTCACTTATAAAGAGGCCGGGCTCGAGCTCCTGTTCGACATAGGAGAGCTCTGGGCGAGGGAGACACCCCTTCCCATGCCGCTCGGGCTTAACGTCGTAAGAAGGGACATACCGGAAGACCTCCAGAGGGAGATACTGCGCGTCCACAAGGGGAGTATCGAGTACGGGCTCAGCCATAAGGACGAAGCGCTCGAATACGCCCTCGAATTCGGACGCGGGATGAAGGAGGACGTGGGCGAGAAGTTCGTTCTCATGTACGTGAACGATTATACCGTGGACCTCGGCGGGAAGGGAAAGGCCGCCCTCGAGTATCTCTTTAACAGGGCGCACGAAAAGGGAATCATAAAAGAGCAGCCGAGACTCGACGTACTGGAATTATAAATTACCTCACCTCGCCGGGCGGATAGAAAGCCCGCCGGCGAGGTGATTCCGACCTGCCCCAAGCCATAGAGAATTTTATTTACAACTCATTTATAGTCACCCGCTTAATACCTAACCGTTTGGAACGCAGCTGTTGGTAATACCGCATACGTCTCCTATAATTAGAAATAAAGTCTGTACATAACGGAGCCTCATCATGCCTAGAGAGTTCGGATATCTCGTAAACGGAAAGTGGGAGACGGGGGAGAAGAAAAGGGAGATAAAGAGCCCATATAACGGGGAAGTCGCCGGCGTTATAAACATACCGGCAAAGAAAAACGCACTGGAGGCGATAGGGTATGCCGAGGAAGCGTTTCGTAAGTTCAGGACGAGCCCAAGCCACGAGCGGAGAAGGATACTGAGAAACATTGCCGACGGCATCGAGAAGAGAAAAGAGGAGTTCGCGAGGACCTTAGTCCTCGAAGGCGGGAAGCCGCTCAAGACAGCGCGTGTCGAGGCGGGCCGCGGGACAGCGACCTTCTCTGCCGCGGCTGACGAGGCCGGGAGGTTTGGCGAGGGAGAGCTCGTGCCGATGGACCTCGTGCCGGGGACGGAGGGAATGTTCGGCATGGTGAGGCGCTTTCCGTTGGGCGTAGTTGCCGGTATCTCGCCGTTTAACTTTCCGCTTAATCTCGTGGCGCATAAAGTCGCACCGGCCGCGGCGTCGGGGAACGTTATGATACTTAAGCCCGCTTCGCAGACGCCCCTTTCGGCGCTCATGCTGGGGGAGGTAGCGATAGAGGCCGGGCTTCCGGCGGGCGTCCTTAACATACTGCCCCTTCCGGGCGCGGACATAGAGCCTGTGCTGGAAGACGACCGTATAAGGAAGGTTTCGTTCACCGGGAGCGACGAGATAGGCTGGGAGCTCATGAAGAAGTTCTCGAAGAAGAAGGTGACTTTAGAGCTCGGGGGGAACGCCGCGACTATCATTGACGAGGACCCGCCGGACATTGCGTTTGCCGCGTCGAGGAACGCGTGGGGCGCTTTTTACCAGGCGGGGCAGAGCTGTATTTCCGTCCAGAGGATGTACGTTCACGAGAAGGCATTCGACAGTTTTCTTGAGAGGTTCGTCGAGGCGACACGGAAGTTAAAGACAGGCGATCCGATGCTGGAAGACACTGACGTCGGCCCTGTCATAGATACCGATGCGGCGGACAGGATAATGGAATGGATAGAGGAGGCTGTCGAAAGCGGCGGGAAGATACTGACCGGCGGGAATAGGGACGGGAATATCATACAGCCTACCGTGCTCGTCGACGTTCCACCTATATGCAGGGTCGTCCGGGAAGAGGTGTTCGGGCCGGTGGTCTGCGCCGAGAGGTACAGGGATTTCGACGACGTGCTCGCGAAGGTGAACGATTCCCGCTACGGGCTTCAGGCCGGCATATTCACGAAGGATTTGAAAAAAGCCTTCAAGGCGTACTCGGCGTTAGAGGTGGGCGGCGTCATCGTGAACGACTATCCGAGCTTCAGGGTGGAGAATATGCCCTACGGCGGCGTCAAGGATTCGGGCGTCGGGAGGGAGGGGCTCCGCTACGCCATTGAAGAAATGACCGAGTTGAAACTCCTGGCGGTGAACCTGAATTACTAGCCGAATGATGCCCGGCTTCATCCCATGATCTTATCGACGAGGCCCATGCGTGATAGCAGTCTCCGTGTAACCGTATCGCTTTCGACGGACGTGAACTCCTTTAAATCTTCGGGATGGTCTATGTCGAGCGCGATTCGCGGATTCTCGAAAGACTCGATACGCACCCCGCGGCGCTCGGCCTCGCCCCTGTGCTTCCTGAAGCTGTCGTGGCCGAACATCGAGGGAAAGGCGTCGGGCGGGTTCCTGAGTATGGCGTTCGTGCCCATGTAGTCCCTTGCCGGGACTAAAACAGCCGATGGCGGCGGGAGCTCCTTTTCCAGAACCGCGTCGATGTCGGCGGCTGTGATTAGGGGCGCGTCGCCGGGGATCACCAACACGGACGTGGCGCCCATTTCCTTGCAAGCGCGCGACGCTTCGTCGACAGACAGGCTCTCGCCCTTCTGCTCCGTTTCTTCGAGCACCTCTATGCCGAGGCCGCGTGCTATCTCGGCGGCCCTTTTATCCATCGTGACGACGAGTTTTCTGTCCGGAAGGCGCGCCGCACCGAGCGCATTCAGCACGTCTTCCAGCATGGCGTATGCGATGTCGGTCCTCACGTCCTGCGGGAGGAGCGATGAGAGCCTGTTCTTTGCCTGAGACAGGTCTTTTACAGGGACAATGACAAATTTCATGATTCTATCCGCTGCCGGACGGAGTACGAACAGCGTGTTCACCCCCCGGCCGAAAAACACGTTATGATACCTGTATTTGAGAAAAGTCTATAACGGACTGCCGGCGCCGTGCCGGGGCTTTCCTGAATAGATGCGGGGCGATTGGATAAGATGCGCGCCCGCAAGTTATACTAGACTTAAGAATGCCGCCGATGCCTGACCCGAATGTACGAACAGAGCTCGAAAAGGAGCTCGCCGCCGAGCTCGAATGCGAGATACGATTCGACAGGCTGAGCAGGGTCCTCTACAGCACCGACGCGAGCAATTACCAGATAGAGCCCGTCGGCGTCGTCATACCCCGTAGCGTAGATGATGTTTTCAAGGCGGTCGGGTGCGCGGCGAAGCATGAAATCCCGATTCTGCCGCGCGGCGGCGGGACGAGCCTGGCCGGGCAGGCCGTTGGGAAGGCGCTCGTCCTCGACTTTTCGAAATACCTGAACAGGATCGTAGAGATCGACGCCGGGGCGGGGATCGTCCGCGTGGAGCCCGGGATTTATATAGAGGGACTAAACCGCAGCATCGCGCACACGGGGCTCATGTTCGGCCCCGACCCTTCGACGGCGAGGATAGCCACCATTGGCGGGGCCGTGGGGAATAATTCCACCGGGGCACATTCGATCCTTTACGGCATGGCGGGGGATAACGTCGCCGCGGCGAAGGTGATTTTATCTGACGGCGGTGAGGCGAGGCTCCGGGCGTTCACTAATGGAGAGACACTAAAATCTGACAGCGCAGAGGGAGGACTCCTCTCAAAGCTCCGGCAGATAAAAAATGAATTTTCCGGGATCATAGAAACCGAATTTCCGAAGCACTGGCGGAGGGCGTCGGGCTACAGTCTCAACTACTTTCTCGAAGAGCCCTTCAATCCTGCCAAGCTCCTCGCCGGCTCGGAGGGGACGCTCGGTATCGCTTCGGAGCTTACGCTCAGGCTCGTCCCGAGGCCGAAGCACACGCGCCTCGCGGTGCTCGAATTCGCAAGCGTCGCCTCGGCCATGGAGGCTGTGACGCCCATTCTCACGCGTGAGCCGTCTGCAGTCGAGCTGATAGACTCGATGATCATAGGGCTCGCGCGCAGGCTGCCCGGGCTCGGGCGCAGGCTGACGTTTACGGGCGAAGACCCGGAGGCGCTTCTCGTCGTCGAGTTCTACGGCGAGACGGAGGCCGAAGCGGAGAAGAAGACGCGCGGGCTGGCGGCGTTTCTGGGGGAGAAAAAAATCGGATGCGGCGTGACGTACGCCGATACGCCCGGGGAGCAGGCGGACGTCTGGGCCATACGCCGGGCGGGGCTCGGGATACTCATGAGCAGGCGCGGTGATTACAAGCCCATACCGTGCATAGAGGACGTCTCGGTGCCCGTCTTGAGACTTCCGGAATACGTCGCCGACGTGACGGAGCTCATAGGGAGGTTCAGCACCAGGGCCGGATTCTACGGGCACGCGAGCGCGGGCTGCCTTCACGTGAGGCCGCTCGTCAATCTGAAAACCCGGGACGGGGTTGCCGCCATGAAGGAGCTCATGGATGGGGCCTTCGGGCTTGCCCTCAAATACGGCGGCGTGATGAGCGGCGAGCACGGGGACGGGCTCCAGAGGAGCTACCTCAACGAGAGGCTCTTCGGGCCGGGACTTTACAGCGCCATGCGGAAGCTGAAGGAGGCTTTCGACCCGCGCGGTCTCATGAACCCGGGGAAGATCGTCGACTCCGCGCCGCCTGACAGTGACATGAGATTCGGGCCGGGATACTCGCCGTATGAAATTCGGACTTACCTCGACTGGTCTTCGGACGAAGGATTTTTAGGCGCGGCGGAGATGTGCAGCGGGCAGGGTGTGTGCCGAAAGCTCGGCGAGGGGATAATGTGCCCCTCCTACATGGCGACCCGCGACGAAAGAGACACGACGAGGGCTCGGGCGAACGCCCTCCGCGCTGTCCTCTCGGGAAGGGCCGAAAAAGAATTTCTCACGGGGAGCGAGATGCGGGAGGCGTTCGAGCTCTGCATCTCGTGCAAGGCCTGCAGGAGCGAGTGTCCCTCGGCCGTCGACGCGGCGAAGATGAAGAGTGAATTTCTCGCGCATTACAACGACGTTCACGGTATTTCACTCAGGGACCGCATATTCGGGAACATACACGGTATGAGCAGGGCGGCGGCAATTTTCCCAAAGCTCTCCAATGCAATTGTGGCAAGCGGGGCCGGGAAAAGCATACTGTCACGTCTCGGCATAAGCGGTAAGAGGACTCTGCCGGCCCTGTCGCAGGAGAGCTTCACCGACTGGTTCCGAAAAAGGCCCCGGAAGCCGCGCGGTGCGGAGAGGGGAAAGGTTCTTTACTTTCACGATACGTGGGTGAGCTACTACCAGCCGGAGGTCGGGAAGGCCGCAGTGAAGCTGCTGGAGGCCGCCGGGTTCGAGGTTATCCTCGCCGTGAAGCGGGCATGCTGCGGGCGGCCGATGATAAGTAAAGGTATGCTCAAGGAGGCGAAGAAAAATGCCCGAATAAACGCCTCGCTATTGGCTGAATATGCGAGGAACGGTATTCCGGTCGTCGGGACCGAGCCGAGCTGTGTATTGACGTTCAGGGACGAGTACCCGGACCTCCTTCCGGGTGACGAGGACGCCACTGTGCTCGCGAAAAATTCGTACCTCCTCGACGAGTTCTTATTCGGCGAGGCGGGAGACGCGATGAGTCTTATGAAATGGAAAACCGCCGGAGAGGACATTCTCTATCACGGGCACTGCCACCAGAGGGCGGTGACCGGCATTGGCGCGCCGGTGGGGCTCCTCGAGATGGCCGGGTGCGGGGTTACGGAGACGAACGCCGGGTGCTGCGGGATGGCGGGGAGCTTCGGCTATGAGAGCGAGCATTACGCCATATCGAAGGCCATAGGCGAGGACCGTCTCTTCCCCGCCGTCAGAAACGCGGCTGCCGGGACCGTCGTAGCGGCATCGGGCGTTTCGTGCAGGCACCAGATAGAGCACTTTACGGGGAGGCGTGTGAGGCACGTCGCCGAGGTGCTTGCCGAGAGGATAGACGAGGATAATTAGCCGCTGATTAGAAGGAATTCGGAAACGGGATTCCGTCCTTTTTGTAGAGCACTTTGCCTGCAGTCATGACCATGCCGAGGTTCGCGGATGCGGACGAGATTACGGAGAGGTAAGGGTCCCTGAAGCTTCCCGGCGTATCGATATATATGAGGTCGGCCTCCTTGCCCGGGTCGATACTGCCTGTTTTTTCTTCGAGGTAGAGCGCGCCCGCGCCGCCGAGCGTCGCGGCATGGATCGACTTGAATGCCGCTTTCTCACCAATCGCCTGAGACATGAGGAGGTGAAACGCACGGAGCTCCTCGAAGAAGTCGAGGTTGTAATTGCTCGAAAGGCCGTCAGTCCCGATGCCGAGCCTTTCGACGCCGGAATAATATGCGAAGGGCGGCGCTCCAGCCTGGAGGAAGAGATTACTCCGGGGACAGAGAACTATGCCGAGCCCGAGGCGCGAGATCTCGTCGGCTTCTTCCTTTCCGGCCTGCACCATGTGTATGAGCGTTACACTGTCGCCCTCGGACAGACCCATCTTCGAGAAGTAGGCAAACGGACTTTCGGCCGCGGGCCTTTTGAAAGACTCCTTCCTTATAAGCGGGAATATCTTACTCTCTATCTTATTGGCGCAGCATTTTACGAACTCGACCTCGTCGGGGCTTTCGGCGAGATGCATACCGAACGGGACGCCGTTCTTGTGATGGGCTCGAAATACCTTCCGGAGGAGCCTCGGGCTGCATGAATAGGGGGCGTGCGGGAAGGCCCTCTCTTCGACGAGTCCGTCTCCGGACTTGAAGTTAAAATCCGTCCTGTGCTCGTTACTGTCGAGAATCTCCCTGAAGAGTACCGCCCTCAGGCCCGACTGTTCGAGTATGGGCTTGTCGAGGCCTCCGTAGGAGGATATTTCGCCCACCGTCGTCACGCCGGACGAGACGAGGCTCTTCACGCCCTCCGATACCGACGCCGCTATCGTCTCTTCGAGTATGGGCGTTCCCTTGGAGACGATAAGCTGCTCCAGCCATCCGGTGAAGCCCGTGAACGCCCCTATCTCTGCCTGCGTCCAGCCGAGCTCGAGGTGTGTATGGCCGTTAATAAATCCGGGTAGCAGTATTCCGTTTCCGAGTTTTATTTCGGGTACCGATCTGTGTTTCTTCAAGAGGGCAGTGGTTTTCGCTACTTCCCTGATTTTTCCGTCGGAAACGAGGACCGAGGCGCCGCTGAGGGGCTTTGAGGAAACGGGAAGCACGGTTCCCGCCGAGAGTATGAACGTTTTCATGGCAACGATTTAACCGGCCGGCGGCCGGGAAAAGAGTATTCGATTTAAAGACCCGTCATTCGGCGGGGAGTGATTTTATCCTGTCGAGAAGGTCGCGGCTGAGCGTGCCGGACGTGACCTCTTCGACGGCGCCCCGCATCTTTATCGTCCAGTCTTCCCTTATCTCGATATCGAGCTCTCCGCCGGGCATGGACACAGTCAGCTTTTTGGCTGTAAGGCCGTTCCTGACGCATGCGGCCGCGACGGCGCACGAGCTGCTTCCGGAGGCGAGCGTGTATCCCGCCCCCCTTTCCCATATGAGAATCGAGACCTTTTCCGGGGTGAGCACCTTCACGAACTGGACGTTTATCCTGTTCGGGAAGAGCTCGTGGTTTTCGAGGAGGGGGCCGAGCTTACGTGTGAAGCCTTCGTCGAGCTCGTCGACGAATACGATGCAGTGCGGGTTGCCTACGGAGACGGCCGTGAACCTCGCTATCTCGCCGTTGACCCTTATCTCCTCGTCTACGACCTCGCGCTCTTCGCCCGCGACGGGTATGTCCTTGCTGTTAAATACGGCCTGCCCCATCTCGACTGTGACGAAGGGGACTCTGCCGTCTTCCGAGACTTCGAGCTCGGCCGTTACGACGCCGCCGAGCGTATCGATTTTAAACGTTTTATTCTGCGTTTGGCCGTGCTCGTAGAGGTATTTCGCGAATATCCTGAGGCCGTTTCCGCTTTTTTCGGCTTCGCTGCCGTCGGGGTTCAGTATGCGGAGCCCGAAATCGGCTCTCGGGGACTTGGTTAGAAGTAATATGCCGTCGGAGCCGACGCCGTAGTTCCTGTCGCAGAGGAGCCTCGTCACGCCCGGCGTTACCGTGAACGATATGGCCGAGGAGTCGAGTACGAAGTAGTCGTTGCCGAGCCCGTGTGATTTTACGAATTCGTCCATAAACCTGTCCTTGTATTTTTCTTAATTTTAACAGATTATCGGGACCAGGGGATGAAAAAAGCCCGCCGTCGGATTATTCCAGCAAAACCCTGCCCGTGAGGCCCGAGCTTCTGAGCCTGGACGCCGTTCTTTCGGCTTCGTTCTCGTCCGAGAACCGCCCTACCCTGACCCTGAAGTATTCGCCGCCGCCGAGCTTTACCGTTTCGACGCGGACGTCGTCGTAGTCGGGATCGAGCCGGCGCTTTAAGTACATGGCGTTCCCCTGGTCGCTGAACGAGCCCACCTGGATCGTGTAATGTGGGTCGAAGTAGCTCGTGCTCGCGCTGCGCGCCGAGGGCGAGGAAACGACCTCCACCTTGACCTTGACCGTGCCCGGCCCGATCATGCCTATGGCCTTTGCGGGGGCGTGAGAGAGATCGATTATGCGGCCTTTTACGAATGGGCCCCTGTCGTTTATCTCGACTATGACGTCGCGGCCGTTTTCGAGGTTCGTGACCCTTACCACTGTGCCGAGGGGAAGGGTTTTGTGGGCCGCCGTGTAGGCATACTTGCTGAACCGCTCGCCGCTCGCGGCGTAGTTGTCATGCTCGTCTATGCCGTACCACGACGCTATGCCTATCTGGGTGGAGCCTTCCTCGACGACGTACCCGCCCTCGGGAGCTTTGGGTACACGGGTGGTGTCTACCGTTTTCTTAGCGCACGAGAAGGCGACTGGCAGAATCAGCAATAATAGAATTATTCTATTATTCATTATTCCTCGGCCCCGAATCGTTCAGGGAGCCTTACCACGCCTGCTACAGCGAGGAGCCCGGCGTCGAGCCGTCGGGGAAGGAGATGACCTCGATGCTCACCCTCGCCGTGCCCCTGCTCACTATTCCGAGCATGCTGGCGGCGGCGCGGGAAAGATCGACGATGCGGCTCTTGATGTATGGGCCGCGGTCGTTCACCCTCACGACAACCTCTTTACCGTTCCGGAGATTCTTCACCTTGATTACGGTGCCGAAGGGAAGGTCTCTGTGAGCGCCGGTGAATTCGTGCATGTCGTAGGACTCACCGCTCGCAGTCGGTCTCCCGTGGAAACTGTTTCCGTACCACGAGGCATTTCCGTACTGGCGAAACTCCTGCGCTGAAACGTAAGACACAAACGGGAACAGAAAAAACAAAAACAGTAACGTGACGATCTTCATCATAAAACACCAAACGATAACGCGTAGGTTAGTTTTAAACTATTTTCACCGACTTTTCTTGAGATTGTCAAGGATTCGAATAAAATACTCCAAATTAAAAAAGGACCGCCAATGCACAGAATACCGGAAGATTTTTCGCTCATAAGAAGGCTCCCTCCATACGTTTTCACCATAGTCAACGACCTTAAATCGAAAGCGAGAGCGAGAGGAGAGGACATAATCGACCTCGGAATGGGCAACCCGGATCAGGCGACGCCCGAGCACATCGTTAAAAAGCTCCTCGAAGCGGCGGTGGACCCGAGGGCGCACAGGTACTCGGCTTCGGCCGGGATACCCAAGCTGAGGCACGCGATCGCCGACTGGTACAAACGGAGCCACGGCGTCGAGCTCGACCCCGACAGCGAGGTTGTCGTCACTATAGGCTCGAAGGAAGGCATATGCCACCTGATGCAGTCGATACTGTCGCCTGGCGATACAGTGATAGTGCCGAACCCCGCATACCCCATACACATATATTCGGTGATAATATCGAGGGGCGACGTTCACAGCGTGCCGTTTAATATTGAATCGAGTCTTCTCGAAGGCATAGAGAAGGCCGTGAAAGAGACCTGGCCGAAGCCGAGGGTTCTCATGATCTCGTTCCCGAACAATCCGACGACAAAGGTCGTCGACCTCGATTTCTTCAAGGACGTATACGAGCTCGCTCGCGAGGCGGGGCTGATAGTCGTCCACGATTTCGCCTATGCCGAGCTATGCTACGACGGCTACAAGGCGCCGAGCTTCCTCGAAGTGCCCGGGGCGAAGGAGCTGGGAGTCGAGTTCTACTCACTCTCCAAGACCTACAACATGCCGGGGTGGCGTGTCGGGTTCATGGTCGGTAACGCGAGGATCGTATCCGCGCTCAAGCGCATAAAGAGCTACATGGACTACGGCATATTCACCCCCGTGCAGGTGGCTTCCATAGCCGCACTTAACGGAAAGCAGGACTGCGTCGACGACATAAGAGAATTTTACAAGTCGAGGCGCGACAAGCTCGTGGACGGCCTTTCGAAGGCCGGATGGCAGATTCCGAAACCCAAGGGGACGATGTTCGTATGGGGCGAGATTCCGGAGGAATTCAGGGGCATGGGCTCTCTCGAATTTTCCAAGCTCCTCGTCGAGAAGGCAAAGGTCGCCGTGTCGCCGGGTATAGGATTCGGGAATTACGGCGAGGGGCACGTGAGGTTCGCGCTCGTCGAGAACGAGAAGAGGATAATGCAGGCCGTCAGGGGAATAAGAAGGTTTTTAAAGGGCTCATAAGAGAACCGTTACGCGCGACCGGCGGCGAATTAGTAATCGAAGTTGAAGAACACGTCCGCGCCTGTCTCGTCCCCGATCTCGCTTTCGAGCGTCAGAAAATCGAAGACCCTGTACTCGATAACGGCCCTGTTGGCGGTCGCCGTCGAGGAAAGAAGCCCCGGGCTCAGGAAGTATCTCTCGTAGAAGAACCGCTCGTAGGAAAATCTCTCGTAGCCGATGTAGAAATTTTCGGTGAGGTACTTGCCGATTTCGAGGTGTGTGTCCTTAAAGCCCGTCTGGCTGCCTTTTATAGTCATGACGTCTATGGCGAGGTCGTCGCCTATAGCCTGCCGGAGCTCGCCGACAGCCATTGTTCCGAGCACCTCGCCCGCCTTTTCCTGGAACTGGACCCTTTCGTCCGTGCCCAGCTTTTCGGACGACGTGCCGAAAACGAGGTATGAGACGATGTCGTTCTCGTCGAGGGGCGGGTCGCTCGTGAGCTGGATCTTGGGCTTTTCCGCCGTGCCGGAGACGTTGATGTAGACCTCGACGCTCGATACTTCGTAGGTCGCCCTGAGGTCGAGAAACGGGTCTACGATCTTCTTCCCGCGGAAGCTTACAGTGCCGCTCTCTATATTGAAGAGCCTCCCCATAAACTGGTAATCGCCCCTCACAACGTCTATGTTGCCCGTTATGACGTAGGGCTCTTTATAGTTCTTGTCGACGTCGAGGCGGCCCTGCACTTCTATGTTCGCGCCGCTTCCCTTTATCCACGACTGCCTCGGGATGTCGACGTCGAGCTCGAGTGCCACGAATTCTTCGACGAAGTCGTCCTTGGTAGCGCCCGTATATACGAACTCGTCCTTTTCTTCGTCTTCGTCGATAAAGCGTATATTCTCGATTTCCTTAATGGGCTTGTCGGGAACAATAGCCTTTAAGTTATTGACGGTGATGTCGCCTTTTATGAGAGAGGCCGGGAATGTGCCGCTCACGTCGATGCTGCCGTCGAGGTTTGCCGTGACGTCGTTGGGATAGGTTCGGACGAGCATTCCCTTCATCGTCCCCTTCCCGCTGTAGGAGAGGTCCCTGAAATCGATCTTGCCGCTGAAAGAGCCCTCGCCCTGGCCGCCTGTTTTAATAGCGACGGGGCGGAGGGTGCCGTAGGGACCGCCCAGGTCCATCACGGCGTGCTCGATTTCGATGTCGTTTCTAAGCATGAGAAGGTCGAGGACCGTATCCCTGAGCTCTATTCTTCCCGATATGTCCGGCTCGCCGCCCGAGCTGGTTGCGGTTACGTCGACGAGGAGCTTTCCCTTTAGCTCCTGTATCTCGGGGTTCAGGATCATGAGCGGGCTTATGTCGATTCCCTTCGACTTTACCCTGGCCGTATAGCTCGCCCTCTCCAGGGCTTTTTCCATGCCGGAGCCCAAGGGTATGCGTGCGTCGGCGACTGCCGAGAGAACCTCCTCGCCGCCGTCCCTCACCCTGAGGTCGAGCTCGAGGTCGTCCCCGAAATGGATGAGTGAAAGGGTGAGCTCGTCGCTTTTGAACTCCTTGTATTCGAGGTTTTTCGCCGAGGCCGCGATTCTTATAGTCGGCTTTCGAACCGTGCCCCCGACGTTTACGTCGCCGGTGACGCTTCCCTTAACGGAAAACCTGGCTTTGAGGAGTGTCGAAACGTCTGAGAGGTCCAGTTTTTCGAGTTTTATCCCCGCATTTATCGCATCGCCGGGGCCGAGCGTCAGCTCGCCGAGGACGAAGTTCTCCTTGTGGTAGAGATTAAACGAGCTGACCGAGAAGCCGCTCTTTTTAAGCGAGGCATGGATCGGCCGTCTGTTTTCGAAGAGGGAGTCCTTAAAGGCAAGTTTTATTTTCGGTATCTCGATCGATTTTTCTTCGGTATCGAGCCCCGAAGCCCTGAACTCGGCCTCGTATTTTCTATCGGGCGCTTCTTTTACGTGAAGCGCGCCGTGTACTTCGCGGCCTACGCTCCCGGCGTCAAAATCTGCCGCCAGCAATTTACGGCCCTGAATTTCGATGCCCCTGAGCCCGCCTTTCGCACTCATTTGAAGATCGGAGGGGTCGAGGTTGGTTTCGGCGGAGAGCTCTATTTTTTTGACTGCAAGCTTATGATTCCGGGACGAAAAATCCGCTCCTTTCACGCTCGCCGTGAGCCTTGGCTTTTCGAACGTGCCTCTGATATAGCCTTCGGCGCTCAGGCTGCCGGAGAGGTCGTCTCCGGGGAAAAGGCTCGACAGAGCGCCGAGGTCGCCAACTTTGAGGCCGTACCGGATACCCTTCTCCGCGCCGGTTCCGAGGCTCCCCGAAGCCTTTGCCGAAAGCCGCCCGGTCTCCAGCGAAAGGGTCCTGATGTCGAGTGTCGAGGGTGTGAATGAAAAGTCCACCACACCCCGGTCGAGCCTGAGGGCTTTTATCACGGACGGGGATATATCGCCCTTTACGGACACCTGAAGGCCGTCGGGAGGCTTCCTTTTAGGTATCATGGAGCCCTTTACGTGGAGCTTCGAATTAAAATCCGTTTCGTTTGGGAAGTCGGTCAGTATGTTGGCGAAGTTGGCTTTGGCGGACGAAGTATCGAGGTCGAATTCTATTTTGTCGGGCCGGATGGTTATGGGGCCCGAAAGTGTTATTTCGCCGGTCTCGGCGCCGCTCATCCTGAAGCTTTCGAGGGCGACGTCGATTGCCGGGGGCTCCTTCCCTTTCCAGCGGGTCTTTACATTAAGGCGGGAGTCTACCGAGGCGTTCACATCCTTTTTGAGCTCCCTGGGACTGCCCTCGGGCTGTGTTTTGTCGAAGATTTCCAGCAGGCGCGACGCCGACGCGGAATCGACCGAGAGATCGATGTCGGCGCTGTTTTCCTTTCCGGGAGATTTTATTTCGGAAAGCTCGAGCGTGCCTTCGAAGTCGGCCTTGCCGAAGCTTGAGGAGAGCTTTCCATCTGCGAGCCTGACAGTAGTATTCTCGACCATAACTTTCCGAACGGAGCCGTCGACGTTTTCTCCCAGTATCACCGAATCCAGGAGGTCGAGCTTTCCCGAGGCATCGAACTTCTTCCATTTTTCGGACGACCCTCTCGCGCTTACCTTGACGCCGAGCCTCCCGAGCTCGCCCGCGTCTATGTTTTTAATGGTGCCGCTCAGCGTGAACGTCGGGTTCATGAGATTTTTCATGATGCCCGAGGCGTTTATGCGGGCGCCCCGGAAGCTGAAAAAGGCGCGCTTCACGTCGAGGACGTCTATTTTCTCCTTGTTGGAATAGACGGCCTTCCCGCTTATCTTATCGAAGTAGAATTTTTCGGGGTTGTTCGTATTCGGCACCGCCGTGAAGACGGCGTCTTTTACTACGAATTCGGCGTTGTCCGTTATCCTGACGAGGTTTACGGCGACCTCGGCGCTCGGGAGCTCGAAAACGGAGTGCTGATTCTTCGGGATGTCGTGAATCGTCATCCTGGCGTTTTCGACGTACCCGCTCTTGATGAAGATGTTCCAGTCGGGGTTGGGCTTCTTCTCCTTGATTATGAAACGCTCTCCCAGCTTCGTGAAGTTCCATGAATCGCCGCCGTAGTGGACGAGGTGTATAGTGAACCCGGAAACCCTGACCTCGTGGAGCGGGACAACTTTACTGAAGAGCATCGAGCCGTCGAGGATGAGGGGGAGGGAATAGTCGATGTAAACCTCGTCGCAGGAGATGAACCTCTCCCCGTCGATGTCGAACGTCACGTCCTTGAGCGATATACCCTTTAGAAAATTGCCTTCTATTCTGCCGATCTTGAAATTCTGGGCCGTGAGCGAGGTAACTATCGAGTTGGTCGTGAGCTTGACGAACTGGCGGAAGTAGTGTGTCTGGATGAGGATTACTGCGATGCCGGCGAGAATTGCGAGTATGACGAGAAATAATCCTATGGGTATGAGGACTTTCGAGCGCATGGCGAGTACCTTGAATTATAACACAACGACCGGCCGGAAGGAGGCGTAGAAAGCCGGTTTTAGAGCTTTCCGCCCTGGAGTCGGCAGGACCGGGAAACCGGTAAATAAAGAGCCCGGGACGCTGCGGCGCGTCTTCCCGCGCGGCCGGTCTCGGGGAATTATAACACAACGACCGGCCGGAAGGAGGCGTAGAAAGCCGGTTTTAGAGCTTTCCGCCCTGGAGTCGGCAGGACCGGGAAACCGGTAAATAAAGAGCCCGGGACGCTGCGGCGCGTCTTCCCGCGCGGCCGGTCTCGGGGAATTATAACACAACGATCGGACGGAAGGAGGCGTAGAAAGCCGGTTTTAGAGCTTTCGGCGCCGGAGTAGCCCGGCCCGGGAATCCGGCAGGAACTCAGTGCCCCGAGGGCGCAGCGGCACGCTCCTTCACGCGGTCGATCGCAGCCCGCAGCAACTTGCTAAGGTGCGCCCGGTCAGGATAATATTTTAGAACTCTGGAGTAACCCATTTTCCAATGCCGAAACTCACTATCGACGGGATAGAAATCGAGGTCGAAGACGGGCTTAACCTGATACAGGCCGCCGCACGCGTGGGCGTGGACGTGCCGCATTTCTGCTATCATCCCGCCCTCAGCATAGTCGCCCAGTGCAGGCAGTGCCTCGTCGAGGTCGAGGGCGTGCCGAAGGTCATGCCGGCGTGCAATACCTTCGTGAGAGACGGATTAATCGTAAAAACCAATACGGAAAAGGCCGTAAAGGCGAGAAAAGCCACTGTCGAGTTCACACTCATAAACCATCCGCTCGACTGTCCGATATGCGACAAGGGCGGCGAGTGTCCGCTTCAGCTGACGACCGTGAAGCACGGGCCGGGGTACAGCAGGTTCGACGGGCCCGAGGAAAAGAAAGTCCGGAGGAAATACTATCTCAGTGACAGGATACTCTACGACCCGAACAGGTGCATCATGTGCACGAGGTGCGTCCGGTTCACGGAAGAGGTGACGGAGACGGGCGAGCTCGGGTTCGAAGGCCGTGGATTCAGGAAAAAGATAGTCGTATTCCCGGGCAAAAACCTCGACAATGAGCTTTCGGGAAACGTTACGGACCTCTGCCCCGTCGGCGCTCTTCTGAACAAAGACAACCTCCACGAAGAGAGGGTATGGTACTGGAAATTCACCGACAGCGTGTGCTCGTTATGCAGTAACGGGTGCAACATAACGGTCGGTGTCGATCCCAGGAAGGGAAGGGTTTCGAGGGTGAGGCCCAGAATCAATTTGGACGTCAACGACTACTGGATATGCGACAGGGGAAGGTACGAGTTCAAGGACGTTCAGGAAGGCTCGACGCGCCTTAAGGACCCGATACTCAGGAAAGGCGAAGGCTTCGTGAAGTCCGACTGGGTTGAAGCTTCGGCGGCGGCCGCAGACGGGCTCGCCTCCGCAAGCGGAAAATCTTCGGGCTCCGTTGCCATATTGGGCTCGCCGATGCTGACGAACGAGGAGCTCTACCTCCTTAAAAAGCTCGGGGAGAGATTGGGAAATGTGAGGGTCGTTTCTAACTCCCTCGAGCCGGAAGGTGAAAAGCTCTTCGGGCTTATAAGCAGCGATCCTAACCCGAATTCGAGAGGCGTCAGGGACATGGGGCTCGAATACGGACCCGAAAAGGTCAAAGAACTAATAGAATCGATAATAAACGGCGGGATTAAGACCCTTTACGTCGCGGGTGAAGACCTTTTAGGCTTCGTATCCGAGGACGAGGAGCCGAGGCTCCGTGAAGCGCTTTCGGGGCTCGACCTTCTGATAGTCGAAGACTACAGGGTTACGGAAACGGCCAAGCTGGCCCACGTAATACTGCCCGGGGCGACCCCCTACGAGAAAGACGGGACGTTCACGAACGACACCGGACGCGTCCAGAGGATAAGGGAGGCGATAGCCCCTCCCGGCGTGGCAAAGCCCGACTGGGAGATAATCTCTTTCATAGGAAGCCTCGTTAATCCTGAAGGCTTTAACTACGGCCATCCTTCGCTCGTCATGGAAGAAATTTCCGCCGCCGTTCCGGCTTATGCGAAGCTCAACTACGAGAACATAGGCGTCCTCGGCGGGAACGCCGCTTCATAGTATCGAGAGATAGATAATGATCTGGGTCGAATTCGGAATCGCATTCGTAAAAATCGCGCTCGTGCTCTTCGTCGTCCTGACGCTGGTGGCGTATCTGACGCTCGCGGAAAGGAGGGTGAGCGCGTTCATACAGGACAGGCTCGGCCCGAACCGAGTAGGCCCGTTCGGCTTCCTTCAGCCGCTCGCGGACGGTGTGAAGTTCATATTCAAGGAAGACATAATACCGACCCACGCGGACAAGCCTTTTTACATAATCGCGCCCGCGTTCGCCCTCGTTACAGCCATCATCGCCCTCGCCGTGATTCCCATAGGCAAGGGATTCAGCACGGATTTCTTCGGCTTGCTACCGGAACAGATATTCATATCGTTCCAGATAGCGGACCTTAACGTCGGGGTGCTTTACGTGCTCGCGATAGGCTCTCTGAGCGTTTACGGCGTCGTGCTCGGCGGATGGGCGTCCAACAGCAAGTATTCGTTTCTCGGAGGCCTCAGGGCGGCCGCTCAGATGATAAGCTACGAGCTCGCCATGGCGGTGTCCATACTTGGCGTAATCGCGTGGACAGGGTCTTTAAGGCTGACCGACATTATCGAAGCTCAGGCCGGCTGCTGGTTCGCCATTCCGCAGATTATCGGATGCATAGTTTTTGTGACCGCAGCATTCGCGGAGACGAACAGGCTGCCGTTCGACATGCCCGAGGCCGAGCCGGAGATCGTGGCCGGCTATCATACGGAATACAGCAGCATGAAGTTCGCTATGTTCTTCATGGCCGAGTACACGCACATGATTGTCGTATCGTGCCTCGCCGTCGCGCTCTTCTTCGGGGGATGGTACCCGCTCCCGTTCGGCGGCTGGTTCGGTATAGACATAGACAAGTACTGGTTCCTGCCGCCCCTCGTATTCGTCGGGAAGGTTCTCGCGTTCCTCTTCTTCTTCATATGGGTGAGGTTCACGCTGCCGAGATTCAGGTACGACCAGGTGATGAGCCTCGGCTGGAAGGTGCTGTTCCCGCTGGCCGTCGCGAACCTCCTCATCGTAAGCGCCGCCATACTGGTGCTCCAGCACTACGGATATATGTAATCCCCTTCTTCCGGCTAGAGATAACTTTCCGGACAATCCAGAAATTCGACCTTAAAACTGAAATCGCGGGAGATTGCTGCGCGCGGGGATTATCTGGACTCGACGAGGCTTATTTTGTCGTCGAGGTTCGGGACCATACAGAGGAATTCGAAGCTCTCGCCGCCCGTGACTTCGTACCAGTGCGGCACTCCGGCGGGGATGAAGAGGACGTCGCCCGTGCCGACTTCGAAGATTTCGTCGCCGATGCCTATCTTCGCCCTGCCCCTGAGGACGAACTGCTCGTGCTCTATCGTGTTCGTGTGAGCGGGGATGCCGCCGCCGGGCTCCATTATGAAGCGCCTCATGGCGAAATTCGGGCCTTCCTCGGGGCCGATGAGCACCTGCCGGGAAACAGACGTCCCGGCGCTCACCTTTTCGACGGGTACGTCGTTCATCTTCTTTACAGACGGCTTAGCTGTCATGATTACACATCCAGGTTGCTTACGTTAAGCGCGTTCGTTTCGATGAACTCCTTCCGGGGCTCGACCTCGTCGCCCATGAGGATAGTGAAAATCTTGTCGGACTCGAACGCGTCCTCTATCTTGACCTGCTTTAAGACGCGCGTCTCGGGGTTCATGGTAGTTTCCCAGAGCTGCTCGGGGTTCATCTCGCCGAGGCCTTTATAGCGCTGAATGGACATGCCCTTCTTCCCGCGTGAGAGTATGTATTCCGTGACAGCCGAGAGGCTCGGAAGGTCTACGGAGTTGCCGTTGTCGCTGACGCCGTAGGGCGGATCGCCGACGGCTTTTATAGACTCGTGTATGCTCTTTATCTCGCCGAATTCCGGGGAGTCGAGGAAGTCGAAGTCGATTACAGTCGTCCTGTTCCTGCCGCTCTCCCTGAACGTGTAGGCGATGCGCGAGGAGTCGTGCTCCGGGTCGTCCAGAAGCTGCCAGTCGAGGCCGTTTATCTCGGGGTAGCGCTTTTCGAGCCACTGTTTTATTTCCTGAAGGTGCACGTCGAGCTCGGCCTCCCTTTCGTGCTTGAGAAGGCCCTTTTTGAAACCCTCCCTGCTGGCGAAGGCGTCCACGATACGTGTATCCCTTCCCCACTTCCCTACCCTTTCGAGGGCGTTTCCGTAGGCGATGGATTTTTTGATTATGTCGAAAAGCCGGGCGCCCTTTATCTCGCGGGAGCCGTTGCCGTTTTCGGAGATGTTGAGGACGACGCCCTCGGTGCCGTGCTCGAGGAAATAGTTTACGTATTCCGGGTCGTCCTTGAGGTACCTTTCATCCTTGCCCTTCTTGACCCTGTAAAGCGGGGGCTGGGCGACGTAGAGGTGCCCGTGATCGAGAATCGCGCCGAACTGCCTGTAGAAGAACGTCAGGAGAAGCGTCCTGATGTGGGAGCCGTCGACGTCGGCGTCCGTCATGAGGATTATTTTGTGGTACCGGAGCTTCGCGATGTCGAAGTCGTCGTTGCCTATGCCAGTGCCGAGGACAGTGATGAGGGTTCTTATTTCCTCGTTGCTGAGCATTTTGTCGAAGCGGGCCTTCTCGACATTCAAAATCTTGCCGCGAAGAGGCAGGACCGCCTGGTTGTAGCGCGACCTCGCCTGCTTTGCAGAGCCGCCCGCGGATTCTCCCTCGACTATGAAAAGCTCGCAGAGTGACGGGTCTCTTTCCTGGCAGTCAGCCAGCTTTCCGGGGAGGGAGCCCGATTCGAGGGCGCTCTTACGCCTCGTGAGCTCTCTCGCCTTACGCGCGGCCTCGCGCGCCCGGGCGGCGTCTATGGCCTTTTCGATTATCTTCCTCGCGACGGAGGGGTTCTCCTCGAAGAAGGTGCCAAGCTTGTCGTTGAGAAGGGTTTCGACTATGCCCTTCACTTCGGTGTTGCCGAGCTTGGTTTTCGTTTGGCCTTCGAATTTCGGGTCGGGGAGCTTCACGCTTATGACGGCTGTGAGCCCTTCCCTCGCATCGTCGCCGCTTAGAGAGACCTTGGCGTTCTTGACGAGGCCCTTGTCCTCGGCGTACTTGTTTATGGTTCTGGTGAGCGCGCCCCTGAAGCCTGTCAGGTGCGTGCCGCCCTCGACGTTGTTGATGTTGTTGGCGTAGGAATAAATCGTTTCGGCGTAGCTGTCGTTATACTGGAGCGCGACCTCGACGATGATGTCGTCCTTTTCGCCCGTTACGTATATGGGCTCTGGATGAAGCGGTTTCTTGTTCCTGTTGAGCTCGTCGACGAAGGCTACTATTCCGCCCTTGTAGTAGAACTCCTGGCTCTTGCCCGTTCTTTCGTCTGTCAGCACGAAGACGAGGCCCTTGTTGAGGAACGCGAGCTCCCTTATCCTGTGGGCGAGCGTGTCGTAGCTGAATTCCTTTACCTCGAAGATTGTCTGGTCCGGCCTGAATCTTATCTTCGTGCCGGTTCTTTCTGTCGTGCCGGATTCCTTTAGCTCGGAGACGGCCTGGCCGCGCTCGTATTTCTGGTACCAGACCTTCCCTTCCCTCCTGATTTCGAGGTTGAGGTATTCCGAGAGCGCGTTTACGACCGTTACGCCGACGCCGTGGAGACCGCCCGAGACCTGGTACACCTTGCCCTCGAACTTCCCGCCGGCGTGGAGCATGGTCATGACGACCTCGGCGGCGGACTTGCCGGTTTCCGCGTGCCTGTCGACGGGTATGCCCCTGCCGTTGTCTTCTATAGTGACGCTTTCGTCGACGTGTATCGTGACGGTTATCCTGTCGCAATACCCGGCGAGGGCTTCGTCGACGCTGTTGTCGAGGACCTCGAACACGAGGTGGTGAAAACCCCTCGTGCTGGTGTCGCCGATGTACATGTCGGGCCTTTTTCTGACCGCTTCGAGGCCCGGAAGGACCTTAATCTGCTCGGCCGTATAGGAATCGTTTTGCCTGGGCCGGGGCTGCTTTTCTGAATCTGGTTTTACTTCCAAAATTCACTACCTCCGAGTAATCAACGAGGGGGGAAATTAAATCTAAAATAGTATACCATGCGGAGACAAAAAGGCAAATAAAATCAGGGGGTTTAATCGCATTCCTACCGGAAAGACGGGCTCTCGGAACCAGCCGTCAACAAAGGCAATTTTGAGGGCCCCTGAAAGAGGCCGCAGCCGGGCGCGCTCAGACCTTGGGAGGGGTTATCCCGACCTGCTTCTGGTACTTGCCCTTTTTGTCGGCGTAGGAGACCTCGCACATCTCGTCCGCCTCGAAGAAAAGGACCTGCGCGATGCCCTCGTTCGCGTAAATTTTCGCGGGGAGAGGGGTCGTGTTGGATATCTCGAGCGTTACGAAGCCCTCCCATTCGGGCTCGAAGGGCGTGACGTTCACTATTATGCCGCAGCGGGCGTACGTGGACTTACCGACGCAGAGGGTTATCGTGCTCCGGGGTATGCGGAAATACTCGACCGTTCTGGCCAGCGCGAAGGAATTGGGCGGGATCATGCAGTAATCGGCCTTTATCTCGACGAAGGACTTGTCGTCGAAATTCTTGGGGTCGACGACGGAGTTGAAGACGTTCGTAAAGACCTTGAACTCGTCGCTCACGCGTATGTCGTACCCGTAGGCCGAGAGGCCGTAGGATATCGCCCCGTCCCTCACCTGCCCGTCGACGAAAGGCTCTATCATTCCGTGCTCCGTGGCCATTTTCCTTATCCATCCGTCGGATTTTACGCCCATGCTAAAACTCCTCGCTGTGTGGTATCGGTAACGCAGAGGGAAAGCATAGTACCACAGACGGCGGATTTACTCAATTCTGCGTAGAATGATAGCGAATGCACCGGAAATCAAGCGCCGGGACTGCGCGCTGAACGGAAGATCGTCAGGTGAACTGCCGTAGAAAGCGGACGTCGTTTTCGAAAAAGAGGCGTATGTCGTTAATGCCGAACTTGAGCATGGTTATCCTTTCGATCCCCATACCGAAGGCGAAGCCCGAGTATTTCGAGGAATCGTACCCGACGCTCTTGAAGACCTCGGGGTCAACCATGCCGCAGCCGAGGATCTCGAGCCAGCCCGTGTCCTTGCAGACCCTGCACCCCTTGCCGCCGCATATCATGCACTGCATGTCTACCTCGGCGCTGGGCTCTGTGAACGGGAAGAAGCTCGGGCGGAACCTCACGCCTATTCCCTCGCCGAATACGAGCCTTACGAACTCGGTGAGAACGCCTTTGAGATCGCCGAACGTTACGTGCTCGTCCACCAGGAGCCCCTCTATCTGGTGGAACATCGGGGTGTGGGAGACGTCGCTGTCGTTCCTGTAGACCCTTCCGGGGGCGATGATCTTCACGGGGGGCTTCAGCTTCTCCATCACGCGAATCTGGACGGGGGATGTGTGCGTCCGGAGAACGACGTCGTCCGAGATGTAGAACGTGTCCTGCATGTCCCTCGCCGGATGGTTTTTGGGGATGTTGAGCGCCTCGAAGTTGTAGTAGTCCGTTTCGACCTCGGGGCCCTCGGCGACCTCGAACCCCATCCTCTCGAATATGGAGACTACCTCCTCCATGACCTGCGTAACGGGGTGTTTCGCGCCGGCGGGGAGGCCCTTTCCGGGAAGTGTGACGTCTATTCTCTCCTCGAAGAGGGAGCGGTTCTTCTTTTCCTCCCTTATGGAATCGAGCCTCGACTCGACGAGCTCCTCGACGAATGTTTTCGCCTCGTTTACGAGCTGCCCCATCTTCGGGCGCTCTTCGGGCGAGAGGTCCTTCATACCCTTCAGTATCTCTGTAATGACGCCCTTTTTCCCGAGGAATCTCGCCTTTAAATTCTGGAGCGCCGCCTCGTCGGAGACTGAGCCAAGCTCCTCGCGCGCCTGTTTTTTTAGTTCGTCGAGCTTCTCGATCATTAAGCTGCTCCAAATGGGTCTTCGAAAATCACAATAATCTACCATATCGGCGCGGGACATCTACCTTATTAGAGAAAAGGAAGCGCCGGGGGGATGCGCAGCGCGGGGCCGGACAGAAAAAGGAGAGCTGAATCAGCGCACGGCCGCCGCCACGGTTATCACGACCATCGCGACCGCTATGGCGCCCTTTGAAATCGTGCCCGCGACCCTGCCGAGGAAGGCCCCCCAGCCGGACTGTATGGACTCGTCGAGGCTCTTTCCGAGGAGGAGCTCTACCGCTATGGCACCCGCGAACGCCCCGACGAATGCGCCTACGACGGCCCCTATGCCGAAGAAGAACGGGGCCCCCATTATGCCGCCGGCTATAGCGCCGACGATGGAGCCGACTATAGCCCTGTTACTCGACTTGTATTTCTTAGAGCCGGCTATCCCAAGGAGGAATTCTATAAGCTCGCCTATGAGGACGAGCACGACGAGTATGACGATTACCCTTACCGTGATTTCCTCGAAGCCCCCGTACCAGCCGTAGAGCAGCGACGCGGCCAGTATTATAAAGGTGCCGGGGAGACCGAAGACGAGCGACGCCAGGCCGATGAGGGCCGCCAGAATGTAAGCCGCGAATACGACGTAATCCATCATGCGTATAGGTTTACACACGGCGGTGTATTTACAACATGCATTTTAGGAGAAGGAAATGGGTTACGGCAAGGGGATGTTCAGACGACGGCGTGCTTACGGGCATAGAGGAAGTAGATCACGAACCCGGCCGCCATCCAGATAATCAGCCGGAGCCACGTATCCATCGGAAGGGCGGCCATCTGAACGAGGCTCACGAGGATTCCCATTATCGGCACGAAGGGGAAGAGGGGGGCTTTGAACGGTCTTATGAGGCCAGGCTCCCTGTATCTGAGCACGAGCACTCCAGCACACACGATCACGAAGGCGAGTAATGTTCCTATAGAGACGAGCTCCCCCAGTATCCCAATCGGGAAGATGCCCGCGAAGAAGGCCGCCACGACGCCGGTGAGCGCCGTCGCGAAAACGGGGGTTCTGAATTTCGTATGAACCTCGGCGAATTTTTCGGGAAGCATTTTGTCGCGCGACATCGCGTAGAATATCCTCGTCTGCCCGAAGAGGAGCACCATGACGACGGAAGTCAGCCCCGCGATAGCGCCTATCTTTATGAGCGGGCGGAGCCAGGAGAGCTCCTCGCCCATGAAATCGACGGCGACGGCTATGGGGTCGGGCACGTCGAGCATGTCGTATTTGACGACGCCCGTAAGCACGAGGGCGACTGCGATGTAAAGGAGCGTGGCGACGAAGAGCGAGCCGAGGATGCCGATGGGGACGTTCCGCTGCGGGTTTTTCGTTTCCTGGGCCGCCGTCGAAACGGCGTCGAAGCCTATATACGCGAAGAATATCACACCCGCCCCGCGCAATATCCCGCTCCATCCGAAATGCCCGAACATGCCTTCGTTGGGAGGTATGAAGGGCTCCCAGTTTTCCCTGTTGATGTAGAGGAATCCGACTCCTATGAACACGACAAGGACCACCAGCTTCAGTATGACGATGAGGCTGTTGGCGGTCGCCGATTCGCGTATCCCGAGGACGAGCACCGCCGTAGCCGCGAGCACTATGAACACGGCAGGAAGATTTAACGCAGCGCCCGTAAAGCCCCAGCCGTGAATATGGTCGAACGATAGCGGGGCCTTGGCGACTATCTCGGGGACGATAACGCCGAAGTCCTTTAAAAAGCTCACCATGTACCCCGACCAGCCGACGGAAACCGTCGAGCTTGCGAAGAGGTATTCGAGAATGAGGTCCCACCCTATAATCCAGGCAATGAACTGCCCCATGGTGGCGTAGGAGTAGGTGTAGGCGCTTCCGGAAACGGGGATCATGGACGCCATTTCGGCGTAGCAGAGCCCCGCGAAGACGCATCCTATCCCGGAAAGAACGAATGAAAGGGAAATAGCCGGCCCCGCGTACTGAGCGGCGGCCTGCCCGGTTACGACGAAAATACCCGCCCCGATGATGATGCCGATGCCAAGGCTGACCAGATCGAGCGGACCGAGCACGCGTTTCAGTCCGCGTTGCTCGTCGTCCGCTTCTTTTGCTATCCGGTCAATGCTTTTCCTTTTAAAAAGGCTCCCTGCCATTCACACGCCCTGCGGAAGTTGATACCATCCGCAGTTTAGATGAATAACGGCGCTAACACAAGCGTTATAGTCGCGAGGAGCTTTATGAGAACGTGAATCGACGGCCCGGCGGTATCCTTGAACGGATCGCCTACCGTATCGCCGACGACTGTGGCTTTATGGGTTTCGGACCCTTTACCGCCGTAAGCGCCGAGCTCGATGAACTTCTTGGCGTTGTCCCATGCGCCGCCGCCGTTGTTCATGAACGTGGCGAGCAGGATACCGCCTATGGTGCCGACCATGAGGAACGCGGCTATGGTTTCGGCGCCGACCCCGAACTGCTTGAATATAAGGCCGACTGCTATCGGCATGCCGATGGCGAGAAGGCCGGGGGGGATCATCTCCTTGAGAGCGCCCTTTGTCACGATGTCGACGCAGCGTGCGTAGTTCGGCTTGGAAGTACCCTGGAGGATCCCCGGGTTCTCCTTGAACTGATCGCGTACGTCGCTTATGACGTAGTAAGCCGCGCGGGCCACGGCCCTTATCGCTAGCGCGCTGAAGAGGAATATGAGCATCGCGCCCAGGAGGCCGCCCACGAATACCGGCACCTTCGCGAGGTCGACAGTGCTGAAAAGCCGCCCGGTGATGTGGGTTACCTCGTCCATGTAGGCAGAGAAGAGAAGGAACGCAGCGAGCGCCGCGGAGCCGATGGCGTATCCCTTCGTGAGGGCCTTGGTCGTGTTGCCGACGGCGTCGAGCTGGTCTGTCTTGTGCCTGATCTCTTCGGGCTGCTTACTCATCTCGACGATGCCGCCCGCGTTGTCCGTTATCGGGCCGAAGGTGTCCATCGCCAGGATGTAGGCCGCCGTCCCGAGCATGCCCATGGTCGCGATGGCCGTACCGTAAAGGCCCGCGCTGTTCGTGGAGATGTCGGGGAATTGGGCCAGGCCGTATATGCCGCAGTAGTAGGAGCTGATAAGGGCCGCCGATATCGTGAGAACCGGAAGCGCCGTACATTCGAGGCCTATGGCGAGACCGGAGATGATGTTCGTCGCGGGGCCCGTCTGCGAGGCCTCGGCTATGAACTTCACCGGACGGTACTTGTATTCGGTGTAGTACTGGGTGATGAATACGAAGGCGATGCTTGTCGCGATACCGATTACGCCCGCGACGAAGAGCCAGAGGTTGTTGTCGAGGAGAAGATAGGTCGCGATATAAAACCCTACGGCCGCGAGAAGGCTCGTGACGTAGTAGCCTCGGTTGAGCGCGCCCATCGGATCTTCGTTGTCGTTTTTGAGCTTTACCATCCCGATGCCTACCATGCTGGCTATGAGGCCGAACGCCCTGGCGACGAGCGGGAAGAGTATGCCTTTTATGCCGAAGTGCGGGAAGAGCGCGACGCCGAGTATCATGGCGCCGATGTTTTCGGCCGCAGTCGATTCGAAGAGGTCGGCTCCACGGCCCGCGCAGTCGCCGACGTTGTCGCCGACGAGGTCGGCTATAACGGCGGGGTTTCGGGGATCGTCTTCGGGGATTCCGACTTCGACCTTGCCGACGAGGTCGGCGCCGACGTCGGCCGCCTTGGTGTAGATACCGCCGCCGAGCTGGGCGAAGAGCGCTACGAAGCTCGCTCCGAAGCCGTAGCCGACTATGAGGAACGGCACCCTTCTAAGAACTTCCTCGCTTTCGCTGTATCCGCCGTATAGGACGAAGAGGGTACCGACGCCGAGGAGGCTCATCGCGACGATCGTGATACCCGAGACCGCCCCTCCCCTGAACGATATCCTGAGAGCCTTGTCGAGGCTCGTCCTGACGGCGCTCGCGGTGCGTATATTCGACCTGATGGCTATCCACATGCCGATGTATCCGGCGAGCGCGGAACAGCCCGCGCCGAAGAGGAAGGCCACAGTCGTCTGCCACGCGAGCGTCGCGTCGCCGGCAAGGAACCGGTAGACGACGTACATCAGCACGGCCAGAGCGAGGCTGAGCATGATGATTGTCGAATACTGCCTTTTGAGGAACGCTTCAGCGCCCTCCTTGATTGCGTCGCTTATCTCCCTCATCGCCGCGGTGCCCGTATCCGCGCCGAGCACGTACTTGGCGAGATAACCGGCAAAGGCGAGGGAAATCAAACTGATAATCAACACAACCACGATTAATGTATGGCTGCTAATCTCCATTTCAACTCTCCTTTGAGTTTATTTGATCCTTGTTTTTTCGTGAATTGGGGTAATGGAGCGATTGATAAAAGGGGGAATTCGGACAGCCCGGCGGAGCTTCTGAATCGACCGGGAAGAATACGCAAAACACCGAACTGAGCTATCGGTATCCGGTAAGCACATTTAGAACGGAGCAAAGATGACTTCAACCCATCCCCTCCAAAGATTTGGAGGAAACATATACAACTGCATATCAATGTCAAGTATTTTTTCAATTACGGCAAATAGTGCGGCGTGTATAATCACGCGGGCCCGGCGCGCAAAACTTTTTTAAGATTCACGCCCCGAAAACGCAGAAAGCGGATAGGATTCGAGGGAATAAAGTGCTAAAATTATTGCGCTCCGGTTTCACTCCCCGTGAGGCATCAGAAGTAAAAACAAGAGAAGGGACGAGATATTATGACAATACATGCCATGCCGCTTGTCGTGGGCGCCCTGTGCGTGATGGTTATTTTCTACCGTTACTATCACGGCTTCATAGCAGCCAAGGTCGCGGCTCTGGACGATTCGAGGAAAACCCCCGCCTACACGATGTACGACGGACAGAACTACTACCCGACGAACAAGTGGGTTCTGTTCGGGCACCATTTCGCCGCCATTACGGGAGCGGGGCCGCTGATAGGCCCCGTGCTCGCGGCGCAGTTCGGCGTCCTGCCGGGATACCTCTGGATTCTCGTAGGGGTCGTCGTGGCGGGGGCCGTGCACGACTTCATAATATTCTTCGCGTCCGTAAGGCACGGCGGGAAATCCCTCGCCGAGATAGCGAAAACGGAGATAAGCCCCGTGACCGGATTCGTCGCCTCGATCGCCGTCCTTTTCATACTGGTCGTCGCGCTCGCCGGGCTCGGGCTCGCGGTCGTGAACGCCCTCGCCGAAAGCTCCTGGGGCGTCTTCACCATAGGCTGCACCGTGCCAATAGCCTTCTTCATGGGCCTTTATATGTACAGGTTCAGGAAGGGACGGATAGTGGAGGCGACGGCGATAGGCGTGGTGCTCCTGATACTCGCCGTATTTTTCGGGAAGGATGTCGCCCACTCCTCTCTGGCCCCCTATTTCTCACTCTCGAAAACGAGCATAACGCTCATTATTCTCGTCTACGGTTTCATCGCTTCGATACTCCCCGTGTGGCTTCTTCTCTGCCCGAGGGACTACCTGAGCTCGTTCATGAAGATAGGGACCATAGCCTTTCTGGCAGTGGGAATCATCCTCGTAAACCCCGAGCTCAAGATGCCTATCGTGACGGATTTCGTCAAAGGCGGCGGGCCGATAATCCCGGGGGCAATGTTCCCCTTCGTTTTCATTACGATAGCCTGCGGCGCGATTTCGGGCTTCCACGCGCTCGTGGCGTCGGGGACTTCCCCAAAGATGGTAACCAAAGAATCGGACATAAAAACGATCGGGTTCGTCGCGATGCTCATAGAAGGGTTTATCGCCATACTGGCGCTGATCGCTGCCACCGCCCTCTTCCCCGGCGACTACTTCGCGATAAACGTCCCCGACCCGATATTCCAGACACTCGGGCACCAGGTCGTCAACCTCGAGCATTTGTCTCATCAGGTGGGCGAGAATCTCGCGGGAAGGACAGGCGGCGCGGTATCGCTGGCCGTGGGCATGGCGCAGATATTCACGGCCCTTCCCGGCATGGGGCACCTCATGGATTACTGGTATCACTTCGCGATAATGTTCGAGGCGCTTTTCATACTGACTACGATAGACACCGGGACGAGGGTCGCGCGCTTCATGATCCAGGAATTCGGGGGGAGGTTCTATAAGCCTTTTGAGAAGGTCGATAATCTTCCGTCGGCCATAATAGCCAGCGCGCTTATTTCAGTCGCGTGGGGATATTTTGTCCTCACGGGGAGCATAAGCACGATATGGCCCATGTTCGGGACAGCGAACCAGGTGCTCGCGGGTATCGCGCTTTGCGTCGGAACGACGTTTATAATAAGACACGGGAAGGCTAGGTACGCCTGGGTCACCATGGTGCCGATGGCTTTCGTCATGGCAACAACTCTCTCGGCCGCGTGGATGAATATTACGGACAATTTCCTCCCGATGACGCAAAAGGAGGGATTTGTGCATCAGGGATACGTGAATATAGCCTTTACGGTCGTGATGATGCTCTGCGCGATAATTATAATAATCGACTCCGTACGGGTATGGATACAAAAACTATACGTCGAAAAAAGACAGGCGCAGCTCGGAGACAAAGGTGCCGTCCATGACTGATCACTCGTCCGTCATTATCGTGAGGGAAAACGATTCCGGCGGGGGATGCATATGCTGCTCGGGAGGAATCGGGGAGCATGCCAAGAAAGACCCGTCTTACGGACGCATAAGAACCCTTGCGGAGGAATGCGGAAGGCTTCACAGGGAGATAAGGGAAAGGTTCGGCGAGGACGAAGTCGAGATAATACAGATAGAGCCCAAGGATTATATATATGTGATGCCGAAAGTGCTAAAGGAGATTTTCACGCACGGCCGGCCTATCATACCATCCATTAAAACGCTTTTACTCTGGGAGTCCATCCCGGCGGTTATCGTGAACGGCAAGACAGTGAGCTCAGGACGCGTTCCCGCAGTGGAAGAAATCGTAAAAGAGCTGGGCCGGGACTGACGAGCCCCCGGTCAGACCGGAAGCCCCTTCCATTTCCTCCACCATATGACTATCGCGCTCGCTATGAATATCGTCGAATACGAACCGGCAAGGCAGCCTACAATCATTACAAAGGCGAAATCATGAATGACGGAGCCGCCGAAGAAGAAGAGCGGGATCAGGACGAGGAAAACGGTTAAGTTGGTGAACACCGTCCTCGACAAGGTCTGGTTGATGGAAAGATTGACTATGTCTCTAAAGCTGCCGGCGACCCCCTTTTTGAGATTCTCTCTTATCCTGTCGAATATGATTATGGTGTCGTTGACGGAGTAGCCGATTATAGTAAGGAGCGCCGCGACTATGGTGAGAGTAAAGTCCTTGTCCATGAGAGACAACGCACCGAGAGCTATGAAGGCATCGTGGAAAACCGCGATAACCGCACCGAGGGCGAAGGCAAGCTCGAATCTCAGCATAACGTAGACGAGTATCCCTACGCAGCCCAGAAGAACGGCGAGTATAGCTTTGGTTACCAGCTCGCTTCCGACGTTGGGACCTATATAATCCACCCGCAATATGGTCCCCCCTTCAAATACCGGGTTCGATTTAACAAGCCCTTCGAGGGTCTTCTGGAAATCCTGTATGCGCTCGAACTGTACGACGTCCGAGGAGAACCTTATCAGGTATTCCCTGTCCCCCTCGATGCCGACGCGCTGAACCATATCTGTCGGATAACCGGTTTCTTCCAGTGCATCCCTTATGTCGTCGGCACTGATGTCTTTCGCGAGCTTTATCTGAATTTCCGTGCCGCCCGTAAATTCCACGCCCCATTCAGGTCCCTTGTGATATATCAAAGAGCCTAAAGAAATGACTATAGCCAGCAGCGATATCAAAGCTGCGGGCTTCATCATCTTAACAAAATCTATTTTTGTATTAGGTTTGATTAAATCCAAGTCCTTACACCCTCCTGGGTTCTCTTCAAATGCTTAACTTAATGACTTTTTTGTTCTGGTATATGTATTCCGTTATAACCCTTGCGACGATTACGTTGCTGAACACAGTCGAAACGATACCGATCGAAAGGGTCGCGGCGAAGCCTTTTATCGGCCCGGTGCCGAACCAGAACAAGATAATCGCTGTAATGAGCGTGGTAATGTTGGCGTCGAGAATGGTCCAGAGAGACCTCTCGAAACCGGCGTCAATCGCCGCGATCGGCGATTTACCCGCACGGAGCTCCTCTTTCATCCTCTCCAAAATGATGATGTTGCCGTCGACGGCCATACCCATCGTTAAGACGAGGCCGGCTATACCGGGCAGGGTAAGCGTAACGCCGAACGCCGAGAAAAACCCCATTATAAAGAGCATGTTGAGCGCCAGAGCGATATTGGCCACTACGCCCTGGAGCTTATAGACAACGACCATGAATATTATGACGAGTATGCCGCCGAGAATCATGGAATTCATTCCGCTATCGATAGAGTCCTTCCCAAGCGAGGGACCCACCGTTCTTTCCTGCTCGACGGTAACGGGAACAGGCAGCGAACCCGAACGAAGGACGAGCGCGAGGTCGTTCGCCTCTTCGCTCGTGAACTTGCCCGTTATCCTTCCCTGGGTCGAAATCCTGTCCTGAATAGTCGGGGCGGATTTGATGGTGCCGTCGAGAACTATTGCCAGCCGCTGCCCGATGTTGTTCTCCGTGAGCTCGCCGAACTTGCTGGCGCCCGCTCCCTTGAAGCTGAAGCTGACTGCCGGCCTTCCGAATTCGTCGAATGTAATCCTGGCGTCGGAAAGGGATTCCCCCGTTACCGGCGATTCTATGGAAGCTACGAAGAATTTTTCGTTTTCGATGCCGGTATTCCCCGGTATCAGCACGAGATTCTGTGCCGCGAGGTCTTCGGGCTTCGACACGCCGTACTTGGCGAGGAGGGTATCCGCCGATGCGCCGGTATCTTTTACTATCTTGAATTCGAGCACCGCCGAGCGCTTTATGATGTCGATGACCCTCTGCCTGTCCCTGTCCGTAGCGCCGGGAACCTGAATCAGCACCCTGTCGGCGCCGGCTTTCTGTATGGAAGGCTCGACGAGGCCGAGCTCCTGTATCCTGTTTTCTATGACCTGGCGGACCTGGTCAATCGCCTTTACCTCGGCGTCGCGTACATAAGCCCCCCTAAGCGTAAACGAGAGAGAAAGATCGCTCGCGCTTATATCGGCCCTGTCGGTGAAATTTTCGTCGGCGAGGGCCCGGGCCTTGTCGAGGTCGGCCTGGGAATAAAACTCCAGCGTCAGAGTGCTGCCCTTGAGCTGCGTATCCTTGACAAGGATCTGATCGTTCTTCAGCTCCTGGTTCATGAAGTCCCTTATGTTTGAAAGCTCGTGGACAATGGCCGCCTCCGTATCGACGCCCACCAGAAGGAATATGCCGCCCCTGAGGTCGAGGCCGAGATTGATGCCCCTGTCGGGGAAAATCCTGCCCCACCATTTGGGAAGTGCATCCCCCGCCACACTCGGAAGGAGGAGGAGCAGGGATAAAACGGTGACGACGAGTATTGTGATAATCCAGCCCTTGGAAGCTCTCATTTACCTGACTCCTTGTCCTTCTGTTCAGTATTTTCGGAAGGCTGAAGACCGGCTATGCCCGAACGGGCTATGCGGATGTTTACGCCCTTGGATATTTCGATAGTCATTACGTCGTCGGCAACGCTGACGATTTTCCCGTAGACGCCGCCCGACGTGATTATGTTGTCGCCGCGCTTGAGGCTCTTCAGCATATCGGCCCTCTTACGTCCCTGCTTCTGCTGGGGCCTCAGTATGAGGAAATAAAACAGAACGAAAATCAGTATAAGAGGGAGAAAGCCGGCAAACGCGCCTGCGCCGCCCGCCTCGCCCCCCGGGGCCTGGCAGCCGCCCATTGACATCAGGGACAGGGTTATTATAGCTATATATTTCTTTTGCAAGTTATTCACCTCCGAGGGATTTTACCCGACTTGCGAAAACAGGGAAATCGTCCTGGGCTATGCTTTCTCTGGCTTCTTTCATCAGTTGTCCGTAGTAATTGAGATTATGAATAGTCAGGAGTCGTAAAACGAGGGTTTCCCTCGCCATGTAAAGGTGCCTCAGATACGCCCTCGAGAAATTTCTGCACGTATAACATCCGCAGCGTTCATCGACAGGCCCCCCGTCCTCCGCATATCGGGCATTTTTTATAACCAGTTTTCCGTGACTTGTAAAGAGAGTGCCGTTTCTGGCGTTACGCGTCGGTATTACGCAGTCGAAGAGATCGACGCCCGCGTAAACAGCCGCAACTATATCCTCGGGCCTCCCTATTCCCATGAGATAACGCGGGCTTTCGGGCGGCAGATGAGGGAGCGTCGACTCCGTGATGTCGTACGTGGCCTCCGGGTCCTCGCCGATTCCGAGGCCGCCCAGGGCGTAGCCGTCAAAGCCGATTTCGGTGAGGCCCTCGGCCGAGAGGCGCCTCATCTCGGGATAAACGCCGCCCTGGACTATGCCGAAGAGGGCGGATTCCGGCCTTTTCCTGGCGCTTCGGCAGAGCCCGGCCCAGCGCGTCGTGAGCTCGACCGACTTTCTCATGTATTTTTCGGTCGACGGGTAAGGCGGGCATTCGTCGAGGCACATCATTATATCGACGCCGAGCGATTCCTGTATCTCGACGCATTTTTCAGGCGTCAGGAGATGCCTGCTGCCGTCTAGGTGAGACTGGAAGACTATGCCTTCCTCTTTTATCTTCCGCGTTTTCGAGAGGCTTAACGCCTGAAACCCGCCGCTGTCCGTCGTTATCGGGTGCCTCCACGACATGAATTCGTGAAGCCCGCCGAGTTTTTTAATGACCTCGTGCCCGGGGCGGAGGTACATGTGGTAGGCGTTGGCTATAAGCATCTGAAAGCCGAGGGACTCGACCTCCTCGGGGGAGAGGCTCTTGACCGTTGCCTGCGTCGCTACGGGCATGAAGGCGGGCGTGTCCACTATTCCATGGGGGGTGTGGATGCGTCCCAGCCTTGCGCCGGAGCCGGATTCCTTTTTGAGTATCTCGAATCTGAACATGGATGCGGAGGGATGCCGTCCGCCGGGGCTCTGCTCAGGCCCGGCCGCGCCCTTTTAGAGGCCGAGGACGTCCTTCATGGTATAGGGGCCGGGCGGCTTCCCGTAAACCCACTTTACGGCCCTGACTACGCCCTTGGCGAAGTTGTCCCTGTTCTGCGCGCGGTGCGTGAGCTCGATCCTTTCGCCGTCGCCGAGAAACATAACGGTATGCTCGCCCGCGACGTCGCCGCCCCTTATGGATTGAATGCCTATCTCGTTCTGCCTGCGCTCCCCTATTCTCCCGTATCTTTCATATCTGGCGGACTGGTCGAAGTCCCTGCCGAGCCCTTCAGCTGCGGCCCTGCCGAGCATTATCGCGGTGCCGCTCGGGGAATCGAGCTTGTGCTTGTGATGGGCCTCGACTATCTCGACGTCGTATTCGTCGCCGAGCGCCCTCGCAAGGAGCTTCGTGATCTCGAAGACGACGTTTACGCCGACGCTCATGTTAGGAGCGATCACGCAGGGGAATTTCAGGGACAGTTTTTCGAGCTTCTCCTGCTCGTCGTCCGTGAACCCCGTCGTTCCTATGACCATGGCCTTGCCGTTGGAAGCCGCGTATCTTGCGTTCTCGAGCGTAGGCTTGGGAGCGGTGAAATCGACGATGACGTCCGCCTTCGAGGAGGATTCGTCCATGTCGGCCGTGACCTTTACGCCGAGCTTCCCTATGCCGGCCACGATGCCGGCATCCTTCCCGATCGCGGAATGGCCCTTTATCTCCCTCGCTCCGACTATCTTGACAGATTCGTCACGGCTTAAAAAATAAAGAATTCTCTGCCCCATTCTCCCCGCTGCGCCCATTACGGAAACTTTTAACATCAGCTGGCCGGCTGCTCCTGTATCGTTGGTGCATTCTGCTGTATTGGTGCGTTCTGTTGCGTCGGTGCTTTCTGCGGTATTTCGAGGCAGTTCTTGATGCAGTTCCCGGAGGTTATTTTCCATTTTTCGTCGAAGAGACCGAGGTCGTACTGGCTGTTCTGCATGAGCTCGACTACCTGCCCTGTCGTCGGCGATTTAATTTTCTGATTGAGCTCGACGACGACGATGGCTGTCCTGTCGAATATTTGTGTCCCGAGTATGCGGTAATTCAGAATGGTGAGCTGATTGTCTTTTACCGTATTCTGCATCTGTATGACGTAACCCTCTTTGTCGGAGTAGGGGGCATATACATACTGATATGCCTTCTCGAACTTCTCGTCCTTTATGGCCTTCAGAAACTCCTCTACCACTTTCGTCGGGGAAGGTTCTATGGCCTTTCTCTCGGGGATAATAGGCTCCGCTTTTCCCCCGCCGCACGAGAGGAGAGCCATGAATACGATTAAAACAGCGACGTGATTTCCGAAGCTCTGCATATACCGCTCTTTTTATTGCTCGTAATTCCGTCAATTAGAATAAGTAGTTGCGGCGGATATATCAAGAAATATTTGGTTAAGGGAATATGTGCCGCACCGGAATCGGCCCTTTTATAAAGAGACGGCGCTCCGGTATAATCCTTGGAAATACGGCAAAGAGCTTCATGCGGTCAGAAGCCCTTGCCGGAACAGCCAGCGATATATGAGCAGTCTCAATCAGCCAAAGCCCGTGAGGCTCATCGTGGGGATAATACACATCCCCGGAGCGAAAATAGAGGAGTGCATGGAGGAGCTTGGCCGGGAATTCGGCGAGGAGGCATACAGGAGCGACCCCCGCCCGTTCGACGGGACGAGTTATTACGAGGAGGAGATGGGAAAGGGGCTCCAGCGCATATTTACCGCCTACAAAAGACTCATTCCCCGCGAGTCCATTAAGGATGTGAAGATATTTACAAACGAGGTGGAAAAGGTATTTTCATACGGCGGCGGGAGGACGATAAACCTGGACCCCGGATACATTGCGGAGGAGCATCTGATACTCGCCACGGGGAAGGGGTTTTCTCACCGCCCGTATCTTGGCGGCGGGGTTTACGCCGATTTAACTCTTATGTATGTTAACGACGAATGGAAGCCTCTCGACTGGACCTACCCTGATTACAGGAACGCCGGGACGATGGAGCTTTTCAGGAAGCTAAGAAGCGAATATTCGAAACAGCTCAAAGAGGAATACAGGCGATGAAGAGCATGACGGGATTTGGAAAGAGCTCGGCCGACACCGGGTACGGGAAGGTGGCGATAGAGGCGCGCTCTGAGAATCACAGGTATCTCGACGTCAAGCTCCAGCTCCCCGATGCGCTGTCCGCCATAGAGCCCGACCTTTCCGACATCGTAAGAAAGCTCCTTCACAGGGGAAAGGTAAGAATAACCGTCTCGCTCGAAGGGCTTCAGAACGGCGCGCCGTCTCTCAACATCGAGCTCGCCAAGCAGTTCAGAAAGAACCTCGAAAAGCTGGAGAAAGAATTGGGGATAAAAGAGGATATTCGCCTCGACCACTTTCTCGCGTTGAGGGAGATATTTTCCCCGGAGCAGAAGACGAAGCCGGATGCAAAGGACGTAAAGAATATAGAGGGCGCGCTCGTAAGCGCCATCAGGAAGCTCAACGCGGCGAGAGTTTCCGAGGGGAAGAAGCTCGAGAAAGACCTCATCCGGAGAATCGGCAAGATAGAGCGGCTCACCCGCTCCATACAAAGCAAGAGAAAGGACTTCATGAAAACCGCCTCGGCGAAGCTTAAGGAGAGGATTTCGAAGGCCCTTGAAGACGTGCAGGTAGACGAGGGCAAGCTCTACCAGGAGGCCGCATTTCTGACTGAGAGGAGCGACATTACGGAAGAGATCGTCAGGCTTAACGCCCACACGGTTAAGTTCAGGCAGACTATAAAGGACGGGGGGTCGGTCGGCAGGGAGCTCGATTTCCTCCTCCAGGAGATGAACAGGGAGGCTGGGACTATATCGGCCAAAGCCAAGGACGCCGAGATTTCCCACATCACCATAGACCTCCGCTCGGAGCTCGAAAAGATAAGGGAGCAGATACAGAACATAGAATAGGGGCATCATTACGCTGGGCCTACGAGCCGTTCGTGCCCACAGGCGGCGGGTTGAAAGGGTTTTTTCGCTATGTTATGATTCCATTCCGCTGAATTAAGATAAATCCACATTTGAAAGGTTATTCCCGAGGAGTGAATAAACAATGAGTATCCTGGTCAACCGGAACAGTAAGGTCATCGTACAGGGCATCACGGGGAGCGCGGGCCTCTTCCACGCCACGCAGTGCAGGGACTACGGCACTAACGTGGTCGGCGGGGTTACGCCCGGAAAGGGGGGGACGGAAGTAGAGGGGTTCCCTGTATTCGACTCTGTTTCCGACGCCGTCGAGAAAACGGGGGCGGATACGTCCCTCATATTCGTTCCGGCGGCCTTCGCGATGGACTCGATGGTCGAGGCGATAGACGCCGGCGTCGGGCTCGTTATCTGCATCACGGAAGGCGTTCCGACACAGGATATGATAAAGGTCAAGAAATACCTCTCGGGAAAGAAGTCGAGGCTCATCGGCCCCAACTGCCCCGGCGTAATGACACCGGGAGAGGCGAAGGTCGGCATCATGCCGGGCTACATACACATGCCAGGGCGCGTCGGGATCATATCCCGCAGCGGCACGCTGACCTACGAGGCCGTCTGGCAGCTCTCGAACCTCAAGATCGGGCAGTCGACGTGCGTCGGCATCGGCGGCGACCCGATAATCGGCTCGACGTTCATAGACATTCTCGGGCTCTTCCAGGAAGATAAGGACACGGACGCCATAATCATGATAGGCGAAATCGGCGGAAGCGCCGAGGAAGAAGCGGCCGAGTTCATAAAGAGTAACGTCACGAAGCCGGTAGTTGCCTTCATCGCGGGCTCGACGGCGCCCAAGGGAAAGAGGATGGGCCACGCAGGCGCCATCATTTCCGGAAGCTCCGGAAGCGCCAGGGATAAAGTTGCCGCGCTCGAAAGGGCCGGCGTCAGGGTGAGCCCGAGCCCTGCCGAGATGGGCGAAACCCTTAGGGACGCTATAAATTAAGCTTTATATAGAGATCGATATTTTCCCGGAGCCAGTTGTAGTGCTCCGTCAGCCCTTCCCTGATACCGAAGACGGGGGAGTAGTTAAAATCCCTCTCCGCTTTTGACACGTCGGCCGAGGTGTGCCGCGCGTCGCCCCTTTCGGAGTCCTTGTAATCGATCTTTATCTTCGCGCCTGAAATTTCCTCTATGAGGCGTATCGCGTCGATGAGCTTTATCCGCGTCCCGCCGCCTATGTTGTAGCTCTCGCCGTTTACGCCGTCGGAAAAAGCCCGGAGATTCGCTTCCACGGCGTCGGCGACGAACGTGAAGTCGCGCGTCTGCTCGCCCGTGCCGAAGACCGTTATTCCGCCGCCGGTTATCGCCGCCCTCACGAACCTGTGAAAGGCCATGTCGGGGCGCTGGCGCGGGCCGTAAACGGTGAAATACCTGAGGGAGACGACGGGCACGCCGTAGCCTTTGTAGTAGAGCGTCGCGAGGTTCTCGCCCGCGAGCTTCGTCACGCCGTAAGGCGAGACGGGCCTCAGCTGAACGTCCTCCCTCGTCGGGAACGCCTCTGCGTCGCCGTAGACGGAAGAGGACGAGGCGTAGACGAATTTTTTGAGATTTCTGTCCTTCGCGGCTTCGAGGAGGAGCTGTGTGCAGGAGATGTTGTTCTTTACGTACTCGCTGAACCTACCGCCCCAGCTGGTCCTTACGCCGGCGATGGCGGCCTGGTGGTATACGCCCTCGACGCCGGAAAGGAGCTCGCCCAGGTCGAGGTCTATAATGTCTCCCTCGACGAATTTGAATCCCGGCTTTCCGAGGAGGGATTTCATATTATTCTCTTTAATCTCGCGTGGGTAAAAGTCGAGGAACGAGTCCACGCCGAGGACGCTGTGGCCGTCCGCCAGAAGCCTTTCAGCGAGGTGTGAGCCAATGAATCCCGAAACCCCTGTCACCAGTATTCGCATGTTGTAAAGCCGCCTCCCGGAAGTTATTTATTCCCCGCGCGGCCGCCGTTTGACAAAAATCCGGAGGGGAAATAGATTTGTATACGAATGAAAACCGGAATAATAATACCCCTCATTTTACTCGCGGTCACTGCGGCCCCGGTCGTATCCTCGGCCATACCCCGGCCGTGCTCAGAGGATGAGCTTCTCGAAAGCTCGGACTATGCGGTGGAAGGGACAGTGACGAAGGTCGAATGCGGGGAGGCGTACGACTCCGGGGAATGCAGATCCATAGACGGAGAGAGCGGCTTTAAGCCGGAGATGGTTGCGAAATGCACTGCAACCGTATCCGTCACGAAGAGCTTAAAGGGAGACTACGCCCCCGGAAGCGAGGCGCCTTTGCCGTTTTTGAAGGTCGTCTCTCCGTGCGAGAACGGGAGCCATATTATTCCCGGAAGCCCTAAAGCGAGCCTCTCAGATAGCATGCTTGTAAGGTATTACAACTCCGGAACGTGCAGGTACTCGAATCTCGAAATTCTCCCCACCCCTACTCCCGGGCCCCAGAATAAATAATCCATTTTTTCCGAAAGCCCGGTATAATTCCGAAAGCGTTACCCAGGGGTCGTTCACATGCCGCTAAGCTCCTTTGAGCTCGAAATATTCAGGAACATACTGAGCTCGATAGCCGAGGAAATGGGAGTCGTCCTCGTCAGGGCCGCGTTCTCGCCGAATATAAAAGAGAGGCGGGACCTCTCCTGCGCAATATTCAAGACGGACGGCGAGATGATAGCCCAGGCCGCGCACATACCCGTGCACTTGGGATCGATGAGCTTTGCGGTGAGGGCTATAATCGACGAGCCGGATACAGCGCCGGGCGACGTATTCATACTGAACGATCCGTATAAAGGCGGGACACACCTACCCGACGTCACCTGCATTGCTCCCGTATTCATCGGCGGGAAGCTGGAATTTTACGTGGCGGCGCGGGCCCACCACGCCGACATAGGCGGCCTTACGCCCGGCTCTATGCCGCTTTCGACTTCGATACACGAGGAAGGGCTACTGATCCCGCCTTCGAGACTCTACAGGAAAGGACAGCAAAACGAGAAACTATTCGACGAAATCCTCTCTGCAACGAGGGACCCCGAGGAAAGGGAGGGTGACCTCTGTGCGCAGCTGGGATCACTCGAGCTCGGGGTTAAGAGGCTGAATCACGCGGCGGAAAAATATTCGCTCCGGAAGATAAAGGATGCCGGCGACGAGCTCCTTTCGTACAGCGAGAAGATGATGAGGGAGGTCATCAGGCAGATACCCGACGGCAGGTACGAATTCTCGGACTTTCTCGACGACGACGGGGCAGGAACGAAGAACATACCGATAAAGGTCGCTATAGACATTAAAGGCGGCGGGGCCGTCGTCGACTTTGCGGGCACGTCGAAGATGGTGAAGGGGTGCGTGAATACACCGCTGAGCGTTACGACGGCGGCCGTCGTCTACGTATTCCAGTGCATGGCTCCGACGGAGATGCCGTTAAATTCCGGGCCGCTCCGCGCGATACGTATCGCCGCCGAAAAAGGCTCGATACTGCACGCGAAGTACCCGGCCGCCGTCGTGGGCGGAAACACGGAGACCTCGCAGCGCGTCGTGGATGTGGTGTTCGGGGCGCTGTCGAATGCGGCGCCTGAAAAAATCCCTGCGGCCAGCGCGGGCACTATGAGCAATACTACGTTCGGGGGCGTAAATCCCGCTACAGGAAAGAAGTTCGCCTACTACGAGACTATAGCCGGGGGGATGGGCGGAAGATACGGGAAGGACGGCGTGAGCGCGGTGCAGACGCACATGACGAATACGCTCAACACACCTATCGAGGCCCTCGAGAGGGAGCTCCCGGTGATGATAGATTCCTACAGCGTCAGGAGGGGGAGCGGAGGCACGGGGCGGTACAGGGGCGGGGACGGTATAGTGAGGGAGTACAGGTTCCTTACGGATGCTGTTCTGTCGATCATAACCGAGAGGAGAACGCACTCTCCCTACGGCGTTGAAGGCGGAGGGAGCGGGAAAAGGGGCAGGAACACGCTCACGAGACGCGGAAAAAATATACGGATTGCACCGAAGGCGACGCTGGAAATAAAGAAGGGGGATGTCCTCGGCATAGAGACGCCGGGGGGCGGAGGATGGGGGAAAGCTCCGAAACGAGGCGGTGCGCGCAGATGACGGAATATCCGAAGCTGAGATACATAGAGGCGATACCTTCGGAGGCCGAGGGGGAAAAGGTTATATACCTGAGAGACCCTCAGAACCCCGGGGGCAACGTGCTCGCTGTTTCGCCGGGGACGGTTCTCGCCCTCACGCTTTTTAACGGGGAGAACAGCGTCGATGACGTATGCAGGATTCTCTCCCAAAAGTACGGAGGCGACGTCAGGAAAGAGGACGTCGAGAATCTCGTGGCGAAGCTCGACGAGGCGCTTTTCCTCGACAGCAAGCGATACAGGGATTACAGGAACGGCGTCGAGCGCGAGTTCAGGGAATCGGACGTGAGGGAGCCGGAATTCGCGGGGCTCTCCTATCCTGCGTCAGCGCCGGAGCTGGAAGAATGGTTCGCTGCGTTCCTTAAAGAAGCTGGCGGCGGAAATGCAGCCAACGGGAACGGGAGACTGAAAGGGATAATATCTCCCCACATAGACTACAGCCGCGGAGGAGTGTCGTACGCCAGGGCGTATGCCGCTCTTCCCGAGAGCGCGGCGGACGTCTTTATCATATTCGGGACCTCTCATTATGCGCTGGTGGACAATCCGTTTATATTGACGCGAAAAAATTTCAGGACGCCCCTCGGCGAGGCGAAGACGGACAGGAACATAGTAGGGAGGCTCGAGGCCGCGTGCGGGTGGGACCTCTTCGAGGGCGAGATTTCGCACCGTACGGAGCACTCTATAGAATTTCAGGTCGCGTTCCTCCAGCACATGCTGAACGGCAAGAGGGGCTTCACGATAGTGCCAGTATTGTGCAATTCCTTTCATAGAATGGTGATGGAAGGAATCTCCCCTTCAGAAGACGGGCGCGTGTCGAAGTTCCTGGAGGAGATGAAGGTGATAACCTCGGGACTCGGGGACAGGGCGTTTATAATAGCGGGGGCCGACATGGCTCACGTCGGCCTCAAGTTCGGAGACAGCGAGAGCGTGAACGAGGCCACGCTCGGCGTGATAAGGGAAAGGGACCTCTCGTCCCTCGCCTTCGGCGAAAAAATGGACGCCGAGGGATTTTACAGGTCCATAGAGGCCGAGAAGGACTGGCGGAAGATATGCGGGCTCTCGCCCATATACGCCGCGCTATCGACAATGGAAGCAAAGAAGGGCGTTTTACTCGACTACGACCAGGCGCTGGAGCCCGATACCGGCTCCGTCGTCAGCTTCGCCAGCATGGGGTTTTACCGGTAATCCCGAATCCGTATAACATACGGGCGAATCATCAGGCATTATAATCTCTACAATCTGATAAAGTCGGGCGGTGCGGCGACGCCGCAAGCCGCGCACATAACTTATGGATACCGGGATGCCGAAAGACCTTTTCATACTCGACGCGCACGAGGACATCGCTTTTCATCTTAACTACTTCGACAGGGACTTCGTAAACCCCGAGTCACCCTGCATGATAACGCTTCCGTGGCTGAAAGAAGGAAAGGTGAGGCTTTTGTTCAACACGATATTCGTTCACCCGAAGCATAAGCCCGGGAAGACTATCGAGTCGGCGCTCGCCCAGTTCGACACGTACGAGAAAATCTACCGCGAGCACGCGGACGAGGTGTTTCATGTTAAGACGGCAAGCGACCTGGACGATATAGAGCGAAGCCCGCGCACAGGGTTCCTTACGCTCATGGAAGGGGCGGACCCTGTGGAATCGCCGGAGAAGCTCGGCGAGTTCTACGAGAGGGGCGTCCGGATCATCGGGCTCTCCTGGAACGACAAGAACATTTACGCGTCGGGAAACGATACGGGCGAGGGCCTCTCGGAAGAAGGGAAGAGGCTCATCGGGCAGATGAACAGGCTTGGGATAACGCTCGACCTCTCACACATAAACGAAAAGGGGTTCTGGGAGGCGATAGAGCTGACAGAGCTGATACCGATTGCGTCGCACTCGAACGCGAGGGCCGTAACCGACCATCCGAGAAACCTCAGGGATGAGCAGATAACGGCCATAGCCGGGCGGGGCGGAGTTGTGGGGCTCGTGTTATATAACCAGTTCCTCAAAACCGGCGAGGGGACGCCGACTCTCGAAGACGTTTTCACTCACGCGGATTATGTTGTGAATCTCGTCGGCGAGGACCACGTCGGCATCGGGAGTGACATGGACGGGGCGCGTATAGAAGACTTTCCCGAGGGGCTGAGAAGGATTTCGGACCTTCCGAAGATCGCCGGTTTTTTCCTGGAGAAGGGCTATTCCGAAGAGAGGGTGAGAAAGATAATGGGCGGGAATTTTCTAAGGGTGATGAGGGAAAATCTCCGCCGTGCTTCCGCCTGATCCGAATCCCGGGCGGGTTCGGGAATCATTCGCTCGATTTAACCGCGCTCAGAATTTCCCGGGCCTTCTTTCTGTTGTAATCGTCCGCTTTACCCATTATAAAAAACCAGTCGATTATCCAGAGTATCCCGAACAGCCCCGCCGTCAGGAGCTTTAGTATTCCCATACCTATGCTGCCGACATAGAAACGGTCGATCCCGAGCGTGCCGAGGAGTATCGACAGTATAAGGGCGATGGTCCTGTCTTTCTTGCTCGAATTGTATTGCGAGAGGAAGAGCATTTTCTGCTGGTCGGTCAATCCCTGCTGCATTGTCGCAAGCTCCATCGGGCTCAGGTCGGCCATGTCGATTCTCCTTTTAGTACGGTTTTGAGCTCAGAGACCGGTATGTAGAGCGCAGGTAATATGGATTCCGTTCCCGCGAATCAGGGAGCTCTCCGGTAATTATAGAACAATGGATCGAGATTCACACAAAAAATTCTCGACGCATCGAAATCACAATCACGGAGTGGACATGCAGTGCCCGGGTTTAGTCGCCCGCTTCGATCCTTCTTATAAGGGCGTCGGCGAATTCCGTCGTGCTTAACTTCCCGCCCAGATCGCGCGTCTTGTCCCCTTCCTGGAGCGCCCGGTCGTATGCGTGCTTTATCCTGTCGGCGCACTCGAAGAACTCCTCGCGGCCTTCCGTGTCGGCGATGTGGTTCAGCATCATTACGCCCGACATCAAAAGCGCGAGCGGGTTCGCTACGTTCTTTCCCGCTATGTCCGGGGCGGAGCCGTGCACCGCTTCGAATACCGCCTCCCTGTCGCCGATGTTCGCACCGGGCACCACCCCGAGCCCGCCTACGAGACCGGCGCAGAGGTCGCTGATAAGGTCGCCGTAGAGGTTCTCGAGAAGAAGGATGTCGAACTGCGAAGGGTCCTGAACGAGCTTCATGCAGCCCGCGTCGATAATCATTTCCTGGTATTCGATGTCGGAGTATTCGAGGCTCGCTTCCTTGGACTTGCTTATGAAGAGGCCGTCCGTCATCTTCATGATATTCGCTTTGTGAAAAACGGTGACCTTTCTCCTGTGGCGGTGGCGTGCATACTCGAACGCCCAGTGCGATATGCGCGAGCAGGCCTTTTCCGTAGCCACTTTCATGCTCATGACGACGCCGGGGGTGACGACGTTCTCTACGCCGCTGTAGAGCCCCTCTGTGTTCTCGCGTATGATGACTATGTCGACGTCGCTGAAGCGCGTCGTAACGCCCGGGAGGTTCCTCACCGGCCTCACGGCTGCATACAGGTCGAGGATTTTACGGAGCTGTACGTTAACAGACGTGAAGCCCTTTCCTATGGGCGTCGTGCACGGCCCCTTGAGGGCGACCTTGTGCTCCTTTATCGCGTCTATGGTTTCCGCCGGCATCACGTGAAGCCCTTCTTCAAGGGCCGCAAGACCGGCCAGGTGCTCTATCCATTCTATGTCGGCGCCAGATGCCGCTATGATTTTTTCCACCGCCGCGGTAATTTCGGGGCCTATTCCGTCGCCCGGGATGATTACGATTTTGCGTGTGCTCATGGTGGATATTGAACCCTGATTTTGGGAGGTTATCAATTCCCTGAAGTGAAACCGGGTCATTTAATAAATCGGGAGCGCGAAAAGGACACGGAAAGAAAAGATTTCAGTGCAGATGCGGCATATTACAGCAAGGCGCCGGAGACCCTCAGAACCTGCACGTTATCTTGAAGCCGTAGTAGTCGTAATCGTTCGTGACGCCAGCTGCGTACGTGAATGAAAAGTCTATGGCGTTCACGTAGGAGTCCGCTATTCTCTTCACTGTCGCCACGCCAAGGCCCATGTCGTAAAAGGTGTTGAGGTAGAGCTCGTTGCCCCAGAACTGTGTGAAATTGAAGAAGAGCTTGAACGCGGCGGGGTTGCCGAGGACGTTGAAATCGAGCTGCTGAGTGAGGTCGACGCCGTTCCTGAGAACATAGTTCGTGAGCTCGTAGCTGAGATCGTAGCCCTTTATCTTTATGCCGTCTATTGTCGTCGACATGCCGCCGAGCGTCCCGAAGCCGAGGTGTGTCGAGCCCATCTTGTAATGGAAATAGTTCGTGAGGCTGCCCGATACGAGCACGGCGAGCGCGCCGACGTCGAGGGACCCTACGCCGCCCGCCCTCACCATGGGCGTCAGGCTCCACCACCTCGTCGGTCGGAACTGGACGCCCGTTCCGAAGGAGGCCATGTAAGACCATGCGCTCTCCGTCCGCGTGAGCGTTATGGGGAGATCGAAGATGATGGAGAGCTTCGGTACGCTTTTGAGATTCCACTTGTAGTTAATGGGAACGTTTACGACCTGTCCGCCGAATGCGCCGGCGTCGAAAAACCCGTACTCGGCTCCGAACGTGAACTGGTTTTTGATGCCTTCGATACGGCCCGAGGCGCTTATGAACGGCCCCGTTATTCCGGCGTCGAAGTCGGAGAGGAACATCCTCGTCTGGAGGCTGTTCGGGTTTCCGGCGACGGGGTCGACAGGCGAGTACCTGACCAGGAGCTGGAGGAGTGTGGTCAGCTTGGCGTCCGACGCGGACGCCGATTCATAGTTTCCCTTGAGCCAGTCCTCGAAGAGCTCCTGGCTCTCGTCCCTCGTCTCTCCCTCGAAGACGATTTCGAACCTCGTGCCGGGGACCCTGAAGATAAGGACGGGGGAATTTTCCGGATACTCGATTACAACGCCGAGGCCCCTGAGGTCGACCCTGGCGAACACCGCCGAATTTGGGGTGTAGTCCGGGAAGAATTCCTCGAGAGACTTGTTGTCGAAGAAGTCGACTATCTTGAATATCTTGTTGGTCCCCTGGAAAACGCTATCGTCGTTGACCTCCATATCGGCTATGAAAAGGTCCCTTGCGCCGGAAGGGAGAGCGGAAAGTCCGTAAAGCGCGAGCACGAGCCACAATATGGCTATTCTCATGTGCATGTATTCATCCTCCCACAAGACGGTCGTGCGCGGGGATACGCAGACCGCTCCATAATTACACAGCAAATCGGATTTAACTTCAAGATGTGAAAATCGCGAGGAGCAAGATTAAACAGGATGGAAATGGGCCCGGAGTGGATATCCGGGCCCTGGATTCTTTTATCTTTCGCTTCGCCTTACGCTCGCGAACTGCCTTGCGGCCTCGGGAAGGACCTTCTCGATGTTCTCGGGCGTGGGCTCGATGTTGTTGATCTCGACTATGGCTTTCGCCATGCCGCGTATTATCACGCTCCTGTCGGCGTTCTCGGCGTTAAAGGCCTGTGTCTGCTCGGGCGTGAGAGAGCCCCTTTGAATGAGAAGGCCCTGATCGCCTTCGGCGACGAGTCCCTGGGATACCATCTGCCTTATAGTGGCCAGTCTCTGGGAGCGTCTCTTGTAGGCGGCGATCACGTCCGGCATGCTCCTTATCTTCTCGGTTATCTGCTGGGCGATATTGCCCTGCGCCCAGGCGTACTCGCCGAAGTCGAGCGATATTTCTTTCTTGAGGGCGATGACCTTGCGCTCCGAAAGCACGGGCTTGTCGGGATAGCTCGCCTTACTCTGCGGGCCGGGCGTTGGTTTTGCCGCCGGAGACGCCTCACCCGAAGGCTTCTCAGCCGGGGGCTGCGCCAGGAACTCCTCTTCGAGGCTCGAATACGCCTCCCTGACCTCTTCCGCCGGGAAGTAGACGTTGACTGTTATCGTCGCGCAGGAGGCGGCGTAGAAAGAGACCGCCAAAAGAAGAAACTTAAGATGTGCAAGCTTTAATATTTCCATTTCGTCTCCTCGCTCAGTTGGTTTCGATCGTCGGGCCGCCCGACTGGGACCTTCGGGCTATCTCCCTTATCACCGATACAAAATGGGCTATGGATATCGAGTTCCTTATCGGGTCGGACTGTATAGACAGGTTTTTAAAGCCCAGTATGGAATTCGATATTTCGAGCTTTTTGAACGTTATAACGCCGTCATTAATATAACCTGAAATCTCTCCCGTATCATAGCTCCGGTTGGAGCCGAGTATGAGCCTCTCCTTCGCGCCGAGCTGATCGAGAAGCGCCTTGCCGATAGTCCTCTGCTCCTTGGGGGAGCTGACCGACCAGAATTCGAACGGCCCGTTTATCGTTCCGAGCTCGCCGCCTTCGCCGGTAAGCCATATAAGACCGTTCATGCGGCCCGTGATGTATTCCTGAACGGGGGAGAGCCGCCGCGAAATGCCCTGGAGGCTTACGTCGTTAAAGAGGAAGGAGAAGTTGTACGCGCTCTTTCCGCCGCCGTAGTCGAAGAGTCCCGTGCCGTAAAGCCTGCCGCCGAAGAAATCCGATACGAGCCTTGCGATGGTCAGCTTCTCATTGTCGGCTTCGAGCTCGCACTGAACGTTCTGGAACTTGAGTATCCCGTACTCGATTTCGCCTATCCTGAGATGGTCGAGCTCGCCTGCCGGAGGGGGGGCGTCCCGAAGGGATTTATGGTACCTGTTGTAGACGTCCCTCCCGAGCTCGAGACCGGTGTCGAGAAAGGCGGCGAGGGGATTCTCCGCCGTGCCGCTCTCCTTTATCGTCACCGAGCCGTTTATGCCCCTGACGCTGAGGAGTGCGCCGCCCATGTACCCGTCGTAGGAGGCGTTTTTGAGGGTGACGTCGCCCTTCCACGACATCTCGGGGCTGAAAAGGTTTACGAATTCAGCGCGCATGGCCGCGCTCCCGTCGAGCCTCGCATCCCTGACAGATGGCGGAGCAAAGGGGGCCACGAGCCGGGAAAGGCTTTTAAGGGAGACTTCGGGCATCGAAAGCCCGGTCCGTATCGGGCCGGAAAGTATATTATCCATCTCTCCCTCGACTCTCAGGGTTGTACCCTCACTATCCCTTATAAACCCCTCCCTCACTGATAAGGTTTCACCGGACGTGGCGGCGTCGAGCCCGGCCTGAAGGATGGTCTGTCCAGTGCCGTCAGGGACTGTAAGGCCGTTAAGCTCGATCCTGCCGCCGCCTTCGGGAAGCGATCCGGGCACGAGCTGTCCCGAATAATTTATACGTGCGGAGCGTATTGGAATGTCCCGGGTTCCCGACTTTATTACGGCGTTATCGAGGCCGATATTGACCGCGAGCCCCGTTCTTTCGCCGGATGTCAGTATGTCGACCTTGCCTCCGAGCTCGCCCCCGCGGAGCCTTCCGGAAATGCCGCTTATCGAGACGCCTTCCGGAGCCGGCGAGATATTCAGGGAGAGGTTTTCGATCGTTTCGGAGGTGATTGTAGTCGACGGGGATTTTATGACGCCTTCCCATCCCTTTTCGTTCTTCGAGGAATCGAGTATCGTGAAGCGGCCGGTCATGCCTTCGGACTTTATCCTGTCGTTGATCGCGGAGAAAACGCCGCCCGAGAAGTTTATCTCGTACGGGTATCCGCCCTGCCCCTTCCCGAAAACGACCCCGGCCCTCTCGGAGGTAAACACCCCTATCGTGCTTATTTGAGCCTCGACGGCGCGTATGTCCACGGAATCGCCCTTGTAATCGTATTCTGCCGATATAGCCGGGAGCTCGATGCCGTTGAAAACCCCGTCGCCGCCCTCTATGGTGCCCGAGAATCCATTCCTGCCGCTGTCATTTATCACGAGGTGCTCTCTGAAGCTTCCGAGTGCGGCGTCCATGCCGAGCACCCTGAAGCCAGAGCCGCGTGAGTTCATTTCAAGCGCCCAGTCGCCGCCGAGGTCGATCGCAAAGCCGAGGTCTTCAATCTGTCCGCGCTCGATAAAGTAATCGGCAAAGGACAGGTTTTCGTAGCTGAGAGATTTGTCTTTCACGGAGATTTTTCTGTGAGGTTCGGGAGCGCCGCCCCCTGCTTCCGCCGCGCCGGAAGTATATTCGACCCTCACAGGCGCGCCGGTTGCCGCTTTCGACAGATTAAAGTTCCTTCCCTCCCCAAGGTTTATTTCGAGGCCGTTTACGACGAACGATACGTCAACGCCATATTCGCCTTCACTTCCTTTAAAATCCGCACTCAGGGATTCCGCACTGCCCCCGATATCGAGGGGAACGAGACCTTCCGGAATTTTGGAGAGGTCGAGATTCTGCCCGGCGATCTTGCCGGAGAGCCCGCTCTTTCCACCTGAGACGTCAAGCCCAAGAGAGCCCGATATTCCGCCGCCGAGGTACTTCGCGTTTAAATTCTCAAGTTTGAATTCCGCATTATTAAACGATTCGCGCGCCGCAGCGCGGACTCCCGTCGAAACGTCTTTCATTTCCCCGGCAGTACTGGAGCCGACTGATTCGGCGGAGCATTTGCCGGACGCGCCGTGAGTGAAAGGACTGCCCAGGGCCTGCGATACATCGAGCGCGCAGCCGAGACCTCTAACGTCAATCACGCCGTCTCCATATTCGAATCCTGCGTTCTCCACCAGGAGCTTTCCTGCAAGAGCCAGGTCGTTCTTTTTGAGCGATCCCGTGATTTTTAAATCCAATGCCCTTGCGCGGCCGGAGATTCTATCGGCGTCGAGCCACGGCAGGCGTTTCACGATGTTGGAGAGATTCCCCTCGCCCGAGCTGCCGGCGAGGTCGAAAACGGCGTCGCCCGTAACGTCCCTGATTTCTCCATTGAAATTTCCCGTCAGGACGCCGAGCACGTCGAAACCTAACTTCTCGAAAGATACGACGCCGGCATCGCTGTCGAAATCGAGAATGTAGCCGAGCTCGGCGAGCCGCGGGGCTTCCTTATTATCATCGGCGGCCGAGAGCGTGACGGAGCCCGACGACTTTACAGTCGCCGCCGCCCGGAATTCTATCTCGGCCCTGGCCGACACATCGGCGTGCTCTCCGCCGTCTTCGTCCGGGATGGGAATACCGCTCAGCTTGCCCGCGGTGAGGACGAATTTGCCGTCCGTCTCGCCGCTCCTTAGCATTACGGAGCCGGATATTTCTGTATCGACGCCTTTTACGTTAATATCCCCCGCGGCGTGCACTTCGTCGTAGTCCCTTTCGCCGCTTCTCTTGACGATGAGAACGTTCATCGATTTGGACGTCAGCACGAAATCCGGAGAGACCTCGAAGACGGCATCCCTCAGCCTCACCCGTTCGACTTCTACGGATACGCCGCCCTCCCCGCCGTCGCCCTTGATGAGATTCATGAGCCTGTCGGCTGCTTCGGAGTCGTACCTGACGACGGGCTCCTCGACGTATACGTCGCCGATGCTTATCCTGCGCCCGAATATGGAGGAGATTATCGAGGGGCTAACCGTTACGCCGCCGATTTCCGCGTAGGTTTTTCCGCCGTCGGGGGAATACATGCCGAGCCCCTTTACCCTGAGCCTGAAAAGCGGGTCGAAGGAGGCGCCGTCGTAGCGGATCTTGTAACCCAGCTTGCCGGCGAATTCTTCCAGGTAGGCCGGGGCCTCGGTCCCGAGCTTCTGATTGAGAAAGATGTTCAGGGAAACGAGCGCGGCGCACAGGACAAGGAGCAAAAGGAGTATTAGCTTTACATACCCTTTCTTGAATACCGCCATGCTAAGATATTAAATGACCGGGTATCTATTTAAAAGCGGCAATTGTGAGCGCTGGTTAAGAGAGTTTAAAGGGACGTCGGGATTTTTGACCGGGTCTATCGTTCTGGCCCTTATGACGTTCTTGATCTTGTAGAGAAAATAACTCTTCTCCTTCCAGAACCTGCCCATTATTCTTATTTCGTCGCCCTTCGTAATGCGGGTTCCGTCGTCCTCGAAGTAAACGTTGACTACCTTGTTCCCGGAATCCTTCAGCTCGAATACGGCGAACCTTTCGCCCTTGGGCGAGCGCTTGTAATCCACCTTCGCCACCTTCCCTTCGAGCGACACCTTCAGCGTGTCGAACTTTTTGGGGTTGGCGACGACCTCGGCAATGGTAGCGTTTATGATGTTCGACCCTCTTCCGGGGGGATCGTTGTCCACGGGCTCGTTTTCACCCTGCGCGCCTGCGTAGGCCACGGGCATCGACAATAAAACCAGTATCAACAAGGCAATTATTTTCATTAGCGCATTCACTTCCTTTTAAAGCCTTACCCCGATAGTATATGCATTGAGCTCCTATATTCCAGACCCGAAGACCGAAATTCACATCCGCGGACGACGCAGGATTAATCGGGGAAGGGTTAAATAATTCCCCGCAAACGGTTAGAATTGCAGGAGAAAAAGAGGGGGATACCGATATGCCGTCGATCTTCGTTAGAAAACTTAACGGGCTTTTAAAAACGGAGCTGATGGGGAAGGTCATACACTACCACGAGGAGACGGGCTCGACGAATTCGGTGCTTTACAGGCTGGCCGAGAACGGCGCTTCGGAGGGGACAGTCGTCGCCGCCGACATGCAGACCGAGGGCAAGGGGAGGCTCGGGCGGAAATGGATCTCGCCGCCGGGCGTTAACCTCTACATGTCGGTCCTCCTCCGGCCATCCATCCCCGCTTACGAGGCTCCCCTTCTCACGTTCACCGCCTCGATAGCGCTCGTGGAGACGATGAAAAAAACGGGCATACGCGAGCCGCTCATAAAATGGCCGAACGACATAATCATCGGGGAAAAGAAAGTAGCCGGTGTGCTCACAGAAATGAAGCCCAGGGGAGACAGGGCCGAATTCGTAATAGTGGGCATTGGGGTGAACATCAACATGACCGCGGAATCCATAAGGCGCGGGATGGGCGAGGCGTCTAAAACGGCGACTTCTCTCATGGAGCACCTAGGAAGGGAAGTCGAGCGCGCCAAGTTCACGGCCGACCTTCTTTTAGAGCTCGAAGCCTGGTACCGGACATTCAACAGGCGCGGGAAGGCCTCGATACTCGGCGAATGGGCGGAGAGGTGGGGGGCGCGCGGGAAGAGGGTGAGGGTGAGCCTCGAAGACAAGACAGCCTTTCAGGGAATCGCCGAGGGCATAGACGGCGACGGGCACCTGCTCGTGAGGAAGGACGACGGCGAGATCGTGACAGTCGTCGCGGGGGACGTCAGCACGCTCTAGCCGGGAATTCGTCCGGCGGGGTGCGGACGAGCTTCAATATTTCGTCACGCACGTTTTCCATGAGACACGTCCATTCGCTTACGAGCGAAGCGTCGTTTTCGGGGAGGGTTTTTCTGATTTCGATGCCGGAGCGGGTCGGCTTCACGCGGCAGTCCTTATAGGTTTCGTTTATCATAGCGCCGAACCTGTAAAGCGCTTTCACCGTGTCGCCGTCCGCGCCGCTGAACCTGGAGACGAGGACGACTTCCTGATCGAAACCCTCGAAGACGAGGTTCCAGAGGCTTGCGCCGGATTCCATTCCGAAAGAGAGGGTTATTTTCTCGGGCTCTGTAGTTTCGTTCCCCATTTGATACCCCCCGTTTTACCGGCCCCGAAGCGAACGTGAAGCTTAGAACGGCGCCGGAACGGGATCACTCGTTCCGGCGCGTCGGATTTGAATTTCAGTCGATTCTACTGACCGCCGCCGAGGGCCGCGATCCTTTCCCTCGCCGTAGCCGCATAGCCCGCGTACTGTCCCTGTTCGAGCGACATTTCGAGGAACTTCCTGTAATACATGATGGCCTGCTGGGCGTTGTTCTCCCTGTCGTATCCCTGTGCTATGAAAAAGTAGGAGTCGGGATAATTCGGGTTGAGAGTTATGGCCTCTTTCTGCCGGGCGATGTTCTGGTTGAACTGGTTCAGGTAGAAGTAGGTGATTCCGAGGTTCATGTATGCCGGCGCGTACTTTGGATTGAGCTGTATCGCCTTCTCGTACTCGGATATTGCGGCATTGTAGTTGCCCTGCGTCCTGAGCACCGTGCCGAAGAGGTTGTGAATCTGCGCCGAGGGGGCAAGCTCCGCGGCCTTTTTGAAATACTCGCTCGCCTGTCCGTAGGAGCGCTTCTTGAAGAAGTAGGCGTTCCCGAGCCCTATGTATGCCGGGATGTAATCCGGGTCGAGCTCGAGGACTTTCCTTATCTCGGGAGAATCGGGATTCTCGCCGCTGGCCGACCAGAGGACGAACATCGCCTCGGGGTTATTCGGATTCTGCGAGAGAACTTTTTTTGCCGTGGCTATCGCCTCTTTCTCCCAGCTGAGATGAAGGTAGCTGTAGGCGAGGGCGACCTGTGTCTGCTCGAGATTCGGACCGAGCTCGAGCGCCTTTACGATATTGTTGTACGACTGGTTATAGAAATCCTCGTAGTCTTCCTTTACCTGATACCTGTAATAACCCATGAACGAATAAACTTCGCCAAGGCCGGCATAAGCGGCGGCGTCCTTCGGGTTGGCCTGGAGCGCGCGGTTGTAAAGCGATATGGCCTCCTCGAATCCTTCCGGTGTGAACTTTAAAAACGCCTCCCTTCCCTGCTTGTCGAGCGCGGCCGCATCCTGCGCCGATGCCTGTAAGGAAAAGAGCTGCGAGACCCCGAAAACAGCGGCGGGGAGCAGCATGTAAAGAATAAATTTTCTCATCACTACCTCCATTGGGTTTACCCTCAGAAAGATTATAAATTCTTAATGGTAAGTCTCAAGTATGTACTTGACGATTTCCTCGGCCAGGCTCTCGTATATATCCTTCGCCATGAAGCCGAGGGAGCTGAAGCCGTTTACCTCACCCGAGGAAATCTCATCCCCCGTGGCCTTGTTGACGAGAGCGATCTTTATGGTTACCGAGACCTCGCCGAACTTGAGGGCGCCGCCCTCGAACGAAACGTCGGAGCTCGGCCTGTATTCGCTCACCTCTCCCAGGACGACTATAGTGTCGGACGCCGGGATGTTGTCGATGTTGCCGAATTTAACTTCCTTGAACTTGTCCTTCGATTCGAGGAGCGCAGCCGCCTGCTCGGGGACCTTCGTAAGGGCCTCTTCGGGGAAGTTTACGATCTCGGTTTCGATCGCATTGAACTGAACGGCCTGGTACTGCCCTAGCTTCGTCGTCGTGGGGGTGAAATAGGAAGTAGTCTTAATATTGGTACAGCCGGGGATCGAGAGCGCAAGCAAGGCCAGCGATAATATAGCGGTACGGACGTGATTATTCGCTCTACTCATTATAAAACCTGCCTCCTTTATAAATAAGTAGTATAAAATAGCATACTTCCCGGATTTGATAAACATCAGCCGGGCAAAATCGATATATCGTTATTAAAACAGAACGCGTGACATATTTTGTCAGACGTTGCGCAGCAGTGACAAAATGTGTCACATAGTGCAGGTTTTGGGATATTCTTAATTTGACCGATGATCTTACCCTTAGAATAAACTATCGTTAAATAAAGGTATGTTATATACAGCGACCCCGAAAAAAGAGCAGATGGCACGGGCTTTGCAACCATTTCAATTAAATTTAATTCCGAAAAAGGAGGTTATCGATATGTCACGCAAGTTAAACAGGTGTAAGAAGGATGAGAAAGGTTTCACGCTCATAGAGCTTCTGGTCGTTGCAGCTATTATCGGCATACTACTCGCGATTGCTATACCTAACCTTATGAAGGCCAGGATGTCGGCGAACGAGGCGAATGCGAGGAAGTCCATGCAGACCCTGAGAGACGCCGAAGGCGAGTACTTCGAGCAGGATCTCGATGATGCGGGCGGAAGGGATTTCACCGACGAGATCGGTGACTTAGACACACCGGGCACTCTTAGAAGTCCGGGCGATACCGGCGAAGAGGAAGACGCCCTCATAGACAGCAGCTTCGAAGGGGCAGACATGGCAAATGACTGCTCGGACCCGAAGGCTGGATATTGTATACAGTGGGACGAAGAAGTAGTCGCTAACGAAACGACCGGTCTTTTCGACGACTTCGGCTGGCAGACGAGTATGACCAGCTTCAACAAAACCGGCAGAAGGGACTTCTCCGTATACGGCGACGGCGCGATAAGGTGTACCGTGAGCACGCAGGAGACGAGTGCGGTGGGCACCTTCGAGGCGAATCGTGAAAGTCCGGGATGCGACTGACGCAGCTTCGGCTTTAGCGTAATCAAGATAGAACTACTAGGGAGGGATTCCGAACGGAACCCTCCCTTTTTTTATATCTGTCGTAGCCTATTGCTTACAGAGAAGCAATCTTGGAATTGCGCAGCTTTGACAAAATTTGTCATATCATTTTAAGAAAACATTCCGAGAGTCCAGAACGGCTATTTGCAGATGTAATTTAAATTAATAATAACAAGACATTAGAAGATCTTTAGAATAAAATAAGCCCTAGCGACGTTTTTGGTATACAAATTGCAACATTATTTTGCAGGAAGCTTCGCAGGAAATGCCAAGGGTCATGAACAAGTTTCGTAAGGCGAGTCACAATAAGGGTTTTACGCTTATCGAGCTGCTCGTAGTGGCGGCGATTATAGGCATCCTGCTGGCGATAGCGATTCCTAATCTCCTGAAGGCACGCATATCCTCGAACGAGGTAAACGCGAGAAAAGCGCTCCAGACACTCAAGGACGCCGAGTACGAATACTTCGAACAGGACCTCGACGACGACGGGACGAGAAACTTCACGAATCTTGTCGGCTCGATGGGAGCGGCGGGAAGTCTCAGGGACCCGGCGGGAACCGACGACGAGCAGGACGCCCTCATAGATATTACGTTCGAGTACGCAGTTGTGGAAGACGGCAGCGCAGCCGGAGAAGCGGACTGCACCGACCCCAAGGCCGGGTACTGTCTTTCCTGGAGCGACGATGCCGAAGTCGACGACGTCGCACTCCAGGGCGACTTCGGATGGGAGGCCTCGATGACGAGCGCCAAGGTTAATGGCAGGAAAGATTTTTCGGCTTTTGCCGACAAAGTCATAAAGTGTACGGTCACGACTCAGGACTCCGGCTCCGTCGGCACGTTCCAGTCGTCGAGAACCGATTCGGACTGCGACTAAATCTTACAAAACCACTTACGGATTTACAGACGTCTTCTTACAAAGCTGTTGCTTCAAAAGACCTGAGGGCATATATTTAGATGTCTCGTTATGTCTGATGCGCTTCGTATTACAAATCTCGTAAAGGATTACAAGACCGGCTTTTTCGGGAAGATGACCCGGGTGCTCAGGAACGTGACGTTCTCGGTGGAGCGGGGGGAGATCTTCGGATTCATAGGCCCGAACGGCGCGGGCAAGACCACCACCTTTAAATCTATACTCGGGTTCGCGAAACCCACGGAAGGAAGCATCGAGCTTTTAGGCAGGGATTCGGAAGATCCCGACGCCAAGCGCAAGATAGGCTACCTTCCCGAAAACCCTTACTTCTACGATTATCTCACAGGCGAGGAGCTGCTTATATACATGGGCGAGCTTCATGGGCTCGGGCGCAAATTCCTGGAAGTGAAGGCGGGCGAGCTTCTGGAGAAGGTGAGAATGTCCCACGCCAGAAAGGTGCAGATGAGAAAGTACTCGAAGGGCATGCTCCAGAGAATAGGGATCGCGCAGTCGCTCATAAACGACCCCGAGTTCATAATCCTCGACGAGCCGATGAGCGGGCTCGACCCGATAGGAAGGCGGGAGATAAAGGACCTGATACTGGAAGAGAAGAGAAAGGGTAAGACAATACTTTTAAGCTCGCACATGCTTTCCGACGTCGAGGCGCTATGCGACCGCGTCGGGATAATAATGGGCGGAACGCTCATAAAGACCGGAAGCCTCGGCGAGCTGCTCAAGGAAATCCACACGGATTACGAGATGCACGTCGAGGGCTCTCCCGAGGAGGTGAAGGGCTCCGTCAGGGGGATGCCCGTCGAGATGGAGCACAGGGCCGGATACATCGTGCTCAAATTCGACGAGGACATAAGGCGCCAGGTGATCGAAGCCGTCGCGAAAACGCCGGCCGGAATCATATCGCTTCATCCGGTGAGAAGGTCGCTCGAAGGACTCTTCGTCGAGGAGGCGAAGAAAGAGAGCCCCGTGCGTGAAGGTGCGGGAGGATGACCACCTTCAGCTATAACGAGAGCGGAATACAATTGGTATAAGGCGAGATGAGAAGGATTCTAAGCGTTGCGCACAATACGTTCATCGAAGCGATAAGGGACAGGGTACTCTACAGCCTGGTCCTCTTCGCTCTCCTTATGATAGTGAGCTCTCTCGTGTTCGCCAGCATATCGGCAGAGCAGTACAACAAGATCGTAAAGGACCTCGGGCTCACCGCCATTTCGATAATCGGAATACTGCTTTCCGTCTTTCTAGGCATAGGACTCGTCTACAAGGAGGTCGAGAAGAAAACCGTTTACAACATATTCTCGAAGCCGGTAAGAAGATACGAGTTTATACTCGGGAAGTATCTCGGGCTTGGCCTCACGCTTTTCGTCATCACGCTCGGAATGGCGCTCATACTTTTCCTTATAGTCCTTTACATAGAGATAAAATACGCGGGGCTGATAAAGTTTTACTACGGCGGGCATTTCTACGCGGAATTTTTTAACGCCATATATTTCGAATACCTGGAATTCCTGATTATAATCGGGATCGCGCTCGTTTTTTCCAGCTTCACGACTCCTGTCATGAGCGCGCTCTTCACCTTTTTCGTTTTCGCCATAGGGAGATTTTCAAGCGACATAAGGCTCTTCGCGGAAGAGGTCAAGAATCCCGTCACGGCTGTTTTCTCAGAGGTGATTTACAGGGTGATCCCGAACCTCGAGAAATTCGACGTCAGGAACGAAGCCGTCTACGGGGGCGTCGTAAACCCTGACCTCATACTCTATACGACCGTCTACGCCATCATATACAGCGCCGCGCTCCTGATACTCGCGATAATCATATTCGAGAAAAAAGAATTCAAGTAAGTGACGCCGTGAAACAAGGTAGAACGACGACCATACTGGGCCTTCTCGCCATCGCCGCGCTCATTGCGGTCTCTATACCGTTTCAGGTGAGGATAGACGACATAAGGGGGAAGTTCCGCTCGGTCGAGGAGAGCCTTTATCTAACCTCTTCGTCCCTCAAAAAAATCTCACTCGGATATACGGAGCTGCTCTCGGACATATACTGGATGAGGGCGATCCAGTATTTCGGGAGTAGAAAAACCGGGGAGCAGAACCCGGAGCTCCTCTACCATTACTTCGACATAATAACCGACCTCGATCCGCGGTTCGTTAATGCCTACAGGTACGGCGGCACGTTCCTCGCCGAGCCCGAGCCGTTCGGGCTCGGGAAGTTCGACATGGGCGTCTCGCTTCTGGAGAAAGGGAGGAAGAACAACCCCGAAAATTTCAGGCTGCCACTCGAAGAGGCGTTTCTCTACTACTTTTACCCGAAGGACTACGGGAAGGCGGCCGAGCTTTTCAGAGAGGCCGCCGAAACCCCCGGGCTCTCCAGGTCGAGGCAGGCGTCCGTCAAGGGAATGGCGGCCGCGGCGCTGGCAAAGGGCGGGAACAGGGATCTCTCGAAGGAGATCTGGCAGATAATCTACGAGACGAGCCCGAGCGAGGGGAGACGTAACTTCGCGTTCCGGAACCTCCAGGAGATCGAGACCATGGAAATGGAGGACGAGCTCACGGCAGCGCTTCTCGAATACCGAAAGAGATATGGAAAGCTGCCGGGCTCGGTCAAAGAGCTTGCGGCCGCCGGGTACGTCAAAGGCGGTATTCCCGAAGCTCCTATAGGCGGGGAGTTCGTAGTCGCGCCCGACATCGATGCGGTGCGCAATACCGAGCTGGCATCGAGAAAGTTAAAGGAAGCGCTTGCATTTCTCAACGGCAAGTCCAACAGGTTCAGGAAAATATACGGCGAGTACCCGAGGGATTTAAAAGAGCTCGAGGTGTTCGTGAAAACCGAGACGACGGGAGAGTACCCCGTACATCCCATGGGAGAAGAATACCTTTACAACCCCGAGTCCGGAATAATCGAGTCGAAATGGAAGTACGAGAAAGAAGGGGAGCAGTAAGCGCTCAGGAGATTTCGAGGATAATGAATTCCCTTATTCCCCCGGGGGCGTGAACCGTTACTTCTTCTTCAACGCTCTTTCCGATGAGCGCCCTGCCTATGGGAGAGGTAATGGAGATGAACCCGTTTTCCGGCTCGGACTCGTCCGGACCGACGAGATGGTAGGTGACAGTCTCACCCGTATCGAGGTTTTCGAGCCTGACCCATACGCCGAAAGTTACTCTGTCTTTATTCCTGAGCTCCGCCGGGTCTATCACCTCCGCCCTGCTGAGCTTGCTTTCGAGCTCCTGTATCCTGCCCTCGACGAATGACTGCCTCTGCTTCGCGGTTTCGTACTCGGCGTTCTCCGAAAGGTCTCCGAGTGACCTCGCATACTCGATAAGCTTGATGACCTCCTGCCTTTCGACGGTTTTAAGCCTCTTCAGCTCATCCTGGAGCTTTTTATAGCCGTTCGGTGTCATCGGTACTCTTTCAATCGACATAATGCCATCTCCCTTGGCCGGCGTCTCGGGCGGCCTGACTGATACTCCGGATAAACCGCAAACTCGTGTAAACGGATTAAGTAAATTATACAACAATCGGAGGTAATCAGTAATAGTCCTGAAGGGCCTTGACCCTGAGCCCCTCCTTAATGAGGGCCTCTATCGCCCCGACTGCCGCTATAGCCGCCGAGACAGTCGTGAAGTAGGGAACCCTCTGTGTCAGCGCCGTTCTTCTTATAGTGTAAGACTGCTCGATCTCCCTCTCGCCAAATGTCGTGTTTACGACGAGCTGCACCTCCCCGTTCTTCATGTGGTCGACGACGTTGGGCCTTCCCTCGACGACCTTCTTCACGACCGTGCATTCTACGCCTATATTTTTGAGCCAGGCCGCCGTACCCGTAGTCGCCAGTATCCCGAAGCCGAGGTCCGAGAGCTTTTTCGCGAATTCTGAAAGCCTGGGTTTATCGTCGTCCTTGACGCTCACGAAAGCAGTGCCCGAGAGAGGGAGCTTCCCGCCCGCCGCCATCTGCGCCTTGGCGAACGCCATCCACTTCTCGCTGTCTATGCCCATGACCTCGCCCGTGGATTTCATCTCGGGGCCGAGTATCGTGTCGACGCCCGGAAACTTGATGAACGGGAACACGGATTCCTTGACGCACACGTGCTTCGGAATTATCTCGTCCGTAAAGCCGAGCTCTTCCAGAGTCTTTCCGGCCATGACCTTCGTGCCCAGCATCGCCAGCGGGACACCTATCGCCTTACTGACGAATGGGACCGTCCTGCTCGCGCGGGGATTGACCTCTAGTATGTAGACCTTGTCGTTCTTTATTGCGAACTGTATGTTGACGAGCCCTACGACGTTAAGCGCGAGCGCGAGCTCCTTCGTCTGACGTTTTATTTCGTTCACGACCCCGGGCTTTATCGAGAACGGAGGCAGAACCATTGCGCTGTCGCCGGAGTGGACGCCCGCTTCTTCTATGTGCTCCAGGACACCGCCTATGACGACCGTTTTGCCGTCGGATATGGCATCGACGTCCACTTCCTTGGCGTCGTTAAGGAACCTGTCGATGAGGACGGGATGGTTGGGCGCGACCTTCACGGCTTCCGTGATATATCGCTTTAACGATTCCTCTGTGTAGACGATCTCCATCGCCCGGCCTCCGAGAACGTAGGACGGCCTTACGACTATAGGGTACGTTACTTCGCCGGCTATGCGTAGGGCCTCCTCCTGGCTCCGGGCGATGCCGCTTTCCGGCTGCCTGAATCCGAGGCGCTCGATGAGGCCCCGGAACCTTTCTCTATCTTCGGCGAGGTCTATGCTGTCGGGGGAGGTGCCGATGATTTTGACGCCCCTCTCTTCGAGCGGAATCGCGAGCTTGAGCGGTGTCTGCCCGCCGAGGTGAACTATAACCCCTTCGGGCTTTTCCCTCTCGATTATGGCGAGCGTGTCTTCGAGCGTGAGCGGCTCGAAGTAGAGCCTGTCGGAGGTGTCGTAGTCGGTGCTGACGGTCTCCGGGTTGCAGTTGACCATTATCGCCTCGAACCCTTCTTCCCTAAGTGAAAAGGAGGCGTGAACGCAGCAGTAGTCGAACTCGATGCCCTGCCCTATCCTGTTCGGGCCGCCGCCGAGAATGACGACCTTGCGTTTGTCGGACGGCGGGGCCTCGTCTTCCGTTTCGTATGTCGAATATAAATAGGGCGTATACGCCTCGAACTCCGCCGCGCACGTATCGACCATCTTGTAGACGGGAATTATGCCAAAGCCGCGTCTCATCTCCCTCACGTCGTTTTCGGATTTTCCGAGAAGAGCCGCGATTCGGATATCCGAAAAGCCGTACTCCTTTGCCCTCCTGAGGAGCGGGGCATCGGGGCTGCCGGAAGAGGCCTTGAGGCTCTCTTCCATGTCGATTATCTGGCGGAGGTTCCTGAGAAACCACCTGTCTATGCGCGTGAGTGAATATATCTCCTCGATGTCGAGGCCCGAGCGGAAGGCGTCCGCGAGGTACCAGAGCCTGTCGGAGTTGGGTGTCCTGATCTTGTCCTTTATAAGCTCGACGTCCGTCGTCCTGGGCTCGAAGCCGTAGGAATCTATTTCGAGCGACCTTATCGCTTTTTGAAGGGATTCCTTGAACGTCCTTCCAATTGCCATGACCTCGCCCACGGATTTCATCTGCGTCGTGAGCGTTTTATCTGTCTGCGGGAATTTTTCGAACGTGAACCTCGGAATTTTCACGACGACATAATCTATAGTCGGCTCGAACGAGGCCGGCGTGTAGCGTGTGATGTCGTTCGATATCTCGTCGAGGGTGTAGCCGACTGCGAGCTTGGCCGCTATCTTGGCTATCGGAAATCCCGTGGCCTTCGACGCGAGCGCCGAGCTTCGCGACACGCGCGGGTTCATCTCTATGACGACTACGCGCCCGTCCTCGGGGTTGACGCCGAATTGAATGTTGGAGCCCCCGGTGTCGACGCCTATCTCCCTTATTATCGCTACCGACGCGTCCCGGAGGCGCTGGTATTCCTTGTCGCTCAAGGTCTGCGCGGGGGCGACGGTTATGCTGTCTCCCGTGTGGACGCCCATGGGATCGAAGTTTTCTATGGAGCAGATTATGACGACATTGTCCATGCTGTCGCGCATCACTTCGAGCTCGTATTCCTTCCAGCCGAGGACGGATTCCTCGATGAGGACTTCGCTCACGGGGCTGAGATCGAGGCCCGATTTCGCGAACTCCTCGAACTCCTCCCTGTTATACGCGACGCTCCCGCCTGAGCCGCCGAGGGTGAACGACGGGCGGATGATTACGGGGAAGCCGACCTCTTCCATCACTGCCCACGCCTCTTCCATTGTGTGCGCGACCCCGCTCTTCGGGACGTCGAGGCCTATCTTGAGCATAGCGTCTTTGAAGAGCTCCCTGTTCTCCGCCTTCTTTATCGCGGGGAGCTTCGCCCCTATGAGCTCGACGCCGTATTTGTCGAGCACTCCCGATTCCGCGAGATCGACCGCGAGGTTAAGCGCCGTCTGGCCGCCGAGCGTCGGCAGGAGCGCGTCGGGCCTTTCCTTCTCGATTATCTTTTCCACGATTTCCGGAACCAGGGGCTCGATGTACGTGCGGTCGGCGAACGTCGGGTCGGTCATGATCGTCGCGGGATTGCTGTTGACGAGGACGATCCTGTATCCCTCTTCCTTGAGGGCCTTACACGCCTGCGTGCCCGAGTAGTCGAATTCGCACGCCTGGCCTATGACGATAGGTCCCGAGCCTATGAGGAGTATGGTCTTTATATCTTCCCTTCTGGGCATATGGTTCCTGCCTGTGGAAACGAGAGTTTTTGCGGGTTCGAAATGACAGGGCTCGCCGGGCGGGCGCGCCCTCTATTTGAAGCCTATCATTTATACCTGTGAATTCACCTTCTAGCAAATGATAGGGAGGGCGAATCGAATCGAAAAAGGTAATGATGAAGGCATGTAGACGACGCCGTGACAACAGGATGCAAAGTGGGTGTGTTAGGCCGCGTCATGCCCCGGTCTGTGGCCCGATGCTCTTCTGAACGTCCCTCTTTCTGAGCTCAGACATAACGTGGAACATCCTCTGTATCGCCGTGTAAGACGAGAAGATAAGCATTAAAATCAGGGACAGCTTAAGGAGATAATCGGCCGGCGGGAATCCCATCCAGCCTGCGACAATATTGCCGAGGAAGTTGAATACGGATAAGACGCCCAGGTAGACGACCCTTTCAGTCCTCTGCATGATGCCGAGCTCGCACTTTACGCCGAGCCCTTCGGCGCGGGCCCTCGTGTAGCTCACCATCGTCGTCGAGACGAGTATCAGAAACACCACGTAGGCGAATATGGAGTCACGGTAGAAGCTGAGAAGGCCGAGATATATGAAGGCTTCGGAGAACCTGTCGAGGCAGGAATCGAAGAACGCCCCGCTCTCGCTGCTGAGGCCCTGCGCCCTTGCGACGCGTCCGTCGAATATGTCGAACGTCGAGCCGGCGAGCACCAGCACGCCGCCGGCGAATATCCATCCGTAGTGATAGGCGAGGCCGGTTATGGCCGCTACGAGCAGGGTAGAGACGGTGAGGACGTTCGGGTGGACCTTTATCTTCAGGAGATAGTCCTCTATGGGCAGCATCAGGAGGAGCCACCAGGTCTTAATACCGCTCCCGAGGAGCTTCGTCGACTCCGGGCCCTTCTTGTTTTTAGACCTTTCTCTAATCTCTTCGGGATTAGTCATATAAGCAGTTGTTCCTGTTACAAAACCTGATTTAAAGAATGAATAACAATATCCGTTTTAGCTCCCGCAGGCAAGGACGGGATGTAGTCCCTGAAGGACGGCACGCTGCCTCTCAATCGTTTTCAGCGACGAAGACGGATTTAAAAACAGGGTCCTTTTTCTTGAGGCCCTCGGCGTAGGAGCTCGCTTCTTTTCTTACCTTGAAAGCGCCTATCCTCACCCTGTAGAGCTTCCCTTTGCCCGGTATGTCGGCGGGGACGACGTAGGCGTCGTACCCTTTCTTCCTGAGCTCTTTTGCCAGGAGGTCGGCGTCGTCGGAAAAACGGAGTGACGCCACCTGCACGGAGAATCCCTTTTTTGCGGAAGGCTTCACAGCAGATGAAGACTTGCCTGGTTTGACGCCTGGATTGACGCCTGGATTTACCCCCGGCCTCCCTGACACCGGGCTGTATAAAGCCAGCATCTGGCCGTCGACTATCCCGGCCTTGAGCGCGATGTCGCCCGTGAGCGGTGAAGCCGGGGCGTCGCTCGAAGCGCTTCCGGAACCCGCGTCGGAAGGAGCCGCTGCAGGAGACATATCGGGCCGTATTTCTTCGAGCGGCTTTTCGACGAGGTCGCCGCCGGGCTCGGCGGCGGCAGCTACTTCGGCGGTTTCAATTTTTACCGGTGCTGAAGCCGCCGGACGAGCTCCCGGACGCGCGTGCATGCGGGCGTCCATCTGTCTTGCGATTATCACAGCCTTTTGACCTTCAGGCGCGCCCATAGTGGAAGGAGGTATATCGTTCACATTCCCGGGCCCGAAGCTTTCGGTGACAGCGAGTTCCGGCGCGCCTTCGGGCGGAGGACCGGAAAGGGTTTCTTCGGTTCTTATATTATCGAATGAGAGCGACTGTTTCACAGGCGGCAGGGCTTCTTCCCTGACGGCCGTCTCCGTTATGGCGAGGTTACCGGAATGAGAGCGGCTCACAGGGGTTACACCCTTTTCGTCTATCTTTACGACCTGAAGGCAGGTGTAGGGACGGTTGACGACTACCTCCTGCTCGTTGAGTATGAGGTCCACGGTGCCGGAGACTTCCGCCGGGCTCTCGAAGACGAGCTTTCTCGGAGATTCCGAAAGGACGAAGGGCTTTACTCCGCCGACCTTAAAATCAGTCGTGCCGAAGTCGCCGTCGAATGGGCCCTTTATCTCTATGAGGCGGCCCGCCTGGCCCACGACCGGGCACTGGTAATCGAAGGGCGTGGGCTTTTCGGGCCTTCGGGTGCCCTGCTCCGGGAACTTTACCGGGACGCGTGAGCTCCCGAGCCTCTTTCCGTCCTTGCCGATCAGAGTAAAAACCAGCCCGCTTCCGCCCGCGTTCTTCGGGACCTCGAACGTGACAGCCCCCTCACCGACAGGGGTGCTGAAATAGCTCGTCTCTATTACGAGACCGCTCAGAAGCGCCGAGTTCTTTTCCCTGGCTTCGGCGGTCGTCCCGTCGGGATATATCCTGAACGAAGACGACACCCTGTCTCCAGCCGAGAGGTCGTCCGGCAGGAATACGCGGATGCGGCCTCCCTGCGCGTTGAATTCGAGCGTATGGACGCCGTCTTTGGAGGCCCCGTGAACGAACGGGACGAGGACTGATAACAGGAATGCGAGCGTTATCGCGGGGGGAATGAGGTGCTTTGCGTCTTTCGTCACTTTCATAAGCAGGCCTGAAGACGCATCCCGCCCGGGGGATGCCAGGGTTTAATTGTTGACGGTGATGAACACGATCTCGACCTGGGGCTCGGCTTTTTTGAGACTATCACCGTATGCTTTCGCATCTTCGACATTCTTGAACGTCCCGACCCTGACCCTGTACCAGTATTTGTTGTCGGGGGTCGCCATGGCCTTGATGAAAGCGGGGTACCCCTTCGCTTTCAAAGCGCCGGCCAGGCTGTTCGCCTGTTTCTGATCCTGAAAGGACCCGATCTGCACCGTGTAATTTCCACCCGGGTCAACCTTCGGCATCGCGGGTTTCACGGTGGGCTTTGCCTTCGCCGCCTCGGCTGCCCTCTTCTCTTCGGCGACGCTCCGCGCTATCTCGGCGAGCTGCTCGGCCCTCGCGTCCTGTGTTGGAGCGGGCGGCGGTACCGGAGTTCGAGGTGCAGGAGTCTTGGGCGCGGGGGTTTTGGGCGCAGGCGTTTGTACGGGTTTCGGCGTCGGAGTGGCCTTCGCGATGACCACTTCTTCAACCTGAGTCTCTTCTTCCTCTACAGCGAGGCTTTCGGGAAGAGGCTCTTCTTCCGAGGGCATATTTTGACTATCTACCGGGGCTTCTTCGACCTCTGCGAATTCGTCGCCCGGCTCTGCGGCCGGAGGCGGTGGCGGCGGCTCGTTGAAAGAGCGCGTCGTCTGGAAGCTATCCTTGTTGAGTCCTTTGCCGACAAAGACCCCGACTCCGAAGACGATCATGAACAGTATCACGAACGCGACGAAGAATGCGAGTATGCGCGATTTTCCGGAGGAATTGTTCCTGCTCATGCGTCACATCCTGTCGGGGGCCGATATGCCGAGGAGCCCGAGGCCGTTACTGAGAACGGTGCGGACGCTCTTTATCAGATAAAGCCTCGCGCCGCTGAGGGTCCTGTCGTCGTCGACTACCCTGTGTTTATTGTAATAACTGTGAAAATCCGCTGCAAGCTCCTGGAGGAAATACGCGACCTTGTGCGGCGCGAGAGTTTCCGCGCTGTCGGCCACGACCTCGGGATAAAGTAGGAGCTTCTTTATGAGCTCTATCTCGTCTGGCTCGGTCAGGAGGCCGAGTGCTTCGCCTGAAGCGTCGAGCCCTTCGCCGTCCGCCTTTCTGAATATGCTCGCTATCCTGGCGTATGCGTATTGAATGTAGAAGACCGGGTTTTCGCTCGATTCCTTCTGTGCAAGCTCGAGGTCGAAATCCAAATGACTCTCCGAGCTCCGCATGAGGAGGAAAAACCTCATGACGTCGGGACCGACTTCCGTCAGGACGTCCCTCATCGTGACGTAGCTACCCGAGCGCTTCGACATGGGAACCTCGACGCCGTTTCGCATGAGCCTCACGAATTGAATGAGTATCACGCTGAAAGCCGAATCGTCGTACCCGAGCGCCCTGAGCGCTGCTCTCAGCCTCGATACGTGGCCGTGATGGTCCGCCCCCCACACATTTATTATGCTGTCATAGCCTCTTTCGTATTTGTCGGCATGGTAGGCGATGTCGGCGAGGAAATATGTCGGACTGCCGTCGCTCTTTATCATCACCCAGTCTTGCGAGTCCCCGTAGCGGGTCGCCGCGAACCAGAGCGCGCCCTCTCTTTCTTCCAGCGCGCCTTTCTCGCGGAGCCGCTCTTTTATTTCGTTGAGCCTCGTCTGCCCGTTCCCTGTAGTGAAGCCGTGAATCTCTTTTCTTTCGCTGTACCATTCGTCAAAGCGGATGCCGGCCTCGGCCAGATCGGCCTTTATGGAATCGAGGAGCGTTCCCTCCGCGTATTCCCTGCAGTACGCAACGGACTCGGCGAATTTATCGGACGGAAGGAGTGCGTCGCCCTTTTCAGCCATTATGGCGGCGGCTATTTCCTTTACGTAATCCCCCTTGTAGCCGTCCTCCGGTATCCCGGCGTCTATGCCGAAGAGCTCGCGGTATCTCGCGTAAACCGACTCGCCGAGGAGGTCCATCTGCCGCCCGGAGTCGTTTATGTAAAACTCCCTCGTCACGTCGTATCCCGATGCGGAGAGTATGTTCGATACGACGTCGCCGACGACGGCGTTACGCGCGTGCCCTATATGAAGAAACCCCGTGGGGTTTGCGCTGACGAATTCGAGGAGGACTTTTTTCCCGCCTCCGAGATCCGAGCGGCCATAGCTCTCGCCGAGCCTTTCGACCTCGGCGAGCTTGTCGACGATCGCGTTTTCCCTGACGAAGAAATTTATGAAGCCCGCCCCGGCGATGTCGACCTTTTTAAAAAGGCGCTCGCTTTCGGGCGGAAGGTTTTCGATTATGAGCTCGGCGACCCGGCGGGGGTTCTCGCCCATCTTCTTAGCCAGGATCATGGCCGTATTGATCGAGAAATCGCCGAATTCCTTTCGCTTCGGAATCCCTACCTCGACCTCGACTGGAAGATCCGACAGGTTTATTTTTTTGCCTATGTTTTCTACCGATTTGAGCACTACTCTTTGTATGTCTTCTTTCATATCTGCACCACGAAATTACACCACAGATTGCCCTGAGTTACAAGAAAACCGCCGGGCGCGCGAGGCTCAGAAATGCGGCAGCGACTCGACTGGAGTAAGGTGAGAAACGTCGTTCATATCCACTATCACGACCTTCCCGCCGGAGAGACAAACGGTGCTCCTTGAAGCCGCCTGGATACCGAAGCTTCGGAAGCCCGAGAGACCGACGCCCGTAAATTTGCAGAGGAGGGTCGCTATGGTGAGGTTGTGGCTCACCGCCACTACCGTCTCTCCATCGTGACGTCCGCAGAGTCTTTCGAACACCCGGAGGGCCCTCTCCTGCACCTCCGTGAGCGACTCCCCACTCGGTATCCTGATAGTCTCCGGGCTGTCGCGCCACTCCCTCATAATGTCCGCATATCTTTCCCTTATCTCCGTAAACAAAAGCCCCTCGAAATCGCCCTGGTCCATTTCCCTGAGGTCGCTGTCTATCTCGACAGTGAGCCCGTGGTGCCTCGCTATCTCCTCTGCCGTTGAAATCGCCCTTGCGAGGTCGCTCGAATATACGGCCGAGATTTTTTCACCTTTGAGACATAGGCCGAGCTCGAGGGCCTGCTTCCTGCCGTTATCGTTGAGGACTACGTCGGAAATCCCCTGGCACCTGCCTGTCCTGTTCCAGTCGGTCTCTCCGTGTCTTACCAGTATGAGATTCATTTATATTCCGCGGGGAGAAAGCAGATTGACCGCTCGCACCTAATAAGGCCTGTTGTAGAAAGTGATTTCCATTCCTTCCCTTTCCGCCTGCGCCGCGAACTCGGACGGCGGAACCGGAAGGGGCGCCGACTTTTGTATGGCGTCTACCGAGAACTGGTCGAATGCGGAGTTGCCGGATGACTTGCTGACCTTGACGTCGAACACCCTTCCCGCTCCGTCCACCTTGAAGAACACTAATGTCGCGAGATTCCCGTCAGTGGGAACGCCCGGCGGTATGCGCCAGTTGCGTCTTATTCTCTGATGCACTTTTTTCTTGTATATATCGAGGAGAACAGGATTTACGGCCGAGCCGCCGCCTCCACCCCCGCCCTCACGACCGCCGCCACCGCTGCCTGAACGGGGGGACGATTCGCCCGTCGCGCCTGCCGGCTTGTCGGGCAGGCCTTCCGAATCGGCCATGGCCAGCCTCTGCTCCTCGCCCATGGGCTCTTCCATTTCTGTGGGCTCTTCAGAGGGCTCCCGCTTCAGGTTGTCGAGCACCTTCTGCCGCTTTAAATCCTGGAGGACCTTGCTCTTCTCGCTTTCGAGATTTTTCTCGGCCTTGGCAGTCGTTTTCTTCTCCGGGGCCTTGGGTTTTTCCGTCGGCTCCGGCTTTTTCGCGACCTCTTTCTTTACTTCTTTCTTCTCAGGCTCCTTCTTCGGAGGCGGAGTCTCTTTTTTAACCTCTTTCTTTTCGGGCTTGGGCTCAGGGGTTTTCTCCGGCTTCTTCTCGGGCTCGAGCGGTATTACTTTTTTGTCAGGCTCGGGCTCGACCTTGGCCACTTCTTTAGGTTTCGGCTCCTCTTTTTTCGGCTCAGGCTTTTTCTCGGGCTCCTTCTTTTCCGGCTCGGGAGGAGGGACCTTCGCTACTTCCTCTTTCGGTGCCGGCGGTTCCGGCTCTGGTTCGGGTTCCGGCGCTTTAGGCGCGGGCGGCGGTGGCGCAGGCCTCGATCGTGCGCCTCCTCCCCCTCCTCCGGTGCCCAGCTCGGAGAGTGAGACCTCTATCGGCCCGGGGGAAGAATCCTGCATCGTGCTGCGAAATCCCCAGAAGAGGACCAGTATGAGCACGGTGGCGTGAAGCGCTATCGAAAAGAATATCCCCCAGAAGGAAGAGCCTTTGGATGTGTCTTTGTCTTCGGATTTCATTTACCCGCTTGCCTCTAGTTACCCGGTATGGGCTCGGTTATGAGGCCGAGCTTTTCCACCCCGGCGTTTCTTATTTCGGACATGACCTCGACGACCTTCCCGTAGGAAACGCCCGTATCCGCCCTTAAAAATACCTCTTCGTTTCTTATGTCGGCCCCCCTCTCGGTTATGAGCCTCCTGACCTCGCCGCTGAGCTGGTTCAGCGAGTATTCGTCTTTCTCGATGAATATCTCGCCGGCGGAGTTGAGTGTGACGACGACTTTCCTCTCGCGGTCGAGTGAAGGAATCGGCCCCGACTGCGTCTTCGGCAGGTTGACGTCCATGCCTTGATAAAGGATAGGCGTCGTGACCATGAAGATTATGAGGAGAACGAGCATCACGTCCACGAATGGAGTAACGTTTATTTCCGACATCACCGTGCGGCCTTCGCGGCCCCCTGTCTGCATTCCCATCGTCTTATACCTTCTTTATGTATCTGTCGACTATGTTGAGGAACTCGGAGGAAAAATTCTCCATGTCTATGTCGATGCGCTTTACCCGGCTGATAAAGTAATTGTACGCGATAACGGCCGGGATAGCCGCCGCGAGGCCTATGGCCGTTGCGACGAGCGCCTCTGCGATACCGGGTGCAACGGTCTGGAGCGTCGGGACGCCCTGGCTCCCCGCAAGGCCGATGAACGATGTCATGATGCCCCACACAGTACCGAAAAGACCTATGAACGGCGCCGCGCTGCCTGTCGTCGCGAGGAATATCAGCGAGCCTTCTAGCTTCGCCGTCTCCGAAGCCATCGTCCTCTTGAGCGCCCTTTCGACGAGCTCCACGACCCCGAGCTCGTTAGCTATCACTTCGGGGCCGCCCTTCTGCTCCCCGCCCTGCCCGGAGCCTCCGGGACGGCGGAGCTTCAGTATCTCCGTGTACCCGGCCCTGAACACCTCGGCTATCGGCCCTTTTATGTGCTTCGTCGAGGAGAAGAGGTTCCCGAAGTTGCCGCTCGCGTTATAGAGCTCGAGGAACTTTTCCGACTGCTTGCCAGCCCTTCTCAGCATAATGGCCTTCGAGAAGATGATCGCCCAGCAAACGATCGACATCACCAGAAGAAGGAGGAGCACCATCTTGACGACGGGCCCCGCATCCGTAATGAGGTTCATTATTTTTATCTGCCCGCCGTTAGAGGCCTGGGCTTCCACAGCCAGAAATAACCAGTTTGTCATATGTGTTGACCTGCTGAAAAGATGGATTTGGTTGTGAATAGAGAATCAACGTCTTTGATTGTAAATACGACCGTGCCGCATTTAAGATTTCATCTTAAGTTTTCCATACTCAATCGCCAAAATCAAATGATATTCTGTTTGTAAATACGCATTTATTTGATTTTCAATCCAAAATGTACGATAGTCTCTAAAACGTCTGGGCCGCCCCGGACTCTTACACGGCGGAGGTGAGAAACGATGAAACCCCAAGGATTTTACGCGGCATTACTCGCCGCCCTTTTGTGTATTTCGGCGGGCGCTGCGGCATTCGCCCAATCCCAGGGCCAGGATAGATATAAGGTCGTCATAGAGGAGAGCTTCTACGTCGTAAAACCTGAAAACAGGGAGAAGTTTCTGAAAATTTACAGGGAAAAGCTCTACCCCTTCTGGAGCGAGATGCAGAAGCGCGGCGTTATAGTTGACGAGTACAAGCTCTACTCCCAGAGGGTTCATACGCTGAGTCCGCTCTGGACTTATAAAACAGTCGTAAAGTTCAAGAACTACGAATCGATAGACAAGTGGCTCAGCCTGAGGGACGAGGTCTATAACTCCCTCTTCCCCGGTGAGGGCGGGTACGAAGGGCCGAGAAAGGAGCTCGACCTCATAACAGAAGAGCACTGGGACGAGTTCATAAGAGAGATACCGCTCTCGAAGTAGCTATTCCGAAAAGAGCCCCTTCTGCATGCGGGGCTGTGGAAGGCCCAGGTGCTTGTAGGCAAGCGGGGTTACAGTCCTCCCGCGCGGGGTTTTGACGATAAGCCCCTCGCGTATGAGGAAGGGCTCGTAGACGTCTTCGAGTGTGTCCTTGTCCTCGCTCACCGCCGCCGCTATGGATTCTATACCGACCGGGCCGCCCCCGAACTTCGTGATTATCGCTTCGAGTATAGCCCTGTCGAGCCCGTCGAGCCCGAGCGCATCGACCTCCAGCATTTCGAGCGCGGCGGCTGCGACGTCGCCGTCTATCACGCCGTCGGCTTTGACCTCGGCGAAGTCCCTGACTCTTTTCAAGAGCCTGTTCGCGATACGCGGGGTCCCGCGCGCGCGGCACGAGAGCTCCGACATTCCGTCCTTCGTTATCTCGACCCCGAGTATGCGCGCCGAGCGGGCGAGTATGCCCTCTATCTCGTCTCCGGTGTAGTAGTCGAGCCTGAGGTCGACCCCGAAGCGGGACCTTAAGGGAGACGTGAGAAGCCCCGTTCTCGTCGTCGCGCCTATGAGCGTGAACCTGCTCACCCCTACCTTCATCGACTTCGCCGTCGGCCCCTCGCCTATCATTATGTCTATCTTGTAGTCCTCCATCGCGGAGTAGAGGTATTCCTCGACGATGCGGTTTAAGCGGTGTATCTCGTCGATGAAGAGGACGTCTTTATCTTCGAGGTTGGTTAGTATGGACGCGAGGTCGCCGACCCTTTCGACGACCGGGCCGGAGGTGGAATGAATCCTGACGCCGAGCTCGTTCGAAACGATATGCGCGAGGGTGGTTTTGCCGAGCCCGGGCGGGCCGTAGAGGAGGACGTGGTCGAGGGCCTCCTTTCTCCTCCGGGCGGCCTCGATGAATATGCCTATCTTTTCTTTCGCTTTAGTCTGGCCGAGATATTCCGAGAGGCGCTCGGGCCTGAGGTTGACCTCGAAAAGGGACTCTTCCTCGCCGTCCCTTGGGCTTAAAACTCTCTCGGGCATTTACAGGCTCCTCCGTCAGCTGTCGGTTTATTATAAACGACTTGCGGGGCGGGGGGAAAGGGACGGAGCGCGGCTCACATCTTCTTCATGATCCGGAGGGCCTGCCGGAGGGCGTATTCCATCTCGGGCTCGTTCGAGCATACCTCTTCGATTTCGGAGATGCGCTCGTCTATTTCGGCCTTTTTGTATCCGACGTTAAGGAGCGCGGAGACGACGTTCGCGAGCATCCCGGCCTCGCTCGTTCCCGCCTCCGCAAGCCCGAGCTCTTTAATTTTATCCGCGAGCTCCGTTACGAGCCGGGAGGCGAGCTTGGGCCCTATGCCAGGGATCTTCCTCTTGGCGAGCTCGCCCGAGGAAACGGCCGAGGCGAATTCCGCGGGGGAAACGTTAGACAGTATATTCGTCGCGAGCTTCGGCCCCACGCCGGCGACGCCAATGAGCAGCGTGAAGACAGCCCTTTCGTCCTCGGATAAAAATCCGAAGAGCTCGATGGCGGTGTCCTTGACGCTCGTGTGTATCTTTAGCTCGGCCTCCTCGCCGACTGCGCCGAGCCTGTAGTAGGTCGAGAGTGGAACGATTACGCCGTAGCCGACGCCGTTAACGTCGATGACCACGTGGCCGAGCGGCTTATCGGCGATCTTTCCTCTAAGAAGTGATATCATCGAGAGTAAAGCGTCTCCTCTTTCTCCGTGGCTGGAGGAATTCCTTTCCGAGCTTCTGCTCTATGCGGGAGAGGTGTATATGGCAGAGGGCGATGGCCACGGCGTCGGAGGCGTCCTCGGATTCGAATTCCGGAACGCCGAGGAGCATCGTGATCATCCTCCTGACGTCGGACTTGTTCGCGCGCCCGCGCCCCGTGAGCGCGAGCTTTATTTTTGTCGGCGAGTATTCGCAGACTTCGAGGCCGGAATTGGATGCCGCGAGGAGGGCTATGCCCCTCGCCTCGCCGAGCGTGATCGCGCTCCGCGCGTTTTTGGAAAAGAACATGCTCTCTACGGACATCACAAGGGGGGAATGGCCTTTTATCACACCCAGGAGGCCGTCGTATATTATGGAAAGCCTTCTCGAAACAGGGAGCCCGGCGGCAGCCTTTATGCACCCGCTGGCGATGTGAGTCACTTCGCCGTTTACGGACTCCAGAACCCCGTACCCGCAAACCCTGGAGCCGGGGTCTATTCCCAGGACCCTCATTTTACGATGCAAGGCTCATCATCAGCTCTTCGGAAACGTCGAAGTTGGAGTAGACGTTCTGAACGTCGTCGCTGTCTTCGAGGGCTTCCATGAGGCGGATCATGTGCTCGGCCTCCTTACCCTCTATCTTCACGCTGTTCTGCGGGATCATCGTGACCTCGGCGTTTTCGAACTCGAGGCCTGCGCCTTCGATTGCGGATTTGACCGACTCGAACGCTTCGGGCGGCGTGATTACGACGAGCTCGCTTTCTTCCGTTACGACGTCGTCCGCGCCGGCTTCGAGAGCTATTTCGAAAACGCGGTCTTCGTCCACCTTGCCCTTCTCGAACGCGATGCGGCCCTTCATGTGGAACATCCACGCGACGCAGCCGTTCTCACCGAGGCTCCCGCCGTGCTTGGTGAATATGCGCCTTATGTCGGACACCGTCCTGTTCTTGTTATCGGTAAGGGCCCTGACGAGCACGGCGCTTCCGCCTGGACCGTAGCCTTCGTAGGAGAGCTCCTGAAAATCCTCGCCGCCGATCTCGCCCGTGCCGCGCTTGATGGCCCGGTCTATCGTGTCGTTAGGCATGTTCTGGTTCTTGGCAGCCGCTATCGCCGTCCTCAGCCGGGGGTTGGACTCCGCGTCTCCGCCGCCCTGCTTCGCGGCAACCGTAAGCTCGCGGATGAGCTTCGTAAACACCTTGCCCCTCTTGGCGTCGACGGCGGCCTTTCTGTGTTTGATATTCGCCCATTTAGAATGTCCTGACATGGCTCTTCACCTCACTTCCAAGTATCCAGATTTAATAAAGATATTTTCGTTATCCATAAAATTTTATAATATAGGGCGAGAACTGGCAAGAGCGGCGCGGACCGTCACTTCACCCTCCTCACCGTAACCGTAAGCGGCTGCGCCCCGCCGATTTTCGTCGTTATCGTCGATACGGTGCTTCCCTTGTTTATCTCGCCGACGGTCAATATCTTCGTCGAAGGGTCTATCACCTGCCCCGAAAGGGAGCTGAAGTCGAACCTTATCTCGGCGTCGTCCGGAAGCCCGAATACCTCTGCTGTTATGGGCGCCGGTGTGCCGATGTCGGTTTCGGGAACTATTATATTGTATCCCCACGCCGGGATGTCTGAATTAAAGAACGTTCCGCCCGGCTTTTTCAGGCTCACCCTCATGTTCCCCGAGGAATTCACTACCGTTCCCGGAAGGTCTATGAACTCGACCGCCGCCTGGTCGGACTTCATTGCTATGATGTTCCCATTGATAAAGCCGTTGTCGGTTGTGTTGAGGACGCCTATTTCGTACTTGTCGGGCTCGAGGACGTTCTGCGAGGGGAAGGTGAACGTCGTATTTAAGTATCCGAACTCGATGAGCACCTTCTTTATGGTGCCGAGCTCTCCCGACGCAGCCGCGGGCGGGTTCGCCGGCTTCGCGATCTTGAGTATGCCGCTCTCCCCCGAAACTATGACGCCGTAAGATCCGGACGCCGCCGCGGGAAGGCTGAACTTCCTCCAGCCGCCCGTTATGGCCCTTACCTCTATATCGACTTTCTGCCCCAGAAGCCCGCTCTGGTTTATCGTTCTCACGGACGTGATTTTCCCTGTGTAAAGAGGGTTCACGAATATCTCGCCGTCAAGGGACGTGAACTCGATTTCCGTATACTGGGGCCCAGACGCCAAGCCCGCCCCGCCGTTCGCATCGTCCCCTGCCTGGGCCAGCACGAGGCCGCCCGGGTCTGCCTGACGCGTGGCCGGATCGGCTGCAAAGCAAACGGCGCCGGCAGCCAGAACGGCAAGGGGCAGAATGGCCAGCCACGTAAACACGTTAAAAGTCCTTCTCATAAGTTCCTCTTTTGAATATCTTT
>CAZUDM010000013.1:0-78256 GCA_964618635.1 uncultured Spirochaetia bacterium
GAAACGGAATAACGGAATAAAAGGATTTATACGTAATGGCGATTTTACACGTTGTCAAAAAAAATCATTACCAGGATTCGATGAAGCTGATGCAGATCAGTCAGAAGCTTTCGGGGGTTCCGGGCGTAAAGGACGCGGCCGCCATAATGGCGACAGAGGCCAACCTTCTGATGTTGAAAGACGCCGGCCTCCTGGATTCCATGCCCGAGGCCACGGCGAACGATCTTATAGTGGCCGTAAAGGCCGATTCCAGGGAGAAGGCCGAGGAAGCAGTGAACATGCTGGATTCGCTCCTCGCGCCGCCCGATGCGGGAGCGGAGCTCACGAAGAAATACAAGAGCCTCGGCTCTGCGTACGGTGCGCTTCCGGGTGCGAACCTCGTCGCCGTATCGCTTCCGGGCAAGTTCGCCAAGCTCGAAGTCGGGAAGGCCATAGACACCGGGCTTCATACATTCCTTTTCAGCGACAACCTCACGATAGACGAAGAGATAGAGTTAAAGGAGAGGGCGAGAGAGAGGGGACTACTCGTAATGGGGCCGGGATGCGGCACAGCAATACTGAACGGAGTCGGTCTTGGATTCGCGAACGTCCTCGACCGGGGGCCGGTCGGTATGATCGCCGCATCCGGCACAGGGCTCCAGGAAGTCTCCTGCCTCATAAACAACGCAGGCATCGGCATATCCCACGCCATAGGCGTAGGCGGGCGTGATCTCTCGGAAGAAGTCGGCGGCATAATGACCCTCGAAGCCCTGAAGCTTCTCGAAAGGGACGATGCCACTGAGTTTCTCGTTCTCGTCTCGAAGCCGCCGTCGAAGAGCGTTGCAGAAAAGATACTGCTTGCAATTGAGAATGCCGGGAAGCCAGCTGTAATCTGCTTCCTCGGAAGCCACATTAACCACGGAAACGGCAAGACGATTTTCGCCTCTACGTTAGAGGCCGCCGCTATAGGGGCTATAGAAATCGCGGGCGGCGACATAAAACGTCTCGATGGTAGTGCAGCGTGGAAAAAACAGGCCGACAGGCTCGTGAAGTCGCTCGCGCCGGGGCAGAAGTATCTCCGGGGGCTTTTCTCCGGCGGGACGCTCTGCTACGAGGCGCAGAAGGTTCTGGAGCCGATACTCGGCGGCGTCTACTCGAACGCCCCGCTCAATAAAGAATACAAACTTAAGGATTCAGGAAAAAGCGAGCGCCATACGTGCCTCGACCTCGGGGAAGAGGAATTCACGGTCGGCCGTCCTCATCCGATGATAGACGCGCAGCTCCGGAACGAGAGGCTCGTCCGCGAGGCGTCGCGCGCGGAGGTAGGCGTGATACTGCTCGACATCGTCCTCGGGTACGTCGCAAGCCCGGACCCGGCCGGGGACATACTGCCAGCCATAAAGGAGGCGAAAAGGGCCGCCGCGAAGAAGGGCCGGAAGCTTGCCTTCGTCGCCCACGTGTGCGGGACGGCCAAAGACCCGCAGGGGCTCCGGGAGCAGGAAGAGAAGCTGGAATCGGAAGGCGTTCTCGTATTCCCGACGAACGCACTCGCGGCGAGGGTTGCGGGATACATCGCCTCCCGCGGCAAAGCGCCCGCAGTGAAAAGAAACAAGGGAGAGAAAATATGAAAGCGGCTGTGGTGGCCTTCGGAGGCAACGCTCTCATGAGTCACACCGGAAAGAGCACCTACTCCGAGCAGATACTGAAAACCGACGAGATGTGCAGGAAGATAGTCGGCCTCTTCGACATGGGGTACAAGATAATCATCACGCACGGGAACGGCCCCCAGGTGGGGAATTTCCTCATGCAGCAGGAATCCCTTTCGGACGAGATTCCCCCCATGCCGCTTGACGTGTGTAACGCCATGACGCAGGGGCAGATAGGCTACATGATAGCGCAGAGGCTCCGGAACATATTCGTTCAAAAGAAGATGGACAGGTCCGTCGCGGCGTTCATCACGCAGGTGGTCGTTTCCGAAAACGACCCGGCCTTCAAGAATCCGACGAAATTCATCGGCCCGTTTTTCACCGAAGAGGAAATGAAAGTCCTCCAGGAAAGGGAAGGGTGGGTGATGAAAGAGGATTCGGGCCGGGGATACAGGAGAGTCGTCCCCTCGCCGAGGCCGATAGACATCGTCGAAAAGAACGAGATATCCAGGATGGCCAACGACAACTACGTCGTCATCGCGTGCGGGGGTGGAGGCATTCCCGTAGTCAGGGACAATCGCGGCGGGCTCAAGGGCGTGGCCGCAGTCATCGATAAAGACTTCGCCGCACAGAGGCTCGCGAGCCTTATAAACGCGGAGATACTGATGCTCGTAACGCCCGTCGACAGGGTGGCCATAAATTTCGGCAAGCCCGATCAGAAGGCGATCTCACGGATGACACTCGCCGAAGCCGAGCGCTATTTCGCCGAGGGGCATTTCCCGCCGGGGAGCATGGGCCCCAAGATAGAGGCCTCGATTAATTTCCTCCGGGCCGGGGGCAAGAAAACGATCATCACTTCACTCGAAAAAATAGAGCAGGCCATAAACGGAGAGGAGGGGACGGAGATAGTCCACTGAGCCTCGAGTGAAGATGACGGAAAGGGGTTATATACGTTGAATTTAAACGGCTTTTGTAATATCATGGGGAATAGATGGGGTCTCCCGGATCGGGCTCTGATCGGCCTTCCCGGGAGCAGGCTTTCAGCTGTCGTTAACAACCATAACAGGCTTTACCGAAACGAGGTATTGGCTTTAGTCTCCGTTGAAAATAAAGATTGTCCGGCCCTCGGTACGCCGGATTTTGGAAACCAAATAAACTTCAGGAGGTAATTCATCATGGCTGTAGACAGAGTTAAAGCGGATAGACCCGAGAAGGGCAAAGCATTAGTGAATTACGAGGAGAAGCTTTACCCCGACCATAAAGCCAGAGAAGGGGAGAAGGCCCTTTTCCTCATCCACTCGGTTCCCTACGAAGGCTCCGTCGCGGGCATCAACATGCTCACGGCTATAAGGACCAAGAAGAAGGGATACGACACGACAGTTCTTTTCTACGGCCCTGCTTCCGGCATACCGGTATACAGGGGATGGCCGAACGTAGGCGACGACGGCTACGGCGCAGGGATCCAGCTCTACCCGAACCTCGTCAACAGAATGATGAGCGAAGGGATTAAAGTCCTCGCCTGCCGCTTTTCGGCAGCCGCCCTCCTCGGACAGAATGAATCGAGCTTCATAGAAGGCGTCGTGCCGATTCATCCGACCGACATCCTCGATATCGTAATCGAGCATCACAGGGCGGGAGCGATGATCTTTAACACTTGGACTGTCTGATACTCCTTGTATCCTTAGTAATAAGGGTATCGTAGAGCGGTCAGGTAACGGGGATTTGTTACGTAGTTTGTCTGACGGATAAGCTGCGGGCGTTTCGTTATATAAACCAGGTGCCGAGGGGGCTGAAATGGACTCAAGAACCCTGAAAGTAGAGTTGCAGAGTTTTGGTCTCAGGATTCCAGACACGAAGGATGTCAGGAGCGGGGGGGCCGGGCCGACAGGAGGGATACACCTTAAAATACTCCCGGACGGCGAGGCGAACGTTCCCGTCGTCGGAGAATTCGTGGCCTCGTCCCCCTATCATCTCGATCAGATAAACAACGAGTACTGGATATTCAGGGACGGCGTCGCGCTCGTCCAGGTGGAGCTCATGGGCAGCGCGAAGTTCCACGGGCACGAGACGTCGGCGGGTATCCCGATGCAGCGTGTCGGGCTCCTTCACTGTCCGACCACTTTCGCGACGACCCTGCTCCAGACCTGCGATTTCTGGAACGACGACAGGAGGTGCCAGTTCTGCGGTATAGAGCTCACCTTGAAAGACAGGAGCACTGTAGGGTTTAAAAACGCGAAGAGCCTGGTCGAGACGATAAAGCTCGCGAAGGAGCTCGACGGGATAAAGAACATCGTCTTCACCTCAGGGGTCGCGCCCGACGAAGAGAAGGCGCTCAGGAAGTATTCCGAGATATGCTCCGAAGTGAAAAAGGCGACAGGCATCCCGATACAGCTGCAGATAATCCCGCCCGAAGACCTCTCCTGGCTCGGCCGTCTCAAGGACGCGGGAGTCGATTCTCTCGGCGTTCACATAGAGACCTTCGACCCCGAAGTTTTCAAAAGAGTGACCCCGGGGAAGGCGAGAATCGGGCTCGATAAATATATTGAGACGTGGAAGGAAGGCGTCCGGGTCTTCGGCAAGTGGCAGGTGAGCACGTACGTGCTCGTCGGCCTCGGCGAGAGACTGAGGACAATAATCGACGGCACGGCGCTCTGCGCCGAGATCGGCGTGTATCCATTCATCGTGCCTTTCAGGCCGGTGGCGGGGACGCCGATGGAGCACGTGAAGCCGCCGCGGCCGGAGATTATGGAGTACGTCTACACCGAGGCGGCTAAGATACTCGCCAGGCACGGCAGCGCATCCAAGAGCAGCCTTGCGGGGTGCGTCAGCTGCGGCGAGTGCTCGGTCTTGCCGGATTTCGAAAGGGCTCTTGCCCGGAACGTCAAGTTCAAGAAGCTCATAAAACCAGTCAGGCTCAGTTGACCGGCTCTTCTTTAAGGGGAGCCGGCCGGCAGGCCGGGCCGGCAAAAAAATTTGAAAGGTAGATTAAATGGCTCAAGATAAACTTCGAATAGTGATAATAGGCGGGGGCGCGGGGGGGATTTCGGCGGCTTCGACGTCGAGGTCCCTGGCGCCCGACGCCTCGGTAACGCTTTTCTCCGAGTTCGAGGACGTAGCCTACAGCCCGTGCGGCATACCGTTCGTCCACGGGAGGGAGATTCCGAGCTTCGAGAATCTCTTCCTCCAGACGTCCGAGCACTACGCCAACATAGGCATCGACCTCAAGCTCCGGACGACTGTTACGAACATCGATCTCCAGAACCGCACCGTCAGCGCGGGCACGGAGTCTTACGGGTGGGACCGCCTCATAATCGCGACCGGTTTCGAGTACGACATTAAAGAGATACCCGGAATCGACCTCGAAGGCGTCCATTACGTAAAGAACATCCGGCGCGCGATGGAGTACGACAAGTTCCTCGACACGATAAAAAAGGTCGTCGTCGTTTGCGCGACGCCCCTCGGCATAGAGATGACTGGCAACCTCGCGCACAGGGGGCTCGAAACGCACCTCGTCGAAGAGGGCGCGTGGATAATGTCGGAAGTTGCGGACCCGGACATCATGGAGCCCGTGAAGGAATCCCTGGAGCAGATGGGGGCGAAGCTCCACTTTGGAACCAGGGTGCTCGAGTTCAAGGGAGTTAACGGCAAGGTGAAGTCCGTCGTCACGACCGCGGGCGAGATAGAGTGCGACTCCGTCGTCGTAGCCTTCCCGAAAAAGCCGAATAACCGCCTCGCCAAAGCGGCCGGGCTCGAGATAGGCTCCACGGGCGGGATACTGGTCGACGACCACATGCGCACGTCCGTTAAGGATGTGTACGCGGCGGGCGACTGCGCCGAGGTAGTTCACGGCGTAACCGACATTCCGATACAGGGCCTTTCGGGCAGCCACGCATATTCCCAGGGCCGCGTCGCCGCGGCTAATGCCGTGGGTGAAGACCGCGCGTACGACCCGGTTTTCATACCCTGGGGAATGGTCGGCGGGCAGGTGCAGGTGGGGGGCGTATCGATGGGAGAAACACTACACAAGGCGCTCGGCATACCGCATTTCGTGGCTTTCGCGATGGGCATATCGAGGGCGAGGTATTACCCGGGCGTCAGCAGGATAAGGGTGAAGCTCATAGTCGACCCGGATACGCACCGCGTGCTCGGGGCGCAGATGTCGGGCGGCGAAGGTATAAAAGAGCGCGCGGATTTTCTCGCATTCGTCATAAAGCGCGGAGTGAAGCTCGAAGAGCTTGCGTGGATGGAGAACGTCTACTCACCGCCGATAGGAGCTCTCATGGAGCCGATAGCCCTCGCGGCCCAGGCCGGCCTCGCGAGCCTCAGGAAAAAGGGCTAGCGGAGCGGGTGGATCGGCATGGGAATACTTCACCTGTAACGCTTCGGGAGGTTAGGTTATGTCATTCGGACACTGGCTGAGAGAAAACGCTGAAAAGTATCTGATGGAAGCCGCGGACGACCAGATGATTTCGCGGTACCCGGAATCGTGCGCGAAACCTTACCGCGAAGGGGGGCTCGTCCCTTTCTTCTGGAGAAAAATTTTCGTCCCGATCTATCTTCTCGTCCCCTGGAGCCTGCGGAGGAAAATTATTCTCTTTACCTCCTATCCGGGGAAGCGTCCGCACTGGAAGAAATACAATTAATCTTTCCGGATGGAGCTCGGAAAGCGGCTTCACGGCGCGTAATCCCGGGCGTGCCGCAGCGCTTGACTGCGCTCTTCCGTGCAGGCTATGAGCGAAAGAAAAGATCGAATTACTTTTAAAGCCGAGACGGCTGGATACAGAGTAAAGGAAATACTTAAGCCGGAGGAAAAAGCGGTGGTGGAGAGCGTTTTCGAGCATGCGGTTTATTTGAACGGCGGAAACGATACGCTGGTGAAGCTGATTACAGACAGAGACTACATCGGCCCCGCTTCCATAGTGGTTTTTAACGAGGGGCATGCTGACTTCAAATCTGCGGGTATACGCGAGGGAACGGAAGTAATCTTCTCGGGGGATTCGCTTCACGCCGTCGGGGACGGCTTCTCTGTAGATCTTTTGGACGCCGAAATCTGGAACGCCCCGCCAGCCCCTTTGGGATGCCGCAGCCTCGAAGAAATGAACCTCAACATGAGGGTGCTGAGGGACGTGATTTATACGCACCCTTCGCGCGAAGGGCTCGTGCCGCTGCTAGAAAGCGTCGAGCTCCTCGGCCCGATGCAAGTATTTTTAAGGGCGCAAACGCCGCCGTCAGTTTCGGAAAGGGCGCGCCCCTACATAGAAAGGCTGATGTGGGCGCTCTTCTCCGGCGATCTTAAAGCCGCGGCCGAAAACGCGGGGCACATACTCGGGCTCGGTCCGGGGCTCACACCATCGTGCGACGATTTTCTCGCGGGGCTCGTATTCAGTCTGAAGCGCGGAGTAAATGTACTATTCAACGAGAACGCCGCCGCTCTTTCCGGATTCATAAACAAGCTCGGGGACGAAATAATAAAAAGCGCGAAGAGTAAAACGACGATATACAGCTTGAGCTATTTGACCGAGGCAGCGCACGGAGAGGCGCCGGCCCCGGCGTGGGGCCTCGTTTACGTTATAGCTTCGAAAGGCCCCGACGAAACGGCGGCCCTCTCCCGGAAGCTCATTCAAATGGGCGAAACGTCGGGCGCGGATACCGCTGTCGGCATATATTACGGAATGAGATTTTTGATTTCACGGATAGAGCTCGAGGAGCTTAATGAAACCGCTTAGGGTAGCGCTGCTCACCTATTCGACGAAGCCGCGGGGCGGCGTCACGCACACTCTAAACCTGGCCGAAAGCCTCGCCGGGCTCGGCCACGACGTGCACGTCTACGCCCTCTCTTCAGGGAAAGGCTTTCCGTCGGAAGTCGGGGTGCCGCATACGCTGATCCGGTGTCCCGTGAAAGAATATAAGAGCATCGACGATAAAATAAAGGATTATATCGATACGTATACTTCCTACCTCGCGGACCATGGCTTCGATTACGACATACTTCACGCCGAGGACTGCATTTCGGCAAACGCACTCTTTAATCTCCGTGAAACGGGGCTCATAGATTACTATGTGAGAACAGTTCACCACCTTGACGACTTCACGTCCGCCTGCCTCATAGAATGCCAGGACAAGAGCATTCGGAAGCCCGACTATTTGCTCTCTGTTAGCGAGCACTGGAAGCGGGAGCTCGAAACGAAATTTTCCCTCCACTCCGAAGTCATAAATAACGGCGTCGATTACGGGGTTTACAGCGCCGTCCGGGGCGGTGAGAAAAAGGGATCGGCCAAAAAAGAATTCGGCGCCGGGGGGGCGAAGGTGATGCTGAGCATAGGCGGCATCGAGCCCCGGAAGAACACGATAACTTCGCTACGGGCGTATAACGCCGCACGGGCGTATCTTAAATCGCACGGCGAGAGGCTCGTCTGGCTTATCGGGGGCGGGGAAACCCTCTTCGATTACAGGGCCTACAGGCACGAGTTCTTTTCCGAGCTCGCCCGGCTCGGGCTCGAGGAAGGCTCCGACGTACTGGTGCTGGGGAACGTCCCCTCTGAAAAAATGCCGCTTCTCTATGCTTCGGCAGACGTGTTCGTTTTCCCGTCGGTGAAAGAAGGCTGGGGGCTCGTGCTTCTGGAGGCGATGTCGGCGGGCGTGCCGGTAATCTCCTCGAACATCCCGCCCATGACGGAATTTCTCCGTGACGGCGAGAACGCCGTTCTCGTCGATCCCGCGGATTATAAGGGGCTCGCGCGCGGTATTCTGGATATTCTGGAGAATCCCGGGCTCGCAGACCGCCTCGCGGCCAACGGCGACGAGACGGCGCGTTATTACAGTTGGGAGAGCGCTGCCGAAAAGCACACGGAGTTTTACCACACCATATTAAATGAAAGGAACAGCGGGAAAGTAATCAATGCGGGGAGCCATGCTTGAAGTAGAAGCGGTCTGGAAAACGAAATACCAGGTCGAGGTGACGGCGCGGCAGTTTGAACTTCCTGTGGACGAGTCTCCGCAATACAGCGGAGACGACACGGGCATGATGCCGACAGAGCTGTTCCTCGCGTCGATCGCATCGTGCTTCTGCATGGCGCTCGTTTACGCCGCGAAGAACAGAAAGATAAGCGTGGGCGACATGAAGGTCAGGGTTTTCGGCGATAAGGATTTAAAGAACTTCGCCTTCAGCCGGATTATCGTGAGAGTCGTAAGCACGCTCTCGGAAGACGAGCTCGACGTCATCATGCCGCTCGCGAAGAGGTACTGCTTTGTCAGCAATACGATCTCGAAATCCTGCCCGATGGAATACGAAACGGCTCGTCCGGATGAATAAAGCTGTTACAGAAATGAAACGGGAGAAATATATAAGTGCTGAAATTCATCATTAAAAAGAATTATTTTCAGGACGCCCTCAGGCTCATGCGCATATCGAAGAGCATGTCCGGAAAGGAAGGCGTCAAAAAAGCGGTTGCCGTCATGGCGACGGACAAGGCCAAGTTCGCTCTCAAGGATGCGGGCCTCGTGACTGACGAAATAAATGCGGCTGCGGGCTCGGACCTTGTCATGGTCGTCGAGGCCGATTCCGAAGATGCGGCCGCTGCAGTGCTTTCGGAGATGGAAAGGGCGGTCACCGCTTCTTCATCGAGCGCCGCCGGGAAAGGGAGCGATATAATCGGCCAGGAGATACGTGTCATAAACGTCGGCCTCGACATATTCAAGGAGGCCCTCGACGCACAGGGCGTCAAGACGATTCAGGTGGATTGGGAAGTCCCTGCGAAAGGGGACGAGAAGGTCCTTGAAATTCTCAAGAAAATGTACTGATACGATAAAGGATAATTAATGAGCATACGAAATCCCGATAGATTAAGAGAAGTTCTTTCCGACCCGAAGCGCCTCGCGAAGGCCTTCAGCAGGCATACGTACGGCATGCTCGCGTGGGTCGACCTCTTCGGAGGAAAGCTGAAATCGATAAAAGGGCTCGACTCGAAGCTCGTCGCGGCGCGCATAATCGCAGACAACGCCCGGCACGCGAAGCTCTTTTCCGACAGGGCCCGCGAGCTCGGCGAGACGCCGGAAACCTACGCGCCGCCCGCTATAGGGCAGAAGATATACGACATACTCGAATCCTACGACGACACCTTCGACGACATGGCATACGCCTGGGGATCGCTGATTCACTTCTCGGCGCTGCTGGACGTATACGAAAGCGCGGCAGACCCGGAGAGTAAAAAGATCGTACAAGAGGTTCATAAGGATGTAAGGGAGCATCTCAAGTACCTCGAAAGATATTTCACCGAAAATGCCAAAACGCCCGAGCTTAAGAAGCGGGCGGAAGACGTGAAGAAGGTCGCCGACGAGATCTACGCCGACAGGGAAGACGAGGAGATAAAATGGTATGTCTCGTAAAAGCATACCGTCCTTCGAGGAGCTTAAAGAGCCTCTCGGCTGGGGCGACCCGAAGAAATATTATTACCTCCTTGCGGGGCTGTTTCTGAGAACCGCCGGACGGCTCTCGGACGGTATAGACATCGGCTTTCGGTACGGGTTCGATTCGGGGATGATAATGAACTACATATACGAAAACGTTCCGCACGGAAAATCATTCGTCGGCAGGGCGCTCGACGAGGCTTTCCTCGGGCAGACTACGTGCAAGGCATTCCGGGCCGTGAAGCGGATTCAGATAGATGCAATCTCCGCCTACATAAATGAGAGGGCAGGGCGCGAAACGTTCATCGTCGACCTCGCCTCGGGCAAGGCCGATTATATATACGACGTCCTCCGGCACACGGGCCCGAATGTGAAGGTCCTTCTCCGCGACATAAGCGAAAAGACGCTTGCCGAAAGCCGTGAGACGGCGCTCGGACTCGGGCTTCGGGACAGGGTCGGCTTCGAAGTCGGGGACGCGCTAGACGCCGAAAGCCTCCGCCGCATCCCCTATCGTCCGAACCTCGCTATTGAGGCAGGGCTCTACGGCATCATTCATGACGACGAGCTCGTAAGAAAGCATTTGTACGACCTCAGAGAGATAGTCGGCCCTGAGGTGCTTCTCTTTAACGTGCAGACGTACAATGAGCAGATCGAGCTCATAGCGCGGGCGCTCGTGAACCAGGACGGCGAGCCGTGTGTGTGGCACCTCCGTGACAAGGACCTCGTCATAGGCTGGGCGGAGGAGGCGGGCTTCAGGGACCCCGTCGTAAAGATGGACCCCTACGGCATCTACGCCGTGGTCCTCATGAGGAATTAGCTTCTCCGAGAAAGATGACAACGAAGAGGAATTCATGAAAAAGGAAAGGTTTGTGCTCGGATGGGCGGGCGGTGAAAACGAATCCCCGCTCGTCCGAAAAGTATTATCGGATAGGGTGCGGTCTGTGATTGACAGCCACCACGGCATGTGGAATTACATGACCTACCGCGACGCGATAGGCATACTTGGTCTCGACCCTGCGGAGGTTTACAGGGAGGGACGGATAGACCTCGACCCCGAAGAATGGGCCGACTTCGGCTGGATGACATGCTACGCGGGGCCGCCCGAAAGCGCGGTCAAGACCATGCGCGAGCATACGGTGGCGGCGAACGTCAACCCGTACTCGCCCGACCTCATCACGCCGCTCAGGAACGCCTGCGCCGAAATGAAATTCGGCCGCGGGCGGAGCGCGGATTTCGAGGTCATAGGCACCGAGGGCAGCCAGGCGGCCATATCCTACGCCCTCCAGACGGTGATCAATCCCGGGGACGAAGTGATAATCACCGACCCCGGATACTTTCATTTCGAGTCCTCTATACTCATGGCCGGCGGGCGGCCCGTGAGAATTCCGCTCGGAAAGGGGAACGGCTACAGGCTCGATCCCTCGGAGGTCGAGGCATGCATCACGCCCCGGACGAAGGTTTTGATAGTGTGCGATCCGCTGAACCCCTTCGGCACCGTCCAGACGAAGGAAGAGCTCATAGCGCTCACGGAAATCGCCGCCGGCCGCGGGATAATCATAATCAACGACATCACGCACGACACGCAGCAGATAGACCCCGAAGCACGGCACTATCCCATGACCGCGCTTTATAAGGATACGAATACGGACAATGTCCTCTGCACATTCAGCCTTTCACACGGCTACGGGATGGCGGGCGTCAGAATAGGGTTTCTCGCCGGTAACACCGAGCTCGTGCGCGCGTGTCTAATAACCAAGACTTCCCTCACGCGGCTCAACACCAACCTCGTCGCGCAGTACGGCGCTCTCGCCGCGCTGGAGGACCGCGCGTACGTGAAACGGTCGCAGGAGATAATCAGGCGCAATTTCGGCCTCGTGAAGGAAATAGTCGCGGGCACTGACGGCGTATCCATCCCCGTCGAGCCCCGGTATGGCTTCTCGATGGTGATAGACGTCTCGGGGACCGGAGTGACGGCCCAGGAGCTTACGGTATCCCTCTTCAAGCGCCGCGTCGCGGTTTATCCCGGCGACGGGCTCGGCGACGTCGGCGCGGAAAGGTTCGTCAGGCTCAACATCTCGAGGCCCGACCTCCGGGCGTTCGGCAGGCTCAGGGAAGCGCTCCCCGAGGCGATCGCTGAAGCGAAAGGCGGCATCTACAAGGATGCCCTGATCGATTTCTTCTCGCGGAGGAAAACGGCCCGCGCGAAAGCCATACTCGAACGTATAAAGGGCGGGTTATGAGCCTCAAAGCAGGGATCCTCGATCTTGTGGGCAACACACCGCTCGTAAGGCTGAACAGCGTCACGAAGGGTCTGGAGAGCGAAATTTACGCCAAGCTCGAATTCTACAATCCGAGCGGGAGCGTGAAGGACAGGGTCGCGAAGTATATTGTGGAAGACGCCGAGCGAAGCGGCGCGTTAAAGCCAGGGGATACTATCGTCGAGGCCACGTCCGGGAACATGGGCGTTGCGCTCGCCCTCGTAGGCGCGGTCAAGGGCTACAAATGCGTGTTCACGCTCCCCGAATCCATAAGCACCGAAAAAGTGCAGGCGCTCAGGCTCTACGGCACCGAGGTCGTCCTCACGCCAAAGGGACTCCCGCCGTCCGACGAGAGAAGCTGCTACAAGGTCGCCCATAAAATCGCGCGGGAACGCCGCGCGTTCTACGTGAACCAGTACTTCAACAAGCTCAACCCGGAGTCTCACTACAAAACGACGGGGCCAGAGATATGGCGCGATACCGGCGGCGACGTCGATGCCGTCCTCTGCGGGATGGGAACGGGCGGCACGATAACCGGTATCGGCAGGTATCTCAAGGAAATGAAGCCGGGCGTTAAAATAATCGGCGTCGAGCCTGTCGGGTCCGTCTTCCAGGGCTATAACCGCGAAGGCGTTCTGGGGCAGGCTTCAGCCTTCGACATCGAAGGCATCGGAAAGAATTTCATACCGAGCGTAGTCGATTTTAACTGTATCGACGATGTCATACAGGTGAGCGATGAGGATGCGCGAAAGACGGTGCTTGAGCTCGTAAGACGCGAGGGGATTCTCGCCGGCGAATCGGGCGGTGCGGTCGTAGCGGCGGCGCTTGTCTACGCAGCCCGGATGAAGGGTCGTGAGCGCGTTGTGGTCGTCCTTCCCGACACGGGGCTCAAGTACCTCTCCAGGTATGCGGCCGCGCTATGACTCCGGTATCCTGTTAAGCGACATGAAAAAATCCCCGGGATACGATGCGAACGCACTCGCCGAAAAATACGGCTCACCGCTCTTCGTCGCCTCCGCCGAAACCATAACGAGTAACCTCGAAATCCTGAGACGCGAATTCTCGCACCGCTATCCGAAGGTCGCCGTTTCCTATTCTTATAAAGTAAATTCCATACCCGGAATACTGGAAGTGATACACAGGGACGGCACGTGGGCAGAGGTTGCGTCCGGCTTCGAGTACGGCCTCGCGCGAAAGCTTGGCGTCCCCGGGGCCTCGATCGTATTCAACGGGCCGTATAAAACGAGGGAAGAGCTGGAAACGGCGCTCGCCGAAGGGGCGCTCGTTAACGTCGATAATCGCGACGAGCTCGATATCCTCAAGCGCATAGCGGCGGAGAGCAAAAAAGAAATTACAATCGGAATCAGGATAAGCACGGATGTCGGCATAAACCAGCTTCCCGACAGGTTCGGCTTCAATCTCGAATCGGGCGAGGCGGAGCTCGCCGCGGCTGAATGCGCCGCCGCCGATATAAGAATCGCCGGGCTTCACATACACCTGACGAGCTATATCATAAGGCCCGGGGGAGGGGGGGGCTCTCCCGCAAGGGACATAGAGCTCATCTGGCCGAAGAACCCCCAGGCGTACAGAAAGGCCGCGGAGAATCTCACACGTCTGGCAGAGGACCTGCGGGCGCGCCACGGAATAAAAATAGAATACGTAGACATGGGTGGTGGATTCCCCTCGGTGGACGCCCTCAATCCTTACGTCGAAGCGGTTACCGGGCCGCTTCTCAGTGGATTCGAGGAAAACGACCTGCCGCTTCTCATACTCGAGCCCGGCCGCGCTGTCGTAAGCGATGCAGTCGATCTAGTCGCGACCGTCGTCGCGTCGAAGGAAATACCGGGCGGAAGGCGCTCTGTCGTAATCGACGCCGGCGTGAATCTTCTTCCGACGTCCTTCTGGAGATACCAGACAGTCGAGTACGCCGGAGAACCCAAGGGCGATCTCAAGGAGACGATAGTCTACGGCCCGCTCTGTCTCCAGACGGACATCATAACCCGAGCAAGCCTCCCGGCGCTCTCGCCCGGCGACAGGCTCGTGATCAAAAACGTCGGTGCTTACAACATCCCGCAGTCGGGCACGTTCATATTCCCGCGCCCTCCCATCGTTCTAATCGAAAACGGAGAGGCGCACGTGATAAGGCGGCGCGAGACGATCGAAAGCGCATTTTTTAAGTAAGTACCTCTCGTTTTTTCTTAATATATCCTTAATAATTCCTGCTTATAATACTGCCGCGGATTTATAATTATCCGGAGGAGGTATGGTAATGAGCTCGGAATCGGGTGCAAAACAGCTTGTGGGTTATTCCTTTCTCGTCGTCTTCGCAAACGACGGCACTATTAACGAAGAAGAGCTTAAAATGCTCGAAAGAATCGCGCTCGAAGACCGTGTAATAGACGAGGACGAGAAGCGCGTTCTGCGAACCATATTCGCCCGCGCCGAAAACACCCGGCTGGCCCCCGAAGTCGGCGAAGACATAAAGAGATTCAGGCAGAAATACGATATTTAGCGGACCGTGTCCGCTGACAGCCGACGGATGCACCACTGTTGCTTTAATCGCTTTTTGTGCGTCCGTTGCTTAAATCTTAACGTCGAAAAACACATGTGGACCACGTCCGCCGGCAATCGACGTAGCGCTGACGGCGCTATAATCTCCCTTCGTGCGTCCACTTTCCTCTCCACTTCAAATAGCGCTATAATTCTCACTTAGCAAATCCTGGAGACGGAATGAACGCCCCAAGTCAACCGAGCTTGAGAGAGAAGCTCCGTGAAATCATATTCGAGTCGAGGACGCCCGCGGGAAGACTCTTCGACAAAGTCCTCATCGTCTGCATAATCGCGAGCGTCATAGCCGTCATGCTCGACAGCGTGACGTCCATATCCGAAAAACACGGCCGCTTGCTTTACGTACTCGAATGGGTATTCACGATAATCTTCACGATCGAATACATTCTCCGCCTCCTGACCGCTAAATGGCCGCTCAGATACGCGACGAGCTTTTTCGGCGTCGTCGATCTGCTCACGGTCATACCTACCTACCTCGACCTCCTCTTTCCCGGAACGCGTTTCCTCCTCGTCATAAGGATACTCCGCGTCCTCAGGATCTTCAGAATACTCAAGCTCACGAGGTACGTCGGCGAGGCCGAGCTCATAGTCGCCGCGCTCAGGGCCAGCATGCAGAAGATAACCGTATTCCTCTTCGCGATACTTACCATAGTCGTCGTGCTCGGCTCGGCCATGTATCTCGTCGAAGGAGCCGAGCATGGATTCAGCAGCATACCGCTCAGCGTCTACTGGGCGATAGTCACCATCACAACGGTGGGCTACGGCGACTTGTCGCCGAAAACACCTCTGGGTCAGGCCATTTCCATCGTTATAATGGTGGTGGGCTACAGCATTATAGCCGTTCCCACGGGTATTGTCGGCGTCGAGTTCACGAGGGCCTTCGGCAGCCGCAGGGAAGCGGCGCCTGCACAGGCGTGCACCGGCTGCGGAAAGGAAGGGCACGACGAAGATGCGTCTTACTGCAAGTACTGCGGCGAACGTCTCTAGATGTTTATACTTACTGCCAAACACGCGTCCCCGGCCGGTTATTTTTGATACTACGTGAACAGGGTATTGTATATCCTGTATCCGTAACGGCATATTATCGTTTAAGCCGCGAAACCGGTCTGAAAAATATATATGAGTTATAACGATAGGTTACATAGTCGCTGTCGGAAAAACGTTTGTCATGGCACGATATTTGCCCGTTTTTTATGTATCGTCCGGGTATGATGTCCGGGATGGTTGTGGCCCTTAAAATCGAGTGCGATAACGATAAAATCATCGATCTATAAAAGCGGTATTTCGGGCGGATGTCGGCATCGCGGCAATTTGCCCAAATGCGCGCAATTATATAGAATAATTCGTGTAGGGCCGCCAACTCAGGCAGTAATCTCATACCAGGGCTAATATCGTAACGGAGGTAACGGGATACATTATGGAAGTTAAGGTAAAGAAGAAGTCCATGCGGGAGATAAAAGAAGGGCTCCCCAAGGTTGTAAGGGAGGAGCTCGACGAGTACGAGGGGAAGGTAGAAGACTATCTGGCGGGCCTTGTCGGAGAGATAAAATTTCAGAAATACCGTCTCCAGCTCGGCACATACGCCCAGCGCCAGGAAGGCGTCCAGATGCAGCGCATCAAGATACCTTTCGGCGGGCTCAGCTCAGACCAGGTAAGGCGTCTCGCGGACGTCGCCGATAAATACGCCGGCGGCTTCATTCACCTCACGACCCGCCAGGACGTGCAGCTCTACTTCATAACCATCAGGAACGTGCCCAATATGATGCGCGAGCTCGCGGATGCCGGCATCACGACGCGCGAGGCCTGCGGCAATACTGTGAGGAACGTGACCGCATGTCACCAGGCCGGCGTTTCCCCAACCTCCTCGTTCGACGTAACGCCCTACGCCGAGGCTTTTAAAAACTTCATGCTGAGAAACCCTATATGCCAGAACATGGGCAGAAAGTTTAAGGTCTGCTTCGAAGGCTGCCAGGACGTCGACCACGCCGGCGTCAGGATACACGACCTCGGCTTCAGGGCCCGCGTAAGGGAAGTGGACGGAAAACAGCAGCGCGGCTTTCAGGTATACGTAGGCGGCGGGCTCGGCGGCTCTCCTTCGCTCGGTGTCCTCTGGACAGACTTCCTGCCCGTTGAGGACATGCTTTCGTTCTCGGCCGCGGTCATACGCGTATTCGACAGGTACGGCGAGCGCAAGGTCAGGATGAAGGCCCGCATGAAATTCCTCGTAAGGTCCCTCGGCTGGGAAGAGTTCAGAAAGAGGGTCGAAGAGGAATGGGCCTCGCTCAAGGTCGACCCTTCGTGGAATGACTTCCTTAAGACAATCCCTGAAAATGAAACGCCGCCTGCGTATAATCCCGACCTCATTCCGGCGGCTCCGGAAGGCATAGAAAACGATCCGGGATACATCGAATGGAAGGAATTGAACGTCCTACCGCACGCGCTTCCCGATTATGCGATGGTGAATATAAGGATTCATCTCGGCGACATACTGAGCGACAAGGCCAGGGCCGTAGCGGAAATAGCCGACGTATTCTCGGCTGGCGAAGTAAGAGTAACGATTCTCCAGAATCTCATTTTAAGGTGGGTGCCGAAGAGCGCCCTCCCGGCCCTCTACGCTGCGCTCAGGGATGCCGACCTCGCCGAAACCGGCGCGGACACCTTCAAGGACGTCGTCGCATGCCCGGGCGCGGATACGTGCCGCCTCGGCATAACCTCGGCCAAGGGGCTCGCCGGAGAGCTCACGAACAGGATGACTAACGGTCTCGCTCAATATAAAGAGCTTACGAAAGACCTAAGGATAAAAATATCGGGCTGCCCTAACTCCTGCGCCCAGCACGTAGTCGCGAGCATTGGGTTTCAGGGGGCCTCGCTCACGAAGGACGGAAGGAACGTCCCGGCGGAGCAGGTGTTCATAGGCGGCGGCCTTTACGGCGACGATACCCGCCTTGCGACTTCTATAATAAAAGTCCCGACGCGTAACGCGCCGAAGGTGGTAAAGCACCTGATCGAGCTTTACAAGAACGAGAGAGAGGGCGACGAGCATTTCGACATCGTCATGGAAAGGCTCGGCCGCGACAGGATAAAGGACGAGATAACGCAGTTTACCGACATACCATCCTTCGAAGAAGACCCGTCTTTCTACGAAGACTGGGGACACGAAAACAAGAAGTTCGAGCTCTTGAAGGGTATGAAGGGAGAGTGCGCCGGCGCTACCGTCGAAGAGAAAATCCCCGAATTCGCTACGGCGCAGAAGCGCATTCAGCAGGCCGAAGCCCTGCTGACTCACGGCGAATACGCGGCCTCGATAAGGGAATCGTACCACGCATGCTCCGACAGTGCGCATGTCCCGCTTTACACCAAGCTCGTCGATCCGTTCAACGTCGAGCAGACGATGTGGGAGTTCGAAAACCTCCTCGTCAGGACGGGCGAGGCCGACGAGAAATGGATGGATGTCTCGAGCGTCCTCAGGGACCTCGCCGCACAGGAGCCGACGGAAGAGCTTGCGAACAGGATGCTCGGCATAGCGAAGGAGATTTACGCCGAGTGCGAGCGCATTCAGGCAAATCTCACTGCCTCGCCCAAAAACTGAGGATATAAAATTTTATCATGCCCGGTGCCAGGCCTCTTACCGAGAGCCGGGCCGGGTATTTTTTTATGATTTCTCAGATACGTCGTCCGCGCTGAATAAAGGCTTCAGGTAAGGAGATACAAATGTATATTCCCGGCACGAAATTCAAAGTCGTACTACCGATAAAGCTTGGAGAGCAGGAATACGCCTCGGGCCTCGTGGGCGAGATACAGGGAAGCGTTACCAAGATGGTCGGCAAGGCCTACAAGGTTAAGTTCGAGGACGGCAGGACGGCAGAAGTACACATGGTGATACTCAATAACCAGACTGAAATAATAAAGGAATAATTACCGATCTGTTAAGGGCGGCTGGTTAATTTACGCTGCTGCTCGCCATATCGACGCTTCTTCCCTTCGATTGAAGAAGCGCGTTCTGAAGCACCTGATCGAGCCCGTATATGTCCTTGTGGAAGTTCACCGTTCCGTCGTCGTCGGCCCATGCCGTGAAATAGAGAATGTAGACGGGGAGGGGGGTATTCAGGTGAAGGGTCCTCGTCCTGCCGCTATTGATCGCTTTCTCTATGGCGTCGTGGTTCCACTCTGCGTCCGGCGCCAGAACGAACTCGGCAAGCTCGTAAGGCCTTTCGACCCTGATGCATCCGTGACTGAAATTCCTCTGTGCGCGTTTGAAGTAACCCCTGTTCGGTGTGTCGTGGAGATATACGGAGTGCCTGTTCGGGAAGAGGAACTTTATCCTGCCGAGAGGGTTCGCCGGCCCCGGGTTCTGCCTGAGCCTGTAATTCCCCGAGAGGACCTTCGCTACGTACTCTTCCCTGGCCAGCGCGATCGCTTCTTCGTCGGCCCCTTCGGGCTCGTTATACTTGAGCCCTACGGCCTGAATGTTTTTTCTCTTCATGTAATCGGGGTCGGCCTTTATGCTTGGCGCGATGTCGTCCTTGAATATGCTCGTCGGAATGTTCCAGTAGGGGTTGAGCTCGATGTGAGTCATCTGCTCGCTGAATATGGGGGTATTCCACTCCGGCTTTCCGACGACTATTCGCATGTCGAGCGTGTCGTGATTGTTCTCGACGCCGTAGAGGTGAAAATTCGCGATGTTGACGAGAACATACTTTGTTCCGAGGTTCTGCGGCAGAAGTCGCCACCGCTCCATCGTGAGCTCTATCTGGTTCACCCTCACGCTTGCCGGCACGTTCAGCGACTCGTACGTCGAATCCCCGACGACGCCGTCCACGTAAAGCCCGTTCCGCTCCTGGTACTTTCTCACCGCCTGATCGAGCGCCTGGTCGAACACGTCGTTCGAGAGGTCCGCACCGTCGAGCTCGCCCGTTACGGCGAGCCTCTGCTTGAGGGCGGTAACCCTCGGCCCGCGCGCCCCCTTCTGGAGCTTAGTCCCCGGCGGAATGGGCTGCCATCCGCCCGCGGCTTCGAGCTGCCTGTACCTTTCGAGCGCGGTTCTCAGCTTACCGTATACGGGATATTGCGGAAACAGGCCGTTCAGAGTTTCCTTGACGCTGCCGTCGGAAACGGCCTTTACCATGAGGCTCCCGAGGTCGATCCGCCTTTCGCCGAATATGAGCTCCATGTCTATCTGCTCGGGCGTAATCTGCCCGTAGTAAATGTCGTTCGCGTATGTCAGGAACGAATTAGAAAAGAGCACGTCGAGCTCGGCGAGGTCAGCCGTGTCGGCCTTGTCGCCTGCGGATTTCACCCTTGCGAGAACTGCCTCCATCTGTGTGAGGCCGTAGTCCTCGGGGTTAAGCCCCTCGTAGTAGCTCGCTTTCACGGCCTCGACCAGCTCGTCGGCCTGGCGGGGATTGCCGTTCCCGTCTATCCAGACTGCTTCGTATGAGCGTTTCTGGTAGAATGCGGGCAGGGCAGGGCTTAATTTCATATTCCTGCCGTTTGCGGTTACGCTCCGGGCAGCGGCGGATGTGGTTATCTTCTGGTTTATTGCGCCGCTAAGCCGCTCCTTCTCCGAAGGGTCCGGTGCGGCGGCCGGCGGTATTTGGTCAACCGTCGCCGTTTTCTGTCCGGCAGGGACGCACGCCAGCAACGCCAGCTTCACCGAAAGCGCAAGTATAAATACGGAAATTCCTTTTCCGGCTACGATCCGAAATCGCCCCATCTTTTCATCCTTTAAACCAGACGGCTTAACCAAAATTAATCTTTATAACCCCGTAAAATTAATGATAACTGATATTTACACCGGTGTGAATAAAATTTACGCTCCCCCGGCCACGCATTATTATAATGTCAAAGTTATATTTCGGCTATCCGGTATATCAAAATATGGCCGTGTCTCGATCATAAAATTTTCGTGCTCTGCGTGAGCCTTAGGTCCTTGAAAAGATACCGCTTGATCTTACGGGTGGTGGTCTTCGGGAATTCCTCGGTCCTCAGGGCGAAGTGCCTCACCCTCTTGTAAGGCTCGAGCCCCGCGTTAGCAGCCCGCACTTCCTCCCTTACCAGCTCCCACGTATTCTCGGGCGAGCCTGGCAAACCCTTCGATTTGAGTCTGAGCTCGGCCTCTTCGAGCGCAGGGTATATGACGGCCTGGATCTCGGAATCGTCGGGGCTGAATACGAGCGCCTCCTCTATGAGCGGCGACTTCGTGAGCTTTTCTTCGACTTCCTCTGGGTGGACGTTTTTCCCGCCCCTCGTGACTATGACGGATTTTTTTCTCCCTGTGATGTAGAGGTAGCCTTCGTCGTCGAAGTAGCCCACGTCGCCCGTCAGGAGCCAGCCGTCCGGCGTAAGCGTCTCGTCGGTCGCGCTGGCGTTCTTATAATATCCCTGCATGATGTTGGGGCCCCTGGCGGCGATCTCGCCCATTCCCTCGTCGTTTACGTCCCGTATCTCCACCTCGTCGCTCGGTATCACCATCCCTATGCTCTCGGGCTTGGGACGCGCCGGGGGATTAACGGTTATGAGGGGCGAGGCTTCCGAGAGGCCGTACCCCTGTATCACGTCGAGGCCGTACCCGGCCAGGCCTTCCGAAACCCAGGAGGGGAGGGCAGCGCCTCCCGACACTATCAGCCTCACTTCTTCGAGTCCGAGGCTTTGTCTTATTTTCTTTTTCAGAATGCTCTCGGGAAGAAGACCTGTCACTATCTTCCTGAGCCCCGTCTGCGAGGCTATCTCTTTTCTGATCCGGAGGTAAAGCTTTTCCATGATGAGAGGCGCGCTCAGCCATATAGTCGGTTTCGCCGATTTCATATCCTCGAGCAGCTCCCTCGGTTTCATGCCGCGCGCGTAGAATACGCTCATGCCGCTTCCGAACGTCGTGATCAGACCGCCCGTGCACTCGTACGAATGATGTATCGGGAGAATCGAAAAGGCCCTGTCGGTGGGGTAGTACTCTATCGTCCTGTATATGTCGTCCACGTTCGACATTATATTCCCGTGTGTGAGCATGACGCCCTTGGGGTCGCCCATCGTGCCCGACGTGAACAGTATCTCCAGGAGATCGTCCGGTCTTACGTTCTCCATCGGCGCGCCCTGTGCATACCCGGAGCCGGCGTCGAATATGCCGTCCATATTTACGACGTGCTTTAAATGAGGGAGCTCGTGCGCGAAAATTTTTATTCCGCTGAGGAATTCGTGCGACGCGATTACCGCCTTCGACGAAGAGAACGAAAGGATGAATTTATGGCTTTCGGCCGAGGCGCGCGCGTCGAGAGGCACCGCGACGGCCCCTATCCATGCAAGGGCGAAAAGGGACATTCCCCACTCGGGCCTGTTCTCGCCGAGCACGGCGACGTGGTCACCCTTTTCTATGCCGAGCTCTTTTAAGTGCCTTGCGAATTTTGTGACGACCTCGAACACCCTGCCGTACGAGATGTCGATAACGCCGCCGGACCCGGGTGCTCTGTAGGCTGTGCGGTCCGGATACTTATCGGCGCTCGAGCCTACGAGCTCGGCCAGTGTGCCTATGCCGAGGCTGCCCCTGTGCACCGGTATTTTCCGGGCGGGTTTCGTGTATTTACTCATAATGTCAGAATAGCCTCATTTTTTGAATATGAAAAATGCCCCGACGACGAGAAATCCGAATCCGACGAGATAATTCCACCTGAACTGCTCGTTAAGGTAGAAGACGCTGAACACCGAGAACACGGTGAGCGAGATTATCTCCTGTATGGTCTTCAGCTCGACGCCTGAAAATTGCCCGTAGCCCAGCCTGTTCGCCGGGACCTGAAAGCAGTATTCGGGAAGCGCTATAAGCCAGCTCGCGATGATGACCGTCCACAAGGGGAAGTGGGTATATTTGAGGTGTCCGTACCATGCGAAGGTCATAAAAATATTGGAAAGCACGAGGAGTGCGACCGTTGCCATGCTCTGTAAGCTCCTTGCCCCGGAACCCCTTTTTATTACCTCTTCGGGGCGGAGCGCTGAATGTGAAATGAATTATAAAATTCGCTCAGGTCAAATCCAAGAATCGCAAAAAAAATCCGCGGCTTAAGCCTTTATGGAAAACCCTATGCGCGGAGGAAGTTATCCCTCCCCGGAACAACCGCGGCAAGGGTCTTATATCATTTGATAAATGGCAGAAAGTATTGCTTGACATCGGGGTGAAAAATACTTATACCTCGTGATATGAAATGCAGTTACTGCAATGGAGGTATGGGTCAAAATGAAGAGCTATAAAGAGGAGTCTGTAAGGCTTACAGTATGGTTGATTGTCGGAGTGGTTTTGCTGCTGAGTCCGCTCTCGGGGGTTGAAACCCGTGCGCAGTCTGAGGACGCTCCCGAGGCCGGGGGCGGCGTTCTTTTCATACTCGACGGCTCCGGCAGCATGGCGGCCCAGATCGACGGCAAGCCCAAGATGGACGTCGCCAAGGAAGTCATGATAAATGCTATCAAGGGGCTCCCGGATAATGTGAACGTCGGGCTTCAGGTCTACGGGCACAGGAGCAAGGGCGACTGCGACGACATCGAGACACTGGCCGAAGTCGGCCCAACGGACAAAGAAGCGCTCATACAGAAAATAAATTCGATAAAGCCGATGGGCAAAACCCCTATCACCAAATCGTTCGAAATAGCCGGAGAAAAGCTCGGCGCCATGGAAGACGAAACGACGGTCATACTCGTGAGCGACGGCGAGGAAACCTGCGAGGGCGACCCGTGCGCTCTCGTCAAGAGCCTGAAAGAAAAGGGCATTAATGTGAAGGTGCACGTCGTCGGGTTCGACGTCGGCGCCAAGGAAAAGGAGCAGCTGAGCTGCATAGCCGAAGCGGGCGGGGGCAAGTACTTCGCCGCCGACAACGCCGCCCAGCTGGAAGAGGCCCTCGCGGAAGTCGAGCAGGAGGTAGCGGTAAAGAAGCCGGAAAAGCCGAAGATGAATATACTCCCCGACGGCGGAGACAGGCCAGGGACTGCCGTCCCGCTCGAGCCGGGCGAGTACGCGACCGGCCATGCCATAGCGAAGAACGCCCGCGAATACTACGCCGTTAACGTCAAGCCGGGCCAGACGCTGAGCGTCTCGTTCAGGACGCCCGACACGGGTAACCCATACGCCGGCGCCGCCATATACGACGAGAGCGGCAACCAGGTCGTCTCGGACGTCATAATCGGCGGGCCGGGTGTTTTGAAAACCATAAGCTGGATGGCCGCCGCCGGGAAAGACGAGTACACGTACTATTTCAGCGCGGGGAACACCTACGATCCCAACGCCGAGGGGACGGCCTACACCGTTAGCGTCGCCGACAACTTCGACATCGGGAGCGGGAAGGACGCCGGCGGCAATTTCGACGACACTATGCCAATCCAGCCGGGCAAGCAGACGGGCTACCTCTCGGGCCCCTGGGGCAGCGACGAGAAGGACTACTACACCCTTCCCATGACGACCGAGCAGAAGCTCAGCATAAAGATCACTCCCGAAACTGACACGGGGTTTGTAGTCACGGTATACGACCAGGACAGGGTGAGGCAGGAAGTGAAGGGCTCGGCCAACGCCGGGGCAATAGTCAGGCTCAACTGGACCGCGCCCGCAGACCAGGAAATAGTTTATATACTCGTCGAGCCCGACGGCTCGCCCGACAGGAGGTCCGCAAACAAGTACGACTTCGACCTCAAGGTCGAATAACGGGCAGCGCCCGTTGGCGACCGGCGTAGCGGGGATGATACTGTAATCATCTTCGTGCGAGCGGTGCATGAGCCTCCGAAGGTGCTTCGTTGAAAAACGCACTACGTGCGCTGGAAATCGAAGTGGCAGTGTCGTTGCCGTTTCACCTAACGCACTTCAGGTGTTATGAGCCTCCGAAGGTGCTTCGTCGAAAAACGCGCAGCGCCCGCTGGCTATCGGAGTAGCAGCATCATTGCTGACGTCGCCTGTCGCGCTTCCGGTGCATAAACCTCTGAAGGTGCTAAGTCGAGAAACACACGACGTGCGCCACGCGCGCTGGAAATCGAAGTAGCAGTGTCGTTGCCGTTTCACCTAACGCACTTCAGGTGCATGAGCCTCCGAAGGTGCTTCGTCGAGAAACGACACTACGTGTCCGGGCAGCGCCCGTCGGCGACCGGAGTAGCGGGTGATGATACTGTAATCATCTTCGTGCGAGCGGTGCAATAGATCGCGTCTGCTGCTGCGTCGTGGTGATCCGGGCAGGTCAGTCTATCCGAAGTATGTCGAGCATTCCCGGCAGTGTGGGAATAATATAATCGGGCTCGGGGTCGAGCCCTTTTTGGCTTTCGTTCCGGCGGTTCAGCCACACTGAATCCATGCCGGCGTTCTTCGATCCGACGACGTCCGCACTGAAATTATCACCGGTGAAGAGAGACTCCCCGGGCTCCGCTTCCATCGTTCTCATGGCGTCCTCGAATATAACCAGGCTCGGTTTTCTCCAGCCGACCTCTTCGGAAATTATCACCTTCTCGAAAAACCTCATGAGCCCGAATTTCTCGATGAGTGAATAAGCGGTCGGCGAATAGTCGAAGTTGGAGACTATCGCCATTCTGTACCTCGCATCCCTGAGGGCCGAAAGCGCCGACTCGTTCTCCGGAGGAAATGCGACGGCCGACGCCAGCTCGTCCATGTGGGCCTTGACCATCTCGTCCGCAAGCGCCGTAGCTTCGCCGTCCCGTAGCAAGTCCATTCGCGAGAGCATCATCAGGAACCTCTCGCGGTTGGGATATTCCCTGTGTTCGACAAGCTTCAAATCCTGAAACTCTCTGTAGCTTTCTATAAAATGAGTATAGAAGTCGGCGAAGGGCACGTCGGGATAGAACCTTCGGAATACTTCGTATACCTCCCTGCTCGTGCTTCTCGCCCTGACGTGGCCGAGCTCGACCAAAGGGAGGTTGGTAAAGTTGAAGTTTATGACAGTATCGAAAAGGTCGAAGAAAAGCACGCCGTACTTTTTCACAAAATCACCTTAAGCGCCATCTCCAAAGCCGGGCAGAGGCTCAATCCCCGCCGGCCCTCTCGAGGATAACCTCTATTATTTTACCGTGAATTCCGAGGGGCTCGGTGACCCTGTAAACGACGCCCGGATGCTTCCGCGCCGCCTCTTCGACCATGGCCGGTATGTCCCTCGTGGAATGCCTTCCGGGCGAGAGGAAGTAGGGATGAACGACGACGCTTCCTGCCCCCTCACTGACGCACGCGTCGAAGGCCTGCTCAATGGTGGGCTCGGCCAGCTCCATGTGGCAGTATTTCACGATGTCGAACCCGCTCTCCGCGGACTCCACCAGCCGCGCCACCTCGGCGAGCATGTCGTTAGCTTCTTCGACCGTGCTCCCGTGATCCACGATTATAAGCGCTTTTTTGTTCATTTTTTCTTTGAGATTTCCGGGCACCGCCCGGAGGAATATGCAGGGCGGAAAAGTTACCCGCCGTTTAAGGTGTTGAGCCTTACGGCTTCGAGAACTATTTCGGCGGCCCTGTAGAACTCTTCGAGCACGAGATATTCGTTAACCGTGTGAAGCTCGTACATGCCCGTTCCGAGGTTTACGCACTCGACGCCCATTTTGTTGAAATAATTCGCGTCGCACCCGCCCCCGCTCGTGTGCGGGGAAATCGAATACCCAAGGTTCTTCACGGCGTCCGTCACGAGCCGGGCCGGGGTCGACGTCAGCGGGACGTCCATCCTGTCGTAGCTCCTTTCGATTTTTTCGTCGAGCCGCGCCGTATAGGTAATCCCGTCGACGGATAGATCGTCGTGAAGCGTGACCTCGTACTTCGAAACAGTATCGTGAAAGCAGCCTCTCATGTGGTTTACCTGGGATTCGAGCTGCTCCTCGCTGTGACTTCTGGCCTCTCCGACGACGCGGACGAGGTTAGGAACTATGTTCGTAGCCCGGCCGCCTTCGATTATTCCGATGTTCGCCGTCGTGATCTCGTCTATCCTGCCGAGCTTCATCTGCGCGATGGCGCGGCTCGCGATTTCTATCGCGCTTATGCCGTTCTCGGGGCAGAGGCCCGCGTGGGCTTCGAGGCCGTGAACGAGGAATTCCATTTTCGCGGCGGAAGGGCACCTGAGCACGAGCCTTGACGGAGTGCTGCTGTCGAGAACTATTCCGTGCTTCGCCCTGAATTTTTTAATGTCTATGTGCTTGGCGCCGAGGAGCCCGACCTCTTCGCATATCGTAAACGCGACTTCTATATCGCCGTGCGGAAGGTTCCTTTCCTTGAGAGTTCTCAGGACCTCGACAATGACGGCGAGGCCGCTCTTGTCGTCGCTTCCGAGGATAGTGGTCCCGTCGCTCTTCATTATCCCGTTCTCGACACGCGGCTTTATGCCTTCGCCCGGCCCGACGGTGTCCATGTGCGCCGAGAGCAGGAGGGGAGGGGCGCTCCGACTGTTACCTTCCATTCTGACTATGAGATTGCCGACGTTCCCGCCGACCTTTTCCCATGCCTCGTCGTAAAAACATTCTGCCCCCAGGTCTTTCATCTCGCTTTCGAGCTTGAGCGCGACCTCTTTTTCCATCCTGGAAAGGCTGTCTATCCTGATGAGGTCCATCGCGTGCTCTGTCATTCTGTTCTTGTCTATCATGATCCGTCCCGGCAGTTGTGAGCTGTATCAGTATAACCCAAGCGCCGTGACTTTAGAAACGTACCTGCGCTCCTCTGCGGAGTATCGAAAGCATTCTGGCGCCCATGGCGCTGTGCAAGCGAGCGGGGCGAAATTCCACTGCTGCTAAAATCGCCTACGCGATTTCGCTATCATTCACTTCGGAGATTTCACGCTCTCGGGCAGTCTTTACAGGTTTCTAAGATTCTTTGACTATGCTTTTGAGAGTCTCTATCACATTTAGTATGCCGGGCTTGTGGAGGGAATAAATCCTGTTCTGTCTGATCTTCTGCTCTGTGATGAGTCCTGCTTCTTTAAGTATCTTCAAATGATTCGAAACTGTAGGCTGTGATATAGAAAACTTCCGCGCTATATCGCCGGCGCAAGCATCGTGCTCGCCCAGTATGGCAAGGATCATACGCCTGCGCTCGTCGCTCAATGCTTTAAAGCTGCATCCCATTTATACATCCCCCTCGTAATTCTGGATTAGGTAAATTAGAAATTATTCTAAATTATCGCCCGAAGGAAAGCAAATTATCAAGTGAGCCCGGGGTGCTATGTGCATATGCGGCTATTCAGGCGTGGACTCAAAGATCAAGATTTAAAGGCACTTTTACATGCCGCTCCGAATAATTTGTTTGCGCGGAAAAATTATGCAGCTACATCCTAGGCCGACTTCGTTATGGCTCTGTCTACGGACCATAGCCCTCCGCCCTTGATGAGGACGACGAGCGCCAGCCCTATTGCAAGAATGTGGAACTCGAACCCTTCACCGGCCTGCGTACCAGTCCAGTTCATGAAAAAGCCGAACTTTACGTGCACTGTCACGATGGCGCCGAGCATTATGATGCTGATGCCCGCGGCTGCCACACGGCTGAGAAAGCCGATTATAAGACCGAGCGCGCCGAAGGATTCGCCTATGATTATCAGAACCGCCAGAAAGGCCGGTATTCCGCTGCTGACGAAGTAATCGACCGTTCCGGTAAAACCCGCACCGCCAAACATGCCGAGCAGCTTTTGAAGCCCGTGAGGAAGTATCACTAAACCGAGCGCGAGCCTCGCAATAAGCGCAGCCGCATCGTCATTTGTCTGAAATATCCACCTCAGCATAAGCCCTCCCCGAAAGCGGTTATTGAATAAAGTTTATATTAGTTCTGCCTTTGTATTCAAGTGCGGTACCGGAGGAGCTTAAAAGCGGGGATATGGCACAGTAATTTTCGAGAAACTGCTGTCCCATGGTTCGGCGTATGATCACGGCATCCGCTGTCAGTAAATATTTCTGTAAGAGTCACGTCACTTCGCACTCTCCCTTCACGCAGCGCCCCGTGTAAATCATTCTCATACGAATTGAACCCGGTCTTGATTTTGTCCGTCCACCTTGGATCGGGGGGAGAAAAGGGAGATTCAGCATTCCGTCGATGCTCGTTCCTTCGCTTGTGTTAAAACGGATGGCGTAGGGGGAGGACTGTGCAGGACGAGCTTTCGACGTTCGCAACTTTTCAGTCAGTGCGATACTCATGGAGTCCGCCTGCACCGGACATATAGGTTCGGATGCTCTTATCCTCTGTCGTGCCCGAGGTAAATTCAATCCGGATATTCCCGGAAGCTTGAAGCCGTGTATATATGTATCATCCAGCTTATATATTTTATATATACTATATCTTTTCCAGCTTTTCTGTCCGGCTCGACCGGACGGGGAAACGCTCTGACGAGAAGGACCCTGAATCCGGACTTTAAAGTAGTTAATAAAAGGCTTTAGAGGTTGGCATCATATCATAAAATGCATTAAATAGGGGTCATAATATGCCGAAATTACGAAATAAAATTACTTGAGTATCGTATTTAACTCTTTTTTCGTTTCTTTACGTTTCGATATTTTGCGGTTTTGGCTTTAAAGACATAAAACAGGTCCTTTTAATAACCCTTTGTAATCAAAGAATAAGTGCCACCTAATGTAAAATATAGGTTTTCGCGAAAACTTAAAGGAAAAATCACCTGGAAAACGGCCTGAAATGCATAGAACATATATCCGGACTATAATTACATCCTCAATCACCTCAATATTTGGGCAATAATATATATACCTGTTAGCTATTACGGCGCATATATAAGCCGTATTTTCAATAGACCAATCGTCCGCAGCGCTGCACCCCGCCGCGCTCGGCGAGCTGCGCACGCAGGGTGTTTTACTCGGGATTCTCGAGGCTTGATAGGGCGCTCTCCTCTATCCGTATCCTTCTGCGGAGCGCGAGGAGGTTGAGCACAGTGAATACCGCAGCCGTAATGTAGCACGAGAAGATAAGCGGGATGACGGCGATTTCGATAACAACGGAAACATAATTCGGATGCTTCAGATATCTGTACGGCCCCTTCGTCACGAGCCTCTCGCCGGGCACGATCAGAATCCTGGTATTCCAGAACTTCCCGAGGCTCCTTATCGCCCAGTACCTCAGGAGCTGAGCAAATACGAAGACGCATATAAGCGGAAGCCAGTAGGGCGAAAGCGATCTTCCCAGGAGGAAGTATTCGGCTGCGAGCGATACCAGGAAGGCAGTGTGCATGAGGACTATAACCCTGTATCCCCCGGCGTCGTACTCGACTGCCCCCTCGCTCCTTACGATCTTCTCGTTCCTCTTTGCCAGGGCAAGCTCGCTCAAACGCTGCAGCACTATGAGTATGAGAAAGAGAAGAAATATCTTCATGCGGATTCGAGCAGCACGAGCTCCGAGCTGAACCCGGGCCCGAGCGCGGAGATTATGCCGTATTCCTTTCCGTTGAAATCCTCGCCTTTGAGGATTTCCCTGAGAACGTAGAGCACTGTCGGAGACGACATGTTTCCATGCTCGCGAAGCACCTTCCTCGAATACTCGAAGGCTCCTTCTTCGAGCCCGATGGCCGCTTCGTATTCGCTCAGCACCTTTGGCCCGCCGGGATGAACGGCGAAGTGCCGGAGGTCGGCGGCGGCAAGCCCTCCCGGGCAGAGGAGCTCGTCCAGGTTTTCCCTGATCCGGCTCCTTACCATGGACGGTATGTCCTTACTGAATATCGCGCGCAGCCCGTCGTCCACTATCTCCCAGCCCATAACGTCGAGCGTGTCCGGCCAGGTCGTCGAAAGAGTCCGCGTCATCCGCGCCTTCGCCTTCCCGTAAAGCCTGTGCTTTTCCCCCGCGACGAGCACGGCGGCCGCACCGTCGGAAAAGAGGGCGAGCGAGACGACGTTACTCTTCGAGTAATCGTCGTCGTGAAAGGCGAGGCTGCACATCTCGGCTGCCACGAGCAAAACCGCGCTTTCGGGAAACGCCCTTGCGTACTCGTAGGCCCTGCTCATGCCGGCGGCGCCGCCCGCGCATCCGAGCCCCCATATGGGGGTGCGCTTCAAATGCCTGTCGAGCCCGAGCTCGTTCAGTATAAGAGCGTCGGCCGACGGCGCCGAGATACCCGTGCTGGTTACGAAGATTATGTGATCGAAGTCGCCGTAATCGGCGCCTGCGCTCTCGATACAGGACCTTATCGCCGGGAGCGACAGCACCAACATGTTCTCTGCATAGGAGATAGACCTTTCCTTGAAACTCTTGGGAGCCTCGAACCATTCAAGCGAATTAACGAAGTGGCGTGAATCTATGAGCGAGTTGTCGAAAACGTCGAGAAGCCTTCCGAAGTCGCGGCCCTTTTTCGAAAAGAGATCGCGCGCAATTTTCTTGAGCTCCGTCTGCGAGTACGCATGGGGAGCGTCATTGGTGCCTGCTGATACAATACCGGGCATAACGCGTCTCCGGGGTTGATTGAGCCGGTTCCGTTCGGCTGCTGCCTTGCAGGCGTGCCGCACGTCTTCGGGGATTAAGGATAGAAGGCCGCTTCCGAGTGCGCAGACTGAAAACGGCCCCGTGTCGATTGAATTAAGATCGAGAGCTGTCCTGGCGAATGCATCGTGTGCGACGCGTCATCGCCCGGCCGTTATGCCCTCAGGTTCTGATTACCTTTCCCCGTCAGCGATGTGAGAAAGAACTTCATGTTATTTATCATATCGCTGTTTAAGGAATAAAGCCGGTTTTGTCTGACCTTGCGCTCGTTGACAATATCGGCTTCCTTTAAAATCTTGAGATGATTCGAGATCGCGGGCTTGGATATATCGAACTTGCTTGCGATATCTCCTGCTGCGCTTTCGCCCTCGCTTAGAAACTCGAGGATCTTCCTTCTCGTATCATCTGCAATGGCTTTGTACGGGCAACCCATTACAATTACCTCCTTACTAAATTTAAAGATTTTATGTTCAGTATTAATTTACCTAATACTGACGGCCGGGGCCAGTAAAAGTTTCATTCCGCTATATTAAATAAATTGTATCGTATATAGACATATCCGAGTTTAGCTTATGATCGCCGGAAATGAAAGCTCTTTAGGCAAGCCCGTGCGCCCCGGCGTGCTTACAATTGCGCGCCCGTATGATAAGATTAGGTAATCCGTTCTACGATTAAATAATACAAAGACCAGAGGAGCATATAACAATTGAAATTTATAATTGGTAAGGAAGACGAAAGGAAAGTAAAGGTGGATGCGCTCGTCCTGGCGGCATTTAAGGGCGAGGGAATATCCAGTGATTTAAAGGGCGTCGACAAGGCCCTCGGAGGCGAGCTTAAGGCGCTCGCCGAATCCGAAAAATTCGACGGAGAGGCAGGGAAAACCATACTCCTGGGTTCGACATTCGGGCGCATAGGCGCAAAGCGCGTTCTCGTGGCCGGGCTCGGCGAGAAGCGCGGCCTGGGCTCCGCGGCTTTAAGGAAGGCGGGTATCGCATCGGCAAAGAAGCTCCGGAAATCTTCCGGGTCGATCGCCTTCGGCCCCGAGTTCTCGAAGAAGCCGGGATATGTGAAAGCGCTCGCCGAAGGCCTCTACCTCGGCTCATACGAATTCAACAAGTACAAAACCAACGACAACGGCGAGAGCAAGCTGTCGGAGATAATCCTGATTTCGGACAGCCTCACCGAAAAACGCCTCGCCGCTGAAACCGGGCTTGCAAAGACGATCGGCGAATCGACGAACCTCGTGAGAGACCTCGTGAACGAGCCCCCTGTCTACATGACGCCCACAAGACTCGCAGAGACTGCCGGGAGCATTGCCGAGGAGGGCGGCCTCAAATGCGAGATATTCGGGCCCGACGAGATAGAGAGGCGCGGGATGCGGGGGATACAGGCTGTCACGGCGGGAAGCGACCAGGAGCCGAGATTCATACACCTTACATACGAGCCCGCAAAGAGGCCTTCAAAAACTGTAGCCATAGTCGGAAAGGGCATAACGTTCGATTCGGGCGGCCTCTGTATAAAGCCGGCGGACAGCATGCGTACGATGAAGATGGACATGGCCGGCGCTGCGGCGGTGCTCGGAGTGATGAAGGCCCTTCCGGCTTTAAAGCCGCGCGTCAGGGTGCACGGACTCATAGCATCATGCGAGAACATGACGGGGCCGAAGGCCTACAAGCCGGACGACGTCATAAGGGCCTACAACGGAAAAACCATAGAGGTGATAAATACGGACGCCGAGGGGCGGATAGTCCTCTCCGACGCGCTTTCCTACGCGGTCGAATTAAAGGCCGCCGAAATCGTCGACATGGCTACGCTCACAGGCGCGTGTATAGTCGGCCTCGGCCTCTACACCGCCGGCCTCATGGGGAACAACCCGAGGCTCGTCGACAGGATTCTCAAGGCGGCCGGGGAAGCCGGGGAGAAGATATGGGAGATTCCGCTCGACGACGAGCTCCGGGCCGATATAAAGAGCGACGTCGCCGACATCAAGAACGCCGGCAGCAGGTGGGGCGGGGCGATAACGGCTGCGATGTTCCTCGAGCATTTCGTCGCGGACACCCCGTGGGCCCACATAGACCTGGCCGGGCCGGCATACGCCGAGAGGGAAGGGGAGTTCCATCCCAAGGGCGGCACCGGGTTCGGCGTGAGGACGATCATCGATTACATCCTCGGTCTTTAGAATTTGTCCGGCATAATATAGATACTCATATCTTTCGCAACGGACCGGTATCTGTATGAATCCACTTAGCCCCCTCAGGCGCTTTAACTTTCTCGACCTCGAGCTCTCGGGCGACATACCCGAAGAGCCCGGCAGGAAGATGCTCGGCTTTATAGGCGGAGAAGGGCCGCTTTCGTCGGGGGACGTCGAGCGCATACTCACGGGGGCCGAGCGGGCGGAAAACATACTCGGCGTCATAGTCCGGATCAAAACCCTCAACATCGGCGTCGGCAGGGCGAATTCCCTGAGAAAGCGTCTCACGGAGCTGAAGGCCGCCGGCAAGAAGATAATCGTATATCTCGAAGACTGCGGAAACGTCGAGTACTTGATCGCATCGGCCGGGGACAGCATATACGTCTCTCCGTGGGCGACGCTTAACGTGGTCGGCCTGGCCGCCGAGGTCTCCTTCTTCAAGGATACGCTTTCGAAGCTCGGAATAGAGGCCGAAATCAAGGGCCTCGGTGACTACAAGAGCGCCAGGGACACGTTTACGAGGGATTCCATGTCGCCCGCCCACAGGGAGATGATGGAGTCCCTGCTCGGCAGCCTGTCATCGGAGCTCGAGCGCGCGATTTCCGAAGGCCGGGGGATCGGGCTTTCAGAGGTGAAGAATAAAATAGACCGCGCTCCGTATACAGCAAGTGAGGCTATCGCTGAAAATTTCGTCGATGGAATAGCATACGGGGATGATATTAAAGACCGGGCAGGGGATGTAATAGGACTTAAAGTACATGCTATAACCGCCCGTAAATTCAATCGATATTTAAAACTTAAAGAAAAACTTTCAGGTTTTGGCAGGGTCATTACAGGCTCCCCGCCCGTTATAGCGGTGCTCGCCTGCACGGGCGCCGTTACGAGCGGCTCCGGAAGGGGCTCCGGGATGAAAACTATCCAGCCGGGTCCTCTCGTAAAACTCCTCACACGCATTTTGAAGGACAAAAATGTGAAGGCCCTCGTTTTGAGGATATCCTCCCCGGGCGGCTCGGGCATCGCTTCGGACGTTATAAGGGAGAAGCTGAAGCGCATATCGGAAAAGATTCCCGTGGTGGTCTCGATGTCGGACGTCGCGGCGTCGGGCGGGTATCTCATCTCTCTGGGTGCGGGCTCGATAGTCGCGGACCCGATGACACTCACGGGGTCCATAGGCATCGTCTACGGGAAGTTCGACGTCAGCGGGCTCAAGGAAAAGCTCGGGGTCAACACCGAGCTCTTGCCCACATCTAAAAACTCCCTCATGTACTCTTCGAGCAAGGGGTTTTCGGAAGACGAGGAGAAGAGGCTCGACGAAATGCTCCGGATTTACTACGACACATTCGTGGATGCCGTGTCCGAAGGAAGAAAGATGGACAGGGCGAAGGCCGAGTCCTCGGCCGGGGGCAGGGTCTGGACAGGCGCGCAGGCAAGAGAGCTTGGTCTTGTAGACGAGCTTGGCGGGCTTCACGACGCGATTATGCTAGCCTCGAAGGAGGTCGGTATTCCGGATGGGAAGAGGCCTCATGTAAAGTACTATTCCGTCGACAGGGGTTTCAGGTTGTCTTCGTTGTACGGCGGCGGGTTTTCAGGCCGGGCGGCGGCCTTACTCGACCTCGCGCAGTCGCTATCTCGCGAAGGCTTCTTTGCCGTCATGCCTTATAAAATCGATATAAGATGAGCGCCCGAATCCGCCGTGCTGGATGGGATCGGGGGTTTCTGGACGCGCGGGCGTGAGACTGTCAGGCCGCCGCCCGCCTTCTCCTTAATGCGACTGCGGCCGAGACGCCGAAAAGGGCCGCGAGTATGATTATCCCCCACTGGCTCAGTGTCGGGATGTTGGCGACCGGTAGCGGCGGCACCGGCGGCACGGGGCCTATGAAAATGCCGAACGCTATGGGACCATCTCCCACCGGCACTGTGGCGACCACTGTATTCGAGGCTGTGCTTATGACGGATACGTTATCTGAACCCTGATTAGCCACGTAGACGAAAGCGCCGTCGGGCGTGACCGCGACGCCATCGGGCAGGTCTCCCACCGGCACCGTGGCAACAACTGTATTCGAGGCGGCGCTTATGACGGATACGGTATCTGTATCCGCATTAGCAACGTAGACAAAAGCGCCGTCGGGCGTAACTGCGACGCCAATGGGAAAGTTTCCCACCGGCACGGTGTCAACGACTGTATTCGAGGGGGCGCTTATGATGGATACGTTATCTGAAAAGAGATTAGTCACATAGACACGGGCGGCGTCGGGCGTGACCGCGACGCCAATGGGAAGGTTTCCCACCGACACCGTGTCAACCACTGTGTTCGAGGCGGCGCTTATGACGGATACGTTATCTGAACCCTGATTAGCCACGTATACGAAAGCGCCGTCGGGGGTAACCGCGACGCCAATGGGAAAGCTTCCCACCGGCACGGTGTCAACCACTGTATTGGAGGCCGTGCTTATGACGGATACGTTGTCTGAATCCGCATTAGCCACGTAGACGAAAGCGCCGTCGGGCGTAACCGCAACACCCCCGGGAGCGTCTCCCACCGGCACCATGTCAACGACTGTATTCGAGGCGGCGCTTATGACGTATACGTCGTCTGAAAAGAGATTCGTCACATAGACGCGTGCGCCGTCGGGGGTAACCGCAACGCCCTGGGGAAGGTCTCCCACCGGCACAGTGGCAACGACGGTGTTGGTCCCTGTATCTATAACCGAAACGGTGTCATCAACTCCATTCGTTATGTATGCGAACGGCTGCGCCCCGGCTTCCGCCGAGATAGCGAATATAGCCGCGAGCAACGAGAGCAAGCATCTGACCGACATTACCGACATTGACGGTATCCTCCGTATGAGCTGTGTCTTTTCCTGGTCCCCTGATGATATTCTGAGCGCTATTTTGTGAGCGCCCGAATCCGCCGGCTGGAGGGGGTCGCCTGCCGCACAGGGATGAACCCGTCAGGCTGATGCCCGCCTTCTCTTCATCGCGACTGCGGCCGAGACGCCGAAAAGGGCCGCGAGTATGATTATCCCCCACTGGCTCAGTGTCGGGATGTTGGCGACCGGTAGCGGCGGCACCGGCGGCACGGGGCCTATGAAAATGCCGAACGCTATGGGACCATCTCCCACCGGCACTGTGGCGACCACTGTATTCGAGGCTGTGCTTATGACGGATACGTTATCTGAACCCTGATTAGCCACGTAGACGAAAGCGCCGTCGGGCGTAACTGCGACGCCAAAGGGAACATCTCCTACCCCCACCGTGTCAACGACTGTATTCGAGGCGGTGCTTATGACGGATACGTTATTTGAATTGGAATTAGCCACGTAGACGAAAGCGCCGTCGGGCGTAACCGCGACGCCCTGGGGCTGGCCTCCCACCGGCACGGCGGCAACGACTGTATTCGAGGCTGTGCTTATAACGGATACGTTATTCGGACCCGAGTTAGCCACGTAGACGCGGGCGCCGTCGGGCGTAACCGCGACGCCAACGGGACCGACTCCCACCGGCACCGTGTCAACGACTGTATTCGAGGCTGTGCTTATAACGGATACGGTATCTGGACCCTGATTAGTCACGTAGACGAAAGCTCCGTCGGGCGTAACCGCGACGCCAATGGGAGCGTCTCCCACCGGCACAGTGGCAATCACCGTATTCGAGGCTGTGCTTATAACGGATACGGTATCTGAACCCGAGTTAGTCACGTAGGCGAAAGCGCCGTCGGGCGTGACCGCGACGCCAAGGGGAATGTTTCCCACCGGCACAGTGGCAACCACCGTATTCGAAGCTGTGCTTATGACGGATACGTTTGAAAAGGAATTAGCCACGTAGACGCTGGTGCCGTCGGGCGTAACCGCGACGCCATAGGGAGTGTTACCCGCCGGCACCGTGGCAACCACGGTGTTGGTCCCTGTATCTATAACCGAAACGGTGTCATCCGACTCGTTTGTTATGTATGCGAACGGCTGTGCGCCGGCTTTCACCGAGATAGCGAACATAGCCGCGAGCAGCAGGAGTAAGTATCTGATTGACATTGACATATCCTCCTGTAGGTTAAGTCGTTTTTTTATCTCGCTCCATTACGATATTAGGCGTGAGGGGGTTCACTCACGGCATGATAATTCCCTTAAATAAACGCAGGCCAGCACGCTTAAACTCCGTATACACGTGTACGTCCGCGTATGCTGCCCTAAAATACAATATCTAATTTTGTCTGTCAAATTGAAGAACTACGGAACATTGAAATTAGTTAAGTTGCGAGTGGGCTGATGCGGCCGTTACCATTTGGAAATTAGATTAATCATCGGATGAGATTATTATACACGCGGGAGAATATGGCGCCTGCCGTAAAAGGCCAAGTCGGGCGGAATGAATCCAGCGGGCTCCGCTACTTGGACTCGCTCTTTACCTTGAGCGGGGCGGAGGCTGAAAAGAATTCGAGCCAGTCGAGGAATTTCGGGTCTTTCCCCTCGACTATGTCGAAGAACCTCGACTGGAGCCTCTTCGTTATGGGCCCGGGCTTTCCTTTCCCTATGGTGCGCTTGTCCACTTCCCTGATAGGAGTGATCTCGGCGGCCGTACCCGTAAAAAAGGCCTCGTCGGCTATGTAGAGCTCGTCGCGCGTGAAACGCTGTGCGTCGACCTCTATGCCTTCGTCCTGCGCGATTTTAATGACTGAATCCCTGGTTATGCCCTCGAGGATGGATGTGAGGGGAGGGGTTTTGAGCTTGCCGTTCCTTACGATGAATATATTCTCGCCCGAGCCTTCGGCGACGTAGCCTTCGCTGTCGAGGAGTATGGCTTCGTCGGAGCCGTAGGACGTGGCCTCGACCTTGGCGAGGACCGAGTTTACGTAGTTGCCGCTTATCTTGGCCTTGGTCATGAACGAGTTAACGCCCATTCGCGTGTAGGAGGAAACCTTGGCGCTTATGCCCTTCGAAAGCGCGCCTTCGCCGAGGTATGTCCCCCATGGGTACGCCGCGATCGCGAGATGTATCGGGTTATCGCCCGGGTGAAGGCCGACCTTTCCGCCGCCGATGTAGGCGATGGGGCGTATGTAGGCCTCTTCGAGGTAGTTGATGTTGAGGAGCTCGATTATGGCGTCGTGAGTCTCTTCCTTTGTGAAAGGTATCTCGATACGCGCTATGTGAGCCGATGCGTAGAGGCGATCTATATGCTCGGGAAGCCTGAATACGGCCGAACGCTCGTCGCTGCACCTGTATGCACGAATCCCCTCGAAGGCCGCGAGGCCGTAGTGGAGAGTGTGCGTAAGCAGGTGTACCTGCGCGTCCTCCCACGCGACGAACTCACCATCAAACCATATCCGATAAGGCTTAGCGGTCATGCCTAATGCTCCTGTCACACCTGCCTGGTATTTGTATATTGTATAAAATATTCCTTTTTTTCAGGGAAATTGTCAAGTGTCTAATTTTCATATTTCTTGACTGATTGCCGTTTCTTCGAATAATTATAATACTTATGCCCGGTAAACAGGAAAGCGAAGCGACCGGCCAGGTTACTATAAAAAAGTACAGTAACCGCAGGCTGTACGACTCGACCAACAAGCGATATGTGACGCTCGACGACATAGCTGCGCTCATACGCGAGGGGAACGAGGTGAAGGTCATAGATTCGCAGACCGGGGCCGACATCTCCAAGGTCATTCTCATACAGGTCGTGCTCGAGAGCGAAAAGAACAAGGAAGACATCCTTCCTGTCTCTTTTCTCCACATGCTTATAAAGTATGGCAACAAGGTCGCCAAGGATTTTTTCGAGAATTATTTTCTGATGATGTTCCAGCCTTATTTTTCCGTGCAGGAGAATTTCAAGAAGAACATGAAGCTCTGGCAGGAGATGGGCTGGTTTCCTCCCGGGGTTTCCCTTCCGCCCGACATGGAAAATTTCACGCCGGGCGATTTCAAGCCGGGGATGCCTTTCACCGATTCGGACGGCCGCGACGCCGCCGAGCGCAAGGCGGGGGCGGCTGCTAATCCGGAGAAGGCAAACGACGTCGAGCTTCTGATGGAAAAAATCAAGGAGCTCGAAAAGAAGGTCAAATCACTGGACGAAAAGTAGTTTATTCCTTCGTGCCCCGTCAGTATCTCTTCCGGATTATTACCAGATTAAGCGGTTAGTCTATCTCCACGCGTGATGCGTCGACAGTGCTGCTCGATACCAGGTCTCCCTGTATCTCGACGTTCCTGCCCACCAGTATGTCCTCGCAGTCCACTTCGTCACCGTCGATTATAAGGTCGGTCGAGTTCGATATCTGCACTATGGCCATTATGGTGCCCTGATCGTTCCTGGCCTCGACCTGCATCGAGCCCGTGTTCCCGGTGCAGTTGTTCTGCGTTACCTCGGCGTCGAACGTGATTTCAGGATTCGTGTTTTCGAGCTTGACCACGCCGTTTTCGAGCACGATGTCGCCGAGCTCGACTACCGCCGTAGGGAATATCTCGACGCCGTACGACCCGAGAAGCATTCCTGTTTCACCTGTGAATTCGAGGAGCGCGGTTCCGGCTATAGGCCCGTCGATCGAAAAGAATCCTCCGTCGTCCGTAATGCCTGTTTCGAGGTCGACGCCGTCTACGGAGACGTCCACGGTTATACTTTCGACAGGCTCGTCGGGTATTACGTCTATTACGGTGCCCTGTATGGTTTCTATCTCGCTGCCCCCTCCGCCTCCACCACCACCACCGTTATCGTCTCCACCGGTGCCGAAGTCTATGTCGCATCCTCCAACGGTAAAGAGCGCAATCGCGAGGATTGCAAGAATCCCTTTGGGTAGTATTCTTCCGCAGCCTTTGAACATTAATCCTCCTTTATTTCCTGCCGGTAGTTCCTCAAATTCCTTAATTTTATATTATACCCTTACGTCCGGGAATTTCATAAGCCGGGAAATAGCGGCCCCGCGCATATCATGGTACGATAGCATAGCTTCCAGGAAGGTGTTCATGAGTTCATCTCCCAAGGTACTTTTCATCAACCATTCGATCCGGGACGGCGGCCCCGGAAAGAGCCTCTACTATATACTCAGGTTCATAGACAGGGGGAAGATAACGCCCTTCGTCCTCATACCGAAGGACGACGTATTCTCCGAGAGGCTAAAGGACGCTGGGCTTTACGAGAACGTGATAATCGACAAAAGATTCCCCGAGAACCTGAAACGTCCCTGGTTCTCCGGCGGTGGGAAAGGGCAGGGCGCGGCCGCGCGCATAGCGTCGCTCGTCCTGAATATAATAGACCTCGCCTCGCTCGTGATCACCTCTCCCGTGTGGCTCCGCCGGCATAAAATAGACGTCATATATTGCAACGGCACACAGGCGAAGGTTGTCGGCGCGATAATGGGGCTCATAGACCGGAAGCCCGTAGTCTGGCACGTGAGGAACATACAGCAGACGCGCCTTCTCGGCACAATAATCAACTCCCTCGCCGCGCTCCCGTCGGTAAAGCGCATAATCTGCGTCTCGGGTGCAGCGGCGGCGCAGTTCCCTTACGGCAAAGAGAAGATTGCAGTCGTTTATAACGGCATAGACGTAAGCGATTACGATCCCGCTAAAATCGAAGGAGAGCTCAGAAAGGAGTACGATATTCCGGCGGGGACAGTAGTCGTCGGCAGCACGGGAAGGATAGTCCCGAGAAAGGGGTACGACCTTTTCATCGAGGCCGCGGCCGTCGCCTTAAAGGAATACGTCGGCGGGGAGGGGGGGCTCAAATTCGTGATCGTCGGCGACACTCCTTATTTCTTCGAAGGCGACCATCTCTCGTATCTGAAAAAGCTCGTCGTCGAAAAGGGGCTCGAAAAGAATTTCATATTCACCGGCTACAGGGATGATGTGAGGCCGTGTCTCAAGGATTTCGACGTATTCGTCATACCGTCGAACTACCCGGACCCATTCCCCCGCTCTGTTATAGAGGCGATGTCGTTCGCGCTGCCGGTCGTTGCGTTCAAGGCTGCCGGCGGGATCGTCGAGGCTGTGGACGACGGCGTCACCGGAATACTCTGCGGGCCTGGGGATACCAATGACATGGGGAAAGCGATAGCGAGGCTCGCGCAGGATACCGGGCTGAGAAAATCTATGGGCAAGGCCGGACGGGAGCGTGTGATCGCGAAATTCTCCGCCGAGGCCGTTGCGCGGGAGGTGGAGAAGAATATATTCCTCGCCCTCGGAAAGACTCCCGAAAAGGGCTGAGGGCGGCTCTAATCGTACCTGTCTTTTTTCCGCGCCGACCTGAACATTATTTTGACAGGCGTGCCTTCGAGCGGAAATTCTTCCCTGAGCCGCGTTTCGAGAAAGCGTTTGTAGTTCTCGGGGACTCCCTTTATATCGTTCGTGAATATGACGAAGGTCGGCTGCCGGGTCAGAGGCTGGGAGATGTAGTAAAACTTTATCTCCTTCCCCTTGTAGATCGGCGGGGGGTTCGTGCCTGTCACTCTCTTTAAAAACGAGTTAAGGCTCTTTGTCGGAATACGGCTCGAGAAATTCGCGTAGACCTCTCTCACCCGTGAAAATATCTTCTCGACGCCCCTGCCTGTCAGCGCCGATATTATCATGACGGGGGCGTACGACACAGCCAGAAGGCGCTCCTTCAGTATGCCCTCTATGTCGGGTGTCTCCGCGACCTCCTTCGGGACGAGGTCCCACTTGTTGAGGAGCACTATGCACGCCCGACCCTTGTCGGAGATGAGCTCCGCGAGACGCGCGTCCTGGTGCGTCGGACCTTCCTCGGCGTCTATCATTAAAAGCGCGATGTCTGCCTTTTCCATCGCCCTTATCGCCCTGAATACGCTGTGCCTCTCGACTGAGAAGCTTATCTTCGACTTCCGCCTTATGCCCGCCGTGTCGACGATAAGGTACGACTCTCCGTCGCGCTCGACGCGGGTGTCTATAGTATCCCTCGTCGTTCCGGGGATCGGGCTCGTTATCGACCTCTCCTCGCCTATGAGCTTGTTCACGAGCGTCGATTTCCCGACGTTCGGCTTTCCGAGGACGGCGATCTTTATAGTCCCGTCGTCTTCCTCTTCCTCGGCGGTTTCTTCCTGCTCCGGAAGGAGCTCGACGATCTTGTCCAAGAGGTCGTTTATTCTCCGGCCCTGAAGCGCGGATATCTCGATGTAGTCTTCTATGCCGAGGGAATGAAATTCGAGCGCGGCCTGCTCGTGCTTGGCGTGGTCGATTTTGTTAACGGCGAATATTACCGGTTTCCCGGCCCTCCGAAGGAGCTCGACGACGTCGGAGTCGTGCGGCATGACGCCTTCCTTCCCGTCGAGCACGAACACTATGACCTCGGCTTCGTCGAGTGCTATGGTTATCTGATTCTTTATGAGGGATGGATAGAGCTCCTCGTCCCCGGGGTCGAACCCGCCCGTGTCGACGATGCTGAACTCCCTCCCGTCCCACTCGGTATCGGCGTATATCCTGTCCCTCGTGACCCCGGGTATGTCCTCGACGATGGACTTCCTCTCGCCTATGAGCCTGTTGAAGAGGGTGGATTTTCCGACGTTCGGCCTCCCGATTATGGCGACAAGGGGGAGGTTTCGGTGCCGCAGCGTGTTATTGTCTTCCTTCATTCGAAAGCCTTCCGGCCGGTATGTAAAAAGCACCGCTTCGGGGCTTTTCTCCAAACCCCGGGCGACTATCCGGCCGTGTTATATATGAATTTTGCGATTATTCAGCCGGGATTAATATTACCGGTATTTTGCGCGGTTGTCTTTCGCAGATATGCTGCCCGGGCGGGGGTGCTTCGCGAAATATGCGCGGACGCTCTTTAGGACGAAGGAATGGTGATACGCCATCTGCTCCGGGCTGTATCTCTCCCCGCTCCCCCACGGGCACGCGATCCGGGAGGCGCAGTGCGCCGAGCACACGTCCGTTTCCATCCTCCACTCCATGCAGGCCCGCCAATCCCATCCGCTCTCGGAAACCGTATGCGCGGGGCACGCCGTGATGCAGGGCTTGTCGCAGGAAGGGCAGGGGTCGAACCCGTCGAGCGGGTGGTCGTACTCCGCAAACTCGGCGTCGGTGAGTATGGCGCCCCTTAAGGAAATCCACGTGCCGAAGACGGGATTAATCAGTATCCCCAGCAGGCTCCCGACGCCCGCGCCGCCGAGCCTGCCGAGCGTGACGAAGTCGAGGCCGAGGGCGTTCTCGCCGAATGGATAGGCGAGCGCGTATCCGACTCCGGCGTCGTCGAGCAGCTCACCCGCGCGCCCCAGGTTGAGGACGGTGTAGCTGTCTATGAGGTCCGTGCGCTTCTCTCTCCATTCCGGGTTATTGTCGAGAAAGGTATTGAAGATCTTCCAGAACGAGTTTCCGCCGAAGCCGACCAGTACAATCGATTTCGCACCGTCCATGATCCTGCCCGACTTCCTTTCAGGCTTCACCCGGCCGTCATAATCTGACGCTCTTATTTTGAGGAATAAGTTGAATCCGGATTCGGAAAGGAGGCTTTTAATCTCGCCGACGGCTCGCTCGGGGGTCATGGTTTATCCCTCCGCCTCCGCCGCGTCATTCGGCGAGCGCCTCGGGGGTCTGGGATATGCCGGGGTCGAGGTTCTTGCTTATGTCGTCTATTTCCTTGAGCGTCGGGAGGTCGTTAAGGCTCCTTAAGCCAAAGACTTCGAGGAACTCCTCCGTTGTCCCGTAAAGGAAGGGTTTTCCGATGACCTCTTTTCGGCCCTTTATTTCGAGTATGCGCCTTTCGAGAAGGGCGTTGATGACGCCCGAGGAATCGACGCCCCGTATGCTCTCGACTTCCACCTTCGTCACAGGCTGCTTGTATGCGATTATCGCGATCACTTCGAGGGCAGCGCGGCTCAGCCTGAACTTCCGCACTTTCTTGTTGAAGCTCGCTATGAACTCGGCGTGCGCGGGATCGGTTCTGAACTGGTAGCCTCCCGCCACCTCCTCGAGCCTGAACCCTCTCCCGTACCCGGCCCATTCCTCTATCAGCTCCTTCAGGTGCTTTTTTATGTCCGCCCGCTCGAGCTCCGTGAATACCTGCATGAGCTTGTCGACTGTCACGGGCTGGTCGGATATGAATATCACGGCCTCTATGGCCTTCTTTATGTCAGTAGGCTCCAAGCTCGTTCTCTCCGGTGTGGTGGTATATGATTATGTCGCCCGCGTGCGTCTCCTGCGAAATCCTGACGTTCTCCGAACGCGCGAGCTCCAGAATCGCGAGGAACGTCAGGACGAGGTCGAACTTCGACGAGCAGTCGTCGAGGAATTCGGTGAACTTCAGCGTATGCCTCTGCCTGAGCCTCGTCATTATCTCGCTTATCTTCTCTTCGAGGGTTACGCTCTCGACCTTGTAGACTATCTCTTCCGTCCAGAGGTGACTCCTACGGTTGTAGAACTCGCGGAAGGTCTCGATGAGCGCCCAGAGCGATACCGGGACGAGCTCGACCTCTTCTTCCACGACATCCTCCGAGCCGTCGAAGTCCCTCTTGAAAACGTCGCGCCCGAGTATCGGCCTTTCGATGAGGTCGGAAGCGGCGTCCTTGTATTTCTGGTACTCGATGAGCCTCCTTACGAGCTCGGCGCGGGGGTCCGTCTCGTCCTCTTCGATGACGGGCTTCGGGAGGAGCATGCGCGACTTTATCAGGCTCAGCTCCGCCGCTATGACGAGATACTCGCCCACGACCTGGAGGTCGAGGTCCTTCATGAATTCGAGGTACTCGATGTACTGCTCGGTGATCACGGCTATAGGAATGTCGTATATGTCTACTTCGTTTTTCTTTATGAGATGGAGCAGGAGGTCGAGCGGGCCCTCGAAGAGCTGCACCTTTACAAGGCATGGCTCCCGGGTCTGCATCGATTCGGCTTCGTGTCCGGCGTTTCCGTTCATTTCAGCAACGCACTTATAATACCCCAAAGCGTGCTGTAATTGTATCCCGAGAGCATAACGGAAATGTAAGAGACGGGCAGGAGGAGATATTTGAATATTCCTCCGCCGAATATGAAGAGAATGAACAGGAAAATGACGCCGTAGGGCTCGAACCTGCTGTAGGCGTAGGCGTACCGGTTGGGGAGCAGCCCGTAGAGGACGCGGGAGCCGTCGAGGGGCGGTATCGGTATCATGTTGAATACGGCCAGCGCTATGCCGTAAACAAGGGTCAGCACCAGTATTATGGCGATTACCGGATAAACCCCCTCGGAGCTTATCTCGCCGCTCACCATCCTCGGGATCATGTACCGGAGGGCGAGGCCTGCAGCGAGCGCCATGACGAGGTTGGACAGCGGACCGGCAATGGCGACGAGTATCGTGTCTTTTTTCGGGTCCTTGAAGTTGCGCGGGTCTATCGGGACGGGCTTCGCCCACCCGAAGCCGACGACGAACATCAGTATCGTCCCGAGTATGTCGAGGTGCGCTATGGGGTTGAGCGTGAGCCTTCCTTGCATCTTCGCGGTGGGATCGCCGAGCTTGTTGGCTGTCCAGCCGTGAAAGTACTCGTGCACGGTGAGTGACAGGAGTATCACCGGGGCCTGTATCAAAAGCAGGTCTATGTTCTTGAGAAAGTCGAAATTCATAGGTTGTGTGAGCCGCTGCGGCTGGAGAATAATATACTCGATTCCGGCGAGATTACGATCTCGGATGGTATTTCTTGTGAATCTCCTTGAGCCGCTCGCTCTCGACGTGCGTGTAAATCTGGGTCGTCGAAATGTCGGAGTGCCCGAGCATAATCTGTATTGTCCTGAGGTCGGCCCCGCGCTCGAGGAGATGCGTCGCGAATGAATGACGCAGCGTATGAGGGCTTATCTTTTTCGTGACCCCGGCCCTCCGCGCCTGGGCCTTTATGATTTTCCAGAAACCCTGCCTCGTCATTCCCGCGCCGCGCCTCGTGACGAAGAGGGCCTTCGATTCCCTGCCCTTGAGCAGCGCCGGCCTCGAATCACGGAGGTACAATAAAAGCTTGTCTTTCGACTTGTCCCCTATGGGGACGACTCGCTCCTTCGAGCCCTTGCCGTACACGACGACGAACCCGAGCTCGAAATTGACGTCGTTCAACTTGAGCCCTATGAGCTCCGACACCCTTATCCCGGTGGCGTAGAGTATCTCCAGCATCGCAGCGTCGCGGAGCCCCTCGGGGGTGGATTCGTCGGGCGCGCCGAGTATGCTCTCGACGTCGTCTAGGGATATGACGCCCGGTATCGCCTTTTTCATCTTCGGGGTTTTGATGTGAGCGGTCGGGTCCTCGGACAGCACCTTCTCCGAGAGGAGGTACTTGAAGAACTGCTTCACAGAGACCATGCTCCTGACTATGGTCGTTGCGGTAAGCCCCTCTTCGCGGGAGTGCGTGAGGAAGTCGAGTATGTCGCTGTACCTGATTTCGCGGGCGGAGGTTATGCCCCGGGATTCAATAAAAAGGAGGAACTTTTTAAGGTCCCTCCCGTAAGATTCCAGCGTGTTTTCAGAAAGACCTTTTTCAACCACGAGAAAAGAAAGGAATGAGTCGAGAAGGTCGTTCATCGATTTTTATTCTACTATATCAGGTGCCCATTTCCCAGGAGCTGAGGTATTTCTTCTGCTCGGGGGTGAGCTTGTCTATCTGTACGCCCTTTGCCTTGAGCTTTATGCGCGCGACGGACTGGTCTACCGCTGCCGGGACGTCGTAAACGCGCTTCTCGAGCTTCTTGGCGTTCTTCACCACGTACTCTGCGCAGAGAGCCTGGTTCGCGAAGCTCATGTCCATGACGCTCGACGGGTGGCCTTCGGCGGCGGCGAGGTTTATGAGCCTTCCGTCTCCGAGAACGTTGATGCGCTTTCCCTTGGCGAGAGTGTATTCCTCGACGTACTCCCTTATCTTTCTCTTGCCTTTGGATATCTCGGCGAGGCCGTCGAGGTCGAGCTCGACGTTGAAGTGCCCGGAGTTGGAGATTATCGCCCCGTCCTTCATGACCTTGAAGTGCTCTTTTCTTATGACGTGAATGTTGCCGGTTACGGTGCAGAAGAAGTCGCCTATCTTCGCGGCGTCCGCCATCGGCATAACCCTGAAGCCGTCCATAACGGCTTCGAGAGCGGCGAGCTCGTCGACTTCCGTTACGACGACATTCGCGCCGAGCCCTCTCGCCCTCATGGCGAGGCCCTTGCCGCACCATCCGTACCCGCAGACGACGAACGTCGTGCCGGATATGAGCCTGTTGGTGGCCCTGATGATGCCGTCGAGCGTGCTCTGGCCGGTGCCGTAGCGGTTGTCGAAGAAGTGCTTCGTCTTGGCGTCGTTCACTGCAATTATCGGGTATTCGAGGACGCCGCTTTCAGCCATGCTGCGGAGGCGTATGACGCCCGTCGTGGTCTCTTCGGTGCCGCCTATAAGGCTCTTGAGCTTGTCCCTCTTGTCCTTATGAAGCGTCGAAACGAGGTCGGCCCCGTCGTCCATCGTTATGTTCGGCGAAAGGTCGAGTACGCTGTTTATGTGCCTGTAGTAGGTCTTCGTATCCTCGCCCTTTATCGCGAAGACCGAAATCTTGTGGTCCTTTACGAGATAGGCCGCCGCGTCGTCCTGCGTGCTGAGGGGGTTCGACGCGCAGAGGGCGACGTTTGCCCCGCCGTCCTTGAGCGTTATGGCGAGGTTCGCGGTTTCGGTCGTCACGTGAAGACACGCCGCGATCGTTATGCCCTTGAGCGGTTTTTCCTTCTTGAATCTCTCCTGTATCAGCGCGAGCACAGGCATTTCTTCGGCAGCCCATTCAACCCTGAGCTTTCCTTCCTTTGCCAGTGCAAGGTCCTTTACGTCGTAGGTCATTATTGCCTCCGTTGGTGTGTATGTAGGGTGGTTATCGAAGACGTCAGGAAGCGGCCCTGGCCAGCTCCTTCGTCTTGTCGGTTTTTTCCCATGTGAATTCGGGGTTGCTTCTTCCGAAGTGCCCGTAAGATGCAGTCTCTCTGTATATAGGTCTCAGGAGGTTGAGAGAGGATATTATTCCCGAGGGGCTGAGATTGAATACTTCCCTGATGGCGGTCGAAATTTTTTCTTCGGGCACGACTGCGGTGCCGAAGGTCTCGACCATTATCGAAACCGGCTCGTGTATGCCTATAGCGTACGCGAGCTGCACCTCGCACTCCCTGGCGAGCCCGGCGGCCACGACGTTCTTCGCGACGTAGCGGGCCATGTAGGCTGCGCTGCGGTCGACCTTCGACGGGTCCTTCCCCGAAAATGCGCCGCCTCCATGCCTCGCCCATCCGCCGTATGTGTCGATGATAATCTTCCTGCCGGTGAGCCCCGAGTCCCCCATAGGGCCGCCCGTTACGAACCTGCCCGTCGGGTTAATGTAGATCTTCGTCTTGTCTGAAAGAAGGCCGCCGTCTATCGTGTGCTTTATTACCTCTTCATATATGCCTTCGTAAATGGTCCTGGTGTCGACGTCGGCCGCGTGCTGCGAGGATACGACTACTGCGTCTATGGCGACGGGGACCTTGTTCTCGTAGCGCACCGTGACCTGCGTCTTTCCGTCGGGGCGGAGGAACGGCAGAATGCCTTCCTTCCGCGTGTCCGAAAGCCTCTTTGCGAGCTTGTGCGCTATGACTATGGGAGTAGGCATGAACTCGGGCGTCTCGTCGCTCGCGTATCCGAACATGAGCCCCTGGTCGCCGGCTCCCTGCTCCTTGTCTTCCCTGCAGTCGACGCCCATGGCGATGTCCGGCGACTGCTTGTCGACGGCGATTATGAGGCCGCAGGTGTTGGCGTCAAAGCCCATGGCGCTGTCGGTGTAGCCGATGTCGACGATAGTCTTTCTTACGGTGTCGGCGAGGTCTACTATGGTGTTGGCGGTTATCTCTCCCGCGACGACAACGAGCCCGGTCGTGAGGAGGGTTTCGCACGCGACCCTGCTCTTCGGATCGCCCGCCAGCATGGCGTCGAGCACTGCGTCGGAAATCTGGTCAGCCATCTTGTCCGGGTGGCCTTCGGTTACCGATTCTGAAGTAAAGATGAAATTCTCGTGAGACATGTATTAAGTCCTTTGTATGGAATGAGTATTTTCTAACAAAACGGGATAGCGTAAATAGTTTTAAAAGCTCTGTCAAGAAGCCCGGGGCGCGCGGGTGAGGCCCCGGCTCCGGGAATTGCGGCAGGCGGGGGGAGATTTTTTCACAGGCGGCGGGGCATGGTATAATCCGTACCCTGAAACCGGGGGGAAGGCGGGCCCGAAAAACAGGATACGGGAAGGATACAATGAAAAAATTAATAGTGCCGTCAATACTTTCTGCGGATTTCGCCAAGCTTGGGAACGAGGTCAGGGCCGTGAAAGAGGCCGGGGCCGACTGGATTCACGTCGACGTCATGGACGGGCATTTCGTTCCGAACATAAGCATAGGCATCCCGGTCGTCGAATCCCTGGCGAAGTCGGATCCCCCGCCGATGGACATACACCTTATGATAGATAACCCGGACGAGTTCGTAGAAAAGTTCATCGACGCCGGCGGAGACGCCGTCCTGGGCGTAACCGTCCAGATAGAGACCTGCAAGCTCCTCTACAGCACCATATCGGCCATCAAGTCACGAGGAGTGAGCGCAGGAATAGCGCTTAACCCGACAACGCCCCTTTCGGCCCTGGAAGAGGTCTTCGAGTACGTCGATATGATATTGATAATGACAGTCGAGCCGGGGTTCGCCGGGCAGAAGTTCATACACTCGATGGTGCCGAAGGTCAGAAAGCTCAGGGATATCATAGACCGCTCGGAGCATAAGCCGCTGATAGAAGTCGACGGCGGCATAAAGCTCGACAACATACACGTCATAGCCGACGCCGGCGCGGACGCCATAGTCTCCGGCTCGGGCATCTTTCACACGGAGAGCTACGCCGAAACCATATCGCTCATGAGAAAAGCGGTCTCAGGTAAATAAGGTGTTACGCGCCGCCGTGACTACCGTAAGAGTACAGTCCGCGGCTTCTTCGGATTTCCGCCCGCTTCCGGTTATGCCGTTATTGGTTTAAAATTGTTATGCCAGGAATGAGCCCGGGGGCAAATTATATAAAAAGCGTGGAAGAATATTTCCTCTCGCTCGCGGGCGAGGGGATAATGCTCTCGTCCATAGACTACGACCTCCTGCGCGGCTGGAGGGACGGCGGCATACCCGAAGAGATAGTGATGAGGGGTATTAGCCGGGCCTTCGGCGACAAGGGGCGGAAGGCCATACCGGGCGGCTCGATAGGGAGTCTCAGGCAGTGCGCCGTGTACGTCGATCAGTGCGCGGAGGAATACGGGTATAACGCGGCCGGTGGGAAGGGCGGCGTAACTAAGGTCGAGACGGCCGAGAGCGCAGGCCCGGAGCTCTCGATAGCTGACAAGCTCGGCAGGCTGATCGAGTCGGAAAAGAGGGAGGCAGTGAGGAAGTACTATTCAGGTCTCAGGACACGTATTCTGAAATCGGAGAGCGGCGGCGAAGATGCTCCGTTACCGCAACTGATAGGCGAAGCGATGGACGAATTCTTCGCGTCCCTCCCTGAGAAAGAGCGGGAGAAGATAGAGGCCGAAGCGCGGGAAAGGCTCGGGGGCAGGGCGCGGCTCATGACCGAAAAAGCATACGCCGAAAGCCTGGTATCTTTCAGGAACGAGATACTGAGCAGGAAATATTCGATAGAGAGCGTGGTATAGCTTGATACTTTCGAAGAAGAAAAAATCCGCAGGGTGCGAGGAATGCCACTACGCCGGCTACACCGTCAAAACGAGCGGGAACTACGCGCGGGCCGTCCTCTGCAAATGCGTCGATGACTGCGAGAGGTGCGGCGGCAGCGGTAATGTTATGCGGCGGAACGAGAACGGCTACCTCAAGATATCGTCGTGCGCCGTGTGCGGCGTTGTCAGGCGGAACGTCAGGCTCTACAACGGCGCAGGCATCCCGGCCAAGTATTTCCACGTTCATCAGGTGGACGCCGGGCTCTCTCCCGGCTCCATGAACCAGTCGCTTCAGAAGGCGCTCATATACGCCAAGGAGGAGTTCGTTAAAAAATTTCCGACTAAAAAAGGGTTCCTCCTCATGGGGGCGTCCGGGCTCGGAAAGACTCACCTCGCCGTCGGAACCATTGCGGAGCTGACGCTCGGGCACGGCGTGAAATGCATGTTCAAGGACTTCTTCTATCTATTGTCCGAGCTCAAGCAGGCCTATTCGGAAGGCACCCCCGAGAACGACGTCATACTGCCGCTCGTCGAGGCCGAGGTGCTCGTCATAGACGAGCTCGGGAAGGGGAGGAGCAGCGAGTGGGAGCTCAACATACTCGACCAGCTCATCTCCAAGCGCTACAACGCCTCCCGGCAGACGCTCGCGACGACGAACTACGTCACGCGGGAGATAGCGCGCGAGAAGGGCGACACTACGGAGATTCTGGAGGCCAGGGTAGGGGAGAGGATAGCGTCGCGGCTCTTCGAGATGTGCGAGTTCCTGTACCTTGAAGGTAAAGACTACAGAAAGAAATCCCGTAAGGCTTAAGCCCTAAAACTCCCAGAATCGGGAGTGCTCCTTTTTCACCTTTTCGATCACTTCGTCGGCCGCAGTCGCCTGTGAGCCGATGTCGTAATCAGTCCGTTCCTTGTCGAGGAGCTCTTCGAGCACTTCCTTCGTCGAAATCCAGAGCCCGTCGAGGTTGTATCCACCTTCGAGTATGAACGCGATTTTGCCGCCCGAGTGTTTGTCCGCGGCGTCGAGCATGAATCTCGCCTGCTGCGCGAAGCCCTCGGGAGTGACGCGCATCCCGCCGAGCGGGTCTTCGAAGAAGGTGTCGAACCCGGCCGAGACGAGTATGAACCCGGGCCTGTACTGCTCTATGACGGGGCCGAGTATCTCGGAGAATATCTTGATATATTCGGCGTCGCCCATGCCTTCCGGCAGCGGGACGTTAACGGTAAATCCCTCACCCTCTCCCGAGCCCGTTTCGTGGAGCGCCCCGGTGCCGGGGTAGAACGGAAACTGGTGCGTGGAAAAGTAGAGGACGTCGCGGCTGTCGTAAAACATGTGCTGCGTGCCGTTCCCGTGGTGGACGTCCCAGTCTACTATAAGCACGTGCTCGACGCCCTTCACATTCCTGAGATAAGCGCCGCCGACTGCGACGTTGTTGAAGAGGCAGAATCCCATGGCCTTGTCTGCCTCGGCGTGGTGCCCGGGCGGTCTTACAAATTGAAACGCGCGGTCGATCCTGCCTTCGAGTATCGCGTCTATCGAGGAAAGCATCCCGCCTGCTGCCCTCACTGCGGCGTCGAACGACGCAGGGCTGGTCGTGGTGTCGGCGTCGAGGAACACCCGCGGCTTTCCCCTCGTCGACGCGATCCTGTCATAATATTCGGGCGTGTGAACGAGGCATATCTCTTCCTTCGCCGCGTCCCTCGGCTCGAGTATAGTGACTTCGTCCCTCATGCCGGTGTGCCTCAGCATATCGGCTATAGCGAGTATGCGCTCGCTTGTCTCGGGATGTCCCATTCCGTTGTCGTGATCGACGAAGAGCTTATCGATGACTATGCCTACTTTGGACACTTGGCGCCGCCTCCGAAAGAGAATGAGCTAAATCGTAGCACACTATGCGTCGGGCTCAAAGGACGTCGACTCTCGCGCCGCTCCCGATGAGCTTTCTTATCGCGCCGGCGAGGTACACGGAGCCGGCGATGCAGGAGGGCTCGTTCATGCGAAAGAGCTCCTCGTACGCCGCGGCGTAGTCTTCGATTATCCTGATGTCGCATTGAAGGTATCTTGAGGCGACGCTGAGGAGCTTTTGAGCGGAGGCAGTCCTCGAAGAAGGGACCTCCGTTATTATGAGCTTCCCGGCTAGGGGCGCTATCTCCCTAAGGAACGGGGCGTGCTGCTTGTCGTCGAGCATGCCGAGGAGGACTGTGAACCTTGTTCCCGGGTAGAGCGTTCGGAGCGCCATTGCCAGCGCCTTCCCACCGCCGGGGTTATGTGCGCTGTCGAGTATGAGAGGCGGGTTCTCGCGGAGCGTTTCAAGCCGCCCCGGCCACCTTATATCCGAGATGCCTTTTCTTACGCTCTTCTCGCTTATGGAGACGCCGCAGTCGAGGCTCAGCGTTTCGAGCGCCGAAATTGCAACCGACAGGTTTTCAAGCTGGTAGGGGCCGGCCAGGTTCGAGGAGAGGCCGTCTAATTTCCATTTCCGGCCCGAGTAAGTGAAATCCGAAGTGCCGCTGCCCGAAGATTTAAAGTCGTTGCCGTAAACGTAGATACGTGCCCCGGCGTCTCGCGCGTATTCCTTGATTACCCCGAGCGCGCTCCCGCGCGCCGCCGTTACGACGGGCACGCCGGGCTTAATTATGCAGGCCTTCTCCAGCGCGATGGCGGCTATCGTGCGGCCGAGGTATTCCATGTGGTCTTTCGAGACGTTCGTTATGACGGAGACGAGCGGCGTGGTTACGTTCGTCGCGTCCCACCTTCCGCCCATGCCGACTTCGAGCACCGTGAAGTCGGCCCCGCGCTCGGCGAAATATACGAAAGCAGCGGCGGTGACGACTTCGAAGTAGCTCGGCGACTCTCCCCCGGCGTCCGCGGCGTCCTTTACGCGGAGTATGAGAGCGGCGAGCTCGTCTGGGTTAATCTCCTCTCCGTCCAGCTTTATCCTTTCAGTGAGGTTTACGAGGTGCGGTGAGGTATAGTCCCCTGTAAGGTAGCCTTCCGCCCTCAGAACGGACGATATGGCCGACGTCACAGAGCCCTTGCCGTTCGTCCCGCCGACAATTATCGCTGGAACTTTCTCGTGCGGGCTTCCGAGCCTTCGAAGGAGGCTTTTAATCCTTTCCAGGCCGGGTTTTATCTTGTGGAATCCGAGAGAATCGAGATAGGAATAGGCGTCATTTGTCGTCATAAAAGGGGTTCCGCAGAAGTCTATCATAATCCGGTGTTATGTCAGAATTCGGTTGTGGTAATAATTTCCATTTAATAAAAATCACCTCTTGCTATTTGCTTCATTCTAGTATACAATTTGATAACGTAAATCAATTTCGCGGGGAGCTGCCAACATGACTCCTGTGGCCATAAGGAAAATGGAAAGACGAAAAACCTTCAACGAGTATATAGCCAAGAAGCGCCTTAAATCGACGAAGCAGCGGGATATTATCTTCGACGAATTCTTCGGCAATTACATGGGGAAACATGTTACAGTTGAAGAACTTTATGAAGATATAAAGAAGCGCCACCCGTTCATCGGCTTCGCGACCGTATACAGAACCCTGAAGCTTTTCATGGAGTGCGGGATAGCTTCCGAAAGGAATTTCGGCGACGGAAAGGCGCGTTACGAGCCGATCCGCTCTGAAAGGGAGCACCACCACCACATGATCTGCAACCAGTGCGGGAAGATATACGAGTTCGCGAACAACCAGGTCGAGTCCTGCCTCAACCAGATCGCGAAGCTGAACGAATTCCAGCTTACGAACCACAAGCTGGAGATTTACGGCCTTTGCTCCGACTGCAAGGCGGCCAAGACGGCCTGAGAACTGCGGGGCGGTATCTCTGTGCGGCGCAGGGGGTCTATTCCCCGGCTTCGAAGCTTCCCGTGCGTATGAGGTCTATCATATCCCTGACCGCAAGGTCCATGCCTGCGGTCACGGCCCTTGAAATAATGCTGTGTCCTATATTTAGCTCTTCTACTTCTTCTATCGCAGTGATCTGAATTACATTGAAATAGTTTAGCCCGTGTCCGGCGGATACCCTCAGCCCGGAGCCATATGCCTTTTTGACGGCTTTTCGTATGCGGGAAAGCTCTGCATCCTTGCCTGCTTCATCCGGGGCGTCCGCATAGGCCCCCGTGTGGATCTCGACCATGTCTGCGCCGGTGGCTAACGAGGCCTTAATTTGCGCCGGGTCGGGGTTTATGAACAGGCTCACGAATATCCCTTCTTTCTGCAACTTCTTGACGACGGATTTTATCTCTTTGAGATTCCCTGCCGTGTCGAGCCCGCCCTCGGTCGTCAGCTCCTGCCTCTTTTCGGGCACGAGCGTAGCCATATCGGGCTTCACGTCGGCGGCGATTTTGACCATCGCAGCCGTGGGGGCCATTTCGAGGTTGAGCTTCGTCTTCACGGTTTCCCGGAGTATCCAGACGTCCCTTTCCTGTATGTGACGCCTGTCTTCACGGAGATGCACCACTATCCCTTCCGCGCCCGCGAGCTCGGCGAGATATGCTGCCAGCACGGGATCGGGCTCTATGCCTCCCCTCGCCTGCCTGACAGTCGCAACGTGGTCGACGTTGACGTTAAGCCGTGTCATAACGCTTCAGCTCCTATGTCTTTTTGTATCGCGTCCGCAAGCTCGTCGGCTATCTCCTTTATGAGAGTAACGTCCTCGCCCTCGACCATAACCCTCGATATCGGCTCCGTTCCCGAATACCTGATGTTTATGCGCCCTTTGCCCGAAAGCCTGCTTTCGTTCGAGCGGATGAGGCCCGGAAGGTTCTTTATCTCGCTGAGCTCTTTACGCTCCCTTATTCTCACGTTAAGAAGAAGCTGAGGATAGAGGTCTATTATCCTCGCGAGCTCGGAGAGCTTCCTCTCCTCCCTCTTCATTATCGCAAGTACCTGGAGCGCGGCGAGCGTGCCGTCGCCTGTCGTGGTGTGGTCGAGGAATATAATGTGCCCCGACTGCTCGCCGCCGAGGTTACACCCCCGCGCGCGCATCGCTTCGGATACGTACCTGTCGCCGACTTCCGTCCTCACGAAATCGACTCCCTTGCCCTTAATGAAATTCTCGAGCGCCATGTTGCTCATGAGAGTCGTGACGACGGTGTTGCCTTTCAGGCTCCCGTTCCGTATCATCTCGTCGGCGCAGATGGCGATTATCTTGTCGCCGTCCACTATGTCGCCCGTCTCATCGCAGAATATGACCCTGTCGGCGTCGCCGTCGAGCGCTATGCCGAGGTCGGCCCCCGTTTCGAGAACGCGCTGCCTTAAAAGCTCGGGATTGAGCGACCCGCAGTCGGTGTTTATATTTTTCCCGTCGGGGTTAGAGCCTATAGTTACGAGGTCGGCACCGAGCTCCTGGAATATCGTCGGCGAAACCTTGTACGCCGCCCCGTTCGCGCAGTCGAGCACGATCTTTATCCCTTCGAGCGTGAGGTTCTGCGGGAAGGAGTTCTTCGCGAAGACGACGTATCTCCCGGGGGCGTCCTCTATCCTGTACGCCTTGCCTATATCGCCGGGGGAGGCTTTCAGGTAATTACTCTCGCCGTTCTGCATCAGCTCCTCGATGCGTATTTCCTCTTCGTCCGGGAGCTTGTAGCCGTACCTGTCGAATATCTTTATGCCGTTGTCTTCGTATGGGTTGTGCGAGGCAGAGATCACTATGCCCGCGTCGGCGCGCATGCTCTGCGTGATAAACGCTATCGCCGGGGTGGGAAGCGGGCCCACAAGCAGGACGTCAGCTCCCATGGCCGCTATGCCCGAGGAGAGTGCCTGCTCGAAAATATATCCCGAGAGCCTCGTATCCTTGCCTATAACTATCTTCAGCACGTGCTGTCCCTGCGCACGCTGCTTTAAGAGATATGTGAGCGCCTTGCCGAGCCTGAGGCTCATCTCCGGAGTCATCGGCTCCTGGTTGGCGACGCCCCTTATACCGTCCGTTCCGAAAAGTCTTTTCCTTTTGCCGCTCAAAATTCCTGGCTCCTCTTTAATTCAATCGGATGTTGATAGTCTTGGGCGACTGCTTCGTCATCTTGAGCACCCCCTTATGCGGGTACTCCACGTTGACGTCGAGTCTATGGGTTTTCTTGTCCCCGGCCTCCGACAGCCCCGAACCATCCACGTATAATTCTATATCTTTACTGTTGAGTTTGTTGATTATGCTGTAAGGCCCTTCGAAAGCCACTTCGGTTTCGACGTTGCCGACCGTTTCATAGTCTATGTTGCCGAAGTTCACGAAGTTGATGTCGAGATTGTTAAACTCCTTTTCGAGTATCGTTTCCTTAAGGTCGACTGTAACGCGCGCGGTGTTCCGCCCGAGTATGTTGACGAGAGAGTAGGGGGTCCTGAGCGGTATCTCCACGGAAAAGCTGGATTTCTCCCCTTCGAGCGATATCTGGTCCCCGCCCATCTCGTTTATTTTGGCGAGGAGCGAAGCCGGCCCGCTTATCCTTACTCTGTCGGGAGTGACTTCGGGCTCCCCGACGATTTCGTAGCCGGTGTCGGGCGGGCCGATTTTCGGCGCTACGGCGACTTCCTTCTGCGCGAGCCTGTCGAGCTCTATTCTTATTTCGGAGGGGCTGACGCCTGTCACCTGGACGTCCCTCGGCGGTATTATCATATCGGTCCTTATTTCGAAGACAGCCGCTCCCTCGCTGACGTTCGACAGATCGACCGTGAATATCATGTCGTCAGGGGATATGGACGAGAGCTGGCTCCTCGGGCCGCGTGCCCGGATGTTGAGCTTTTCGGGCGGATTGTTGAGGACGACGAGCCCGGGCGGGAGGTTGGTGTAGTTTATGTCTATGGCGACGTTCTTTTCCACATCATGCTGAAGGTTGGCCACGAGCCATAGCGATATGGCGATGAGAAGGGCGAGCACTTTCTTGCCCAGGTCCTTGTATATGGGCTCCCTTTCGCCTTCTCTCGAGCCGTGCTCCCTTTTTTTCAGCCAGCGTGTCATGCGGTGCGTCAGAGGTTCGTATCCTCACCCCCCTCTTTATGTATGAACCTGTTTACGAGACCGGTCTTTTTTGTCTTCGGCCTCTTTATGTCGAGCGAGTCCAGGAGCTGGTTATGGAGCGACGTGGCGTCGAGTCCGCGCGTTATCTCGCCCCCTATGGCCAGCGATATCGTGCCCGTTTCCTCCGAAACGACTATGACGACGGCGTCAGTTTCGGAGGAGAGCCCGAGGGCAGCCCTGTGCCGGGTGCCGAGCTCCCTTTCGAGGTCCGGGTCGGTCGTCAGCGGGAAGAAGGACCCGGCGGATATTATCCTGTTGCCGACGATTATGATTCCACCGTCGTGAAGCGGCGACGAGGGATTGAATATGCTGATTATGAGCTCCCTCGAAACGAGCGCGTCCACCCTCATTCCTATTTCGATGTAGTCGGACAAGGTCTGGTTGCGCTCTATCGCTATCAGCGCGCCTATGTATCTGTTGGCGAGATAGCTCGAAGCCTTGACCACTTCTTCGAGGTACTGCTCCTTCGATTTACTGGGCGACATTTTCAGCAGGAAAGGCCGTCGCCCGATGGCCGCGAGCCCCCGGCGTATGTCGTTCTGGAATATGATAACGACGATGAGAATTATAGAGCCCAGAAACTGCCCCAGAATCCAGTTAAGTGTGAAGAGGCCGCGCTGGGAGACGTAATAAAGCACGACGAGAAGGACGAAGCCGAAGAGCACCTGGAGGGCCCTCGTGCCTTCGAGCATACGGAGGACGTAGTAGATGATGAACGCCACGAGGACTATATCGAGCGTGTCCCAAACGTACCTGTAATTGAATATTGCGTCGAACATTTTTTCCGCTACGCGCCGGTTTCCGCTCCGGGGAGCGCCATGCTCCTGTGACCTGCGCGGATTTAATTTACATTTTTCACGGCATCCGCCATGAGAGCAACTTTCTTCATGTAGCCTACATCGTGCACCCTCACGATGGACGCGCCGTTCATTATTCCTATCGCAACAGTTGCCGCCGTGCCTTCGAGCCTGTCTCCGGATACGGAGCCCGTGACGGCTCCAACGAAAGATTTCTGCGACGTGCCGATGAGAACCGGCCTTCCGAGCGCGAGGAACCTCCCGAGCTCTTTTAATATCGTAAGGTTCTGGGCCGCGGTCTTTCCGAACCCGAATCCGGGATCGATGATTATATTCTCCTCCTTAACGCCCGCGTCGACAGCCTTCCGCACCGACTCGCGGAGGGCTTTTATAATGTCGTCTACGAGGGATTCGTATTTGGTTTTCTTCTGCATGTCACGCGGGTGCGAGGACGTATGCATGAGCACCATCGCTGCTCCGTGCTCGGCGGCGGCCTCGGCCGGGCCCGCGCCGAACTTGAGCCCGCTTATGTCGTTTACGATAGACGCGCCTTCGGAGAGCGCCGCACGTGCGACCCCGGGCTTTGTCGTGTCTACCGAAAGCGGTATACCGAAGCGCTTTGCTATCTCTTTTATTACCGGCACGACCCTTTTCAGCTCCTCTTCTTCTGAAACCCCTTCGGAGCCGGGCCTCGTCGATTCCCCACCCACGTCTATAATGTCGGCGCCTTCCTCGGCCATCCTCTCCGCGTGCCGGAGGGCGGCGTCCAGGGAGTTATACCTCCCACCGTCGTGGAACGAGTCCGGGGTTACGTTGAGTACGCCCATTATGAGTGTTTTCTCACCGATAGGGAAGGGCTTGCCCTTAAGTGAAAGAACTGTATGAGCTGTTTTGGGTAAGGCACTATCGTTATTAGAAGTTGTTGCGGCAGGGGTGTGGCTTTGCGAATGTGTTCTCAGCATAAGAATCCGTATTCCGGCCAATGCTTGACGCGAGGAAACAGCATGGAGCCCCCACGCCCGGAACGCTTCATTCATACAAATTATACGCTATTAAAACGGACGATTACCGCCCGGCAAAATTCAAGCTTCGCTCGTGCTGCTGTTCCTGAGCGCAACCGATCCCTCCGACCCCGTCGGCTTTTCCCAGGGTGTGGGGTAATCCTTGGGCTTGTGGCCCTTGACGAGCTCGTCAAGCTCTTTCCCGTCGATGACTTCCTTCTCCAAGAGAAGATCGGCAAGCTTGTGAAGCAGCTCTATCGAATCTTCGAGAAGGGCCTTCGTCTTGGCATAGTTGGACTTGATGATGGTTTTTATCTCGTTATCTATTTCGATGGCCGTCTCTTCGCTGTAGTCCTTCGGCTTCGAAAGCTCCTTGCCGAGGAATATCTGCTCTTCGCCCTTTCCGAACGTTATCGGGCCGACCTTTTCGCTCATTCCCCATTCGCAGACCATCCTGCGGGCGATCTCCGTGACCCTTTCGAGGTCGTTCCCTGCGCCGCTCGTCCTTTCGCCGAAGACAATCTCCTCCGCCGCGCGCCCTCCGAGGAGGACCATTATCGTAGCGTTGAGGCTTGTCCGGGACAGGGTGTACTTATCCTCGATGGGAAGCTGCTGCGTTACGCCGAGCGCCATACCCCTCGGGATAATCGTGACTTTGTGTATCGGATCGGTGTTAGGAGTGAGCTTCGCGACGAGCGCGTGCCCGGCCTCGTGGTAGGCGGTTATCTTCTTTTCCGCGTCGCTGATTATGAGGCTCTTCCTCTCGACGCCCATTATGACCTTATCCTTGGCGTACTCGAAATCGTCCATGGATATCTTCGGCCTTCCGAACCTCGCGGCGTGAAGCGCGGCTTCGTTTACGAGGTTTTCGAGATCGGCTCCCGAAAAACCCGGGGTCGAGCGCGCGATAACCGGGAGGTTGACCGACTCGTCGAGCGGCGTGTTCTTGGAATGAACCTTCAGGATTTCTTCCCTTCCCCTGACGTCCGGCCTCGGGACGACGACCTGCCTGTCGAACCTTCCGGGGCGGAGGAGAGCAGGGTCTAGAACGTCCGGGCGGTTTGTCGCCGCCATGACAATAATCCCTTCGTTGGATTCGAACCCGTCCATCTCGACGAGGAGCTGGTTAAGCGTCTGCTCCCTTTCGTCGTGTCCGCCGCCGAGCCCCGCTCCGCGGTGACGCCCTACGGCGTCGAGCTCGTCGACGAATATGATGCACGGCGCGTGGCGCTTGGCCTGGACGAAGAGGTCTCTCACCCTCGACGCGCCGACGCCGACGAACATCTCGACGAAGTCGCTGCCGCTGATGATGAAAAACGGAACGCCCGCTTCGCCCGCGATAGCCTTGGCGAGGAGGGTCTTACCCGTTCCCGGAGGGCCGACGAGGAGTATGCCCTTCGGAATCCTGCCTCCGAGCTTGGTGAACTTTTTCGGGCTCTTCAGGAACTCGACGATCTCCTGCACTTCTTCCTTAGCCTCGTCGATTCCGGCCACGTCCTTGAATGTGATCTTGTTCTGGTTCTCCGTGAGCATACGCGCGCGGTTCTTACCGAAGGACATCGCCTTCGTTCCGCCCGCCTGCAGCTGACGCATGAATATGACCATTATGACGATGAGGAGCACGAGCGGGGCCCAGTTAAGGAGCATGTGCGTGAGAGAGCCTTCATTGTTCGCGTCGAACTTGAACGTGATGCCTTTGGCGTTCAGTGTTTTTATGAGATCGTCGTTTGCCGGTCCTACCGTCTTGAATCCGTCGGCCGCCTGGTCGCCCGCGGGGCTCACGAATTTCCCCTTGATTTCCTCTCCCTTGAATTCGAGGTCCTTGACCTCGCCTTTCTCCACGCTTGCGAGAAAATCGCTGTATGGGATTTCCTGTACGTTAGTCCTCGGAGTGTGTACCAATTGATAAAGGGCTATGATGGCTACAAATATGACCAACCATAGCACCAAATTTTTGAATAGCTGGCTGTTCACTCGTACCTCAGTTTATATGAAATTGAATGCAGAATTATACTAAAGTATGATAGCACACGAAGGCCCTGTTTTCAACTTAGATTCCGTAATTATGAAGCATGATTACATTATGTCCAGCTTGCATTTTCACGTCATCCGAAGAGCCCCGTGCTGAGATATCTCTCCCCGGTATCGCAGAAAACCGTCACGACCTGTTTTCCTTCGCCGAGCCTCCCGGCTAAAATGAGCGCCCCGGCACACGCCGCTCCGGAAGAGATTCCGACTAAAAGCCCTTCCTTTTTCGCGAGCTCCCTCGTAAGCCTCCTGGCTTCCCCGGTGCTCACCTTTATCACCTCGTCGTAAATTTCCGTATCTAGCGTCGACGGAATGAAGCCGTGCCCTATACCTGTTATCTCGTGCGCGCCGGGAGAGCCGCCCGACAGCACCGGCGACTCCTCGGGCTCGACGGCGGCGATTATGACGGCGGGGTTTTCCTTCCTGAGTACCTTCCCGACGCCGCTTATTGTCCCGCCCGTGCCGACTCCGGAGACGAACCCGTCTATAACTCCGGGCACCTGCTCGAGTATCTCGGGACCCGTATGGAGCCTGTGTGTCTCGGGATTTTCCGGGTTCGAGAAATGATGCGGCCTGAAGGCGCCCGGGGTTTGGGCCGCTATCTCCTCGGCCATTGCGAGAGAATCCTCCATCTGTCCCGCCGGAATTAGAACCACCTCGGCCCCGTATGCCGAGAGGGTCTGCCTCCTTTCGAGGCTCATGTCGTCAGGCGCCGTGAGTATGAGCCTGTAGCCCTTTACGGCGCAAACGAGCGCGAGCCCTATGCCTGTGTTGCCTGTCGTGGCCTCGACTATGACGCTCTTTCCGGGCTCAATCAGTCCCTCTTCTTCGGCCCTGTTTATCATGGCGAGCGAAATGCGCTCCTTCATGCTCCCGGCCGGGTTTGCGCTTTCGAGCTTCGCCCATACATCGGCCGAGCCCCCCGGCACGATGTTTCTCAGCTTTACGACGGGCGTACTCCCTATGAGGGATAGTATGTTGTCTACTACCTGGTTCCCCATTTTTTCCATCTCCCTGGGGTATATGTATTTGCCTGGAACTTCTGCTTTCGGGGCCGCCGTGAAGTCCGGTTTCATTATTTGAAAATGAGGTCGGATATCTCGGTGAAAGCAGCGCTGTTCTTGCGGCGGATCGCGGTCAGTATCTGCTTTATGGGCTCCCAGGCGGCTTCGGGTCTTCTGAGCTCGTTCTTGAGCTTTAGCATAAGGCCCTTAAGCTCCTGGTCCTCCATTTTCCTTATGTACGAATCCAGCGTTTCATCTTCCATTTTATTAGCTTATCGAATATAAGTCCAGTTTGAAAATGATGTTTAATTAATGTTAACGGCTCAGGTATAATTATCCTCAATCATTTAAAAGTCAATCGACAAGCCGCTTCCAGGGGGATGAGCCTGGCCAAATGGCTACAAAAAAGAAAGTAAAATTTAAAACAAAGCGCACAAAAAGCAAGCTCATTGCGTTTCTATTCCTGAGTTTCTTCATACTGCTCACGGCGGCCGCACTCGTGGTCTACGGCGGCTATCTCTACTACACCCGCGACCTTCCCGATTTCAGGGCGATAACCGGCTATAAGCCCAAGCTCATAACGGAGGTGTATTCGTCCGACGGCACACTCATAGCCGAGTTCGCCGCCGAGCGCAGAAAGCTCATCGCCTACGAGAACATTCCTCCTCACGTCATCGAGGCCTTCATTGCGATAGAGGACAGGCGCTTTTTCGAGCACGAAGGCGTCGATATAAAGAGCATAGTGGGCGCGATGTTCGAGAACATCCAGGAGGGCGACTGGGTGAGGGGCGCCAGCACCATAACACAGCAGGTTATAAAGAACATAATACTCACGCCCGAAAGGACGATGTCGCGAAAGATAAAGGAAGCGATACTCGCCCACAGGATAGAGAACAACCTCTCGAAGGAAGAAATACTTTATCTTTATCTTAACCACATATACCTCGCCGACGGCAACTACGGCATAGAGGCCGCCAGCCGAGCCTACTTTGGAAAGCCCGCGCGCGACATGAGCCTCGCCGAGGCGGCGCTCCTCGCGGGGCTGCCGAAAAAGCCGGAGTACTACTCCCCGCGCAAGCATCTGAACCGCGCGATCGAAAGGCAGAGGCTCGTCCTCAGCAAAATGGAAGACGCGGGCTTCATAACGAGAGACGAAAGGTTCGACGCCGTGGACGAGGAGATAAAGATCCTCCCGAGGCAGAGGATCAACAACGACCTCGCTCCCTATTTCGTCGAGCATGTAAGGCGTTACCTCCAGGACAAGGTCGGCGTAAAGGATTTCATAAACGGCGGGTACACGGTATTCACCACCCTCGACATCGAGCTTAACCTCGAGGCGCAGTGGGCCTTAAGGAGAGGGATACTCGACCTGGAAGCGCGTCACGGGAGGAAGGTCGTATCGAGGAATGTCGGCAGCGCCGGGCAGATAAGAAAGTGGAGGGACAACCAGGGCATAAAGAGCGTTCAGGCGGGCGAGGTATACGAGGCCGTAGTTACGAGGGTTGTGAACGTCGACAAACCCGAGACGACAAAGAAGCAGGCAAAGGACGACAAAAAAACGGGTAAAGAAGAGCCGGCGGTAAGGCCGGTGTTCAACGCCCGCATAGGGATAGGCGACGTCGACGGCAGGCTGGATTACGCCGTCAGCTCTCCTTACGGAAAGGCCATACCCGGATTCGAGTCGAAGTATTCGAAGAAGCTCGCCCCGGCCGGCGGATACGACGGCATAAGCCTCTCGCCTGTCGAGCTCAAGACGGGAGACGTAATTAAGGTCCTCGCAAAGGAAGGCCCCGAAGGCGGGTTCGAGTATTCGCTCGTCATCGAGCCCGTGGCCCAGGGCGCGCTCATTTCAATGGAGTCGACGGGCAAGATAAGGGCTCTCGCCGGCGGATACGATTTCGACCAGTCGCAGTTTAACCGCACAGTCCAGGCGCTCCGTCAGCCGGGCTCGTCGTTTAAGCCCATGATCTACGCGGCGGCTCTCGACAAGGGCTACACCGAGACGTCGGTGCTCTACGACATGCCTGTCGTCGTCAAAGACTGGGCCCCCCAGAACTACGACGGCTCCTTCGACGGGCCCATGCTCCTCCGGAAAGCGCTCGCCAAATCCCGTAACCTGGCCACGATAAGGCTCATAATGGACATCGATCCGAAGTACGTCGTCAAGTATTCGAAGAACTTCGGCTTCACGTCGAAACTGAATCCCTATCCGTCGCTGGCGCTCGGGGGGTCCGAGGTAAGGGTCCTCGAGATGGCCGAGGCCTTCAACGTGTTCGCGACGGGAGGGAAGCTCGTCGAGCCGCAGTTTATACTACGCATATACGACAGGAACGGAATAATCGTAGAAGACAACACGGGCGGGAAATTCCTGTCGAAGGAGGAGGCGCTGAAGGTCGACAGGGAGAATGCGCGCCTGAAAGTGCTTAACGAAATCGCCCGGAAAGCGGGACGCGGCGCCGTGGAAAGCCCCGAGTACATAAAGGAAGAGGAGCTCACGAGCAAAACGGCTCCCACGCCCGACAAGTACGCCTTCCTTTCGCCGGACGAGTTCCTGGATCTCATAAAGAGCGGCGCTGCGGACTTCTCGTCTCCCGGAAACGCGAAGCAGACGTTGAGCCCCGAAACTGCATTCATAATGACGGACCTTCTCCAGGCCGTGGTCAGCGAAGGCACGGGCATGAGGGCGCTTAAGCTCACGTCACTCGCGCCCGTCGCGGGAAAGACGGGAACGACGAACGACTTCACCGACGCCTGGTTCGTCGGATACAGCCCCAGGATTACGACGGCAGTGTGGGTTGGAAGGGACGATCACAAGCCTCTCGGAAAGAAAGAATCGGGCTCGGCCGCGGCGCTCCCGATATGGGTGGATTATATGGAAGACGCGCTCGCCAAATACCCCGGCGGCACCTTCAAGCAGCCGTCCGGTATTAAAGTGGTGAGCACGCCTTATGGAAGCATTCCCTACAGCCTGGAATCGCTGAGGCACAACGTCATAGATTCCATAAGGGACAGCGTTATGATTAACGGGCAGGAAATGATCAAGAGCCCCGAAGGTATCTACTACCCTGCGGATTACGAGAAGGGGAAGGGCGATACCGAAACGGAAATCGACTTCCTTATGAGAAACTAGCGGAAGCTAGTCCAGGCTTACGAGCCCGCTTATAGCCGCGAATTTTTTATCCCCGATTCCCTTTACTTCCACGAGCTCTGAAACCGAAGTGAACCCGCCTTTTTCCTCTCTGTAGGAGATTATCCGTGCGGCCAGCTCTTCGCCTATTCCCGGAAGGGCGGCGAGGTCGTCGGGCCCAGCGGAGTTGATCCCGATAGGCACGCCGAGCGATATGTTTCTGAGACCGCTTATCCTGCTGTATCCGTCCGCCGCGCCGTCGTTGATGACTATTTTCATGCCGCTCCCTATCTCTCTATCGACGCCGTATTTGTCGGAGAATTCCGCGATGTCGGAAGGAGTTTTGAGGACGTGAACCGTGCTGACTCCGCCTTCTTCGACCTCGACGTAAACGTTGGCGGGCGATTTCACTTCATGAACGGGGTAGGGGGCCCCTCCTCCATAAACGGAGGCCAGGTAGAAAAGAATGCAGAGGAGCGTCAGATATAAAATGGATTTACTAGGAGTACTGCGGCGCATTTTTTCTTTCGCCATTTCTACGCCCGGGAGGCGGTCAGAAGAGTCCCTTAACGAGCCCGCCGTCTACCTGTATGCTCGTTCCCGTAATGTAGCTCGCGCGTTCCGACGCGAGAAAGACTGCGAGGTTCGCGAGCTCCTCGGGCCTTCCGATCCTTCCAGCGGGAATGTCGCTGCCCATGGAAACGAGTGCCTCATCGACCGTTTTCCCTTCCTTCTCCGCACGCATCGAGGCCAGGTGAATTATCCTGTCGGTCAGTATCCTTCCGGGGCAGATGTTGTTGACTGTTATGTTGTAGCGTCCGAATTCCTTCGAGAGTGACTTGGCGAGCCCCGTCACGCCGGCGCGGACTGTATTCGATAGTATGAGCCCGTCTATCGGCTCCTTTACGGCGACGGAGGTGATATTCACGATGCGGCCCCAATTGTTTTTCTTCATATGGGGAATTACTTCACGGCAGAAGGTTATGGTGCTGAAGAGATTGAGCTCGACCGCCTTTTGCCATTGGTCGAGGGAGAAATCGAGGAAGCCGCCAACGGGTGGCCCGCCCGCGTTGTTTACGAGGATGTTGACGGTCGAATATTTTTCGAGCGTCACCGAGACCACATTCTGGATATCCTCAGTTCTGGATACGTCGGCCGATATGGCGAGGACTTCGGCGGAGGTCTCTTCCCTGATTTCACGGGCCGTTTTCTCGAGCTCTTCACCGCCGCGCGCGCAAATCGTGAGCCTGACGCCTTCACGAGCGAGCCCGAGGGCTGTCGCTCTGCCCAATCCCTTGCTAGCCGCGGCCACAATCGCTACTTTATTTTTTATTTGTAAGTCCATGAAAATGTTCTATAAAAATCAGACAAATAGACTTTAAATTATTTGCTTTAAGTTTTTGGCGCAGGAGGTCGAGCTGACCTCCGCTCTGTTTATGCGGACTTTGTCTTCGCCTTGGCCTTATCAGTATCCTTTTTTATCGAGTCTACTGTGGACGCGCCGGATACGGCCGCGGCTTCGGACGGGAGGCCCGGAACTGTCTTCGTGTCCTTTGTCTCGGCACCGTCTTTTGCGGCCGTCCCCAGGTCGTTCGCGTGGGGTGGGATACCCGGACCTTTGGCGTAGTCCGTGGCGTACCATCCCGTGCCCTGGAGCTGGAACGACGAGAGGGAGATTATCTTTTCGAGCTTCCCGCCTTTACAGAATCCGCACTTCGTAAGGGGCGGGTCGTTAAACCCCTGAAGAGCTTCGGTTATTTTCCCGCACTTCTTGCATTCGTATTCATATATCGGCATACCGGTAACCTCAAAACGTGTAATCGGTTTTCGATTTAATATAATGATTGCGCGCGATTTTTCAAGGTGTGGGGAGCGTGAGGGCTGTTCGAGTAGGATTTTATTGTAGGAGTTGACATAAATGCATTATGCATTTCATAATCATTATCGCTTTGGGTCTTGACATAATATGTACTCAATAATAAAATAGATAATCATTGAAAACTTTATTTGTCATAATTAAGGACAAAAAACTATATTGAGAGGGGAACGATGATAAGCAAAAAAATAAAAGCTTTCAATAGCAGCTTGTTGGTTATTATATTCACTTGTCTATTTTTTGTGTCGGGGTCTATATATTATAGTGCGAGTAACGGTACAGAGATAGAACCGGAGGTGATTCTTATAGATAGTCCAACAAAGCTTACATCATTACAGCAACAAAAATTACCGACTGGATATAAATGGGTTACAAGGCAGCAGGTACAACGTAATTATTTGAATATTACAGGTAATATGGACAGAGACTTGAACGAATGGAGGGAGAACCCTCAGATCTTCTTTCTTTTAGATGAGGATCTGAATATGGAAGAAGCTATCAAATATGCCAAGAAAAATGGTAAAACCGAAATTTATCTTAAAGCTGGAAGGCCTAATCCGGAAGAGATGGTTCCCTTGAGCATTGATGATGCTCGTAATATGTTATTAAAATCCATCGATACGACGGTAGCTGGCCTTGAGTGGATCCTAGACCCTTTCATCATTAAAGATGCTCGCCAGTGATGTACCTCCTCATAACTGCACTAGCGGTACTTCAATTAATGCAAATACATGCATACCAATTCAGTCAGGCTTTAGTACTATGGATTTCTGTTTTAAATATGCTACAAAATCGTGCCACTACTATTCTTGGATGCAACATGCCTCTAAAAATATTGACTCCAATATCGATAATGGTATTAATGTAAATAATAATACTTGGGTTTCATTACGAACTGCTATGGGTTATTTGGGGAAGCCATTGCAAGCTATTTCGGACTTAGAAATCCGCGTCTATCTTAATACTTCAGCAAGTGGATTCATAGTGGATTGTGGCACAAATGCTGCTGCATGTGGTGATTGCGACGGTGGGCAGGGGTTACCCTGTGGCAAGACAAATAAACCAAGCCCAGTACCTCACATAGGAGACTTCATTACCGTTGCTGATAGCACAACGAGGAATAATTGGGGTGTAATTAGACATGAAGTGGCTCATAATTACCTTTACGAGCACTGTGAAATGGACTTGAACTTTGATAATATTGCCAGATCGATAAATTCATATGGCCAGGGAACAACCGTTCCCAAACCGCCAGCAGGATGTGAATCCATTAACCGGAATTCTTGCGTACACAATGCAAATATATGTTCAAAAGATCCAGGTTTTGCATCGTTTCCTAACAATATTTATTATTGAAATCTACGTAATGGAGAGGATGTCAAGAATGAAGAAAAGAACAATTTGTTACGCCAATCTTATGCTTTGCGCAGCCGTATTGATATCGATTATGTTATTAGGTTGCGATGATAATAATCAGTCATCGAGTCCCGTGCCTACGGCTCCGCCGGGCTGCCTGGATGCTTCGAGCAACTCGAATATATTGGGAGAAAATAGCGAGTGCCCGACTGCGGCGCTGGTAGAAATGTGTAACAGTTTTGTTTGCGATATCGAAGCATCCGATCAGGAAGCGCAAAGCATTTTGTTTCAGTCTTTTACGTGCGAAGCTTTAGACTGCTTCGATTTTACGTGCATGGTCAGGGACTTCGAAGATTCGGCCGTTATTATCGGATCGGGTGAATTTAATATTGAAAGCGTTACGGGTAATGCAATTTTCGGAACGGGCTTGCTGACGGACGATTCACAAAATACCTTGGAATTCAATTACTCTTGCAGTCCGATCGTTCACTGACAGACTGAAGCGCCGAAGAGGGCGGATGACAGGGGGCAGGTTTTCAAGCCGGGAAACAGGCCTTATAAATGCAGGATTTATGAGTTAACATAATATATATTATCGGACGTTGAATCTATGATGCGGGGAAGTTGGTTGTGCCGGGTTTCGAAAGCCCTGGCTATGGTGTGAGACTTCCCGGGTCTGACTTGCCTCTGTCGTTTCGGGTTCTTCGGCAAGCTCGGGATAAACTCCTGCGGTCTGTCATTATCAGAGCCTGACGACATTCACCGATTCACCCAGTGTTTCCCGCGCAAGCTCTACGAGATGCGCGTGGTGCGTGAAAAAAAGAACCTGGGTTTTTTCAGACAGCTCTCCCAGTATCCTGAGCCCGGCAGCCGAGCGCCGGTCGTCGAAGTTAATGAATAAATCGTCGGCGACGAACGGCAGCGCGTTCGATCTTTCTATATAGTCCTCGACGGCCGCTATGCGAAGAGCGAGGTAAAGCTGGTCGGCCGTGCCGTCGCTCATCCCTGAAACCTCGACCTTGCCGCCCCCCGGCCGGAGGCCGATGATCTGTACCCTGTCCCGCTCGTCGATCTCCGTGTCCAAACCGCTGAACGACCCGTTTGTAAGCGTTTCGAAACGGCGGGAAGCGTGATTGATCATCGGGTCCTGATTCTCCTTCCTGTACCTTTCTATGGCCCATTCGAGCATCGTCGCGGCCGAGCGCAGCCTTACATACCTTTCCATTATGCGTTCCATTTCCGCTATCGCAGATTCCTTTCTGGCCGCGGCTTCGGCTGCGCGGTCGCTCCCGCCGATCGCTTCGAATTCGCCCTTCCTGAGCGACAATTCCCCGGCGGCCTCTTTAATCTCTTCGCTGAGCCCGTTTAGCCGCTCCTCGAGCTCTTCTATATGATTTCTGACCTGCGCTATATCCACTTCGCCGCATTCCCTGATAAGCTCTTCGAGCGCGAGCCCGTCGCCGTCCCGAAGGAGTTTGTCTTCTGTGTTCCCCTTCTCGCTTTCCAGCTCTCTCAGCCTGTCGGATTCCTGGATCATCTCCCTTAATCGAGCCCTGTCCTCCTCTCCGGCCGTCTTTTGCAGGTATGCGATCGTCTCGCGGGCCTCTTCGGCCGCCTCGCCCGCTTCTTTTATTTTTCGTTCGAGCCGCGTTATGTCTTTTTCTTTTTCCTTTCGCCGTTCTTTTATTTTTTCGGCCTCGGCCCGGCGGCGCTCGAGCTCTATAATAACGCTCTCGGCGTCGTCCCCGTTCGCAAGGTCTTTAGCGACGCTCCCCGCGAATTTTCTGACGTCCTCCGCAAGGTTTACAATATCTCTCTTGATCTTCTCTATGCGCTGGTGGCGCAGCTCGTTTATCCTGACCGCTTTTTCCCTCATGTCGTCTATCACATCGAGCTTCGACGCGGCTTCCGGAGCGTCCGTATCTTCAGAAAGCCCGACCGCCATGAGCGCCTTTCTCCATTTCGCCTCCCACGCGGCCTTTTCTTCTTCCGCCGATTGCAGCTCTTTCTCTCTGTGCTCTGCCGCGGCCATTGTTTTCGCGAGCCTGCTTTCAAGATCTCTTCTTCTGACAGCCTCCCGGCGTGTTCTTTCGAGGACTTGAGACGCCGCCTCTATCACCACTCGAAGAGGCTTGTCTCCGATCCCTTCCATCGTCGGGCCGAGCCTGGAAAGCTCGGCAAATATCAACGCCCTTCCCTCCGATTCTTCATTCCTGAACGCACCTAGCCTCTGCGCCGCCTCCGCCCGCTCTTCGAGCAGCCGGTATATTTCGTTTCTGGTCTCTATCCACGCCAGCATCGATTCCGGCTGAAGGGGCTCGAAAGGCGCCGCCTCCCACATCTTCTTCCATGCCGAATCGAGCGCAAGCGATTCGCCTGAGAGCGTCCTCTCCTCCACGCGGAGAACTTCCAGAATCTCTTCCTTCTCCGCAATCTGGCGTGATAAAGTCGTTATCTCAGCAGCAGCCTTCGCGTTGTCGAACCGTCGGTCTGCTGTTCTGTCGGCATTCGCGACTGCCTCTTCATATGCATCTACGAGCTCAGTTTGCCCGCCCGTGAATGCCGTTATCTCTGAATCTGGGACGGGGCCGCCGTCTACGTAATACCTTTTTACGAGCGCCCATCCGGCGTCACGGAATTCCCTTGTTCGGGACAGCTCCGCCGGCGAGACCGCGTTGCCTTCTTTGTGCAAACGCTCCCGGTTTCTTTTGAGCTGCCCGATGTCGCGCTCAGCGCTGTTTATCTTATCGGTGCATTCCTTAAGCCGCCGGTCGAGGGCGTTTCTTTCTTCCGCGTGCCTCGTTACGGCCTCTTTCGGCGGAACGGGGATAGAAAGTATGGCTCCTTCCTCGACCGCAGGGTTAAGAGACTTTAAGCGAGTGTCTATTGCGGATGCTCTGGTTTTCAGCTCGCGCTCGGCCTGTTGAATTTGTATGGAGATATCGCTCTGCCCGCGCACTGCTCCGACGACGGCTTCAAGCCCCGACACGTCCATTGCCTCGCCCATATCAGCTATCTCCCGTGTAATATCCCTCAGTTCCGACCGCGCCTCTTGAAGGGCCTTCCCGGCTGACGATACAGCCGACATCGTTTCGCCGCGACGATTGAGGAGCTCCCTCGCGGCTGCAACTTCCGGCCTCTCGGGCAGACGGCCTATAAGTTTTTCAATGTCCGTTTCATTCCATCCGGCTTCTCTGGCGAGCTTCCTGAACTCCGACTCTTCCAGTGCCAGCTCGGCCTCGCGGTTGGGGAGGTCCGCCCTCTCCTTTTGTATGGCCGCCCGGCGGTCGCGAAGTAATAAAATTTCGTCCCCGCGGAGTAAAAGCTCTTCGTCGTATGTCATCCCCTCGAGCTCCGCTTTCGCCTCTTCAAGCTGGAGCTTTAAGGCCTCGGCTTGATGTGACCACCTGTCGAGCTCGCGTTCGGCTTTCTCGAAACGGTCGAGCGCATCTTCGGGGAACCTGGTGACTCCGCTCATTTCCCGTATCCTGCCCTCTATGCCGGCGAGCTTCGCCACGTCGTTATAGACGCGCCGAATCCTCTGGAGCTTCCCAAGGCCGGATAAAATCCTCTTTCTCTCTTCGTCGAGCGCGTGGTAGCGCTTTTCCGCCTCGCCGAACGCCCGCCTGAGCTCCTCCCATTTTGCCGCGGTGACGGTATGCTCGCGTATCGACCTTTCGGCTTCCTCGAGCCGTGAGTAGGCTTTGTAGTATTCCCTGTGCGCCGCCTTCCTCGGGCCCCAGAGCGAGTCGGCCTCTGTCTTTATTTCTTCGAGCTTCTTTCTGATCCCCGAGAGACCCGTCCCCGCCGAAAGGAGCACGTGCCCCGCGTCGTTCCGAGAGTCGAGAATTTCATCACCTCCCTTACGGAGACGCCTGTGGTCGAGGCTGAACATGCGCGTAAAAGACTCCTCGTCGGCCCCGCCCAGATAAGGTGTGAGCGCGCCCTCCCCTCCCCTGACGGGAGCGCCGCCGGGCGTGAGGAGAGTATCCTTGTTGCCCTTCCGCCTCCTTATTTCAAGCTTCTCCGCGCCGTTTTCGAGCACGGCGCCTATGCGCATATCCTTATAGCTGTGAAGGAAGTTATACGGCGAATTGCCGGTAATTCCGAAAAGCAGATTTTCGATGGCGAGGAGCGCGGTCGATTTCCCCGCTTCGTTAGGACCGAATATGACGTGTATATCCCTCTCGCCAGAAGGGAGCTCTATGGTTTTGTCCGTGAAACATCCGAAACGTATGAGGTCGAGTTTCAATATGCGCATTGGCTCAGTCTTTCCTGGCTTTGAGCAGTGCTCTTAAATATTCCCGCGTGTATTCCACCAGGGCCGGATAATCGGACTGCAGTGCGGCGCTCAGGACGGCGTCGTCAACGTAGCTTTCTTTGTCGGCCGCATGTTTCAGGTCGCTTTTTATCCTGAATATTATCTCGCCCAGATCCGTTTCCAGGAGCTTATGAAGCTCGTCGCTTTCGGCTGCGTCGCCCAGTATGGCGTAAAGGTCGCCGAGGGCTTCCCCGGCATCCGCGTCTTCCGTACGCGCCGGCCCCGTCGATACCACGACGCGCTCTACCCATGCGGCCTCGTCCCCGAATCCGAGCGCAACGGCGCGGGCCTCGGCCAGTATGTGCTCTCCGGATACGAGCAGACTGTCGTGTATTTTCGTGCTCCCTTCCAGCTCTATGCGGCATGCGAGCATGCGGTCGTCCGCGCTGCCTGCTATCGCTTCCTCGATCGCGTTCCTGACGCGCTCCGCCGCCTCGGATATGCGCCCGCACCCGGTTGTGTCGACTTTAACGACCTCCCATCTTACGACGTCCGTATGAATGAGAGAAAAGTCCGTTATCTCGTTATCTTCGACGGTTACCAGGTACGCGCCCTTGGGCCCCGTTTCACGTATGTGACGCCCCTGAAGATTTCCCGGGAAGACGACGTGCGGGTTCTCGTTTATCACGCGGCCCTGGTGCACGTGTCCGAGCGCCCAGTAGTCGTACCCTTTCGCGAGAAGCTCGTCGAGAGCACACGGCGCGTAGTTCGCATGGCCGTCCATGCCGCCCAGGCCCGTATGCAGGACGCCGATATTGAATGCGCCGCGTACGGGATCGGGGTAGGATGCGGCGAGGTTCTCCGTGACGTCGCGATTGGAATACCCGCGTCCGTGAATGGCGGCGTCGATGCTTTCAAGCCTGAATGTCTCCGCCCTTTTTGCCGGGAATACGTTCACGTTGCCGGGCAGCGACAGGCTTCTTGTGATTTTGCTTTCGGCGTCGTGATTGCCGTAGAGTATATAAGCCGGGATATCCGCCTGCGAAAGCCGACCCATCTGGCGCACGAAAAAGAGCCCCGTCTGGTAATCGCGCCAGTCGCCGTCGTAAAGATCGCCGGCTATGACGACGAAATTCACTTCCCTCTCGACAGCCTCGGTAATGAGGTTCTCGAAGGCCTTCCGCGTCGCCGTCCTGATGCGCTCGACCGCGGGGCCCTCCATGCCCTCGAGCCCCCGAAGCGGGCTGTCGAGGTGAATGTCCGCAGTATGTATGAAGCTGAATGAGGCCAAGTAGCGTCGTCTCCGCTTGTCTCGGATTAGTCAGAAGATTATAGCATGACACGAAAACGGAGGCGCCTGTCAACCTGTCTCCGGAATTATCGTGAATATTTTTTATGCGGTGGATAACGCGATCCCCGGCCGTATGCCCTTCTGCCCGCGGGGCCTTTCCGTGCGGCTTTTGTTACGACTCAAATTTGTAATTACATTGCACCAGGAAACATGTATCATATTACCCGGTTTTTGACGCACACCCTTCACCCGGGCGGGCGCGGCACAGCGCATGCCCCCTGCGACGAAAAGGTCGAGAGTTCGAGCGGGTGGACTTACAGGCGCCTGCACGGATACGGGCCATAATCGATAAACGGAGACGATAGACTGCGATGGAATTATTGGTGGGAGCTTTAACTGCTGACGTGATGGGAAAGGACCTCTGGATGTGGGCTCTCTTCCTGGCGCTCGTGCTCACGCTTCTGGCGCTCGACCTGGGCGTCCTTCACAAGGAAAGGCGCGAGATTTCAATAAAGGAAAGCCTCCTTCTCAGCGCGGGTTATATCGTAATCGCGCTCATCTTTGGCGCATGGGTCTGGTGGTCCATGGGCAAGGTATCGGGGATAAATTACCTGACGGGCTATTTCGTTGAGAAGAGCCTGTCTATGGACAACATCTTCGTCATATCGCTTATATTTTCCTACTTCGGAGTGCCTCGCCTCTACCAGCACAGGGTGCTTTTCTGGGGAATCCTCGGCGTCATAATTCTCCGCGCCATAATGATAGGCGTCGGCGCGACGCTCGTCGAAAGGTTCGAATGGATACTCTACATATTCGGCGGATTCCTCGTCCTTACAGGCGTCAAGATGCTTTTTTCCGCCGACCACGACCCGGACATGACTGACAACGCCTTCCTGAAGTTCCTCCGGAATCACATTCCGGTGACGGACAGGCTCCACGATGAAAAGTTCTTCATCAATCAGCCCGACCCTGTCTCGGGAAAAACCGTGAAGCTCGCGACCCCGCTCTTTCTCGCACTGATAATGGTGGAGGGGGCCGACATAGTCTTCGCCGTCGATTCCATCCCGGCCATATTCGCCATTACCACAGATACATATATCGTATATACCAGCAATATATTTGCGATACTCGGTCTTCGGGCCCTTTATTTCGCCCTGGCGGGAATGGTGACAAGGTTCGTCTATCTGAAGTACGCCCTTTCCGCCGTTCTTATATTCATCGGCGGCAAGATCTTCTGGAACCACTTCTTCGGCAAGATAGACCCGCTCATATCACTGACAGTAACGCTTCTCCTTCTTGCCGGCGGTGTGGCGGTGTCGCTTCTTAAAACGAAGCCCGTCGAGGCCGGCTCGTAGGGTTCTTACCCGGGGCGCAGCCGCATTATGCTCCATGCAAAGAAACGTTCGACCGCGGCCGCGCAGCAGGTAAAATTGAGTAATCATGAAGCTCAGGGGTAAAAGGGCGCTGATTACAGGTGGGGCAAAGGGGATAGGAAGGGGCGTGGCCGAAGCCTATCTCAGGGAAGGCGCGTCCGTCCTCATATGCGGGCGGAACGAGATCAACCTGAAATCGGCCTGTAACGAGCTTTCCGGCGCGGGCGATATCGACTACATCGTGGCGGATATAGCGAATAAAGAGGAAGCCGCACATCTCGCCGCCGCCACCGCCCAAAGGTGGAAATCCCTCGACGTCCTGGTCAATAACGCGAGTATACTCGGCGTCAGGGCCCCGATCATTGAATACCCCGAAGACGTCTGGGACGAAGTCGTCCAGATAAACCTGAACGCGCAGTTCTACGTCACGAAAGCGATTCTCCCGCTCCTCTCGTCCGGCGCCTCGATAATAAACGTGAGCTCGAGCGTCGGCAGGAAGGGAAAACGCGAGTGGGGCGCTTACGCCGCCTCCAAGTTCGGCCTCGAGGGGCTGACTCAGGTCCTCGCAGACGAGCTCTCGGATATGGAGATACGCGTGAATTCCGTCAATCCCGGGGGCACGCGGACTGACATGAGGGCCGACGCCTATCCCGACGAAGACCCTGAAACCCTCCCCACACCGGAAGATATTTCCCCAGTGTTCGTTTACCTCGCCTCGGACGAATCGGCGGACGATAGCGGAAAGGAGTTCAACGCCCGGGACTGGATAAGAGCCGTGTGATTTTCCTCTCCTTTTGAAACTGCCTCTTTCAATTAGCTTCGGCAATATAATTATATTTGTATTCGTTTAAGACGACGGTAAAATATTATTAAACGGTTTTGGGGGGATGACCGATGAAGCGAGTAATATTATTCCTGCCTTTCCTTCTGTTCATTTTAAGTTCCTGCGACGGGGACGGTGGTAATAACGGTGAAGTTGTAACTCCGGAGGAATCGCCAAATATCTGCTTTTCCGAAGAATCCCAGAACCCATGCTTCGAAGAAGAAGCTGTCAGGGAGACGTCGCACGTCAGCGGCGAGACCCCGGATGGAGTCATCTCGAATCTCGAAAATTCTTCCGGGTTCCTTCGCAAGTTAAATGTAAACGAGATACTGACAACCCTCGGCTATTCCTATTTTCTCCCTCAGCTAGACCTTGCATGCCGCTGGACGGAGAGCGTAATAGTCATAAATACCCCGGAAGACTGGGAGCGGTTCAGGAACAACTGTTACTTCGAAAACAACAGGTTCGTCGATCTTCCATCGGTGGATTTTACGGGTAATACCGTTATCGTTTCCTATCAGAATCCCTCCTCCGGGTTCGGAACGAAAATCACCTCTGTCCTGGAATTCGACTCGTCGATTGTTGTCGTAACGGCAGATACGATCAGCGATGTGCCCGCATCCGGACCGGGATATTCGTCGCACATCGTACGCGTCGGGAAAACGACGAAAGCCGTGGACGTCGTGCGTGTCGAGACCGTTTGCAATTCGCTTTTCAATCTTTCAACCTCGGAATGTCTCGCCGAATCACTCAAGAATGTTTGCGAGCCGTACACCTGTAGTTTTGAAGTCGGATTTAAATCGCCCGAAAGCCCTGACTGCAGCCCGCTTGGCTGTACTGCCGTCGAATGCTCGGATATAGAGGTGCTGGAGGGCAACCGTCTTGTGGGCGTTCCCGGAACATTTACAGACTTCAGCTTCAGCGAGCCGGGTTTTTTAACAGGCTCCGTAAATATTGAAGGGAACGTTTACGACGTCAGCTGCGGGTTGATAGTGGAATGAGGAAACAGGTAACCGGTTTGTAAGCCTTTCCGTTTGAGCAATTCAGCACGGGGGAGATCTCTCATTCGGCATCGGGGAATCCGTTTGTGCAATCTGAACAGGGTTCACGACCTTCTCCGGTGGTCATCGGAACGCTTCGGAAGGGAGTGCGGACGAGCCGGCTTCTACTCTATTGCCTTTATTTGTCCTTTCCTATAATGTTATGTTTTCCCGCGTGAGGCGGCGATTCGAGGGTGAATT
>CAZUDM010000014.1:0-72743 GCA_964618635.1 uncultured Spirochaetia bacterium
GCTGAAATCCCTCAACTACCTCGAAAATGTGCTTGCCCGCAGGGAAGCCGTCTCGGCTGGCTTTAAGGAGGCCCTTTTTTTGAACGATAAAGGGCACATAGCCGAATGCTCAGCAGCCAATATATACTGGATAAGGGACGGCATTCTGTATACGCCCTCCATCGAATGCGGAATCCTGTTCGGCACCACTCGTGAAGTTCTTTTAGACCTTGCCGGAAATATCGGGCTCGATGTCCGGGAAGGGCATTATTCCCCGGACGATCTGTACGAGTGCGAGCTTGCGCTGGCTACGAATGCCCTTATCGGCGTCGTGCCCGTTTCAATCATAGGCCATATATCGCTGGATACCGATACCACTCATTTCGATAGCCTGAAGACAGGTCTATTCGAACACCTGGGCTGGTAATCTACCGTGAAATAGATGTGGAAAAAAGTGGAAGGATTGTGGATGGAAATCTCAATCAAGACTTGAGATGTGTTGTAAGCGACTGCAATTAAAGATTAATATTGTTTAACATTGTCTTAACAAATGTGAAATTATTTATCCACAATTGCCGATGTTTCACGTGAAACAACGAGCAGCCTGATTTATTTGCCGACACAAAATTTGTTGAATATACGGCCTAATACGTCTTCAGTGGTGACCTCGCCGGTGATTTCACCGAGGGAATCGAGCGCCACCCTCAAGTCAATTGCAAGGAATTCGGGCGATTCCCCGGAGTCGAGCAGTTTCAGAAAAGACGAAAGACTCTCGGACGCCTTTTCAATGGCCAGCTTGTGCCTGAGCTCGGTCAATACGACCTCGCCAGCCTCGGCGCGTCCCGAATTCCCGCGTAGAAGGGCGCTTACGGCATTCTTAAGGTCCTCGATCCCCATTCCGGTTATCGCCGACGTGTGGACTATTCTCCCGGGCGGCACGTGTGCCAGGAGGGCGTTTTCGCTCACCGCGAGTCCCGCATCCGACTTGTTCACGGCCAGAATCGCCTGTTTTCCCTGAAGTCCTTTTAAAACCTCGTAATCGTCCTCGTCCAAAGGGGCGCTTCCGTCGATTACGGCTATTATGAGCTCCGCTTCTCCTGCCTTCTTTTTGGCCAGAACAACCCCCGCGCGCTCTATTTCGTCCCCCGTGGCTCTTATGCCGGCCGTATCGACCAGCCTGAGGGGGATCCCCCTCACGTCGATGCTTTCCTCGATAAAATCCCGGGTCGTTCCCGGAATCGGGCTTACTATCGCTCTTTCTTTCATGACGAGGCGGTTGAGGAGGCTCGATTTCCCGACGTTCGGCTTCCCGATGATGGCGGTGCCGACCCCGTATTTCAGTATCCTGCCTTCCCTGTAGCTGTCTAAAAGCGCCCCGAGCCCGGCCAGTATATCCTCCGTCCTTGAAATGAGAGCGCTTTTTACGATAGGGTCAATGTCCTCCTCCGGGAAATCCACCTGGGCCTCGACCTCGGCCAGTATGTCGAGGATAATGTCCTTTATTTCCACTATTTTATTTGAAAGCGCTCCCTCAAGCTGGAGCTCGGCCTGTTTTAAGGCGTCTTCCGTCTGGGCGTTAACTATGTCGGCCACGGCTTCGGCCTGCGCCAGGTCCATCTTGCCGTTAAGAAACGCCCTCAGGGAGAACTCGCCCGGTCTCGCCGGCCTCGCCCCGAGGCCGAATATGATGTCGAGAATCCTTTTCGGAACAATGTGACCGCCGTGGGAATGGATCTCCACGACGTCTTCCCCCGTATAAGATGCGGGGGATTTCATGAATACGGCCAATACTTCGTCCACTTTGTTCTCGCTTTCGGGGTCTATGATATGCCCGTGGTAGAGCATACGGGGTAAAAACCGGGGCGCCTCTTCCATGCCGCCGGGTCTGAATATCGAACGGAGAATATCGAGTGATTCCGGGCCGCTGAGGCGTATAACTGCTATCCCGCCGTCCCCGGGAGGGGTGGCGACGGCTGCAATCGTATCGTTGTTGGGGTTAAAGGAGGAGCCCATTACACGGATAAATTACCATAATCGGGCTTTCAGGGCTATTTTGAACCCTCCCAGCCGCGCTCATAAACGGCCGGGAGGCGTCACATTCTGAATTTATAGGCTAAATTGATGGCAGGCCTATGTTTCGTCAAACGGCCGCTCTCGCCTTTTCCTTCTCGTTAATGGCCATGAGGGTCTCCATGGCTATGCTCGTGTGGGCGAATGCCGACCCTGCCGCCATCACCATGGCGACGTTGATAGCCTCGGCCATTTTCTCCTTCGGGATTCCCGCGCTCCTCGCGTCCTTAACGCAGCCCCTGATGCAGTAAGGGCATTTGGTGAGGTGCGCGCAGGCGAGACCCAGAATCCCGCGCTTGAAATCCTTCGACAGCGCGCCGTCGGCGAAGACCTTCTTCGTAAACTCCATGAACGAGCCCGACCTTTCGCCGCTGCAGGCGTGGAATTCGTTCACCTCTTTCTGTATGTCCTTCTTGAAAAAATGCCCTTCGGTGAGCGGGATGTTGTTGTCTAAAGTGTCGTGCGCCTCGAACGCGATGCTCGAATATGCGAAAGGCGCGCCCATGGCGAACCTCATTGCAACGTAAATCGCCTCGATTATCTCCTGGTCCGAGGCCCCCAGGTTCTTGGACAGCCTGACCCTCGATCTTATGCAGTATGGGCAGCCGGTTATATGCGCGCCTGCGACAGCGATAAGCTGCTTCTCTTTTTGAGTGAGCGCCCCGTCCTTGAACGTATTGTCGTGAAATTCGGCCCACGCGCTGTGAAGCCCGGGGTTGAGCTCCTTGAAATATGCCATCTCCTTAGCTATATCGCTTTTATACATATGGTCTGACATGATTACACCTCCCTTTTTTATGCCGTATTTTCAAGCCGATTTTAAAAGCTTCATAATCATTTCCGTTCCCGAATCGAGGGGCTCCATGGTGCGGTGAGTCTTTACCATCATGACCGCCCCCTCCAGGTGCGAAAGGATCATCTGCGCCATGAGGCGGGACGAAAAATCCCCCCTGAACTCCCCGCTTTCGATCCCTTCCCTGACGCAGCTTTCTATCGCCGCTTCCCATGCTTCGAAGAACGCGGAGAGAGCTTCCCTGAAGTTATCGTTTGTCCCGCACATCTCCGTGGCCAGGTTACCAAAGGGGCATCCCCTGGGAGGGGTCTGGCTTCTGTGGTAGCTGCCGACGCGCCTGTAGAATTCCGAAAGGCGTTCTGTAGGGGTGAGCGAGGCGTTCTTCAGCGTCGGTTCGAGGACTTCGGATTCGTACTGCCTTATACGCTCCCTCAGGGTCTCGAGGCCGAGCTCTTCCTTGCTGTTGAAGTGATAATAAAGATTACTCTTCGTAACCCCGCTCTCTTTCGTAATGTCGTCGAGCGAGGTCTGCTGAAACCCCTGGCGGTGAAATAGCTCCTGGGCGCTATCGATAATCCTTCTCTTGCTGCCGCTTATAATCAAATATCCCCTCCTCGATTTAAATCTGTAATATCCTCTCCACTGACATCCCTTTCCCTAACCCTCAATTAGAACTGACCACACAGTCCTAATTGTATATTGAAACAGACTTTGCTGTCAAGAGAAATTTTCTCACCGCATGAATAATTATCAGATGTATTTCTATTATTTAATAATTGGCTGGTTTAAGTGATGCCGAAGCTTATGGTCAGAGGCGATTCGGGATAGAATTCCTCTATTTCGTTTCCGAGCCCCTTAGCCTGCAGAAGCACCCTGAAACTGTGTCCCATCGAGCCGGGCAGGAACAGGCTTTTTATGGCCGAAAGGGCTTTTGAGGCTCTAAAATCAGGCTCTTTTCCGGTCGAACCTTCCCCTTCGAGTATATCCAGCACGCCCCAATCGATAAGAAACTGGCCCTGAGTGGTATACCTGACCTCACGGAGTCCAGATGCCTCGCCGGTTTTTCGGAGGAGGCTGAAGTCAACGTGGGCCGTTATATCCTGCTCCCCGATGCGGGCGTACGGGTCCTCGCTTATACTGTGTCTGTAAATGCACTTGTAAGTACCCTTCATCCTGTCCGGGCTAAAGAGCTCTTCGGCGAGATAGCCGTAATCGATAGTCAGAACGAATCCCCTCTTCAGAACACGCGCGATGTCCCTCAGGTACTCCGCCGATTTCAGATTGATCTCAACTTCCTGACCTTCCTCGAAGTCGTCTTTCCATCTGAAATATTCCTCGATCTCCGGCGCGCGGGGTCCGCTCGTCGTTTCCACGAGCCGCCCGTCTTCGAGAGTTACCAGTATCTCCCGGAGCCGCCCGCCCTCGAACCTCGCCCTCCGGAAGGGAAGGGCGTCCATAAGCTCGTTCGACAGGACTACACCCGTTACGCTCTCCGCGACGAGGGCTTCGAGCGATTCGGCGAAACTCATTTTCTCCGCATGTTCCTTCAACAGCTCCTCCGCTTCCCGAATCGTCCCGGGGCCTCTTTCTATCACGACGTACCTCGTCCGGCTGTAAATCTCCGGCTCGCTCTCTTTGATCGCGTCCAGTATGTCGAGCGCCAGGAGCCCCCGTCCCGCGCCGGGCTCGACTATAGTAAAAACGCCGCCCCCCAGGGTCTTCGCCGCCTTCACCAGAAACCGCGAAACGGTTTCTCCGAAGGCCGGATGCACGCACGGGCTCGTGTAGTAGTCCCTCTCCTTTCCGATGCGCGCCCCCCCCGATGTATAATAGCCGTGGTCCGGATGATAGAGGGCGCGCTCCATGAAGCGGTCGAATCTCATCGGCCCTTTGCAAGCTATCTCGTTTTTTACGATTTCAGTCAGGGTGTTCATCGAACTGTTTACTTTCTCCCGGCTGAAGTAGATTATATCTGAAACGTCTCGAGCTGAGACAACCGGGCATCGATCTTCATATTATGGGATACATTCTGAAAGTGCTTAAAATCGCAGGGTTCATACTGCTCGTCGTAACGTTCCTCTCGATTTCGTTCGCCGTAGATGTCGTAGTCAGGAACGAAAGATCGAAGCGCGCCTGGTTCTCCCGCATATCCTCCTTTTACATGAGAATGGCGCTCGCCGTTCTGGGGGTTCGTGTAAGCGTAGTCAACCGCGAAAGGCTCGCCGCCGGACGCGGCTCTTTCATGGTGTGTAACCATCTCTCCTACATCGACGTATTCGCCATATTCTCGAACGTGCCTGCTGTGTTCGTCGCCAACTCGGAGCTCGAAGAAGCATTTCTCCTCGGGACCATAATCAAGTATTCGGGGGGAGTGTTCGTCGAAAGGCGCGGGCGCGCCCGGCTTCTAGAGGACATGGAGGGTATAACCGGCATGCTCGACCTCGGGCTAAACGTCGTCCTCTTCCCCGAGGGTACGACTTCCGACGGAAGCGGCGTTTCGCCCTTCAAGAGCTCATTTCTCGCCGCCGCCGAGGGGAGGGATGTCGTCCCGCTCTGCATAAAGTACAAATCAGTCAATGGCCGGAGCATAACCCCCGAAACATCCCCGCTCGTTTACTACTACGGCGAAACCACCTTCTTCGAGCATTTTTTCAGGTTCATGGGGCTAAGGTCCGTCGCGGTCGAGCTTACAGCGCTCGAACCTATGGACACCCGGGGGCTTTCGAGGAAGGAAATCGCTCATATCGCACAGTCCAGGATAAGCGCGTGCTACCTCGGCGACGCGCAACCAGATTAAATCCCGCTATGTATTTACACGGGTTTATGTTATCTAGTTGTTATATCCCGGAGCGGGCGCGCCCGGGCGGAAGCTTGCCCAAATACTATAGTTTAGTTATGATAGAAGCTCTTAAAAGGCAGTAATAAAGGAGAATTTTAGATGGATGTGATGTGGGCGAAGCGAATCGCGGACCTTCCGCCGTACCTGTTCGCGGAAATCGACGCAAAGAAGAACGAGATGAGGGCAAAGGGGATGGAGATAATCGACCTCGGCGTAGGCGACCCCGATATCCCCACCCCGGATTTCATCATCGAAGCGCTCAAAAGGGCTGTAGACGACTCCAGGAATCACCGCTATCCCTCGTACGAGGGCATGCCCGCGTATAGAGAGGCCGTAACCGGCTGGTACAAGGAGCGTTTCGGCGTCTCGCTTAACCCCGCATCCGAAGCGGTCGCGCTCATCGGGTCAAAAGAAGGCATAGCCCACACGCCGCTGGCATTCTTAGACCCGGGCGACATAGGTCTCTATACCGACCCGGGCTATCCCGTCTACCCGACTTCCATAAGCTTTGCGGGCGGTATCCCGTATGCGGTCCCGCTTTTTAAAGAGAACGGATTCCTTCCGGACCTCGACTCGATACCCGAAGACATAAAGCGGAAAGCCAAAATATTTTTCGTGAACTATCCCAACAATCCGACTACTGCCGTAGCCGATGCGGACTTCTACAAGAGGCTCGTCGAGCTCGGGCAGAAGTACGATATCCTCATCTGCCACGACGCGGCCTACACCGAAATCGCGTACGACGGCTACGAGCCGTTCAGCTTTCTACAGTTCGACGGGGCGAAAGAAGTAGGAATCGAGTTTCATTCCTTGTCCAAAACGTTTAATATGACAGGGTGGAGGATCGGTTTTGCCGTGGGCAACGCAAAGGCCGTGGGAGGTCTCGGCAAGATTAAGACGAACATCGATTCCGGCGCTTTTCAGGCGGTGCAGGCTGCGGGCATAGAGGCGCTCAAAAACTATAAGCGCGGGCTCGAAGACAGAAAGAAGATTTTCCAGGAAAGGCGCGACATATTCTGCAGGGGGCTCGACGAAGCGGGGCTCAGGTATACGAAGCCCAGGGCGACATTTTACATCTGGTTCGAGGTGCCCGAGGGCCTCACATCCAAGGAATTTTCGACCAGGCTCCTGACAGAGACCGGTATAGTCGTCACGCCGGGCACGGGATTCGGGAAGTATGGGGAAGGCTATGCGAGAATTTCGACGACCTTCAGCACCGACAAGATAATTCAAGCGGTGGAAAGGCTGAAAGAGGCCCGGTTCTAACCTCTTTCCTAAACGATAAGGCGGCGGGAAATTAGAAGTGGAATATCTTATTTTAACTTCTAAAATCGTAATAACCTTACTTTACACGTTAACGCTTATACTCCTCTGCATTTTCGGCCTTCACAGGTATTACCTTTCCTACCTCTACGGCAGGTGCAAGAATAAAAAGCCCGTTCCGAAGGAAAGATTCACCGTCCTTCCAAAGGTAACGGTGCAGCTCCCGATCTACAACGAGATGTACGTCGTCGAGAGGCTCGTCGCTTCCGTCTGCAACATCGATTATCCGAAGGACCTCATGGAGATACAGATACTCGACGATTCGACCGACAGGACGACCGAGATCGCGGCAGCGTGCACCGAGAGATACAGGGCCCAGGGCTTTAACATCAAGCATATTCACAGGGAGAACAGGGAAGGCTACAAGGCGGGCGCTCTCCGGGAAGGCCTCGAAAAGGCCGAGGGGGAGCTCGTCGCGGTGTTCGACGCCGATTTCATGCCGCCTCCCGAGTTCCTGAAAAATACCGTCGACTTCTTCACCGACCCCAGGATCGGAATGGTCCAGGTGAGGTGGGGGCACGTGAATCTCGATTACTCCAACCTCACGAGGGCCCAGTCCATACTACTCGACGGCCATTTCGTCATAGAGCAGACGTCGAGATTCAACGAAGGCATGTTCTTCAACTTCAACGGCACCGCGGGCGTCATAAGAAAGGAGTGCATAGAATCCTCGGGCGGCTGGCAGCACGATACACTCACCGAAGACCTCGACCTCAGCTACAGGGCCCAGATAGCCGGGTGGAAGCTCGTCTACGTCAAGGATATGACGGCCGCCGCCGAGCTTCCCGTGGACATGAACGCGTTCAAGTCTCAGCAGCACAGGTGGGCGAAGGGCGGGGTGCAGACGGCGATAAAGCTCCTCCCGAGGATATTCAGGGACGAGAAGCTTCCGTTCAGGGTCAAGCTCGAAGCGTTTTTTCACCTCTTCGGCAACATATCCTATCTTCTCCTGCTCCTTCTCTTCCTTCTCATGTTCCCCGTGGCCATGTTCTGGAGACACCTCGGCTGGGAAAACGGCATTGTCATGAACATCTTCGCGATAACGGCCGGGACGCTCAGCTTCGTCCTATTCTACATAATCACTGTGAAGGAAGTACACGGGAGAAAGTGGCTTACGTACCTCAAGTACGTTCCGCTCGCGATCTCGATAGGGGCCGGGATGGCCGTCAACAATTCGAAGGCCGTTCTGGAGGCGCTCTTCGGGAAGAAATCCGAATTCCGCAGGACGCCGAAGTTCGCCGTAACGTCACGCGCCGACAACTGGCGCTCCCGAAGCTACGTTGCCTCTAAGGAGCTCACCGCGATCGTGGAAATAGTGTTCGGACTCTTCTTCACGTTTCAGACCTTTTTCGCGCTGTACATGGGGTATCTCTCGTGGGTTCCGTTTCTCGTTCTCATACAGGTCGGCTTTTTCTACACCGGGCTTCTGTCGATACTCCACGGCTCCGGCAGGAAAGGCATACCGGCGGGAGTCAACCCCATATTGCCCGAGCCTGCGCTCGAGCGCGATAAGAAATTTTGACAATTACGGGCAAAAGCGCCGTCACGCTGTGCGCTGAACTGGGCGTTTATTCCCTCCGGTGTGTACACGGCGGGCGTCATCGTGTATGTTGCACTTAATCCGGGACTGTAAGAGAGGCATGAGTAATAAATGAAAGTGTGCACGCTTGCGAGCGGCAGCTCGGGAAACTCCCTCTACATCGAATACGGCGGCACGAAGATACTCGTAGACGCCGGCATCAGCCAGAGGCAGATGACCCAGAGGCTTTCGGCCGTCGGGGTCTCGCTTTCGGATATAGACGCCGTGGTCGTGACGCACGAGCATTCGGACCATACGACTGCACTTCCGCGACTGGGCCTGCCTACGTACGTCGCCTCGGCAACGGCTCATCTCTGGAAAGAGAAGGTCCCCGAGCTCAGGGAGTTCGAGAGCGATGCGCCGTTTACGATAAAGGATCTTTACATAACGCCCTTTTCCGTCCCCCACGACGCGCTCGACCCTGTAGGGTTTACGATAGAAACCGAAGGCGGCTCGAAGATCGGAATAGCTACGGACGTAGGGACCGTGACCTCTCTCGTAAGGGAGAGGCTCAAGGGGTGCACTGCTCTCGTCCTCGAGTTCAACCACGACCCGGAGATACTCCTATACAGCCACTACCCGTGGGACCTGAAGCAGAGAATAAAAGGCCGCCTCGGCCATCTCTCGAACGGCCAGGCGTCGGAGCTCCTTTCGGGGCTCATACACCGGGGGCTCAGGCACGTCGTCCTCGCCCACCTGAGCCAGGTCAACAACAGGCCCGAGGTCGCCTTCGAGTCGGCCTTCGGGGTTTTAAGGAAATTCGGCGGGGAGTCGGACATTACAATATCCGTCGCGCCCAGAAAACACGCAGGGGAGGTGTTTGTAATTTGATAGAGAGATATTCGAGGCCCGAAATGTCGTCCTTGTGGACGGACGAGGCCAAGTATAAAAACTGGCTCAAGGTCGAAATCGCCGTATGCGAGGCGTGGGCCAAATACGGCCGTATTCCGAAGAGCGCGGTCAAGGTGATAAAGAGGAAGGCAGGGTTCGAGGTCGTGAGAATCAACGAGCTCGAAAAGGAGCTCAAGCACGACGTCATATCGTTCCTGACGTCCGTTTCGGAGCACGTCGGGGAGGAGGCAAGGTTTATACATCTCGGTCTCACGTCGTCGGACGTTCTCGACACCGCGTTCGCTCTCCAGCTTAGAGACGCCTCCGACATACTGATAAAAGATCTCAAGCTCGTAACGAAGATACTGAAAAAGCAGGCGTACAGGTACAAGAACACCCCGATGATAGGGAGGACGCACGGGATTCACGCCGAGCCCAAAACCATGGGGCTCGTTTTCGCCCTCTGGTACGACGAGATGAAGCGAAACACCGAGCGCATGAAAAGGGCCCGCGAGGTCATAAGCGTGGGCAAGATATCCGGCGCGGTGGGAACGTTCGCCAACGTCCCGCCTGAAATAGAGGAGGACGCCTGCAGGAGGCTCGGGCTCAAGGCCGCTCCCATATCGACGCAGATAGTCCAGCGCGACATACACGCCGAGTTTTTCGTGACGCTCTCGATAATCGCGTCAGGCATAGAAAAGATCGCGACGGAGATAAGGCATTTCCAGAGGACCGAAGTGCTCGAGCTCGAAGAGCCGTTCACGGAGGGGCAGAAAGGGTCCTCCGCGATGCCGCACAAGAGAAACCCCGTCCTCTCGGAAAATCTCTCGGGGCTTGCGCGCGTGGTAAGGTCGTACGCCCTCCCGGCGCTCGAAAATATCCCGCTCTGGCACGAGCGCGACATAAGCCATTCTTCCGTCGAGAGGGTAATCGGCCCCGACGGCACGATTCTCCTCGATTTCATGCTCGCGCGGCTTGCGGGGCTCCTCGAAGGCCTCCAGGTCTACCCCGAGAACATGAAAAGGAACCTCTGGATGACCCGCGGGCTCGTATTCTCGCAGAAGGTTCTTTTAAAGCTCGTCGAAAAGGGGTTCTCCAGGGAAGATGCCTACAGGCTCGTTCAGGAAAACGCGATGAGGACGTGGAAAGGCGAGGGCGACTTCAGAGAGCTCCTGGCGGCGGACAGGGCCGTATCGGCCGCGTTGACGCCGAGGGAGCTTGACGAGTGCTTCGACGAATCGGCCGACCTGAAGCACGTCGACCGTATCTTCGAAAGGGTATTTTCATAGGCCAAAATCTAATGATTATAGCCAGAAGCGACTGATTCGGGCCTTCTTTATTTTATTGCATTATAAACATTCAGTGGTATAGTTTTAGCAATCTATACCCAAGGAGGCAAGTATGAGATTTAGATTTTTATCTCTCGCAATACTATCTATTACATTCCTGATAGTAAGCACCGCTGCCTATGCGCAGCAGATTTCGAAAGAGGAGACCGCAAGGCTCCAGGAGTTCTTTAAAAACAGGTTCGGGGTCAATATACCATCGGACAGCAAGATAGAGATAGAGGGGCTGGAAAAGAGCCCGGTGGGCGATCTCAAATCCGGTAAGTTCGTTATCGGCTCGGTTGCGGGCTCGCAGGAAGTTCCCTTCGTCATAAGCGCCGACGGCAAGTACATACTCATGGGCAACGTGGTCGATACCAAGAAGTTCGAGGCCACTCCGATAAAGGGCATCAAGAAAGGCGCTGTGCCGATACCAAGGGGCGAATTTCCCCTTCTCATGACAGACGACGGCAAGTATCTCATAATCAACAGCGAGATAGTGGATACGGCAACGTTCAAGGAGTCGGAGCTCAAGGGCTTTAAGGGCGGCTCCTTTATGATGGGCGGCTCTCAGCAGGTGCCTGTGTACATAAGCGATAACGGGCAGTACCTCGTTCTCGGCACCGAGATAATGGACACAACCATCGATCCGCACCAGGAAGTCATGGAAAAGATCGTGCTCGAAGACGTACCCTTTAAAGGGAACAAGGACGCCGAGGTTATAGTCGTCGAATATTCCGACTTCCAGTGCCCGTTCTGCAAGAGGGGCAAAGACATGCTCCCGGACATACTCAAGTCGTACGACGGCAAGATAAAGATTTCCTTCAAGCAGCTCCCGCTCAGGAACCACGACTGGGCCATGCCGGCGGCCATAGCTTCCGTATGCGCCTACCAGCAGGGTAACGACAAGTTCTGGGCAATGCACGACAAGCTTTTCGACAACCAGAAGCAGATAACACTCGATAACTCGAAGCAGAAGTTTGGCGAGTATGCCAAGGAGATCGGGCTCGATACCAAGAAGTTCGATGCGTGCATCGCTTCACCGGAGGTTAAGGCCAAGGTCGAAAAGGACGTCGCCGAGGCGACTTCCATAGGCGTTCAGTCGACGCCGACGTTCGTCGTAAACGGCATGATAGTCCCGGGGGCCAATCCCGAGGGCCTTAAGTCCGCGATCGACATAAAGCTTTCACAGGGCTCGTAAACATAAAATTCCGACTATAGAGCTGCGCCCTATCCCGACCGGGGTAGGGCGCATTTTTTTTATTTTTGCGTATCTTCTTTATAATACTTCTTCCGGCAGACAGAAATGAAGTGCCCTACTTGCGGATACAACAGCTTCGATCATCTGGACACCTGCAAGAAGTGCGGCTCCGAGCTGAGGGGCGACCAGAGAATAAGGCCCCTGATTCGCGGCGGCGATGAAGAGGGGTACGAATACGAGCCGCTCCGGAAATCCACGCCGGAAGGCCGTTCTGAAAAAGGCTCTATCGCCGACGAGCTTCTGAACATACCCATAAACGACAGACCCGCTTATCCCGACCGCGATACAGAAGACAACTCCCCCGGCTTTCGGCGGAGGGAGCACAGGGAGCAGCTCGATTTATTCCGTGAATCGGAGGCCCCGCACGAAGTCTCTAATAAGTCGGCAGGGGACAAACTTAATCTCCTGGAAGAAGAAGGCAGAGCCGAAGACTGGCTCCCGCAGCATACGGACAGAGCGGACAAATACAGGGACCCCTTCGCGGAGGAAGAGGCCTACACCGAAACCGAAAGCGCTTATAGCGAGCCCGGAACGGAGGTATTTAACCTTGCGGGTTTTTTCCCGAGAGCGGCGGCGTTTCTTATAGATCTGGTCATAGTGGCGGTCGTCGCGTACGCAACGCTGAAAATCGGACTCATGGTGGCCGGCGGCGGATCTCGAAATGCAGGGTATCTCTATCCGGCTCTTTTCGTCCTCGCCTCTACGTACTTCATATTTCTTCATGCCCTCTCCGGGAGGACGATAGGGAAAATGCTAATGAGGATACGTGTAATAAACAGCGAGGGTGAGGACTTGGGGGTGTGGGGCGCATTTTTAAGATGGGCAGGTTATTTTATCTCGGCCGCAGTGATGCTGGCGGGCTTTTTCTGGGCGGCATTCGATTCGGAAGGGCAGGCATGGCACGACAAGATAGCCGGGACATACGTAGTAAAGGATTAATATCTTAAATGAAAAAGCTAAGGGAAATAAACGCAAAAATATCTCAAAACCGGGCAAGGCTCGAATCGTGGGCCCTCGGCAAGGCCGAAAAGGAGTTCGTCCCGTTATATTCCTCGGTCGACCTCCGTATCTCGGACTACAAGATAGCCCCGGTCGATACGAACATATTTCCGGCAGGGTTCAACAACCTTTCGCAGGAATCGAGGGACAGGGCATCTCAGCTGTTCGAGGTGTACTTCAGGCAAAAGCACCCGAACGTAAAAAATATCACGATCATCCCCGAGCTGCATACGCGGAACCCCTTTTACTGGGAGAACGTCTCCGTGCTGAGGTCCATAATCACGAAGATCGGCTACTCCGTGGACATAGGTATTGTCAGCGACGACTTCACGCAGGACAGCGCGGCATTCAAGGCGCAGGGCGGGGATGACGTCGTCGCGTACAAGGTGAAAAAGGAAGACCACAAGGTATTCACCTCGAACTCTGTCCCCGACCTTCTCCTGATAAACAACGATTTTTCGGAGAGGTGCCCGAAGTCGCTCAACGATATAATTCAGCCCGTCGAGCCGCCCGTCGAAATCGGCTGGCACACGCGCCGGAAGAGCGTACATTTCGAGTTCTACAACATGCTCGCCCGCGAGGCGGCGGAGATAATCGGCATAGACCCCTGGATCATTACCGTCGAAACCGTGCCCGTCGAAGGGGTCGATTTCGACGACCCTGACGACCGCGAAAGGGTCGCCGCCGTAGCGGGTGAAATGCTCGAAGGTCTCGAAAAAGAATACAGCGCAAGGTGCGTGAGCGACAAGCCCTACCTCTTCATCAAGAGTAACTCCGGCACTTATGGCATGGCGGTTATAAGCGTCTCCGGGCCCGAGGAGATAAGGAACTTAAACGCCGAGGGCAGAAAGCGCATGCGCGTAAGCAAGGGCGGAAAGCCTGTCCGCGACATAGTAATACAGGAGGGCATACCGACGACGCTCGTCCACGGCACGGACGCCGCCGCGGAGCCTGTATTTTACCTCGTCAACGCAAAGGTCGCAGGCGGATTTCTCCGTCTAAACAGCGGTAAAAGCGGGCTCGAAAACCTGAACACGCGCGGCATGGAATTCGCACCGCTCTATTACAAGGGAGCGCCTGTCGAGCCCGGGTCCGAGTGCGTGATATGCTCCCCCGCGCACGAGCTCGTCTCGTGCATAGCCAGCATAGCAGCCGGCTACGAGATAGAGGAAATATTGAGGGAAGGCGGATGCAAGGACGACGAAACAGGGGCGCGCGCCTGATTTAATTTCTCAGGTGCGTAGCGCGTAACACCCCGGAACGCCGTCTCCGCTTTCTATTTTTTCGCCAGGTTGAGAGTCCTTCTTAAAAGCACGGTGTATATAGGCTTCCCGCCGAGCCCTTCGGCCACGACCGTTGCCGTAAGGCACGTAATTATGAGCGGCAGTATGAGGAAATAATTCCCCGTCATTTCTATCGTCAGCGCGATGCCCGTAAGCGGGGCCCTGACAGTCGCACAGAATAGCGCCGCCATGCCGGCCACGGCGAAGAGCTCGGGCCTTATGCCCAGCCCCGGTACGAATGCGCCGGCATAATGCCCGAACCACATCCCGAAAAGGGTTCCGAGCGCAAGCATCGGTGCGAATATGCCCCCGGGCGCCCCCGAGCCGTAGCTTATCATGGTCGTGCCGAACCTCGCCGCGAACAGTATCAACAGAATCATGACGGGAAAGCTTCCCGAGATGGCTTTCGGTATGACCTCGTATCCCCCGCCGACCGTGTCGGGGAAAAACCACGCGAGGAGCCCTATAAGTCCGCCCACGAGAAGGCCAGTCAGAGAGAAGAGATACCCCTTCAAATTTGAGAAGAAGTCGAGCGTTCTCACCAGAAGGAAATTGAAAAGCACGCCGAATACGCCGAACAGTATTCCGAATACGAGAAAGAGCCAGAGGGACGAGAGGGCGGGGGCGGGGAGCATCTGCATCGGTATGTCGGGCTGCTGACCCATTATAGCGCGGAGAGCGATGTCGGAAGCGGCTGATGCCACGAGCACGGCCTGCACGGAGAGGAAGTTGTATTTGAACTCGGGGCGCATCTCCTCGAATACGAACAGTATGCCGGCGAGGGGAGCGTTAAACGCCGCCGTCAATCCGCCTCCGGCGCCTGCTGCTATGAGGGAGTGTGCGTCGTCCCTGGATACTTTAAAGAGGTCGGCTACCATCTTGCCGACGTTCCCGCCCATCTGTATCGTCGGCCCCTCGCGGCCGAGCACCATCCCGCCGCCAAGTGACAAAAGTCCGCCGAAGAATTTTACGGGGAGGACGGCCTTCCACCTTATCGGCCTCACGTCGTCGAGAGCGCCCTCTATCTCATGAACGCCGCTTCCGCCGGTTTCGGGCGCGGCCTTTCTTACGAGGAGGAATGCTAGGAATACGAGGACGGCGGAAAAGAGAACGGAGGCTATGACGAGTATGTAGGGCGTCTGCGGCAGGCTGTCCATCAGAGCCTGCCTTAACCCGCTTACCTTTGCTATAGAGATTTGAAACAGCGCGCCGAGGGTGCCTGTAAGAGCTCCGGCTATGGCCGCCCAGAAGAGAAGCGGCGTGCTCTTCTTCTCGGCCGCGAGGAACCTCTTGAGGACCTTTCCCAGCTCTTTTTCGCCGGACTTCCGCTCAGAGTGAATCTCCATCCATTCCTCCGGGGTTGAAACAATAAAATATAATCCGGTATTCCCGCCGGCGACGAATCCGGGGCCGGAGCTAACCTACCAGGCCGTAACGTCGCGGTACGAGATTATCTTTGAAGGGGCGATCCTGACGAGCACCTCGCCCTCCCCGGAATTTCTCTTCCCGTAAGCCTCGGCCTTGTCCTCTCCCACGTATCTTCCGGCTATCCGCGCCGCCCAATGGTAGAGCTCCCCCGGGTCTTCTGACAGCTCTGCTGTGCCCTCTATCATCACGAAGGAATAGGGCGGGGCCTGGTCGTCGACGGCCATGCAGACCCTGGGGTCCCTTTTCATGTTCCTCCCCTTGACCGTTTCGGCTCCGGTCGTGAAAACGAGACTGTCGCCGTCGAGGTCATACCACACGGGCACGACGTGCGGTGAGCCGTCTTTCCTTACAGTCGCGAGCTTGCCCGTCTTCGTGCCTTCGAGGAGAAATTCCCTCCATTCGGAGTGAGTCATTTCAGGCATGGCGGCCTCCTGCCCGGATTGACCGGGAGCTGTGAGCGTATTTACTCTTCCTTCTTCCAAGAAGAAATGTCTTCCCTTGCCTCGGCTATCATTTTGAGGACGTTCTCCCCGGCCGTCCCGCCGTAGGACTTTCTGTTCGAGACCGACCCTTCGAGCGTAATGTAATCGAAGAGGTCCTCGTCGAACATTTTGGAGAACATCTTGTACTCCGTTATGTGAAGGTTGATCAAGTCCCTCCCCTTCTCCTCGGCGTAGCCGACTATCTTGCCCGTAACTTCGTGGGCCTGCCTGAAAGGCATTCCCTTACGCGTCAAATAGTCAGCGATGTCCGTCGCCGTGATAAAGCCCTCGCCGAGCGCCTTCTCCATATTCTCCTTTTTGAACTCTATCGTGTGCAGCATTTCGTGAAAGACCGCGAGGCACGACTTCACAGTGTCCGCCGCATCGAACATCGGCTCCTTGTCTTCCTGCATGTCCCTGTTGTAGGAGAAGGGAAGGCCCTTCATTATGGTCAGGATCGCCATCAGGTCGCCGTAGACCCGTCCCGTCTTTCCGCGTATGAGCTCGGCCATGTCGGGGTTTCTCTTCTGGGGCATTATGCTCGACCCGGTCGTGAACTCGTCTCCTAAATCCGCGAAGCCGAATTCCTTTGTCGACCAGAGAACGAGCTCCTCCGAAATCCTGCTGAGGTGCATCATGAGGTTCGCCGAAACCGATATGAATTCTATTATGAAGTCCCTGTCGCTCACCGTATCGATGCTGTTTCGCGTTACCTTCGGGAATCCAAGGAGTGTGGCGGTATGCTGCCTGTCTATCGGGAACGTCGTCCCCGCACCGGCTCCCGCACCGAGCGGCATCACGTTAACCCTTCCGAGACAGTCGATATACCTTTCCCTGTCGCGCCTGAGCATTTCGTAAAGAGCGAGGAGCTGGTGCGAAAGAAGAACGGGCTGCCCCCTCTGCATATGGGTGTAAAGCGGAAGGACGGTGCCGAAGTTCTTTTCGGCAAGGTCGACTATTCTCTCCGAGGTCAGCCCAAGGAGCTCGATTATCTCCTCGATTTCCCTTCTGAGGTAGAGCCTCATGTCGAGGGCGATCTGGTCGTTCCGGCTCCTGCCGGTGTGAATCTTGCCGCCGACCTCGCCTATCTTCTCGATGAGCCGCTTTTCGATGTTCAAGTGAATGTCTTCGTACTCTTCCCTGAACGGAAACTTCCCGCTCTCGATTTCCTTCTCTATCTGGCGGAGCGCCTTTATTATCTTCTCGGCTTCGTTTTTAGGAATGATGCCGTTTTCGGCCATCATGCCGGCGTGCGCGATGCTCCCTTCTATGTCTTCCCTGTAGAGCCTCTTGTCGAAGTCTATCGACGCCGAGAACTTCTCGGCCACCTTGTGTGTGCCTTTCTTGAACCTTCCGGCCCATGGTTTCTTGTTGATCACGCTCGGCCTCCGCTTAAGCCTTTATATTACCGTGATTTTACCGGCCTTAGAATATAGGGGTGGTGAAACTATATCACGCCGAAGGGCCTAATTTAAACAGGCGCCCGGAAAAGAATTGCCGCAAGGCACTATCCGTATAATATCATTATAGCCGTTCAACTATCTCCAGGTTTGTAACTGTACAGGAGGCGACATGGAAGTCTTCGAATGCGTTAAGACCCTGAGCTCGATAAGGAGTTATAAGATCAGAAAGGTTTCCGATGAAATAATCGGCGAGGTCATGGAGGCGGGCAGGCTCGCTCCGAGCGCACGCAACGAGCAGCCGTGGCAATTTGTTCTTGTTAGGGAAAGAGGCGTGCTCGAAGAGCTCGCCGGATACTGCACGAGCGGAAGGTTCGTATCGGAGGCCGCGTTTGCAGTAGTGGTTTTGACCGACCCTTCTAATAAATGGCACGAGATAGACACGACGCGCGCGGTGCAGAACATGGTGCTCACGGCCTGGGGACGAAGGCTCGGCTCCTGCTGGATAGGCATGATAGATAAAAAGGGCCTCGCGGAATATCTCGGCATCCCTGCGTCCCTTAACATCCTCACCGTCCTTCCCTTCGGATACTTCGACGAAAGGCTCGCGGGCCACGAGAAGAACCGGAAGTCCCCGAGAGAGGTCTTTCACCTGAACAGGTTCGGCGTAAGGCCCGAAGATCGATAGTAGCTCTGCTCAATCGGGCAGCACCGAGGCTGCCTCGAAGTCCAGAGCGGCCGCAAAGTCCCTCGTGATCGTGGCGTGCACGAGCTTCTTCGTGCGTCCTGTCGCATTCAGTGACCCGACGTGAAAATGAACCGGCCAGCAGAGGTTATATAGAAGGCCGAGCTTGTAGTCTCTCACAGCGTCGTCCCTTGTGTAGCCGCCGACCCCGCCCTCCCGGAGCGTCTCAAGCCACCTGTCGACAGCTTCGTAGTGGTATTTTCGTCGCTCGGATACGGGCTCGCTTCCTGCCGTCAACCTGGCCACGTCGAAAGCGCCCATGCTCTTTATCGCGAGCTGCCAGTCGATTATAACTATCCAGTTATCCGAGCCGGGGCTGCCGAAGAGGAGATTGTCGGCCCTGAGGTCGCTGTGGACGATAGTCTTCGGGCGCGAGCTTATCTCGTCCGCCAGCCACGTGACGTGCCTTCCGAGCTTTTCTCCCAGCTCGACCGCGCGCCTGCCGAGGAGCCCTCCGAAGTGCCCGGTGAAAGACCGCCACTTCTCTTCGTAATCCTGCCAGACCGGGTTCTCGTAAGGCATCCACTTAAACCCGTCGAGCTCAGGGCTGCCCCAGTACCTCGCGTGGAGCTTTCCTATCTCCGCCGTTATTCCAAGGGCCTCCTCCTCGCTGATTCCCCTGACCTGGTCTCCGGGACGGAGGACGCTCATGTCCTCCATCGCCAGAGCGTAGGCCGGCGGCTCTGCAACGGAGCCGTATATGCGCGGCAGCCTCATCGAAACGCCGGGGGCGACGCTCCTGTAGAACATTATCTCTCTCGTGAAGGCGTGAAGCTCTTCGCCAGCTTCCCTGTACGATTCCGATTCGGGCTCGATCTTTATCACGAGCGACTCCGGCGCTCCATCTTCCTTAACGTCGTAGGTCAGAACCGCCTTGACCACGCTGCTCATAAACCCCTCGACGCCACCCAAAGGCAGAATCCTGAAGTCTGTTACATGGAATTTTCCGACGGAGCCGCCTTCTCTCAGTATGCGCGTCAGCCATTCGGCTGTTATTTCGTTTACGTGGAGCGGATTCTTTATGCTCATTTTTTCTTCTCGTCGTCCACTATTATGCTATGACCCCCGTATATAAAGCCGGATACGCCGGACCTTTTGCTGTCGCCGCAGTCCTTGAGGACTTTTACGGAGTGTTTCGATTTGAGGACATTCACCCTGTGCACCTCGCCCGTGCTTTGCGAAACGAAGTCGACGGCGATCCCGTCTTTAGTTTTCTTTTCACGCTTCAGCACGAATTCCGAAATCCCGGTCTTTCCCGTCTCCGTCCGGAGAAAGTATTCGGCGGCCTGCGCCTCGTTGCTGTAGCTGGAGCGTCCCCTGAGGCTCCGGAGGGCGATCTCCCCGCGTACGTATTTGTCGATAACGTCGTCCACGACCTTCCCCTCCCTCACCCTTCCGTAGCATATGCCGTGCGGAAGGCAGACGAACGTCGCGGCGAACCTGTGCCCCCCAATGTGGTTTGTCTGCCACACGTTCCGCCCATGTGGGCCGGCGGCGGCTTCTAGGTATACGGGCTTTCCGAATTTCCCGCAGCACGTGTCGCGCTCGCCGTTCGTGCATACGATTACGAGAGGCTCCTTTCTCTCGTATTCATCTCCATCAAGCACGGAATCTATATCCAGCGAGAGGAGGTCGTCGTAGGAGCGGAGATTTATCTCGTAGAGCTTCGCGTCGGTATCGGACGAGCACGCGACGAAGAGGCTTATCCCTTCGCCATCCCTCCCGTTCCGGCTGATGACCTGCAGGCGTGCGCCCTTGACCGACTTCGAAATTTTCTTCAGCTTTTCTTTCACGCTCTTGGGTATGCTGCTGTCCTTATATGCGTCGCCCGACCACCTGCCCCTGTACTCGATCAGTATCCAGGCATCCGCCTCGGCCGCGGTGCCGTACATGGGCTCACCGGCCGTGAGCGAATCCACGGCGCACAGCCCGAGGCCGCCCTTCTTTTTATCCTTGCTCAATACACTTCACCCCTCGCTCTGAAATATATTTCGCGTCTTCCTCCGGCTTATTTACAAGACGGGAACAATCGACGATATTTTACAGCATCGCCGTAAATATATAACCCCGGGCCCGGAATCGTATGAGTAAAACCGTAATAGGAATGGATATCGGAGGGACTAATCTCAGGGGCGCGCTCGTCACGCCGGAAGGCCGCATATTGAAGCAGCTCAAGATCGCGTCCGATGCGGACGACGGTATAGACGCCGTCGTCGACAACATCGCAAGGCTCGTAGGCGAGCTCAGCCGGGAAGGGGGCGTTTCAGGCGTCGGCATCGGCATAGCAGGCGTTATAGACTCCAGGGCCGGCGTCATCACGCAGGCCCCGAATATCGCGAATGTCGTAAATTATCCCATACGCGATAACCTCGCTAAAAAACTCGGCGGTGATATAAATATCGCCATAGAAAACGACGCCAACTGCGCTGCGCTCGGCGAATGGTGGATGGGTGCGGGGAGGGACGCCGCCTCGATAGTCATGATAACGCTCGGAACAGGTGTCGGCGGCGGAATCATACTGGACGGCAAGCTGTGGAGCGGGGCCGACGGCATGGGAGGGGAGGTCGGCCACATGACTATCTACCCCGACGGCGCCCTCTGCAACTGCGGGAACTACGGCTGCCTCGAAAGCTGCGCCTCGGCGACGGCAGTGAGAAGGATGGTGAAGGAAACGCTGGCGGAACCCGAAGTCGAAACTATTCTCAGGGATATTGCCCCGAAAACCGACCCCGACGACATGCCCGAGGTAGTGATGAGCGCTGCTCTCAAGGGTGACGCGGCGTCGATAAGAATATGGGAAAAATTCGGCGTCGCCCTCGGAATAGGAATGGCGAGCCTCGTCAACATACTCAACGTCGAGATGATAGTCATCGGAGGAGGGGTTGCGCGGGCGTGGGATATGTTCATCGGCCCTGCGAAGGCAGAGCTCAAAAAACGCGGCCTGAGAGCTCCGGCGGAGAGGGTAAGGGTAGAAAGGGCCAGGCTCGACGGCGACGAGGGCATATTGGGCGCGGCCTACCTGGCGCTCGGCGGGCGGTGAAGCAGGCTCATCCTAGAAACGCGGCCTTAGCAGCGTCAGCCTTAACGCCTTCCCGCGCTTTCCCTCGATCTTCGCCCGCTCGTCGATCCTCATCCCCCCGATCCATATTATCTCGCCTGCCGAAAGGAATATAGGCACACGCATACGCATGAAGGCCGGTATCTTTTGGTCGATGAAAAAATCCTTTACCTTCTTCCGGCTCTTCATACCGAGAGGCACGAACCTGTCTCCCGGTTTAAAGCTCCTCACCTTTATCGGGAACTTCACCGCTTCGGGATCGAGATAAACGACGTCCTCTCTTTCCTCTTCGAGCCCCTTCGCTTGTGTCTCTTCAATCTCGACTTCGAGCTCGTCGAATGTCCATCTGCCGGGCGAGGGTATCATGTACGAAAACCCTTTTGCCAGCTTGTCTTTAGTCGTTACGAGGAAAGAGCCGTGTCCCTTAACTATGACGCTTCCACCCGGAAATACGGACTCTCCGGACGCCGCCATCGATGTCAGAAAGCCATCCGCCGCCGTCAGGTGGATCGACGATATATTTTTAAGTCCCTCCCTCTTTTCAGAGAGTGCCCGCATGAGGACGGCTATTCTCAACGCGCCGTGAAGGCGTTTGTATTTATTGAGGTCCCCTGTCAGCTCCCCGCCCTCGCGGTTGAAAACCTTACGGAATCCCTTTTCCGCTTCACGAGAAATGAAATCCTCTTCGAGGCGGAGTATGTCAGCCGTCCGGGCGAGGGTTTCTCTTATCTTCGGGTTGTATTCGGAAAGGGCGGGCAGGAGGTCGAGCCTTATCCTGTTCCGGAGATAATCTCTTTCTCTATTGGTAGAATCTTCAATCCATTCGATGCTCCGGGATTTCAGGTAGCTCTCTATCGCGGCCCGGTCCGTCTCTATGAGCGGCCTCGCGATATATTTCCCGGATACGGGCGGGATGCCCGAAAGCCCGCGCGTCCCGCTCCCGCGGATGAGCCGCATGAGGACGGTCTCGGCCTGGTCGTCGAGCGTATGAGCAGTCGCAATTTTGTTCGCCTTATGTTTTTTTCTCACTTCCTCGAAGAATTCGTACCTCAGCACCCTGGCTGCGTCTTCGAGTGAAATTCGGGACTGTTTTCGTAGCGCGGGAGCGTCAGCTTCTCCCAGCTCGAATTCTACTCCGAGGGATTCCGCGACGCCCCGGCTGAATTCGGCGTCGCGTCCAGCTTCCTTTCCGCGTATGCCGTGATTGAGATGCGCGGCTATGAGAGTGAGATTGTAGCCCTTGAGCCCGTGGAGGGCGTGTAAAAGAGATACCGAGTCAGCTCCGCCCGAAAGGCCGACGACGACCTTGTCGCCCGGCCGGAGCATGTCATACTTCTCTATTGTTTTTCGTACCCGGGATAGCATTTTCTCCGGTGTTGGCGGCGAGGCCGCCCGACATTATTATCTTAAAGGCGTCTTCTATGGTTATATGAAGCTCTTTTATGTCTTCTTCCGGCAGCATGACGTAGTATCCTGTCGTCGGGTTCGGTGTCGTAGGCACGAATACGCCTACGAGCTTCCGTTCGGACCTGTTCAAAGCCGTGCCGCTTTCGAGGCTCCCCGTGATAAATCCTATCGAGTACATACCCTTTCTCGGAAACTCCAGGAGGGCCACCCTCTTTATATCCTTGAGCCCCTTCCCCATGAAGACGGTTTCTATAACCTGCTTCGTCGCGGTATAGATAGTACGCGCAAGGGGAATCCGGGTTATTACAGACTCTCCCAGGCCTACGAGCTTTCCGCCGACTATGTTCCTTGCCAGGGCTCCGACGATAAGGACTACCAATAATGTCCCGAGGAGCCCGGTGCAGAAGAGGACGGCTTCATATATACCTTTCGGGAGTTCCGGGGACGGCCCGCCTATGAACCTTTCGGGGATTGCGCTTACGAGGCTGACAATCCAGGTGCCGAGCTTGAAGAGTATGAATAGTGTGAGGCCGAACGGTACGGTGACCAGTATGCCGGCCAGAATGTTATTCCTGAAGAAACTATAGATATGCTTCATGCATCATGCAGTCTGCTTGTCTATAGCGTCGCGGAGGAACCTGCTCGGTTTGAACACGACGGCCTTCCTCTCGGCGATTTCTATCGTTTCACCGGTCGCGGGATTGCGCCCCTTTCTCGCCTTACGGTTCTGAACGCGGAAGCTGCCGAACCTTGGGAGCTTTATCCCCTCGCCCCTGCTGAGCTTTTCCTTCGCGACCTCGAAAAAGAACTCTACTATTTCCGCGGACTCCCTCTTCGAGAGACCGATCCTGGTATGTATTACGTCTGCCAGCTCTTTTTTAGTCATCTCTTTACCCCTCCTTTCGCTATATTGTACGTAATTCGGCACCCAGAGCCAATCGAAGTTTTTTAAGAGCTTTATCCTGAATTTTATTGATTTCGTCTTCGGTGAGCGTCTTGTCCGCCGCCCTCAGGTGGAGTGAAACGGCGACGCTCTTCTTCCCGGCCTGCACGGAGCCCCCGGTGAACACGTCGAATATACGGGCGTCCTCTATAAGCCCCGATCCGAGGGACCTTATCTCGTCAATTATACTTCCGGCGGTGACGCCCTCGTCCACCACGAGCGCGATGTCACGCCTTACGGACGGGAACTTCGGAAGCGGTTTGAACTCGCCCTTCTTCCCGGCCGTGAGACGGGCAGCGGCGTCGAGGTCTATCTCGGCGACGTACACCCTCTTTGTGAGCTCGAGTTTCTCTCTGAGCCCCGGGTGAAGCTCGCCGACGTATCCCACCGCTTCGCCGTCTATCAAAATTTCCGCGGACTTTCCGGGATGGAGGAATTCGATTTCAGGAGCCGACCTGAACGAAGCGCCCGCCGGCACGTGAAGCGCGCCGAACGCCTTTTCGAGAATCGCCTTTAAATCGAAGAAATCGATTTCCTCCCTGTCCCAGAGCTCCGGCTGTTTCCTCCCGGTTGCGGCCGTAGCCAGTTTGTTTATCTCTTTCGGTAGTTTTTCTCCGGACGAGGGGATGTAGACCTTCCCTGTCTCGAAAATCCTTACGTCGCTCTCCTGACGGCTGAGGTTGAGGAGAACGTTTTTCACGAGCCCGGCGGTGAGGCTCGTCCTCATCACGGCCCCGTCCTTGCTTATCGGGTTGAGTATCGGAAGCGCCGCTTCCGGGCTGAAGAGACGCAAGAGCTCCTCGTCCTCGAAGCTGTAGTTTATGGCTTCGTAAAAACCGTTCGCCGTGAATATTTCCTTGAATTTCGACTGTACTGTCCTGACGCCGCCCGGCAGCTCCGTTTTCATGGCGACGGCGGGGAGCGTAATGGGGACGTTGTTGTAGCCGTAAAGCCTGGCCGTTTCTTCTATGACGTCGATTTCGCGCGTGAGGTCGACCCTGTACGCCGGAACCTTGAACGTCAGAACGCCGTTGTCCGACGACAGAAGCTCGAGCCCGAGCCTCTTCTGTATGGATATTATTTCGTCTTCGCTAATGTTTGTACCGAGTATCGCGTTTACGCGCTTTGCCGTAACGCTCACCACGGCGGGCTCTATTTTTACCGGATACTCGTCGATCCTTCCGGCGGCAACTTTGCCTCCCGCGAGCTCAGCTATGAGCGCGGCGGCCCTGTCGAGCGCCCTAACGACGCCCTCGGGATCGACGCCCCTCTCGAACCTGTAGGACGATTCCGACTTGAGTCCCGTTTTTCTCGACGTTTTTCTAACTGTGTCGGGGCTGAAGTAGGCGCTTTCGAGGAGTATGCTGCTCGTCCCTTCCGTCACTTCCGTATCCGCCCCCCCCATGACGCCCGCGAGCGCGACGGCCCTTTCGGCGTCGCATATGAGTAGGTCGTCTTCTGTGAGCTTTCTTTCGACGCCGTCGAGCGTTTTTATGATTTCCCCGTCTCCGGCCTGCCTGACTATAATCTTCTTCCCCTTTACGAGGTCGTAATCGAATGCGTGAAGCGGCTGGCCGAGTTCGAGGAGGACGTAGTTCGTAACGTCTACGACGTTATTAATAGACCTTATTCCCGACGATTCGAGCCGTGCCTTCATCCACTCCGGCGACGGGCCGATCTTCACGCCGCTTATAACGCGGCACGTGTACCTAGGGCACTTCTCCGGCGAAAGTATCTCGACGGATACGTAATCGGATACCGGCGCGCCCGATTCGTTCACCGAGAGGTCGGGATATCCGGCCTTAGCGGAAAGTATCGCGGCGACCTCCCTGGCCGTCCCGACCACGCTCAGGCAGTCGGGACGGTTGGGGGTTATACCTATTTCAAGGAGGACGTCGTTAACGCCTAGTTCGTCAATGAGCCGCGTCCCCGGAACCGCGCCCGGCGGGAGGATCATAATGCCGTCAGATTCTATCCCGAGCCCGAGCTCGTTCTCGGCACAGAGCATGCCTTCGGAGACCTGCCCCCTTATTTTCGCTTTTTTAATGGTAATTCCCTCGGGGAATTTCGGCCCCGGCGGAAGGACCGTCCCGGCCTTCGCCAGCGCGACCTTGTCGCCCGCCTTCATGTTGCTCGCCCCGCAGACGATCGGATATTCGGCCTCGCCGTCCGACACCCTGCAGAGAGAGAGCTTGTCGGCGTCCGGATGTTTACCCATGTCGAGTATCTCGGCGACGACTACGCTTTCGAGGGCTTTACCCACGTATTCTATCGATTCCACCTCGAGTCCGGACATAGTCAGCCTGTCGGCGAGCTCCTCCGGAGAGACGGAGAAATCGACATACTCCTTAAGCCAATTCAGAGATATTATCATTGTTCAGTGACCCAAAATTTAATAATTACATATTCTTAGGGCCGGGTCAATACTTTCGCCGGAAGTCCGCCGGGTGGAAACAGGGCAGGGTGACGGCAGCCCGGACGATATATTACGAAGCCGCTCTTTGACATCCGGAAGTTCTTCGCGCATTCGCTTGGCTGTAAAAAAGAACGGCGGCAAACCCCGGTTTCGGAGGGTCTTGCCGCCATTTCTCTTCAAAAGGAGGATATGGTCAAACCTTTCGTTTTCTAGTTCTTCCGGTGGAGGTCGAAGCGGTCGAGATTCATCACCTTGTTCCACGCCGCTATAAAGTCACGCGTAAAGCGCTCCCGGGAGTCTTCGCATGCGTAGACTTCGGCGACGGCCCGGAGCTCCGAGTTCGAGCCGAAAATGAGATCGACACGTGTGCCCGTCCACCTGAGCTCGCCTGTCTTGCGGTCGCGGCCTTCGAACACCTCCTGGGCGTCTGAAGTCGCCTTCCACGTCGTACCGAAATCGAGCAGGTTGACGAAGAAGTCGTTTGTCAGCGCTTCGGGACGCTTCGTGAAAACGCCGTTTTGCGACTGATCGAAGTTGGCGTTAAGCACTCGCAGGCCGCCGAGGAGGACTGTCATTTCCGGAACAGTCAGCGTCAGTAGCTGCGCCCTGTCGACCAGCATTTCCTCCGCCTTTACGGTATGCGGGCCATTCAGGTAGTTCCGGAATGCGTCCGCGGACGGCTCGAGATATGTGAAGGAGTCGATATCGGTCTCCGCCTGCGACGCATCCGCGCGCCCGGGGGTAAACGGCACTGCCGCTTCCTGGCCGGCGTTCTTCGCCGCCTGCTCGATGCCCGCGCATCCGCCGAGAACGATCAGGTCGGCGAGTGAAACCCTCTTGCCGCCGGTCTGGGCATCGTTGAACTCTTTCTGTATCCCTTCGAGTGCCTCCAGTACCTTGGCCAGCCGGGCCGGATTGTTGACTTCCCAGTCCTTCTGCGGCGCAAGGCGAACACGCGCGCCGTTCGCGCCGCCGCGCCTGTCGGAGCCGCGGAACGTCGACGCCGACGCCCATGCTGTCGATACCAGCTCGGAAACGGACAGCCCGGACGCGAGGATTTTAGCCTTAAGCGCGGCGACGTCTTTATCGTCGATCAATGGATGCGTAACCGCCGGGATAGGGTCCTGCCAGATGAGCTCTTCATCCGGCACCTCGGGGCCGAGAAGGAGCATGCGCGGGCCCATGTCGCGGTGCGTGAGCTTGTACCACGCGCGGGCGAAAGCGTCCGCGAACTCGTCGGGATTCTCGTAAAAGCGTCTCGAAATAGGTCCATATATGGGGTCAAATCTTAGGGAAAGGTCCGTCGTAAGCATGAAAGGCGCGTGCTTCTTCGACGGGTCGTGCGCGTCCGGCACAGTACCGGCGCCCGCTCCGTTCTTGGGTTTCCACTGATGTGCGCCGGCCGGGCTCTTCGTCAGCTCCCATTCGAAGCCAAAAAGGTTCTCGAAAAAGTTGTTGCCCCATTTCGTCGGGGTCGTCGTCCATGCGCCCTCGAGCCCGCTGGTGATAGTGTCGTCTCCACAGCCGCTTCCGAACTTGTTTTTCCAGCCGAGCCCCTGCTCTTCAATGCCTGCGGCGGCGGGCTCCGGACCGACGTAGTCCCTCGGGTCGGCGGCTCCATGGGTTTTGCCGAACGTGTGCCCGCCGGCGATGAGTGCTACCGTTTCTTCGTCGTTCATGGCCATGCGGCCGAAGGTCTCGCGGATGTCGCGGGCGGCGGCTATGGGGTCGGGATTTCCGTTCGGGCCCTCCGGGTTCACGTAGATGAGGCCCATTTGAACTGCGCCGAGGGGATTTTCGAGCTGCCGGTCGCCCGTGTAACGCTTGTCTCCGAGCCACTCGCCTTCGGAGCCCCAGTAGATGTCTTCTTCCGTCTCCCAGACGTCCTCGCGTCCGCCGCCGAAACCGAACGTTTTAAAGCCCATCGATTCGAGGGCGCAGTTTCCGGTGAGTATCAGGAGGTCGGCCCAGGAAAGCTTCCTGCCGTATTTCTGTTTTACGGGCCAGAGCAGGAGACGCGCTTTGTCGAGGTTCGCATTGTCGGGCCAGCTGTTGAGCGGCGCGAAGCGCTGGCTGCCGGTGCCACCGCCGCCGCGGCCGTCGGAGATGCGGTATGTGCCGGCGCTGTGCCACGCCATCCTGATGAAGAGCGGCCCGTAGTGACCGTAGTCGGCCGGCCACCAGTCCTGTGATTTGGTCATAAGCTCGAATATGTCTTTTTTTACCGCATCGAGATCGAGGGACTTGAACTCCTCGGCGTAGTTGAACTCCTCGCCCATAGGGTTGGACGAAGGGGAGTGCTGGCGCAGGATGTTGAGCCTGAGCATGTTGGGCCACCAGTCGCGGTTCGAAGTGCCGCCGCCGGCGCTGAACTTCGATGCTCCGCCCGAAAACGGGCACTTGGCTTTAGTGTCGGTATTCATATCTCCAATAGTGGCAGTGTCCTGAGCTCTTGCAGACGCATTTTTCTCGCTCATTTTTGTTACCTCCCTTTTTTATATAGCTGTGAGGATAGTATTATGAACCCTTAGACCTATAGCCGTCAAATATTCCTTATCTATGAATTGAATAGGTATAACCTATACTAATTTTCTCCCGGCGTGTAAAATATATAAACCGGGCGCGATCTCGAACCGGTCACTTATTTGACACGGGGGCAGGTTGTATGGAGCTTCACCAGCTTAGATACTTCGTCGCGGTAGCCGAGTCGGGCGGGTTCAGCAAGGCCGCCCGGAGGTGCTACGTCGCCCAGCCCTCCCTCAGCCAGCAGATAATCAAGCTCGAGCAGGAGCTCGGCCAGAGGCTCTTCGAGAGGCTCGGGAGACACGTCGCGCTCACGGAGGCCGGGAGGGCGCTCCTCCCGAGGGCGAGGCTCGTGCTGCGGGAGGCCGAGGGCATCAAGTCCGGCATAATAGAGGATGTCGACGCCGGGGTCGGCGTACTTTCTGCCGGGTTCATCCCTACGATAGCGCCCTACCTCCTTCCGGGGGCGCTCAAGAGATTCTACGCCGGTTATCCCCGAGCCCGCATATCGCTCCAGGAGAACCTTACGGACAGACTCGTCCGGGGCATCGTCGATCTAGAAATCGAGGTCGCCGTAATGAGCCTTCCGATAGAAAACAGCCTTATAACGACGGAGCCCCTCTTCGACGACCCGCTCTATCTCGCGCTCTACCCCGGCCACGAGCTTCTCAAGAGCGATATACGGGCGAAGGACCTCAGGAACATCCCCTTCATCGCCCTCGACGAGGATCACTGCCTCGGCGAGCAGGTGAATAATTTCTGCTACGAGAGACAGATAAATCCCGAGATCGTTTGCCGTACGTGGAACCTCTCGACCATACAGCACTGCGTCTCGTTCGGAAACGGCGTTTCGCTCGTACCGCTCATGATGGTTCTTACGGACACGACCGATTCCTGCGTCTACAGGCCGATAAAAGGCCGGTCGCCCAAGAGAACGGTGGTCGCGGCATGGCACAGGGACAGAAAACTCTCCCGGCTCGCCCGCGAATTCATAGGCATGGTGAAGGACGAATACGCCTCTCTCCTCGAAAGGGCGAAGTAGAAGTAGCGGATGGCTCACGCAGGGAATCGCGTTACGGGCTGGCGCGGCTGGTGTAAACTAAACTTTATTCCCGGCGGTTTGCAGGTGCTTTAACATGAAGAAGGTCTATCTCGATTACAACGCCACGACGCCCCTCGACCCGAGGGTGCTCGAAGCCATGATGCCGTACTTCAAAGACGGGTTCGGGAACCCTTCGAGCATTCATTCTTACGGAAGCGCCGCGAAGGCCGCGCTCGACGAAGCGCGGGAGAAGACAGCCGCGCTTCTCGGGGCGGGGGCGAGGGAAATCATATTCACATCGGGCGGGAGCGAGGGAAATAATCTCGCGATAAAGGGAGTATCGTTCGCCGAGGGTAGTCGGGGAGGAAAGCACCTCGTCACGACGAAGGTCGAGCACGATTCCACTTTGGACGCCTTCATGTATCTGGAAACGCGCGGCTTCAAGGTCACGTACCTCGGCGTCGATAAATACAGCCTTGTCGATTTGGGCGAGCTACGCGAAGCTGTCACCGGCGAAACGAGACTCGTCTCCATAATCTACGCGAATAACGAGACGGGCGCTGTCATGCCCATGGAAGATATTGCAGTCGTCGTAAAGGAAAAGGGCGCGCTGCTCCATATCGACGCAGTTCAGGCTGCGGGGAAGATCGAAATAGATTTGAAAAGAATCGAGGCCGACCTCGTCTCCATATCGGCGCACAAGTTTTACGGTCCCAAAGGCGCCGGCGCTCTATACGTAAGAGATGGCCTGGCACGGCGTCTCTCGCTCACGCCGCTCATACACGGCGGAGGGCAGGAGAGGGGGCTCAGGTCCGGAACCGAAAATGTCCCAGCCATAGCGGGACTCGGAAAGGCGGCAGAGCTCGCCCTCGGCGAGCTGCACGAGGACAGGGAAAGGGTAGGGCGGCTCCGCGACGAGCTCTTCGCCCGCATATCCTCCGGGGCGGGCGGGGTTACGCTGAACGGCCAGCCGGATACCATCGTTCGGAATACGCTCAACCTTTCGTTCTCGGGCGTTAACGGCGGCTCGCTCGCCATGGCGCTCGACCTCGAAGGGATAGCGGTTTCGACGGGCTCCGCATGCTCCGAGGGGAACGTCGACCCGTCGCACGTCCTCCTCGCAATGGGGCGTACCAGGCAGGAGGCGCACTCGTCCGTGAGATTCAGCCTGGGAAGATTCACCACCCGGGAAGAAGTCGAATACGCCGCATCGGCGGTCGTCGCGGCTGTAAAGAGGATGAGGAAGCTTAAGGGAACGGGGTCCTGAACGGAGCCTTTTACGGGAACATCGGGGGAATGTTGAGCCCTTCCGATTCCTCGAAACCCATCATGATATTCATGTTCTGCACCGCGACGCCCGAAGCCCCTTTCACGAGGTTGTCTATCACGGATACAATCACAGCCGACTTCGATTCCGGGTCGCCCTTTATGCCTATGTCGCAGAAATTGGAGCCCTTTACTTGAGACGTCGATGGATAGACCTTCTCCGGGCATATCCTGACGAACCTTTCGTTCTCGTAGTGCTTTCCGTAGAGATCTAAAAGCTCCCCGGTCGTCATGGCCTTGTTCAGTCTCACGTATATGGTCGAAAGTATGCCCCTGTCCATCGGGATAAGGTGCGGCACGAACTGGACTCTGAGGTCGATTCCGGAATATTCCCTTATGACCTCCTCGATCTCCGGCATGTGCCTGTGCTCGCCCACTTTATAAGCCTTTACGCCCTCGTTTACCTCGCAGTAGTGGGTGTCGAGGGAGGGGTTTCTGCCCGCGCCCGATACGCCCGACTTCGAATCGGCTATCACGAGCCCCGGCTGGAGAAGCTGCTCCCACGCGAGCGGAAGGAGCCCCAGAATAACCGACGTCGGGTAGCAGCCGGGGTTTGCGACGAGCTTTGCGGTCTTCAGCCTCTCCCTGTTTATTTCGGGGATGCCGTAAATCGCTTCGGGTATAAGCCCGGGATGCGGGTGCTCACCGTACCAGACGGTGTAGACCTCGTGGCTCAGCCTGAAGTCCGCACCGAGGTCTATTATCTTGATGTCCCTTTCGTAAAGCTCGCCCACGACCTTCGCCGACGCCCCGTGCGGAAGCGCGAGAAAGACCACGTCCAGATCCTCCGGAAGGGCCTTCGGGTCGAGCGGGCTGAGCCCGAGATCGCAGAGCCCGGAAAGGTGCGGAAAAACGTCGGAAATCTTCTTTCCGGCGTGCTTGTCGGCGGTCAAATATGTAATGTCCACAGAGGGATGCGGGAGGAGAAACCTCAGAAGATCGCTCCCGGTGTAGCCGCTCGCCCCCAGTATTCCCGCTCTAATTTTCCGCATAGGGATTGAAAATATACGGTAATATTGTCAAATACAAGGTCATGTGAAGAATTCTCTCTCAATTGCGGCCTTAAGGGTCTTCCAGGGCCCTTCGATACCTTGACGCGAATAGTTTGTAAAGGTAATTTTTAGTGGATTTTCTTCAAATTAAGTAACATTACAACTAATTGGAGGGATTAGATGTCTATCAAGGTTGGGATTAACGGGTTCGGAAGAATCGGGAGGCACGTTCTCCGCATAGGGCTCGAAAGGGAAGGGCTCGAATTCGTAGGTATTAACGATATATCCGATTCCAAAACGCTTGCCCACCTTTTTAAATACGATTCCGTATTCGGCCCGTACAAAGGAGATGTAAAATCCGAAAACGGACATATAATTGTAGATGGAAAGGCTATAAGGGTATTCACTGAGAGGGATCCTAAGAACATTCCGTGGCAGGATACGGGGGCCGAGATCATAGCCGAAGCGAGCGGCGTTTTCCGTTCGAGGGAAGCCGCGGCGGCGCATCTCGGGAGCACGGTCAAGAAAGTCGTAATCACGGCGCCCGCTAAGGGCAAGGTGGATTTTACGACTGTGCTCGGGGCCAACGAAGAGGACTACAGCCCGGATTTCGACATCATATCCAACGCCTCATGCACGACAAACTGCTTTGCAATGATAGTAAAGGTGCTTCACGAAAATTTCGGAATCAAGAGGGGTGAGATGACGACCATCCACTCCTACACCAACGACCAGCAGATCCTGGACGCCCCGCACAAGGACCTCCGGCGCGCGAGGGCTGCGGCACTTTCGATAATACCGACGAGCACGGGCGCCGCGAGCGCGATAGAGATAATCTACCCCGCGCTCAAGGGTAAGCTGAGCTCCGTGTCGATGAGGGTGCCGACGGCGGACGTTTCAGTCGTCGATTTCACCTGCGAAGTGGAGAGGGACACCACCCCCGAAGAGGTCAATGAAAAATTCAGGCAGGCCGCCGCGGGCGAGCTAAAAGGGTATCTCAGGTACGTCGACGAAGAGCTGGTGTCGTCCGATTTCATAGGCGACCCGCACTCGGCGATACTCGATTCCCAGCTCACGTCCGTAGTCGAGGGCAATCTCGTAAAGGTAATAGGCTGGTACGACAACGAATACGGATACTCGTCGCGGGTCGTCGACCTCATCGAGTACATAGGAGAAAGGCTGAAATGAGCAAGCTTGTGATATCCGACCTTCCAGATTCGACATACAAGGACAAGCGCGTCTTTGTCAGGGTCGACTTCAACGTGCCTATCAGGGACGGGAAGATAAGCGAGGATTACAGGATCAGAAGGGTAATCCCCACTATAGACTATTTAGTCGAAAGGAAGGCCAGGATAATACTCGGCTCCCATCTCGGGAGACCGAAGGGCATAGTGATGCCCGAGCTCTCGTTAAAGCCCATAGCTGACCGCCTCTCGGAGCTCCTCGGAAAGTCCGTCAAGTTCACCGGCAAGGTGACGGGGCCCGAGGTCAAGGAGTCGATAGAATCTCTCGCCGCGGGCGAGGTCATGCTTCTCGAAAACCTCAGGTTCCACAAGGAAGAAACCGACAACGATCCCAAATTCGCCAAAACACTCTCGTCCTACGCGGACATTTACGTTAACGACGCCTTCGGCACATCTCACAGGAAACACGCCTCGACGTACGGCATGGCCGCCAATTTCGAGCTCAGGGTGGCGGGCTTTCTCGTAAGCAGGGAGCTAAAGTTCCTGACGCGCCTCCGCGAAAACCCGGACCGTCCCTTCATTGTTATAGTCGGCGGCGGCAAGATCAAAGACAAGATTCACGCGCTTCAGAGCCTCATCGACAAGGCCGACAAGGTACTTCTCGGCGGGGGCGTCGCGTACACGTTCCTAAAGGCAAAGGGCGTCAAGATAGGCAATTCGATAGTAGAGGACGACCAGGTGGGCTGGGCGAAGGACGCCCTGGACAAATACGGGAAAAAGATATTCCTCCCCGTGGACCACGTCGTAGCCAACAGCCTCGAAAAAAGAAAGAACAGTATGGTAGTGGACGGCTCCATACCCGACGATCTTCAGGGCTTCGACATCGGCCCCAAGACGGCGGCGAAATATAACCACCAGATAAAGGGCACGGGTTCCATATTCTGGAGCGGCCCGATGGGCGTGTTCGAGGTCGCCGACTTCTCGGCAGGGACGACGCAGGTCGCCCGTACGGTTGCGCTCGCCACGTGGCGTGGCGCGACGACTGTAGTCGGCGGCGGCGAGACGATAGCCTCGATAAGAAAGGCCGAGGTGCTGGATTCCGAGATCACGCACATATCCACGGGCGGCGGGGCGCTTCTCGAATTCCTCGGCGGCGACGAGCTTCCCGGAATCTCTATACTGAACGACAGGGAAGAGCGCATATCCCTGGCCGCCAATTGAAGCCCGTGTTAAGCGGACTTTCACTCGGGGGTAATTTATTTTAAACTTCTGATAATCTCCGGCGCAGCTGCGCCGCCAATCTCAATACCGTAAGAGGAGTGCAAAAATGGCAAAAGTGAAGAGCACGGAAGGGATAGATTCGATAACGAAGCTCCTCGGAAACGAGGCAGATTACCTTCTCAGCCATAAGTGTAAAACCGTGTCGAAGAGCCAGCTCCATCTCCCCGGCCCGGATTTCGTCGACCGCATCTTCATTCCATCGGACAGGCCGAACTCCGTTCTCCGTAACATCCAGCTCATGTACAACACGGGCCGGCTCGCGGGAACGGGATACATGTCGATACTCCCCGTCGACCAGGGTATAGAGCACTCCGCCGGAGCGTCGTTCGCTCCCAACCCGATTTATTTCGACCCCGAGAATATTGTGAAGCTCGCTATCGAAGGCGGCTGTAACGCCGTCGCCTCGACCCTCGGCGTTCTCGGAGCCGTTTCGAGAAAATACGCGCACAAGATCCCGTTCCTCGTGAAGCTGAACCACAACGAGCTTTTGACGTATCCCAACAAGTTCGACCAGATAATGTTCGCCAACGTCGATCAGGCCTACCAGATGGGCGCCGTGGCCGTCGGCGCGACGATATACTTCGGCTCCGAGGAGAGCGACCGCCAGATACAGGAGGTGAGCGAAGCCTTCGCCTACGCCCACACGCTCGGATTAGTCACCGTACTCTGGGCCTATCTCCGTAACTCGGCGTTTAAAACGGACAAGGCCGACTACGACCTCTCCGCCGACCTCACGGGGCAGGCGAACCACATAAGCGCGACGATTGAGGCCGACATCGTAAAGCAGAAGCAGGCCGAGAATAACGGCGGCTTCCTCGCCCTTAAATTCGGGAAGACAGACCCGAGGGTCTACTCCAAGCTCACGACGGAGCACCCTGTAGACCTCACCCGCTACCAGGTCATAAACTGCTACATGGGCCGCGCGGGCCTCATCAACTCCGGCGGCGCTTCGACGGGCAGCGACCAGGACGACCTCGCACAGGCTGTGAGAACAGCGGTCATAAACAAGCGCGCGGGAGGCATGGGCCTCATCACGGGGCGGAAGTCCTTCCAGAAGTCGATGAAGGAAGGGGTCGAAATACTGAACGCCGTTCAGAACGTCTACCTCTGCGAAGAAGTCACGGTAGCCTGAGTCCGGTCGTTTAAATCACAGCATCGCTCTTAATGCGGAGCCACATTATTCCCACCGCGCCGGAATTCCTACACTATTTCCGCCCCGGGATTTATAATTGAGTGCAGGCGGATAACCGCCTGCGCCTCGTTATGAACTGGAAAATAGAAGGGCTCAAAAGGGTCGACGGCATCCTCGGTGGCATTGCGTGCGGCATATCGAAGCTCCTCGTAAGCCCGAGGAAAAACTTTCTCAATGTTTCACCTAAAATACTCGTCATAAGGCCGGGCGGGATAGGCGACGCCGTGCTTCTTTACCCCGCGCTCGCGGCGCTGAGGGGGGAATTTCCCGACTCCGCGATACATGTCCTCGCTGAGAGAAGAAACGCCGGAATCCTTACGGGCTGTCCTTACATCGACGCTGTGCTGCTCTACGATTCCTCCACGCTTAAAATCCTCTCGGACGTTATAAGAGGGGGATACGATATAGTCATAGACACAGAGCAGTGGCACCGCATGACGGCTGCGCTCTCGTATCTCACGCGCGCTTCGGTGAGGGCGGGGTTTGCGACTAACGAAAGGGCCGGGCTGTTTACGCATCCCGTCATCCACAGGAGGGAGGACTACGAGGCCCAAAGCTTTTTAAACCTCGTCTCCGCCGTAACAGGGAAGAAGCGCACATTCGACGAGGACAAGCCATTTCTTCCGATCGACCGTGACAAATACGGAAAATCGCTTTCCGCGCTCGACGAATTTAAAAGAGGAAAGAAAGGCACTGTCGGCATATTCACCGGCGCAACCGTGAAGGAAAGGAGATGGGGGGAGGAAAAATTCGCCCCTCTCTCGAAGGAACTTGCCCGAGAAGAGCTCGGAATTGTGCTCCTCGGCGGGCCGGGGGACGTGGAAAGCTCTGCCGAGGTTAAAAGGGGCCTCGATTATAAAAGTGTGCTCGACCTTACGGGAAAGACGCCGCTCATGGAAACGGCGGCCGTGATCTCCGCGCTCGACCTCCTCGTCTCCACCGATACCGGCCTCATGCACATCGCGTACGGCGCCGGCACCCCGACCGTATCCCTCTTCGGCGCGGGCATAGAGGAAAAATGGGCCCCCCGGGGGAAGCGTCATGCCGTCATAAACAAGCGCCTCTCCTGCAGCCCCTGCACGGAGTTCGGATACACGCCTCCATGCCCCTACGGCGTCAAATGCCTCGGCGATATAAGCGTGGACGAGGTGAAGGAATCGGCGCTCAATCTTCTCTCCCTGACCTCGAAGAGCGCCTCCTCCGGTTAAACACCTTTCTCTTCGAGCCCGGGCGGCACTTCGCCGTAGTAGATCGAGTCCTCTTCGTAAAGGGCCTTGATCTTGTCCTTCGGCATGTCCGGCATGTCTTCCTTGTAGCCGAACATCCTGCATACGTGCCTTAGCTCCTCATCCCTGCCCGGAAGCGGGTCCTTCGGCTGTATCATCTTCTCGGCGATGAGCTCTTCCTTGACGGCCGGGTCTTCCTTGAGAGGGTTCCCGTATGTGTTGTAGTGATAGAGTTTGTCGAAGCGCTTTCTCGGCCTCTGCCCGGGGGTTTCCGCGGGATAGCCGACGGCCATGATCCAGAGCGGTACGATATTCTCCGGCACCCCGAGCACCTTCGGGAATTCGGCGGGCTTTCTGCCTGTCGCCAGGAGGCAGCACCCGAGCCCGAGCTCCGTCGCGGCGAGGAGCGAGTTGGCTATGGCCTGCCCGGCCTCGACCCTGAGAAGATCCTCCGCCTTCTCCCTCGGAAAGCTCATGAGACGGGGATACGTGGTCTCGGTCAGTATCTTGTACGTCCACCCGTGGGCGGCCGTTATGGCGCGCGCCGGGAACAGGACGGCGAAGGACTCCACGAGCTCCTTATACCACGCGTCCATGTTCACAAGCCACGCGATTACTATCGGCGCAGTTCTGAGCTGTATCTCGTTGAACGTCGACGCGCACTGAATGAGCTCCTCGAACTTATCGGCCGGGTAGGTCTTCTTGTCGATTACTATCGCTTCGGTCGAGCCGCAGTTCCCCTGGCACGATGCGTGCCGCGCGGCCTGGAGCATCCGCTGTATCTTCCAGTCCTCGACATCCTTCCACGGCTTGAAAAACCTTATGCTCCTTCTGTTTCCTATAGCTTCCATCAGTTCCATGGCATTACCTCCTGTTGTCGATGCTAATACACCATTTAACAATACGGAATTTTCTTGTCAACAGAATCTTTAAGTATAGGAAGCCGGGACCTCGTTTTAAATCCCGCCCGGTTGGGTTATTGTAATATCCGGGCAATTCAGCGCCTTCCGGAAAAGGCAATAGTTATGAGCATAATCACTCTAACGACGGACTTCGGCACGGGCGACCACTACGCAGGGGTGATGAAGGGGGTTATAGCGGGCATTGACCCGTCCGCTCTCGTCATAGATATAACCCACGGAATAGAGAGCTATAACGTCGCCGAGGCCGCGTTCAAACTCTACGCATCATACGCTTACTTCCCCGAAGGCGCTATCCACGTCGCCGTCGTCGATCCCGGCGTCGGGAGCGCGCGGAAGGCCATCGCCGCCGAGTCCGGCGGCTACCGCTTCGTAGGGCCCGATAACGGAATATTCTCGCTTATATTCGATAAGTGCGGAGTCGAGCGTATAGTCGAGATAACAAACCACGCTTTCATGCTTCCCCGCGTAAGCGGCACATTCCACGGAAGAGACATATTCGCGCCGGCTGCTGCACATCTCTCAAAGGGTGCAGCGATTCGCGATTTGGGAAAGGAGCTCCGGTCTTACGAGAGGCTCGATATTCCTCGGCTGGAAGAGGACGGCGTCGTCGTAACGGGTAAAGCCATATACGCGGACAGGTTCGGGAATCTCGTTACGAATATACCGGGGTCGATTATTGGTGACGCGGTCCGCGTGCGCGCGGGGGATGTAACGATAAATTATATCTCCGACAGCTACGCCGGCGGAAAAGAGGGTGAGCTTCTAGCAGTAGTCGGAAGCTCGGGGTTTCTCGAAGTCTCCCTCAACAAAGGCAGCGCCCTCGAATTCTTCGGGGGAAAGTTTCCCGCGGTGAAAATATTCAAAGGGTAAATACCAGGGCTTTTTGGGCCGGAGCGGGGCAGGGCTCCAAGGCCGAAACTCAGGCCTCCCACTCAATCTTGTACTTCCTGCCGTTCACATCGATTTCCTTGGCCGACCTGTACGTGAAAATATTTTCCCAGAAATGGTCCTCGGGCTCCTTTATGCCTTCGCTCCCTAGCTTCTTTATCATCTGCCAGAAAGCATTGTCGTCGGGCAGGTCCGGCAGGAGGTCGAAGAGAGTGGCTATATCCGGCCTGTTCATCGGCTCGATTTTCTCCCAGCTGACCCAGTCACGGCTGCGTTTTGAAATAAAGAGCTTGTCGCCCGAATTGTTGAGAAGCGTCTGATTCAGCGTCCATGCGGGTATATATTCCGTGTAGTAGTAATCGAATGCGCTTTCGAGCACGTCGCTCCATTTAAGCCTTACTACCCTCGAGCCGTCAGGCTCCGGTTCCGACATGTTTAAAAATTGCCTTCTTATCATATTTGCTCCGAAATCGGCCTCTTCGTATTTGCTCATATATCTCTTCCGCCCTCACTCTTCCCGTCAAACTCCCCGCTGTTCATTTCATATATCTTGAAATAGATGAGGAGCAAAAACTATGCCAGAAGCCCCGTCATTTCTAACTAACTGTAAACTATGCGCTTTTATCCCATACGATATTGAGGCTTCTTTTTGTCTTAACAATTTTCGTCACTGCGTTATGCAATTCAGGGTATGGTAATCGAGTACACATGCAATTGATAAACGTCCCGGCAGGTCGAAGCTGCGGCGCCTTTCACCCGCTCTATTGAGCATCCCCGGCGAATCTTCTATCGAGCCACCTGGTAACGGCCTCTCCGAGCGTTTCTTCGCACCCGTCGAAATCGTGCCCGGCGTCGAGATAGAGCGCGCTCGCGTCGCGGTTCCCCGCCTCGACGGCAAGCCCCGCGAGGTCTGCAGCTTCGTCCGGCCTGAGGTCCCTGTCATCCCGTCCCTGTATGAGGAGGAGCGGGACGTTTATTCCCGTTATCTGCTTATAGCACTTGGCCGGCTCCGCTTCCGGCCCCGCGAGAAACCACCAGGTCTTGTACGTATACACCTCGGCATGCTCGGGATTGAGCGTTTCGCCGCGCGCCCTGTATATAACGATCGTGCGGTCCTCGGCAGTGTGCAGCGGGTCGGGTTTCAGCGTTTCCCTCACCCTCCTGTATATTTCGTCGTATGAAGGATTGCTGCCCCACCTCTCCCACCTTCTCCTTACCGAATCGGGGTTCGAGTATGGAGTCGAAACGGCGATTATGCCTTTCAGCGACGGAAATTTCGAGACGTCGCTCCGGAGCGACGCGTATCTCAGCACTATGCTCCCTCCGATGCTGTACCCCGAGAGCACGATGCTCGTATAGCCGAGCTTCTTCAGATAAACGATCGCGGCGTCGAGCTGGGGTATGGTGTCGTCGATTATTCCGTATCCGAAGAAAAGTCCGAACGTCGCGAGCCGCGTGTTGATGCAGAGGGACGAATACCCCGCCTTCGCCAGAAGGGGAGGCAAAAATTTCTGCGAGCCTTCGAGGAAATTTCCTAAAAAGCCGTGCACGTGAATTACTACGGTCTCTTTCCCCTCTCCCTGCCGCGGGACGGTGCTTTTGTAATAGAGTGCGTCGATTTTCCCCGTCCCGTAGGGGATGGAGACAAGCTCCTGCTCCATGAATTCCGATATCTTCATATTCCCGGGCTGCGCTTCAGAAGGTTATTGTTATTATGTTCTTTTCCGGGTCCGTTTCGACCTTCGCCGAGTCGCTGCCGGTTTCGATTTTAGGCTTCTGCGCCGTGTCGATGAGCTCGCGGGACGGTCTCAGTACCACCTGCTTTATATTTTCCGCAGCAGCCGCAAGCTTCTTACTGCCGTTCACATCCGCCGTTACCTTTATCGGCCTCGTAAGCTCGTATGGCATGAACTCGGTCCAGTACGCCCTGTTCTTGAAAACCCCGAACGGAGCGGTGTAGTAAACGGACTTCGGATACCTCTCCAGCCTGAAATTCTCGAACCACTCGAAAACGTCGGGGAGATCGTCGTCAACCATCATCCACGTATGACCCTCGTTCGGATAATATTTGAACTTCACCTTCGCCCCGAGCTTTTCGAGTATCTCGTTGAGGGCCACCGCGTCGGCAGCCGGCACCGCTTCGTCCGCACCGCCGTGCGATATGTACACCGGGAGATTCACCAGGTTCAGCATCATCCTGTGCGGGAAATCGAGCCCCTCCACGAATCTCACGATAGCATCCCTGTTCATCCCTTTAACTGTGTCCTTATAATTCCTGAGCCTGTACGGGCCGAATACGAGCGCCGAGGCGGCGATTACATCCGGATAGTACATCGACACCAGAAACGCTTCGAGACCTCCGTTAGACATTCCCGTGAGATATAACCTGCTGTCGTCGATCCTGAATTTCTGCTTTACGAACGTGAGAAGCTCCGAGAATATGTCGAGCTTCCCCTGCCTGATAAAATCCCCGCCCAGCTCCGGCGCGGGCATTATCCCGATGTAGCCGTTCCTCCGGCAGTAGGTATCTATCTCCTGGGATTTTATGTAGTTGTTGAGGCATATGACGGCCGGGACGGCTATCCCGTCGTCGTAGTTCGGCGGGAGCACGTAGAAGAGGTTAAAGCGCCTCTTGTACTTGGCTGAATCGAAGAACATGTGCGATATCCCCCTCCCTTCGAGAGTGAACTTCCGCCTCTCGGGGCTGTCGGCCGGAAGCACATCGCCGTTTCCGCCTATGTACACTACTGAATTCGCGCCGCCCGACGTGTCGGGGTTGAGGTCGGGGTTGTTGGGATCGGTGATCCAGCTCCCGTCCGCGATGAATTTGTAGTCGTAAGACCTTCCGGGCCTCAGTCTGAATATCGCGCGCCATACGTCGTCGTGTCCCTTAACCAGCCTGCTTGCGTCGCTGTTCCATCCGTTCATATCCCCGGATATGAAAACGTTCTGCGCCCCCGGCCCGTAGTAGCTGAAAAGGACGCCCTCGTTCACGTTCCTTGGCCTGCCTGCCCACTGCCCCTCGTATTTCGAAACTATTCCAGCGTAGTCTGTCATTGCGAAGTCTCCGGATTCGGTCTTTACATTTACTACATAATATTCCAATTCCTTTAAAAATCTATCGCCGGCGTCCGAATCCGAACCGGTTGCGAAACGGGGACAGGAAGCCTCCCGCTCGTCCGTGTTGCCCCGGGGAGCTTTTTTTAATACACTAAGGGAAGACATGTCAGGCCCCATACCGGAATCGCTAAAACAGTTTGCCGACCCCTCGCGTCCGAAAGAGCTTCGTCTCATGGCCGCCCGCGGGCTCGTTCCCGCATCCCCGGGGGACCTCTCACGTATCCTCTACTACTTAACGCGCGACGTGGACGAAGACGTATCGCGCGAGGCCGGGGAAACCCTGTCCGGCATGCCCGCCGAAGTGGTTTCGACCATCATCTCGGACGCAAGCGCAGAGCCGGGTCTCCTCGACTTTTTCGCACGGGCTCTTGCCGACGAGGCCATGCTTCAGAAAATTCTCCTCAACGCCTCGGCCACGGACGAAACCGTCGCGTATCTCGCCGAAAGGGTGCACGACCAGAACATCATAGACCTCATCGCCAACAACCACGAGAGGATCGCCCGCTCCTACGAAATAGTCGAAGCCCTCAGCAAGAATCCGCTCATAACCCGCTCGACGATGGACGGTGTTATAGATTTCCTTAAGCTCTACATGGGAGACAAATTCGGCTTCCCTACGGAGATGGATGCCGGAGAGGGTGGAGACACCGAGCCTGTTTCCAGTCAGGCTGAAATTTCTGCCGAGGCTCTCCCCGAAAGCTCTTTTCTCGACGAATTCGAAATCGACAGCGACTTCATCGAGGAGGATGAGGCCGATTATGAATCCGATGAATCCGCGGAAGGACAACGCTCTCCGGATACGCTCAACCAGAGTGCCTACATAAAAATAAGCGCCCTTAACGTCGGGCAGAAGATAAAGCTGGCGCTCCTCGGGAACAGGGAGGCGCGGGCGATTCTCGTAAAGGACCCGAACAGGATAGTCTCCCGTGCTGTCCTCAAGAATCCGCGAATAACGGATACTGAAGTCGTGCAGATAGCGCAGTCGAAAGTAGTGAGCGACGAGATACTCCGCGAAATATCGGAGGGCAGGAAGTGGACGAGGCTCTATCAGGTGAAGCTCGCCCTCGTCACCAACCCCAAAACACCGCCGCACATATCGATCGGCCTCCTTAAACAGCTAAGGGAATTCGACCTCAGAAACCTGAGATGGAACAAAAATGTTTCGGGCGTCGTCGCAACCGCCGTAAAAAACATGATGAAAGAGCGGAATGAGAGAAAATAAATTCAGGCCTTCCCAGCGGCTGGTCCCTGTATGACGTCCGGCGATAGAACACTGACGCTCGTAGTCCCCGCCGGGCTTTCGGGAAAACGGGCCGACGCCGTTCTCCCCGACCTCCTTCCCGAGCTCACCCGCTCACGGATAAAAAAGCTCATAGAGGAAAAGAATATACTCGTCGACGGGAGCCCGATAAAACCTTCGAGAAAGCTCGGCCCGGGTGAAACTGTACACGTTACGATACCCGCGCCGGCCCCGCTCGAAGCCGAGGCGGAGGACATCCCGATAAACGTTATCTACGAGGACGAGTACATTGCCGTAATAGACAAGCCGGCGGGCATGACAGTTCACCCCGGAGCCGGAGTGGCAGGCGGGACGCTCGTAAACGCGCTCCTTCATCATCTCGGCGGGCTCTCGGGCGTGGGCGGGAAGGTGAGGCCGGGGATAGTACACAGGCTCGACAAAAACACCTCGGGCGTCATAGTCGTCGCGAAGGACGACGCGTCGCACAATTCCCTCGCCGCGCAGTTCAAGTCGCGCTCGGTGGAAAAGAGGTACCTCGCCATAGTGGAGGGGGTCATGAAGACGGATTCCGGCTCCATATCTTTACGCATCGGGAGGCACCCGGTCGACAGAAAGAAAATGTCCTCCAAAGCGCCCTCGGGGAGGGAATCGCTCACGCTCTGGAAGGTGCGGAAAAGACTCCGGGGCGCGACGCTCGTAGAGGCACGTCCACGCACGGGAAGGACGCACCAGATAAGGGTCCACTTCGCCGAGGCGGGACACCCTCTCCTCGCCGACGAGGTTTACGGAGGGAAAGGGCGAAAGCCGCCCGTCGTATCCGCCGCGGCGGAGATAATCGGAAGGCACGCGCTTCACGCATGGAAGCTCGCTTTTGCGCATCCCCGCACGGGAGAGCGCATGGAATTCACGTCCCCCATACCGGAAGACATGAAAAAAGCGCTTAACTTTCTCTCCGAAGCCGGGGAAAATAATTCATAGAAATGAGCTGGATTAAATCCCGCATATTGTCCTCGATTCCGGGCGTCGTCCACGGCTTCGGGCGGAGAGACTCCGGCAGCCCCGATGATATTTCGGGCGCTTTCGGACTAAAGAAAATCGCCCGCCTGAAACAGGTCCACGGGAACAAAATCGTATTCACGGACGAGGTGGAGATATTCGAAGCTCCCCATCCCGAGGGCGACGGGCTCATAAACGCCTTGAAAGGGTTCGGCGTCGCCGCCGCAGCCGCAGACTGCGTGCCCGTTCTCTTCGCGGACGATAAGGGGACCGTTACGGCGGCTGTTCATGCGGGCTGGCGCGGCACGCTGGCTGAAGTATCGGCCGAGGCCCTTCGCCTCATAGACGAGCGCTACGGCATCCCTCCGTCCCGCATGCGCGCCGTAATAGGGCCGTCCATAAAGCCATGCTGCTACGAGGTGAGCGAGGACGTGGCCTCCCTTTTCCTCGGCAAATTCGGCGGGCACGGCGATTATATATACGAGAAGGGCAGGGGAAAATACATGCTCGATCTCCCGCGTATGAACGCTATCATACTCGAAAGGGAAGGGGCCGGCGCGATAGAAACCCTGGCCCACTGCACGAAATGCGACGGGAGCTTTTACTCCTACAGAAGGGAGGGCAAGGGCGTCCCGAGCCAGCTCAGCTTCATCGGCCTCCTTTAACCCGGCAGGAAATAGGCGTTATATTCATGCTTGGGTATAATATCGGGGTTTTAACCGGAAAATAAAACTGACTGGAGGCGAGCATGCTTCAGATACTGTGCTGGGTCGATACGGAAGATTATCTCTATCTCCAATCGATGAACGAGCAGAACCAGACGCTTAACTACTACGGCTACACGTTCGAGGTGGAAGGCGGTACGGAGGGCATAGGCACGAGCGTAGTAAGGCTTTTGGTCGTCGAGTTCGTAAGCGCCAAGATGGCGGTGGGCTTCGTCCTTCCGAATAACTTCGTCCTGGAGGGCAACGAGCTCACGCTCAGGTTCGTCTCACCCGAAAACCCTTCGAAGGACATTCCCGTCGTCTGCAAGATTTCGGACGAGGTGAAGAAGGCGAACTACATGGGCGACGACCAGGAGAAGATAGAATACATAGGTTTCACACTGGAAAAATTTTACGAGAACAACAGCGCGAAATTCTACCTTCACGATCTCAGGCCCCCCACGGAACAGAAAGGACATCAGGAATAGACCGGATTCCCGGCGCACGCTCCATGAAATAAAGACCGACGATCACGATGCACGAACGCCGTACGGCTCAGGGAAGGTTGCGAATAGAATCACGGCTCTGAAGCCGGCTCAAAACAATTCGGAGGAACATCATACAATGGCAAGGAAAAGTAAAATTGTGCTTGCATACTCGGGCGGCCTCGACACGTCCGTCATTCTCAAGTGGCTCGCCGAAAAATACGATGCGGAAATAATCGCCTTCGTCGCCGACCTCGGCCAGGGCGAAGACCTCGAAGAGGCGCGCGAGAAGGCGCTCAAAACGGGGGCGAGCAAGGTATACATCGAGGACCTCCGTGACGAGTTCGTCCGCGACTTCGTCTATCCCGCGATACAGGCCAACGCCGTTTACGAGGGCGTATATCTTCTCGGAACGTCCCTCGCCCGGCCGCTCATTGCAAAGCGGCAGATCGAGATAGCCAAAAAGGAAAAGGCGTTCGCCGTCTCCCACGGCGCGACGGGAAAGGGTAACGACCAGGTGAGGTTCGAGCTTACCTACTACGCGCTCGACCCTTCCATAAAGGTCATCGCACCGTGGCGGGAATGGGACTTAAATTCAAGGACTGCACTCATCGAGTATGCGAAGAAGCACGGCATACCCGTTCCTGTAACCGCCGCCAAGCCCTATAGCTGCGACAGGAACCTCCTTCACATAAGCTACGAGGGCGGCATACTGGAAGACCCGTGGTCGGAGCCGCCGGACGACATGTTCGAGCTTACCGTATCCCCCGAAAAGGCCCCGGACGAGCCGGTGTATCTCGACATAGATTTCGAGGACGGCGTCCCGACGAAGCTCGACGGGAAGGCGATGAAGCCCGCGAAGCTCCTCGGGACGCTCAACAAGATCGGCGGCGCGAACGGAGTAGGCCGCGTCGACCTCGTCGAAAACCGGTTCGTCGGGATGAAGTCGAGGGGCGTATACGAAACCCCCGGCGGCACTATACTCCACGCCGCGCACAGGGCGCTCGAATCCCTCACGATGGACAGGGAAGTCATGCATCTGAGAGACTCGCTCATCCCGAAAATCTCGGAGCTCATTTATTACGGCTTCTGGTACTCCCCCGAAATGGCCATGATAAAGGCGGCGCTCGACGAATCGCAGAAGAACGTGACTGGCACCATAAGGCTCAAGATTTACAAGGGCAATATCATACTCGCGGGCAGGCGCTCGCCGTACTCGCTTTATAACCCGGCGCTCGCGACGTTCGAGGAAGACAGCATATACAACCAGGCCGACGCGACGGGCTTTATAAAGCTGAACGCCCTCAGGCTCTCCATGCGGAAACTCCTCGAAGAGAAGAAGAAATAAAAACGGTCACTACATGAAGACCTCGGATTTCGATTACGACCTCCCGGAGGAGAGGATTGCCGTCCGCCCCCTTCCCGGGAGGCAGGATTCGAGGCTCCTCGTCCTGGACAGGGAAAGCGGCTCCATAGTGCACCGGAAGTTCCTGGACCTCCCCGGCCTTCTCCGTCCCGGAGATCTCCTCGTCTTAAACGATACAAGGGTCATTCCGGCGAGGCTCTACGGCAAAAAGCCGTCCGGGACCGAGATCGAAATTCTCCTTGAAGAAAGAACCGGCGACCGCACGTGGAAATGCATAGCGAGGGGGCCGAGAAACGGTCTCGAAGTAGATTTCGGAAATGGTCTCTCGGGCACGCTCGCAAAGTCCGGCGACGACGCATGGCAGATCGAGTTTAACGACGACGTCCGCGGACATCTCGACTCACTTGGTCACATGCCTCTACCGCCCTACATAAAGCGAAGGGCCGACGAAGGCGATAAGGAGACTTACCAGACAGTCTACGCCGAGAGGGAAGGGGCCATAGCCGCACCGACGGCGGGGCTTCATTTCACCGAGCAGCTTTTATCGGAGATAGAAGGGAAGGGCGTCGGGGTCGCACGCGTAACGCTTCACGTCGGCGCGGGTACTTTTCTCCCCGTAAAGTCCGAGAACATCGAAGAGCACCGCATTCATTCCGAATGGCGGGAAGTATCGCCCGAAACGGCGAAGATGGTGAACGATACGCGGTCCCGGGGCGGGCGCGTCGTGGCGGTCGGAACGACTGTTCTCCGGTCTCTCGAATCGGCCGCCGGAGAGGACGGTACGGTAATTCCTGTAACGGGCAGGACGGACCTGTTCGTTTATCCGGGCTACAGGTTTCGCGTGACGGATGCGCTCGTCACGAATTTCCACATGCCGCGCTCGACTCTGCTCATGCTCGTCTCGGCATTCGCAGGGCGGGAGCTTATACTTAAATCTTACGGCGTCGCCCTGGAGAGCGGCTACAGATTCCTCAGCTACGGCGACGCGATGTTTATAATCTGAAACGGGAGAATGAATTGCAGGTAGAAATCGAGAGCATAGCGTTCGGCGGGAGCGGGGTCGCAAGGGAAGGCGGGAAGGTGATCTTCGTCAAGGGAGGGGTGCCGCGCGACGTCCTCGACGTCAGGATTATCAAGGACAGGGGCAGCTACGCCGAGGCGATAATCGAAAGCGTCATAACGCCCTCGCCCGAAAGGGTAGAACCCGCGTGCGAGGTCTTCGGCACCTGCGGCGGATGCCAGCTCCAGAATCTCGGCTACAGCGCCCAGCTCAGGGAGAAAGAGAACATGCTCGGGGACGCGCTCCGGAGGACGGGCGGGTTCGAGGATTTATCCGTCGAGCCTATATTCGCCTCCCGGGACGAATACGCCTACAGGACACGCGTAAGGCTGGCAGCCTGGTTTTACGCCGGGAGGTGGCACGTCGGGTACAACATAGGCGGGACGCACAGAAAAGTGGGAATAACCTCCTGTCCGATATCGGACGGGCCTGTAAACGGGGCCATAGGCAGGATAGCCTCAGTTCTGTCTTCGTTCGACAGGCCGGAATTCCCTCTCGAATTCGTCCAGATATCCTCCGACGGCGGCACAGCATACATATCCCTCGTCGCCAGGTCCGGGAAGCAGCCCGGCGCGCTTAATGTCCTCGCAAAGCACCTCGGAAGGTTTCCCGAGACGGAAAAGGTCTCCATAAGGGGGAGGTCGGAAGCCGAGTTCGAGTTCGAGCTCTCGGGGATGAAATTCCTGGCGAACCCGTCCGTGTTTACGCAGTCGAATCCGGGCGTGAACGAAGCGATCGTCCGCACCGTTCTCGAATGGGCCGCCCCGGCGGAGGGACTCAGCGTCCTCGACCTCTACTCCGGCGTAGGCAACTTCTCGATACCGCTCGCAAGGTCGGCGCGGAAAGTTACGTCCGTCGAGATAAACAGGTTCTCGGCGGCGCTCGCCCGGAAGAACGCCGGGATAAACGGCGTCAAAAATGTCTCGTTCGTGACAGCTCCCTCGACCGAAGCGATAAACGAGCTCGTCCAGAAAGGAGAAACGTTCGATCTGATAGTGCTCGATCCGCCGAGGGAGGGTGTGAAGGAAATTCTCGAGGGGATAGCGGCAGTATCTTCAGGAAAGATAATCTACGTCTCGTGCGATCCGGTTACACTGTCGCGCGATCTCAAACGCTTAAACGAGCTCGGCTGGAGCCCCCGCCGCGTAAAGCCCTTCGACATGTTCCCCCAGACGTATCACGTGGAATCAGTAGCCCTGCTAGAGAAGGATTAAACGGCTGCCAGAGCGCCGATTATTGTTGTATGGCCGCTGCGGGGATCGTTTCATCCCGCTTTTTTCCGCCCGCGTACGCCGCGCTTATAGCGTTATAAACTTCTTCCGAAAGGTCCTTCCTCGACCCCGCCGATGAAACGCTCAGCGGCTCCAGAACCAGAACCTCCACGTCTATCCTTTTCAAGTTAAGCAGCTTTCCGACGTGTGAGAAGAACTCCATGTCGCCGTGAAAATAAACGAGGTCCCTGTTGTGAGGGCCGATATCCTCGCCGTCTATCTTCGTATACCTTATGCAGACCGGAAGGACTTCCACACCCGCTTTTTCGGCTGCGCTGACGAGCGGCGTCTTAAAGGGCAGGACTCCCTCGCCCGTGGAAGTCGTCCCCTCCGGGAAGAGCGCGACGTTTATGCCGAGCTTGAGGATATCCGCTATGGCTTCTATGTCCGCCCGGAGCGTGGAACGGTTCCTCCTCTCGACGAAGTACCCGCCGCTAAGCTCCGTGATACGTCCCAGGAGGAACATTTCCTTCACCTCGTCCACGCTCGCAATGAACGACGCGGGGAATTCGGAAAACAGTATGAAGATGTCGAGATAGGAAAGATGGTTAGAAAGTATGAGGTAGTTCTTGTCTCTGGAAAAGCCCTTAGCGGAGTTCCCGATACGCGCTTTCACTCCGAAGTTAAGCGCCAGGAGCCCTGTGAAGAAAGACGAAATCCTCGTCGAGAAACGGAGCTTTTTTTTCTTGTCCCGGAGAAGAGCCCTTCCCGCCGTGGCGATGACGGTATACGTGGCGACTATGCAAAAAAAAAGAATATCTTCAAATATCGTCTAATCATTTGCGCCCTTGTACCTCTTCTCGAACGATTTGGAAAGGAGCTCGAGGTCGAGCACCGTGAAGAAATCGGCGCACTTGAACTTCATGTCGAGAGCGGGCTCTCCGCATATGACTGATCCGGCCTTGAGATAGCTCTTTAAAAGAGGCGGTATGAATTCCTCTATGGATTCGGTCTTTATGCCGAACTTGTCGAAGGCGCCTATGTAGTGGTCGAGCTCCTTAACCCTGTGCTTTTCCCTGGGGAAAACCCTGAAGTTCTCCGGCGACAGGTAAAGCTCCTTGATGTATTTATAGATCAGGCTTACTTCGACCGGGTTCGTCGTCCCTATGCTAGAGCAGCCGAAGAGATACTTCGCCTTTATGGCCCTGAAGTACTCCGTGAGCCCCTTCCAGAGGAGCGCTATTCCGGTGCCGTTCCTGTAGTCCTTATGAACGCAGGCCCTTCCGAGCTCGAGCTTTATGCCGGCGGCGTTTTTCACCTGCTCGATGTCGAACTCCGATTCCGAATAGAATTTGTCGGAGAACGTGGAGGATATGAACCTGTACGTCCCGATGACCATGTTCTGCTTCTTCTCGAGTATTATGAGATGGTCGCAGATGGAGTCGAACTTGTCTATGTCAGTTCGGGTGAAGTTGTCCTTGTTAAGGGTTTCCCTGTAGAAGACCTCGTATCTGAGATCGAGAGCCTGCTCCAGCTCGAAAACGTTTTCGACCGTTTTTATAACGAAGCGGTTACTCTCTATATAAAGGGGGACTTTGGGCCGGAACTGCCGCAGCTTCCACTTGAACGCGCTCCTCAGCACATTCGAGCCTGTGACAGTATTCTTCAACGATGTGACTTTATTAGTCATGCGATTGTTTTCTCCGGTAGCCTTTCTAACAGTTTTATAACATCCAATTATTTAGTTTCAGCTAATCAGCGGTTAATTCACCGTTTACGAATCGTATCCATTATATCTAAAAAAGTGATATAAAGTCCAGACGCGAACGGTGCGGACCGTTTGGGGTAAATTTAGCATTTCCTCTAAATATTCCCTTAATAAAATGGAATTACAATACTTTGTAGAAAGAGCCGCCGTATATGTGCCAAACTACACTATCACCTTCGATAAACCGAAAACAGTGGTGCGCATCTTCGTGCCGCCCGCGACTGCGCTCAGGGCGCGGCGCGCTTGGAATAAAATGCGCGATGGAATATACTTTGATTTCTCCCGCAGGCGGGGCCCGTTCATTTAAAATCTGTTCTCAGGGCAGATTCGGAGCGGCGGCCGGAGTCCGCGCCGCAGATTCATCCAGTAGCTGCCCCGGCCCGGGCCGGCCTATAGGTCAAACATGAAAGTACTGTTCGGCATACAGGGTACAGGCAACGGTCACATCTCACGCTCACGCGAGCTACTCCGCTACCTCCGCGAGCGCGCGAGCGTGGACGTTCTCCTGAGCGGACACCACCACGAAGTGGACCTGGGATTCGAGGTCAAGTACAACCTCCCCGGTCTCGGTTTTACGTTCGGCAAAAAGGGGGGCATAGATTACGTCCACTCTTTCAGGCATTTCAGACCCCGAAAGCTTGTCTCCGATATATACAGCCTCCCTGTCGAAAAATACGACCTCGTGCTGACAGACTTCGAGCCCATAACGGCCTGGGCGGCGCGCGTCAAGCGTCGACCCTCGGTCGCAATATCGCACCAGGCGGCGTTCCTTTCCCCCAGGATTCCCCGTCCGCCGGACGGCCGGAACCACTTTCAGGAAAAGGTGCTCGAATGGTACGCCCCAGCGCCCGTTCTGATAGGGCTCCACTTCGAGCGCTACGACGATTTCATATTCACGCCGATAATAAGGGAAGAGGTAAGGAAGAAAGAGCCGCGGAACGACGGTCACTATACCGTCTATCTCCCATCCTACGACTATGCCCTCATATCCGGGATACTGAAAAAGATAGACGTAAAATGGGAGGTCTTTTCCAAGCACCACAAGGGCGAGGCGTTTAGGGACGGTAACGTCACGGTACGCCGGGTCGACAACGCCGGCTTCGTGGAGAGCCTCGTCACGTGCGAGGGCATACTGTGTAATGCCGGCTTCGAAACACCGGCCGAGGCGCTTTACCTCGGGAAGAAGATAATGGTCATACCCATGAAGGGCCAGTACGAGCAGCAGTGTAACGCAGAGGCCGTCGGAAGGATGGGGGTGCCGGTCATAAGAAGGGTCGACGCCGGATTCCCGGACATCTTATCCGGCTGGATTAATTCCGGATACTCATACGGGCCTGATTACGGAAACAATCTTCCTGAAATAGTCGACAGGATTCTCGAAGGCTGCTCTTGTGAAGGACGCGCTGGTGAGCTCAGCCCTAGAAGCGGCCTCGGAGAGGAACCCCCCCCACTCGGCCAGACGGAGTAATCACTCCGTCCCGCGCATTCCGGCCCTGCACTTCCGCGTCTCTTATTTACTGCCTGGTTTCAGCGCCTCTCGTTATGAGCGAAAGGTTTACGAGCTTCTCGGCGATGTTCTTATATATCTCGCCTATCTTGAGGAGGTTTATGACTTCGTCCATGTTGTGCCAGTCCTGGACGAGATATGTAAGAAGCACCCTCTTGTGCTGATCCTCGATCGATTCGATCAGAAGATAATCCTCTTCGAGCTTCTTCGCGTCGGGTATCTGCTTCTTCCCGTGCTCGACGAGGGATATAAGGTGCGGGAGGAGAATGTCAAGCATCTGCTTCGTGTCGAATTCCCTGCAAATGGGTTTTTTCGACTTCATGTTTTCCATGAGCTGAACGGAGTAGTTAAACTTCTGAATTATGGAGAGCATCAGCTTGAAAACCGCGACTTTCTCCTGCTTCTTTTTATTTTTCTCTATCTCGGATTCGAGCTTCAGCTTGAGGTGTATGAGGTCGTTCCTGAGCGCGATCAGATCGCTTTCGTTCCGCGAGTTGATGTAATTCTTCGACTTCGAAACCAGTCTCTCGAATTTGTTCTCTATAAGAAGCTTTTCAGTATCGTCGGTTTCCATCGAATTCTCCCTGGAGTTTCTTTTTGGCTGAGGAAGGTAGTCTATACGTGAATTGTTAAGACTATGTTAAGACTATGTTAAGAAAAATTTCCGCCCGTCCGGTGGAAATCAAATCCCCACCGCGCTTTTTCATATTAAATGGTTCACGAACTGCTCGGCTATGGAATCCCAGCTCTGCGACCGCGCGTACGCGAGGGCGCCGGCGGAAACGTCTTCCAGGTTTGCGAACGCGTTTTCTATGTTCTCTTCGAGATTGTCCCCGAGGTATCCCGTAACCCCGTGCCTCACTATATCGCTCGGGCTCGGCACGTCGTACGCCGCCACGGGAAGCCCGCACGCCATCGCCTCCAGAATAACCAGCCCGAACGTGTCCAGCCTGCTCGGAAAGACGAATACGTCGGCCCTCGCGTACATACGCCGGAGCTCGCCGTGCGGAACGGGGCCCGTGAATTCGACGTCCGGGTATTTAGCCCGGAGCGTGTTCAGATAGGGGCCTCCGCCGACGAGTATCTTTTTGTATCCGCGTATACTGCAGAAGTCGTCGAGGTTCTTGTCCCTGCTCACTCGCCCGACGGAGATGATCGTTTTCTCCTCCCGCGGCCTGCCGCTTCCTTCCGGATAAAAAAGCTCTGTATCAACCCCCCGGCCCCACACCATGCAGTTACTGAGCCCGAGCTGTCTCGTGATGCTCCTCGTCGTAACGAGCACCTTCCGGCTGCAGGTGTGAAACCACCTGACGTATGCCCACGTCAGAAACGCCGGAACCTTGTAAAGAAGCCAGCCGTAATCCGCGAGCCGCGTGTGATAGGAAGTGTTGTAACTTATCCCGTTTTTTCTGCAGAGCTGCCTTGCGGCGAGCCCCAAAGGTCCTTCAGTAGCGATGTGCACCCTGTCCGGGGAGTATGTGTCGAAGTGTCTCCCGGCAAGGTCGGCGGCGTTCGTTACGATCGGTATATTGTGTATCCGAAGGGGCAGGGACTCCGCGCCCTCGACGTAGGGGGTCAATACGGTGATGTCGTGTTCTTTCCTGATGAGGCCCGTTATGTAGCTCAGCGTATGCGCGACGCCGTTTATCTGTGGCGGCCACGCATCCGTAACGAGCAGGATCTTCATGGAGTTATCCCCTGATAGAAAACCTCTCCGGGCGGTCTCTGCGGATCATATCCATAGCGAGCCGGTAAGGTAGAGAATCCCTATGACGGTAACGGCGCCGAGGAAGCTCCCGGCGATGGTCTGATACAGCGTGTGTCTTCCGAGCCTTATCCTCGACCACGCTATTACGGGAATTATAAGGGTAAGCGGTATCACTGCCTCTCCGTAAAGCGCTATAGCCAGGAACGACAGCCCGGCGGCCGAGGTGCAGTGCCCGCTGATCTTCCACTTGAGCGTTATAAGGAACACGAGCAGTATCTGGATGAGCGCTATGGCCGTTACGATAATCATCAGCTTGGGCGCGTCGAGGAGATACGTTACGATGAAAACGAGAGAGGCGTATGTAAAGATCACGAGGAGCGGCTTTGCGCGCTCTTCCCGCCTGCTAAGGTGAAAATCGCTCACAGCGCCGGAATGGACGAGCGAGGCTATGTAGAGAGTCGGCGGTATGATCAGAAGCGCGATGAACATGAATATCCACCAGAGCGACGAATCGGCCTTTGCGGCGTGAGCCGTTACGACTATACATGCAAGCGCTATGAGCGGGGGGCTGAAAACGTTTGAAATGAGGCGCGCCGATTTGTCTCTCCATCCCTCGGGGATGACTATCGGCTCCGCCGACTGCTGATATAGTTTTTTGTCAGTTTCCATTTCGGAGCTCCGTGTCCGAATCGTATCCGCGCCAGTATCCCCAGTCTCGGCCGCGCCATCTGTCCGGTATCAGCCCGAAGTAGAGCGCGGTGCATCTCGTGAGAGAATGAAGGGTCTTCTTCGTCCTTCCCATCTCCACCCGCCTGTGGTCCTTCGCGTACACGACGAGGTCGAAAGTGAAATGCGCCGTGAATCCCGCGCGCTTCACTCGCCACGCGAGCTCCGAGTCCTCGTTGCACGCGAGCGCAGCGTCGAAGCCTCCCGATTCGAGGTAGGCCTCCCTGCGTATGATGAAATTCGACCCTGAGGCAGCCGGAACACCCAGCAGGTGTATCAGGAATTGTCCGTAAGCGAACCATTTATAATAGCCCGCATACCTGTCGCGGGAGAGCTTAGGCCCGTAGATCAGGTCGTATTCTTCGAGTTTCTGAAGATTGTGAAAATACTCCTCGGAAAATACGACGTCCGCGTCTGTAAAGAGGAGCCAGGGAGTATTAGCCGCGTCCGCTCCCGTCAGACGCGCTTCTGTGACGGTGCCCGGATACCTGATAAGTGTAGTATAATGCGGCCGCGTCCGAGAAACAATATCGGGCGTCGAATCCGTGCTGGCGTCGACCACCACGAGCCTTATCCCGTCAGGTATCGACCCCAGGAAATTCTCTATATTCCTTTCTTCGTTTCTCGTGGGAACAATTACAGTCAAATCACCGGAATGAATCGTCATTACGATAAATAAATTAATGACGGCATATTAAGCGGTCTTTAACGAAGTGTGAATTTGAAGTTAAAGCGCGCCGCTTTCGAAAACAGGAAGCTTATCCGTAAATCTCTTCGGCCTCTGCCGCGCCTCCCGGTTTTTCAGGCGCACCTCATTTTTTTGTCGTCTTTGCCGGCTTCTCGAAGGTTATCCGGAGCACCCCGCCCTCGAGGTTCGCCTTCTCGACGTTCAGCTTGGCTAAAAAGCCCGGCAGGAAAATGTTTCTTCTCTGGTTCTCTATCTGTATTGTGAGCTCATCGGCCACCTGGTGGAGCTTGACCTCCTCCTTCCCCACGAAGGGCAGCTTCAATACAAGATTGTAGACCCCTTTTTCCTTAACTATCTCGTAGGGCTTTATGTTGGAAAATATCGACACGGGGTCCTTTTTCCCGAAAAGGGAGTCGCCGAATTCGAGCAGGGCGTCCGTGCCCATGACTTCCCTTTGATGGAGCGGCGCCTCGAATATCGGGACCGAGCTGAAAAGCTGCTCGACCTCCTTCCTGTATTCGGCCTGGGATTCCCGCCACTGCCTGAAGAACGGGTGGTCTATGTCCGTCGGCATGGTCCTGTTCACGATGACGGAGTCTACGTTGTACCCGTAAAGGCTGAGATACGTGTACGCCCTCTGCGTTTCCTTTATCACCATCTTTTCGAGGTTCGTGACGAGCCTTATGCTCGTTATGTCGGAGTTGGAAAATATCTTGTGTATAGCGTTCAGCTTGTCGAAGAGGTCCTCTATGGCGACGTAGGTTTCCTCCTCCGGGAGCGGCATGTCGGACACAACCTTAACGGCCGGCCTCACGACCTTGAGCAGCTTCCTCTCTATCGGAAACACTTTCACTATCCACCACCTGGCTACGTCCGGGAGCGACAGGAGCCGCAGGGTCTCTCCCGTCGGGGCGCTGTCTACTATTATCACGTCGTAATCGTTTTCGCTGTAGTGGCTGTAGACCCAGAGGAAGCACGAAACCTCCTCCATACCCGGGAAAATGCTGAATTCCTCGGCCAGGATGTCGTCGACCTTCATCCAGTTAAAGAGCGACTGTATATACCCCGTGAGCTTCCCCCAGTATTTATCGACGGAGTAAAAGACGTCTATCTCCTGGGCGTAGAGATTCTTCATTATCTTCTTCGGCTCGGGGCCTATCTCCTGGTCGAACGAATCCCGGAGGCTGTGCGCGGGGTCGGTGGATACGACGAGCGCCTTGTAGCCCCTTTTCGCCGCCTGGAGCGCGGTCGCGGCCGCCGTGGTCGTTTTCCCGACGCCGCCCTTTCCCGTATACAGAATTATTCTCGCCATGTTGAGTCCTTTTCGGAATTTTCCCTGTTAATACTACCCGACGCCGCCTTGACAGGAATTTCTGAAAGCATAATATATACGTGAATCACGATAGAGGGAGCAAGTCCAAATGAGCGAAGAAACGAATTCCACGAAGGTACGCACGGTAAACAATTACGAGGGACTGTTTGCAGTCGCCGCGTTCGCGCTCACGGTTATGACAATCCTTCTCTTTGTCGGCGGCGTTTACTTCACCTTCATCAACCCTTCTTTCTAATCCCCCGGGATAGCCCTGAATGGTTACCTGAAAAACGAGCCGGCGCGGAAGCTTACACCGTTTCGGCATGTCTCGTCCAGTCTTTCTGCAATCTACGGTTCCTTATTTCTCTACACGGTCTACACAATTTCCGCGGTTATCGTTTTGTCCGCCGCCGTTCAGGTGATATAATGGGTCTTGAGTGAGCGAGATGAGCGAAGAGACTCCCTACACCAGTGGCAACATGGATTCCCCGCCCCCTCGCGAAAGCTTCGCTAAAAGCCTGGGGACAGACGAGGCCATACTCATAACCCTTATCGCACTCTCCGCCATAGGCATCGGCGTGACAAACTTCGCCGCCGCAAAAAGCTTCTGGTACTGGACGATCATGGCGCCTGTCTTCGGCCTTGTAAGCCTTTATACGGGATGGTCGAAGGCGAGGAGAAGGGGGGAGGGCGTTTCCAGGATTATACGCGTCCAGATACTTCACTGGGCGGGCCTTTTCGCGGCGATAGTGCTTATATATCTACTCTACGAGCCTGCAGGGCGAATAACAGAGATACAGCTCGGGATACTCTGCCTCCTGGCGCTCGCCCTTACGACGTTCCTGGCAGGCGTTCACCTCGACTGGCGGTTCATGCTCGTCGGGATAGTGCTGGGCGCGTGCGTAGCTGGAGCGGCGTTCGTCGAGCAGTTCATATGGATGATCATCATCCCCATCGCCGTCGCAATCTTCCTGATAGTTTTCTGGTTGAAGCGGAAGATCTGAACGTTCCGCCGGCCGCCCGATTATTTCCCCGGGGAATCTTTCCCCGAGCCGGTTCCGGCTGCATCGAGATCCATCCTGCCCCCGTATTTCTCACCCCATTCGTGCATTTCGAGGAGTATGTCCTTGAGCGAGACGCCGAGAGGTGAGAGGCTGTATTCCACGCGGGGCGGTATCGCGCCGTAGTCTTCGCGTATGACTATCCCCTGCCTCTCCATCTCGCGGAGCTGCTTGGTGAGTGTCCGGTGCGATATACCCTGAAGCTCCCTTTGAAGCTGATTGAATCTCTTTTTGCCCTGAAGAAGGTAATAAATAATCATCACCTTCCACCTGCCCGCGATTACGTCGAGCGTTATCTCGACCGGGCAGAAAACGTACTTCTTGGCCATATCTCCTTCCTCCCGTCAGCGGGCGGTATCCTGAATGCCCGTACTTGCAAAAAGTTCGTACATGCCTAAATTATCACAAAGCCGCCCGAAGTAAAGCGTTAAAACGGGCGGTTTTCAAATAATATTACGGAGGCAAAACATGGCATCGAAAAGCATAACCCGGATTTCTCACGGAGCGGGGCGGCACTGGGTCGGGGACGGTTTTCCCGTGAGCACCATGCTCTCGTATCACACGATGGGCTCGGACGTCAGCCCGTTCCTACTTCTCGACTACGCGGGCCCGGCGGAGTTTGGGCCCTCGGACTCGCCGCGCGGCGTCGAGCGTCATCCTCACAGGGGATTCGAGACGGTGACGATCGTCTACCAGGGCGAGGTAGAGCACGGCGACAACGCCGGACACTCGGGCAAGATAGGCCCGGGGGACGTCCAGTGGATGACGGCCGGGCGCGGGATACTCCACGTCGAAAAGCACGGGCGCGAATTCAGCCGGAGGGGAGGCACGCTCGAGATGATTCAGCTGTGGGTGAACCTGCCCGCAAAGCACAAGATGACCGAGCCCCGCTATCAGGAGATACTCGATAGAAACATCCCCGTCGCGGCGCTCGAAGACGGGGCGGGAGAGGTCCGCATCATCGCCGGGGATTACGAGGGCACAGAGGGTGCCGCGCGTACGTTCACTCCGGTGAACGTCTGGGACGTGAGGCTCAGGGGCGGAAAGAAGCTCGACCTCGCGCTACCCGAGGGCTTCAATACGTCCATTCTCGTTCTCAAGGGCGGCGTCCTCGTGAACGGCGCGGAAGAGATAAATGAGAGAGAGCTCGTCTTCTTTACCCGTGAAGGAAATACCGTAACCATAGAAAGCACGGAAGACTCGACGCTCCTCGTTCTGAGCGGAGAGCCGATCGATGAACCGATAGTCGGGCAGGGTCCCTTCGTCATGAATACACCCGAGGAGATTCGCCGCGCGTACGACGACTATCGAACGGGCAAATTTTAACAGCGCGAATTTTGTCTTCATGAATTATGTCCACGGTGAAGGGCATGGAGAATCTGACCGCTCCATGCTCTCACCTGTGCCCTTCCGGATCGCTCCGATTCCCGTTTCAGCCTTTAATCACCGCATCGCTACTACTCGGCTCGATATGCGCATTTTTCACATTTGTATTGATTTTTACGGTGCATTTCTGTAGTATTCACGCAAATACTCACTTTAAAGGAGAGGGAGATGGCAGAGAAGAAGCCCATGACCAAGTCTCAGTTGGCAAATCACATCGCAGAGCTGGCCGGTGTTACAAAAAAGGTTGCCGGTGAAATTCTGGACGAGCTGGCCGCGGTTGCTTATAAGGAAGCCAAGAAGAATAAGCAATTCACGATTCCAGGAATAGGCAAACTCGTTCTCGACAACAGGAAGGCGAGGATCGGCAGAAACCCCGCTACCGGCGAAGAGATAAAGATACCGGCGAAGAAGGTCGTAAAGTTCAGAGTAGCCAAGGCCTGCAAGGACGCCGTTTTAGGATAGTAACAGCCAACTCCAGACTCCGGCAGTACCAGATAATTATCTCATTCGGATATCAGGTTGACCTTAAGGGATAACGAACCGTTATCCCTTAAGGCAGACTTGTCTCTTCCGGTTTCCTTTCGCAAGAAAATTTCTTATCACTAGTTATCAAATACTCACAAATATTTTTTTTAAGCTGTATAATTCCTCAGGTGGCCGGTAAATATATAGTTAAATACGCCGGTTAAGCATGCGTCAGCGCCCGTGGAGTCTTAACCCCGTACGCTGAAGAGGGAACTGAATGGCTAAGGTGCTCCTTATAGAAGACGAAGAATCCCTGCGGAACCTCTACACCCGAATCCTGAGCTCGAGAAACTATACCGTCGAAACAGCAGTCGACGGTGAGGATGCACTCCTGAAACTCCCGGAGTTCAAGCCGGATATCATAGTGCTCGACATCGTCATGCCGAACTACAACGGCATGGATCTGCTCAGAGTCTTGAAGAACGACGAGCAGCACAGAAAGATACCGGTCGTGATGCTTACTGCGCTCTCGGAGATGAAGAAGATAACGAAATGTCTCGAAATGGGTGCGGTAGGCTATATAACGAAGGACAGCTCCGTCGAAGACATTGCCCACAAGCTTAATCTTATACTGGAGTCCTTCAGCCTCAACTAGACTTCCTGAGCCCGGAAATCCTGTCGATGATGATTCCGGCGATCTCTGTCTTCGGTGCGAGGGGAAGCTCCTCACTCGCTCCCGAAGCGTAGATCAGGTGTACTTCGTTCGTGTCGGCTTCGAAGCCCGCGCCCGGTGCACTGACGTCGTTAGCGACGATCATGTCGGCGTTCTTCGCCCTTAGCTTGGCGGCTGCATTCGTCATGAGGTTTTCTGTTTCGGCGGCGAATCCGACGACGAGCTGCTGCTTTTTCTTCTCGCCTATCTCCTTCAATATGTCTTTCGTCCGCCTGAGCCTGAGGTTGAGCTCCTCTTCGGTCTTCTTGATCTTCTCGTCGGCTTTCGACACCGGCGCATAATCCCCTACGGCTGCCGCCTTAATCACGATGGTCGACCAGTCGAAGCGGTCCATCACTGCGGCGTACATATCGCCCGCGCTTTCGGCGCTGACGAACGTTACCCCTCTCGGCGGCGGAAGCGGGCTCTTTCCCGAGATCAGCACGACCTCCGCGCCCCTCAGGCGCGCCTCCCTCGCGAGGGCGTACCCCATTTTTCCGCTCGAAGGATTCGATATGAATCTCACGGGGTCTATATGCTCTCTCGTCGCCCCCGCGGTTACGATGACCCTTTCCCCGGTCATATCCTTGGGCGAGAGCGCCAGCTCTATCTCGTCCATTATGTCGTCCGTTTCAGGGAGCCTTCCCTTTCCCTCCCATCCGCAGGCCAGAAAGCCCTCCGACGGCTCGACTATAACCATGCCCCTTTCCCTGAGCCTGTTCAGGTTGTCCTGAACGACGTCCTTTGCGTACATGTTGACGTTCATGGCCGGGCAGACGATTACGGGCGCGAGAGTGGCGAGGACGACTGTCGACAAAAGCGAGTCGGCTATGCCGGAAGTTATCTTTCCTACGAAGCTCGCCGTGGCCGGGGCTATGACGACGAGGTCGGCCCTGTCCGCAAGGCTTATGTGCCCTATCTCGGATTCCCATACAGGGTCGAAGGGCCTTGTCGCGACCCTGTTTCCCGAGAGTGTCTGGAAGGTAAGCGGCGTGACGAATTCCATGGCGTTTTTGGTCATGACGACCTCCACCGACGCACCTTCCCTGACGAGGGCTCTCACGAGCTCGCACGCCTTGTAGGCGGCGATGCCGCCTGTGACCCCGAGAACTATGTTTTTCCCTTTGATTGCCGACATTTATATCCCCCGCGCGCGAAATGACCGCCGCGGCGAAACGCCCTTACGCGCGGTCACCGTAATTATAAGTAGCATAGCATATTAACACAATTCGCAGCCCGGCCTTGACTATTCTTTTACCAATGATACATATAACAGTGTCAAGGGGGTGTGTCACGTGGATAATCACGAAGCCGAAAGGCCCGAAACAGCGGAGCTTCCCACGCTCGACGGTTTTAAGGACTGCACATGCTTTAACCTGAGAAAGGGCATGCGCGTCATAACGCAGCTCTTCGACAACGCAATGAGGTCGATTAATCTCAGGGGCACCCAGTACACGCTCCTGGTGCTCGTCCTGGCCCTCGGGCCGATAAGCGTCAGCAAGCTCGCGGAAGAGATGGTTACCGACAGAACGACGCTTTCCCGGAATCTCGAGCCTATGCGAAGGAGCGGCCTCATCAAAATCGGCCGCGGCGAGGACCGCAGGACGAGAATAGTCAAGATCACCGACTCGGGCAGGAAAAAGCTCGAAGAGGCCTACCCGATCTGGAAGAAAACGCAGGAAGAGATTAAAACAAAGCTCGGCATCGAAAGCTGGGGCTCCATGATGACGAGCCTTTCCGAGCTTGTAAATCGAATACGTCTATAGCGCCCCAGGCTGCTCCCGCGATTTCAGGGTTGCCCCCCGGATGAGCGAAGTTTCCCTCTACGTTTCTGTAATTTCCTCTCCCGCAGGTAAAATAAGATAATTCCGCGCCTTCATGGGGAAGAAGAAAGCTTCCCGAATTCTCTGCCGACAGGGCTGCATTGTTTCCCGCGCCGGCGGGAGAAGGCCGTCTGACAGATGCGCCATGCTGGAATACGGGCCGGGAAATAGAGAAGCTCATTCGTTTCATAAGGCGAGAATTTAGTTAAGTGCCCAACAAACACTCCATAGATAAGACCGTCATGGATGGCGTCGCCGTCGTACACTCACTCGCCAGGGGCGAAGGTAAGTGGGTCCTCCTCGTCACCATACTCGGCTCGGGTATGGCATTCATAGACAGCACGGCGATGAACGTCGTCCTTCCCGTGCTTCAGCTCGAGCTGAACGCCACCATCCCGCAGATGCAGTGGATAGTCGAAGCCTACGCTATATTCATGTCCTCGCTCATGCTGCTCGGCGGCGCGCTCGGGGACAAGTTCGGCAGAAAGCGCATGTTCGCCCTGGGCGTAGCGATATTTTCCCTGGCCTCCATATGGTGCGGCGTCGCGCCGAACACGGGGCATCTCATAGTGGCCCGCGCCTTTCAGGGAGTCGGCGGGGCGCTGCTCGTCCCGGGAAGCCTCGCTATAGTGAACATCTCGTTCAGCGAAAAGGAAAGGGGGAGGGCTATCGGAACGTGGTCCGCGTTCACGGCCATGACGACAGCGCTCGGTCCGATACTGGGCGGCTGGCTTGCCGAGAATATATCCTGGCGGCTCGTGTTCTTTATCAACATACCGCTGAGTATCGTCGTTCTCGCCGCGCTCTTCTTCAAGATACCCGAAACCAAAAAGAACAACGGCGAGGGCAAGCTCGACCTCGCAGGCTCTCTCTTCGCGACGCTCAGCCTGGGTTTCATAGTCTACGCCCTCATCGAATCAGGCAATTCCGGCTTCGGCCACCCGAAGGTCATAGTGCCGTTCGTTGGCGGCGGGCTTTCCCTCATAGCCTTTCTCGTGCACGAATCCAGGACCCCTTCGCCCATGATGCCGCTCAGCCTCTTCCGCTCGAAGACCTTCAGCGGGGCGAACATAGTCTCCGCGCTTTTCTGGGCTGCGTGGGTCGGCGGCATATTTTTCGTGCCGTTTAACCTCATACAGGTCCAGGGCTATAGTGCGGCCGGCGTCGGCATAGCGTTCATTCCGCTCGTCCTCGCCCTCTTTTTATTTTCCAGATGGGCGGGCGGGCTCGTCGGGAATTACGGCGCGCGGGTTCCCATAATCGTGGGCACGTTCCTCGCGGGGGTGGGCTGCCTCCTCTTTACCCTCCCCGGTATAGGCGGCAGCTATTGGACGACGTTCTTCCCGGCGATAGTAACCCTAGGTGTAGGGATGGCGATAACGATCTCACCGCTCACGACGGCTGTCATGGGCTCTGTCCGAATGGAGCATTCCGGCATAGCGTCCGCGATAAACAACACGGTCGGAAGGATAGCGGGCCTTCTTTCTATCGCGATCCTCGGGGTCTTCGCCCTTTCCACGTTCAATAACAATCTCGACGCCGAGCTGGCCGTTATGAACCTCTCACCGGATACGGTCCACGCAATAGATTCCCAGCGCATAAAGCTCGCCGCGATAGATATCCCGCCGGACCTCCCCGTGGATACCAAAATCCAGCTCAGGGAGGTGATATCGGAATCCTTCCTCGGTACGTTCAGAACGATGATGATTATATCTGCCGCGCTCCTTTTTGCAGGCACCATAACAGCCTGGCTGACCATCGACAAGCTGAAGCCGGGCTAGGCTCCGGATTTTCGCGTCTTACCATTTTTCAGATCCCTGAATCCAATCGGTTTTTAAAAGCATATAAAATCCTGCGGGCGCCCCGGCGCCGAAATGTAAGAATTCAATAAATTTCTTATTGATTCTCCCACCCGGATTCTTAGAATTATTCTGTAGGCGTTACAAAACCGTTTCGAGGAGGCTGTAATGTCCGATAAAACGAAAAAAACCGACGACGAATGGCGTGAGAAGCTGACCGACGAGCAGTACTACGTCACGAGGCAGAAGGGCACCGAAAGGCCTTTTACCGGCAAGTACTACGACAACAAGGAAAAAGGGATGTACAAGTGCGTGTGCTGCGGCGAGGAGCTCTTCACCTCAGATGCAAAGTATGATTCGGGCTGCGGCTGGCCGAGCTTCTACGAGCCCGCCGAAGGAGCCGGGATAGACGAAGAGCTCGACACCAGCTTCGGCATGACGAGGGTAGAAGTCACCTGCAGCAAATGCGGCGCTCACCTCGGGCATGTTTTCCCGGACGGTCCCGCTCCTACGGGGCTCAGATATTGCATCAACTCCGCCTCGCTCGACTTCGACAAGGACGGCGCTGAAGTCGACATGGGCGGCGACAAAAAGGATTAACCATTCGGCGGCTGGCCCGAGGGCGGCCGCCTGCTATTTTTCATACGATTATGCCGTTCACTCGCTTCGTCCGAGCCTGTTCACTGTAAGGCACTCTCCGAATCCCCCGCGGCTCACTATAAAGTCGACGTCGAGCGGGTCGTCCTCGCGCCCTTCGTAAGGCGGGACGCGTATGCAGAAGCAGCCCGCCTCTTCGAACGTGGCGTTCTTCACGAGGTACTCCGTGACGACGGACGCTTCGAGCGCCTTTGCGGCTGTAAGCTCGTTTCCGGCGCTCGCGTTCACCGAAAGCCCGAGCCCGCTGAAAGACTGGTCGATGCCGTAAAGCCGCTGCAGGACGCCGGAGAGCTCCGCGTCTGACATTACAGCCGCACCGAGTCCGATCGCGTTCTCGATGCTTGCAGTAACGTCACTGCCGGGGACGTCTTCGAACCCGGCTGCAAGGCAGTAGAGCTCGTTTTCGGGCGAGTCGGGGCCGGGCGGGCAGGTGAATTCCCCTCCGAGATCGGAAGCCAAAAGCTCGAACACGCGCGGCCAGGTGGCAAGGCTCGGCTCGACGGCGGCAGGGTCCCCGGGAAGGCACCTGAGCGCGACGAGGTCCATCTGCCTCTGGGAATCGCCAACCGGGATTCCGAAAAAGTCCGCCGTCTTGAAAAGCGATAACGGGGGCTCGAAATATGCCGTTACGCTCACGAATACACGGAGCGCGTCGGGCCTTCCGAGCGTCGTCGGCACCACGTTCGCCGGAAGGAAAATAAGTCTCAGAAAGTCGTTCGTCTGATTTGCGTCGCGCGAGCGCTCGACGGTCGCCGCTACCGGCTCCCCCCGCTTCTTTCCGCCGCCCTCGTCACACGCTGCTGCAATCAATATCACAATCGCGAGCGGCATCAACAATAGAACCCGCGACATCTTCCTTTTCGCGATACTGAAATCCTGATTAATCCCTTTTAACGATTCCATTCTCCGCCTCCTCTTCAGCCGCCTTTCCCGGCGGCGAATAAGGAATTATATAGCTGCTCGCGGCCTCTTTACACTTTTGTATTTCGTCTATTGATTATTACATATTCATATTAAGTAAAATTTCTGCTATATTGGAATTGTTCACTGTATGGCTAAGGGAGGGGCGTCATGAGAAAAGCGTTTTCGGTAATAGGACTTATTGTCATTGTAAGTTTTTTGAGCGTCGGCGGATGCGGTGGAGGCGGAGGCGATCAGAATTGCGATTTTAATTTTAACAGAATATTAAATGGTCCCGACTTTGATACCGCTCATTCAGAGTGGATCTGCGATACGATGCTTGAATTCGCATTGTATGCAGATGGTACAGGTATCGAGCCACTGGATATCGGTTTCTTTACATACCAGCGTTCAGGTTGCCGCAGCCTCGACTTTCAGGCGGATGAAGGCGGTACGGGAAGCATAATCAACCTGGACGGTTCAAGAGATTCGGATTTTCTTTCATTCGATCTCGTTTCAGAAGACTTTGGAAGCTTTCCGGTTAACTGCTCGTTAAATATATTCGTCGAGTAGCCATTGCTAAAAGCGCGTATTGAACAATCGGTGTGGGAAATAGATTCGTGAACCTGTCGATGCTTAAATAGCTGCGTGTCGGATACCGAGCCGCCTTACCGCCGCCTCACTCATGCGGGAAATTGTAGGCGAGCCGGAGCTCACGGAGCATAGCCGTCTTCTTCAGCTGATGCGCCTGCATTCGTTTCAGTATATTGTCGAGGGCTTTTAAGGCGTCGAGAATGTGAGGGCCCTTGTTCAGCATGACGCACTCCGCCCTGTGCCCCATGGCGGCGTCCGTGATTTCCGCCCTCGTCGCCGAGCCCTGCTTGGCGAGGGTTTCGAGCACCTGAGTCGCCCATATCGCGGGCACGTGCGCAGCTTCGCAGAGCCAGAGAATCTCCTCCTGAACTTCGGCGAGGCGCTCGAATCCAGTTTCTACGGCCAGGTCCCCGCGCGCGATCATCACTCCGCAGCTCCGGCTTTTCATCGCTTCGAGAAGCATCGCGGGCAGGTTGCCGAATCCGCGTTTTGTCTCGATTTTGAGCACGATTCCGGGATCGCCCTTACCGATGCGTTTAATGTGGGCGAGGAGAGATTTTACGTCGCCGGGCGTATTGGCGAACGACATCGCGACTATGTCGGCATGCTCCGAGGCGAATTCGAGGATCGAAACGTCCTCGGGCGTAATCGCGGGCAGGTCGAGCTTGCTCTCGGGAAGGTTGATGCCCTTGTCGCTTCCGAGCTTCGCCGCTTGAGAGCTGGTGTGCGTGATGCGGACCCTGAGGCCTTCGCCGATTTTTTCCTCGACCACGCCGCCGATCTTCCCGTCGTCAAACCACACGGGCTCGCCTGCTTTTATATCGTCGAGTATCTCCGGGATCGTGCAGCCAATGACAGCAGGTGACGCCACTTTCCCGTCCGCGTCCCGCACCGCCGGGCAGCCGGGCTCTGAATTTCCGCTGACGATAAGCACGTCACCCGGGCAGAGGGATATGAAACTTTCTTTCGGCCGGATGCCGCCTACGACAGTCCTCCACTCGCCGAGGTCGTTTTCGTGCCTAAGACGAAGGAGCGTCTCCGGGGTTATGTAAGCCGTTCTCACGGCATCCGCCCGGAGGCCCTCGTCCGTCCGCTCCGTAATCCTCATCGAGCGTCTCGCCCCGCGCGCGTCGATAAATCTGACGGTATCGCCCGGGCGAAGCTTATCGAGCCATTTTCCGGATACGTTCAATACGGCGTCGTAAACGCTTTTATCTTCCGGCTCCGGTGCGTCGCCCGACCTGAGCAGAAGCTTCGCGGGCTTCGTTACCCTGCCGTACGCGTCACGCTGGGGTCTGTACTTGATGACGGAGGGTCCGGGACGAAGCGGCCCCGTCCGCAGCTTCGGCCCCGGCAGGTCCATTATGATCCTGCAGGGCTTTTGTGTCTCCTCCCGCGCGCGGCGGAGGTTCCCGACCATGAGCGCCCACTTTTCAGGGTCGTCGTGCGCACAGTTTATACGCATGCAGTTCATTCCGTTATCGAGGAGGCTGCGGACCAGCGCGTAATCCTCGGCGGCGTCGCTCGGCATGGTTACCATTATACAAACGTTTCGCCCGTTCGGGGCGGGGCCTAAAAGTCTCTCCGTGTGCTCTTCGAGAAGCCGCCTCGTGGATTTGAAATCGAGCGCGCTTAAATCTCCGGAAGGCTCGGCTGCGGAGTCGGCCAGGCGCGACAGCGTATGCAGCACGGCTTCGATAGTCGCCATCACGTGCGACTCCGAGCGGCCGAGCGACGAAAGGCCGAGCTCGGCCAGCTCCGACTGTAGCGCCCGGAGGTCGTGGCGTCTCAGGGCCAGATAATGGAGGAGATTCTCTGCGCTTTTTTCGTAGAGGGGGTCGAGCTCACGGAGCGCGCCGCGGCAATTGTCCGCGAAACGCAGCATCTCTTCACGCATATCGCCCAGCTGGCGTATAAGGCGAAGAAGCTCGTCCGGCGATTTCCCCGGGTCGCCCGCCCCGGAAAAGTCCGTTTCTGCCTGACCGCTGCGCTTGTTTACGGATTCCATCTGTCACCTGTCTTTTACGGAAAATCATACAGGGACAGTGTTTATTTTCTGTGAAGAATCGAGGTTATTATGAAAGTTATATGGCGACGGGTGGAATCGAACCACCGACACGGGCCTTATGAGAGCCCTGCTCTGCCTCTGAGCTACGTCGCCGGATTTTTTGCAGTGTTTAGTGAAGTGCTCTAATTCGCTTGCGCCGACCGGGCCGCCACCTGGCCTGCCTGCCGAAGCTCTGAAATATATCACGCGCCCGTCAAGTTTCAAGTCTCCCGGGCGCTTTATGCGGCAAGGATGATATGGATAAAAATCGCGCTTTTTCCGCTCGTCCGGATTTAAAACAGAGATTAATATCGAGAAGCAGCCCGGCCGTTTAAATATTATGTAATTATTTCAGGTTCTTCCGGGAATGTTGCGAAGGCTGAAAAATACCCCTTGACACTTTAAGTAGAATACTTTATTTTTATTACTAATCTTAACAGTAAAGCTTAACACGTCATCCTCCATCCTCCTTTAAAAAGGGAATGCTCGCGAGACAATCCGGGCATTCCCTTTTGTTTTATGTCCGCCATTAATCCTGTCCCGTTTCATGCGGCTTATATTCTTAGACTCAAAAAATATTAGCGGGTAATATATTAACTTCGCTCGAAATACTCGGGGCTCCAAAAAGTGAAGTTATGAAACGGAAAAACATAATAACCGCCTCGTTCGTAGTGCTCTTTTTAGTCGCCGCAGGGTGGGGGGCTATACTGTATAAACTCTGGGAGCATAAGGAGAAGGAAGATTTTTACGGCAACTCACTCGAAATGGAGATACCGGACTTCACCCTGACAGACCAGAACGGCGAGAAGGTCAGCCTCAGCGATTTTCGCGGAAAGCCTGTGTTCCTCTTCTTCGGCTATACGCACTGCCCCGACATATGCCCTATAACGCTCTCCGTCCTTAACGGCGTAACTAAGGAGGTCGACGGGGCCGGCGACGAGTTTAAAGTCCTCTTCGTCACGGTCGATCCCGAGAGGGACGATCCCGAGACATTGAAAAAATATGTCCCCTTCTTCAATGAAAGCTTTACCGGCCTCACAGGCACCCCCGACGAAATACAGGACGTCGCCAATTCCTTCCGCGCGTTCTACATGAAGGAGGAGTCCGGCTCAGAAGCCGGCTATCTCATGGGGCATACATCAGCAATATATCTTTTGGATAGGAATGGGAACGTCATTTTGAGATATCCTCAGGACAAGATGGACCCGAAGTCCATAGCGGGTGATTTGAAGAAAATACTCTAACGATGAATAATAAAAGAAGGCTAAAATAATTCGTGGTGAGGAGAGCTAAAATGAAGAGTCTATTTCTCGCGGCCGCGCTTACGCTGGCGGCCTTCAGCTATTCGAATGCGCAGGACACAATAACCGTTACGGACGTTTGGGTAAGGGAAGTCCCGCCCACTTCAACCGTTACGGCCGCCTACATGAATATCGCCAACAGCGGCAGCGAGGACGACAGGCTTACCGGCGTCTCGTCTCCCGCCGCCGACAAGGCCGAGATACATGTAAGCTCAGTCGACGACAAGGGCGTCGCCAAGATGGAGATGGTGGACGGAGTCCCGGTGCCCGCGGGCGGCAAGGCGGAGCTCAAGCCCGGCGGTTACCACATCATGCTCATAGGCCTTAAGGAGCCGCTCGCCGATAAGGAAAACGTGGAGATAGTCCTCGAATTCCAGAAGGCCGGGAAAGTAACCGTCAATGCCGCCGTCAAAGGACCGGACAAACAGGCCCAGGAATGCCACTGAGCTTAACCTTTAACCTGCCGGGGGGAATTATTTCGCTTTAATCGCCTTGGGGTCTGCCGTGCTGGTGGCCTGGAGCTCGCTCTGCCCGGCGGCCTCGACCACTATGCGCTCCGCAGCGCCGGTCATGAAGCACCTGCCGTTATAGACGCCGCCCTCCTGGACGACGAGCTTCCCGACGTATAGGTCCCCGGTTACGACGCCGGTGTCCCTGATCTCGAGCCTGTCGGTCTCGATCACGCCCTCTATACGTCCGAATACTATTATTTCGAGCGCCCTTATCTCGCCGGTAACCGCGCCGCGCTCCCCCACTATGAGGCTGTTCTCCCCCGTGATCTTCCCCTGCAGCCTTCCGTCTATTCGCGTTGACGAGGAGGTGGATATGCTTCCCTCGAAGATGCATTCCTCCCCTATGGATGTCGTAAGATGATTCACTTCGGGCCGGGGCGGCTTTGCGCCCTTCTTGCTGCCGAATATGCTCATGATTATTTCAGCGACAGGAAAGTGGCAGGGTTTACCCTCTTGCCGTCTTTCATCACTTCATAGTGCAGATGAGTACCCGTAGACCTTCCCGTGCTTCCCGCCTTCCCTATGACGTCGCCGACTTTAACCTCTTCGCCTTCTTCAACGGTGATTTTAGAAAGGTGACCGTATAGCGTCTCGAAGCCGTCCTTGTGGCTTAAGATCACGACCTTCCCGTAGCTGCTCTGCCATCCCGCCTTCTTTACGACCCCGTCGGCAGTGGCGACTATCGAATCCCCATGGTTGGCGTCTATGTCTATCCCCGAATGGAACCCGAAACGCGACCTGAACGGGTCTTTCCTGTAACCGAAGGCGGAGTTTATCTTGCCTTCGAGCGGAATACCGAGCGGGAGGTTCTTCATCGTCTCGAAGAGCTCGTCCACGTCGCTCTTCATGAAATCCACGTACAGTATGCTGAGCTTGTCGGCGGGTATGAATTCGCCCCCGACGGCCAGGTCTTTCTTGATGCCCTTCTTGTCGAGCATGTCCTGCATTTCGAGGAGCTTCTGTTCGATGTCGTGCATCCGGATCCTGAGGTCGGCCTCCGTCGCTATGTTCTCGCTGAGGTTAGAGCTAAGCCTGTCTATTGTCGACGACAGTTTTTTAACGGATTTCGTTTTGGATTCCGAATCTTTGTAATAGGTATAGGTTGAAGCGAAAGACAGGATTGAAGCGACAGTAAAAACGGTGAATATGAAAAAGAGAAATTTAAGGTGGGAAATTTTAAGATTGAGCGCCTTAGGGCCCTTACTTCCCGGAGTAATCAGCATAATGGTAAGATGATCCTTATCCATGCACCTCTCCTCGAGATTATTTGGTCGAAACGACCCAATGGGCTACCTCACAGGTAAATCCAGAGAAAAGCTAGAATACATATTCCGAGCTCCAAATTCAACCCCGGGCCAAAAACTTGCCGATTCTCCCAAAAAGCCGGATTATCGCATATAGCCGCCGTTTGCCGCCCCATGTACCATTAAAAGAGGGGCTTATCCCTTGCCCGCGAGTCTTGCGGCGAGGGGTGTTAAAAGATAATATGGTAATATCCACGATTCGGGGTTGTAAATCGCGCATTGCTATCCACGTCATGACATCGGGGCGGAAAAGCCCGCAAGAGGCTGGGTAGATAGGGTGCATTCGGGCGGCGGAATATGGCAAAGGTCATATGTATCGCGAATCAGAAGGGCGGCGTCGGCAAAACGACGACTGTCATAAACCTTGCGGCTTCCCTCGCGGCCGCCCAGAAGAAGACCATGTTCATCGACTTCGATCCCCAGGCGAACGCGACGAGCGGCGTCGGCGTAGACAAGGAACAGGTGGGGAAGAGCATATACGACGCCCTCATCGGCGAGGCCGATCTGGCCGACATCAAGATCAGCATCGAGCCCGAATCGCTGGGCGGCTTTCTCTACGTCGTCCCGGCGACGCCGGAGCTTACGGGCGCCGAGGTCGAGCTCATCCATCTCGAAAACCGCGAGTGGAAGCTGAAGCAGGCCATTGAAAAAATCGCCCCCGAATTCGACTTCATACTGATCGACTGCCCGCCCTCGCTCAGCATACTTACTGTGAACGCGCTCACCGCGGCGGATTCAGTTCTCATACCCGTACAGTGTGAATACTACGCGATGGAAGGCCTCGGCCAACTCCAGAGGACTATATCTCTTATAAGACAGAGATTGAATCCCGACCTCAAGGTCGAGGGATATCTCCTGACGATGTTCGATTCGCGGAACAGGATATGCCACGTCGTCGCGAACGAGCTGAAGGCGTACTTCAACGAAGAGGTTTTCGAGTCTGTAATATATAGAAATGTCAGGCTTGCCGAATCCCCGAGCCACGGGAAGCCTATTCTGCTCTACGACATAAAATCCATCGGGGCCCAGAGCTACGTATCGCTCGCACGGGAAGTGATAGCACGAAACGGAGGGGAGAATCTTGAAGAAAGCCACACTGGGTAGGGGGCTCGACGCGCTCATACCGAAGGAAACGGCCTCGGCTGGATTCATACTCGCGGCCATACACGAAGTGCGTCCCAACCTCCGCCAGCCGAGAAAGGAATTCGACGACGACGCCATCGCCGAGCTTTCGCTATCTATTAAGGAAAAGGGCGTGCTTCAGCCTCTCATCGTCAGGCGCGTTGGAACCGGATACGAGATCATTGCCGGCGAGCGCAGGTGGCGCGCCGCACAGAAGGCCGGCGTCACGAAAGTCCCAATCATTATAAAAGAGGCCAGCGACAGCGAAGCGCTCGAGCTCGCGCTCATCGAGAATCTACAACGCCAGGACTTAAACCCGATTGAAGAGGCCGGCGGCTACCGTCGCCTCATCGAGGACTTCGGCCTCACGCACGAGGAAGTCGCCGCACGGATAGGTAAGGACAGGTCGACCATCACGAACCAGCTCCGCC
>CAZUDM010000015.1:0-11029 GCA_964618635.1 uncultured Spirochaetia bacterium
GCGAGCTCAAAGGGCACGGCGCAGTCGCCGCCACACCCGCCCCGACAGTAACGCCCGTGAATTGAGCGCATAACGTGTACAGGCATGCCGCCAGGAGAGTTCCCCGGTTTTGTCATTCCCGAATGCCTGTATCGGGAATCCATATCAATTCAAGGTCGCGAGCGTGAGCCGCGACTCCTCACTTCTGTCATTCTGAACTTGTTTCAGAATCTCGCTTTTAAAGTCTTAAAGACAAATACAAAGGCAAAATGCTTCTACTTTTGCTTGACCAAAAGTAGCAAAAGTCACGGGACGGGGAAAAATTGACTAAAAATCATCGTTTCTTCGCTAAATCTTCCACCCACCCCAACCCCTGGTCAGATTTTTAACGCTCATCCACTCGATTTTTTTAACGTCAATTTTTACGTCCCGGAGGGGTATTGCTGCGCTGCTTACGCAGCTTGCAATATTATGATTATCGTAGGTTGGTTCGTGATTCGATAGCAACAATCCCCCAGACGGCACTTTAAGTTGCCAACACGGCTACTTCGATTTCCAGCGGCGTGGCCCACCCCAAAATCCTTTCCTCCCCCCGCTCGTAATAATCCCTAAATCCTTTTGAGGGAGACGATCATGGGATTCAAAAAAAGAATGAGAGTGATACTAAAGTCCCGCTTTAACGACTGGCTGACGAGAGCCGAGGACCCGGCTCAAATCCTCGCGCATGCCGTCGAGGAAATGGACGAGGGGCTCGAACGCGCCCGCATAAGGCTCGCCGCACTCAAAGCCGGAATAGACGAGCGCTCGAAGCTCATCAGGCGGACGAAGGAAATGGCCGCCTACTGGCAGGAGCGCGCCGAGGAATACGTGAGGCAGGGAATGGACGAAAATGCCGGCGAGTCCGTACGCCGAAGAAGGCTCGTAGACGAAAAGGAAAGGCATCTCTCGGCGCTCCAGGCAAAGGAAGAGGAAGCGCTGTCGGAGTACGAAGCGCAGTACGAATCACTCGCCGAGCGGGTCCGCGCCGCGAAGGAGAAGAAGACGGTCCTCCTCTGTGAAATCTCTTCCAGGCAAAGCGGCGGTGAAAGTCATGCCGGCTTCTCCGCCGAATGTCCGTCCGAAGAGCCGTTCCAAGTGTTCAGGAGAATCGAGGAAAGGGTGACCGGGGAAATCGCCTTCCTCGAAAGCACGCGCGAGCGCGACAAGGACGCGTGGGAAAGGGAAGAGAGGCTCGTAGCCGAAGAGGTCGAAGCTATTAAAAAGAACATTCAAAAAGGAGGAAACAAGAAATGAGAAGGCGCATCGCCATCATATCCGCATTTCTGTTCGCATTCGTTATGGCGGGGGTGAGATACATCTCTGCGTTCCCCGTAATCCCCAAGCCCGAAGGGGAGGGGGCCCTGTCGTGGGACATCCGGCTCGGAAGCCCCTACGTGTTAAAAGGCGGAGAGCGCGAAATGCTCCTCAACATAAAGCTCGAGGGCAAGGAAGCGGTGCTCAGCGAGAGGACGCCGGTCAACCTCGTGCTCGTGATTGACCGGAGCGGCTCCATGTCCGACAGGGGCAAGATGGAATATGCCAAGGAGTCGGCGCGTCGAATAATCGGTCTCCTCGGAAAGGACGACAGGCTCGCGATCGTCGCGTATTCGACGGGCGTCGAGGTGCTTCTCCCCGCGCGGAAGATAGCCGATAAAGAAGCCGCGCTGTCGGTGATAGATTCGCTCTACCCGACGCATTCGACGAACCTCTCCGGGGGGCTCACCGCCGGCATCGAGCAGCTCAAATCCCTGCCGAGGGATAAGTCCGTAAACCGCGTGATACTCCTCTCCGACGGCCTCGCCAACGAAGGCATAACAGACCCCGCCGAGCTCGGCAGGATAGCGAGCCGTGCGTCCGAGGGCGGCATACACGTCACCACGATGGGCCTCGGGGCCGACTACGACGAGAATCTCATGATGGGCATAGCAGAGCACGGCGCCGGCAACTACTACTTCATCGAATCTCCGAACCAGCTCGCGGGGATATTCGAGAAGGAGTTCGGCCAGATGGCCGCCGCCGTCGCGAGAGACACCGTGATAAAGCTGGCCCTCGCACCGGGAGTCAGGATAGACGAGGTCTACGGCTACGAATATTCAGTCAAGGACGGCGCGGCCGAGATAAAGCTCGGCGACTTCTTCGGCGGACAGCAGAGGGATATACTCGTGAGGCTGACGGTCCCCGCCGGCACTGATGGCAAGAAAGACCTCGTCTCGGCGTCCCTCTCTTACGGCGACCTCCTCAGGCAGGGCGCGCCGGTATCCGTGACGCGGACGCTCGCATATGAAGTCACGTCCGACGCGGCGAAGGTTACCGCAAGCGAGGACAAGTCTGTCCGCTCGAGGTGGGTCTCCGTCGATACGGCGTCCGTTTTCAGAAAGGCCACCCAGGCCTACGAGAGCGGCGACGCCGACGGTGCCCGCTCCTACCTCGAAGACGCCTACGACAGAATAGTAGAGCTCAACAATAGTCCCTACGGGAACCCCAGGACCATGAAGCAGGAGCAGGAGCTCAAGGACGCCGTTCACCAGATGGCCGCGCCCCCCGCCCCGTCGTCCGAGGAAGGCAAAGTGATGATTAAGGGGCAGAAGGCGGGTGCACGCGAGGCGCAGAAATAAATACCGGATTGGAAGCGCCGCCGGGGCTGGTACGTTTCCCCGGTGGCGCTTTCCCGGATGAATAAAAGGAGAATAAGGTGAAGCGAATCAACGGCTCGATAATCTTTCCCGTTTTACTCTCCGGCGCATGGGGTGTGATCGTGTTCATGTTTTACGGATTCTCATCGAGCGCGATAATACCGTACGGCCTCTACTACCCCTTGCTTCTCTCCGGAGCGGCCGCCGCATCGGGTATCTTCCGCGGCGTATCCTTGGGCAGGGCGGCGTTTGTCGGATTCGCCGCGGGATTCGTATACACGCTCCTCTCGTTTACTTTTCCCCTCCTCGGCGCGGTTCTCGCCGGCGCGTGTCTCGGAGGGGGAATAGCGCGCGGAGGAAAGCCCGGAATCCTCCTTCAGGCGCTTAAGGGTGCGCTGCTGTTTCCCGTCTTTGTCGTCAGCGGGGTATACATCGGCAGCCTGGCATATTCCGGCCCCCTTCCGACAGTATTATTGTGGGCTTCGTGGCTAGGCCTTGCCGTCGGCGTCATAACGACGCCGTTTTTCAAAAGCGGCGGTCCCTCGGAAAGAAATAGCCTCAATGACCGGATTCGGGATTTTATCGGTGAGGCCCGGGGCATAGAGAACGAGCTGCGCGACCTTTACGAAAGGATGAGGTAAACGGGTTTTCAAGGCATCCGCGGGGCTCACTCGTCCAGCTCATGCCTTCCCTGAGTACGTCAATATCCAGAGCCGTTTTAACCGCGAAATTAATGTTTTACTAAAGGTATTCCAAACTTTCCCCAAATGCTGTAGAATTAGCTCATAACCAGAGGAGGATGACCGGTATGAGCCACCCTATCCGGACAGGATTATTCGCTTTATCGGCGCTTTTTTTCCTTGCGGTATTAACCGGCGCGCCCGAAACAGCCGTTTCCCAGGGCGTAAACGGCTCGGAAGCAGAGGTTAACTTCAACGCCGACGCCCAGCGCAATTTCTGCGCCGTCAGGTGGACGGAGCGGTACCGGGGCCAGAAATCAGACATAGAAGTCAGGACGAGGGGGGCGCATAACGAGGTCGCCGTATTCTACTGCCCCGACTGCAGCCTTTACGACAATTTCGTAAAGCCGTTTCTGGAATCGGAATACAGGGGCAAAACAGGCATGATGAGGCTCTCGGAATGCGGCTTCCAGCAGGCCGTGTTCAAGGGCAACCGCGGCACGCAGGAGATAGTCGTCGACGTTCAGCACGTATTCCCCAACCCGCGAAGGGCGGTATGCGTAGAGGACTGGAGCATGCGCTACCAGAAAAAATATCCGCAGGTAAAAGTATCGTCCCGCGGCGAGTTCGACGAGTCCATAGTGTTCTCTTGCTCCGGCTGCACATCGAACGAAGCCTTCATACTCCCGTTCCTCGAATCGGACCACGAGGGCATAACGGCCATGGACAAGCTGAGGAGCTGCGGCTTTACGGAAGTCGTCTTCACGAACGCCTCGGGGACGAGCGAAGTCGTGAGGCAGGTGCGCTGACAGACAGCGCCGGGCTTGACAAAATCCCACCGGCCAATAATTTTAATCTCATGCCCCGCCGGGGGCGGACTCGATAATAATAAACACGGGGGCTTTAATTTGGACGGTGTCGGCACATTCCCTTTCGGCTGGGTCAGAGAACCCGGCGGAGAGAACTGGCAGATAATCTGGGATCAGAAGACAAAGCTGCTTTTCGCCAAGGGCACGAAGTCGAAAGAAGTCCTGGAAATAGGGAAGTCCCCCACGTGGGTCGAGGCGAAGGCGTTCGCCGACGAGGTTATCGAAAGCCCCGGCCGGTATTTGACGAGGCCCGCGGACAAGGCAGTCTAGCGCGAGCCTTTTTTCGGTAATAGAGAACTCTGACGGAATAAAAACGGGCCCAGAGCCTGAACGGTTATTTAAACCGCGCGCCCCGGGCCGATGAGCCCGGCGCCTGCTGACCGCGCCTATGCATAGACTTACGAGGTACATGGAGCAGGAGCTCGTGTCCATCCCGTCGGGTGGCGGGAAAGTGGACGGGATTTATTACCACAGCAAGGGATCGGCTCCCGGCTCCCCCGCCGGAAACACGGCAATAATCCACATACACGGCTTTCTCGGGAATTTCCTCGACGGCACTCAGCGCTTTCTCCCGCCCATACTCGCCGAGAGCGGGTACTCGTCCCTCGCCATAAATACACGCATGGCCAATTTCGGTCTCTTCTTCGGCTACGGGATAATAGACGACGTCCTCCCGCAGATAGACGCGTCGGCGGAATATCTCCTTCGTCTGGGCTTCGAGAACATCATCGTCTCTGGATACAGCCTCGGGACGTGCATGGTTCTGAGATACGCCGCCGAGAGGAACGACCCCGAGCGCTATCCGCATCTCAAGGGATTCATCTCACTCGCGACTCCTTACTCCATGCCCGAATCCATACGCCGCCGCTGGAACAGGTGGGACAGCGAGCCCACTTACGACGAGGTATACCACGAGGCGAAGGAGATCCTGAAGCCCGACCCGTACACGACGAACCAGGACCGTACGATCCTCATATACAAGGCGCGGGGGAACACGTACCTCCCCTGGCACACCGAAATATACACGTACAAAACATGGTGGTTCCTCGCAGGCCCCGAGGCGGAAACGGCCAAGGCCCACCTCATGATAGAAAGGGTCAGGCTGCCCATACTCCTCGTTCAGGGCTGGCACGACGAAGTCGTAAGGCCCGAGGAGACGCACGACCTCGTCAGGATAGCGCTTGAATCGGGCAACCTCGACGTGTCCGCGTTTTACGTCAACGCCGGGCACACGTTCGAGGGGAGCGAAAGGGAGCTCGGCGAGATAATAGTAAAGTGGCTCGACAAGAGATTTAAGGCCTGAAACGGAAGGTGTAATGGTTCCGAGACAGAGAAGACTTGTGAGCTTTGAAGCCGAGGACGGGTTCCTGATAAACGGACTCCTAGTCTCGGGCGAATTCGAGTCCGAAAAGGATCTCTATGAAGCCCCGATAGTGCTCGTGGTCCACGGAGTCCTCGGGCACTTTCTCGCGAGGGGCACACCGAGGCTCCTTCCGAACGCGCTCGTCGAGCACGGCTTCAGCTCGTTTTCCATAAACACGCGAATGGCGTTCACGGGGCAGATATTCGGCGGAGGAATATTCGACGAGTCCGCGCTCGACATCGAAGCTGCGGTCGACGTCCTCGCCGAGGAAGGGTTCAAAAATATCATCGTCCTCGGGTGGAGCCTCGGCGCTAACATAACCGTCTACTATGCTGTAAGGGGCGCTCACAAAAACGTAAAAGGACTCATACTGGAGGGCTGCTCGTCCTCCCTCCCCGCGTCGAACAAAAAGCGGCTCGACAAGTGGCAGAGCATACCGTCGTACGATCACATTTACGATATCGCGAAGAAGGTCTTGAAGCCCGACCCGATGACGACGGAAAACGACAGGGTGTTCATAGTCTACAGGGCCTGGGGGCCCAACTTCAGCCCCGCCGAGGCCGAGATGTACACATACAGAACGTGGTGGTTCATGCGAAGCCCCGAGGCGCACAACGCCAAGACGAACGAAATCATATCGAAGGTGAAGCTCCCGGTGCTCTTCATACACGGCGAGCACGACGACGTCGTCGGGCACGAGGAGGTCGAAGAGCTGATGGCGATACTCAAAAAATCCGGCAATAAAAAATCCGAGCTGGTATTCATACCCGGCGCGAAGCACGACTGCATGGAAAACCCTCACGCAACCCTGGAAGTCCTCAACAACTGGCTTTCAGGCTTCGACAGGTCCACGGGCAAACGTAAGGCTGGATAGGAGAAGTTAATGGAATCCGGGTGCGAAATCCTCATCGTGGGCGCGGGTATCACAGGCCTTGCGGCCGCGCGCGAGCTTTCGAGACGCGGCTATAAAGGCATAACGATAATCGAAAAGGAAGAGTCCACAGGAGCCCACGCCAGCGGACGCAATAGCGGCGTCCTTCACGCCGGCATCTACTACACTTCGGGCTCGAACAAGGCGGCCTACTGCGTAAAGGGCGGGCGGCTCATGAAGGAATTCTGCCGCGAGAAGGGCCTGACACTCGTCGAGAGCGGAAAGGTCATCGTCCCCGGCAGTCCTGACAAAGACTACCTTCTCGACGAGCTCAAGCGGAGAGCCGACAGCGCCGGGGCGAGGTCCGAAATCATAGATATGAAAGAGCTCCTCAAGCTCGAGCCCCACGCCGCTCCCGTAGAGAGGGCGCTCCATTCGCCCGACACGGCCGTCATCGATCCTAAGGAGATTCTGGTCGCCCTGAGAGGAGAGCTTGAATCCTCTGGCGTCACGATAAAGTTCGGCACGGCCTTCTCCGGGCTGAAGGGCTCACGAACCGCGTCTACCTCGTCCGGAGATATAACCTTCTCAAAGTTCATAAACGCGGCCGGGGCCTATGCCGACAGGGTTGCCGCAGCTTTCGGCGTAGGCGGAGAGTACAAAACCATCCCCTTCAAGGGGACCTACAAGAAGCTCATAAGGCAGAGGGCGTGGCTCGTAAAGGCCAACATCTACCCCGTCCCCGACCTCGGCAATCCCTTCCTCGGTGTCCATTTCACGAAGAGCGCGCACGGCGACGTCTACATAGGCCCGACAGCCATACCCGCGTTCGGAAGAGAGGAATACGGCGTCCTCGACGACCTCTCCGCAGAATCGCTTTCTATCCTCTTCAGAGACGGCATACTGCTCATGGTGAACCGCGATTTCAGGAGGGCGGCCCTGACGGAGATTAAAAAATATTCGACGGACGTTCTTTTGAAAGAGGCGAGGGGGCTTCTCCCCGAGCTGTCGAGGAGCGACATCGAAGACACGCCCAAGTGCGGCATACGCCCGCAGCTCGTCGACTGGCGGACGAAAAAGCTCGTGAACGATTTCCTTCTTGTGAGAGCCGGCGATTCTCTCCACGTCTTAAACGCTATATCCCCGGCATTCACGTGCTCTCTCGCATTTGCCGGGCACGTCGTGGATACGCTCCTGGCCTGAGGCCTCCATAAATCCGGGAATCTTTCAATGCCACTCGGCCATATTTCTTGTTGCAAATAATTGTCAACGACGCAGGCTGCGGTAATATATCATACTCGGGAGTATCGCGACGGAGGCTGCTTCGCCTCCCGCTCAATCCATTAAAACCGGGGGGTAATCCCCCAGCTGAGGTAACAAGCAAATGCCGGAATTGAGGATTATCCGCACGTACGCCGACAGGCCCGGAAACTCCATAGAAAATTATCTATCGGACGGAGGCTACACCGCCCTTTCCAAGGCGCTCAAAATGACGCCGGACGAGATCATAGACGAGGTCAAAAAATCGGGCCTGAGAGGCAGGGGTGGCGCAGGCTTTCCGACGGGCATAAAGTGGAGCTTCATCCAGCGCGACTCCAAAAAGCCGATTTACCTCTGCTGCAACGCCGACGAGAGCGAGCCCGGGAGCTTTAAGGACAGGGAGATAATGGAGCAGGGCCCACACCAGCTCATAGAGGGCATCGCCATCGCCTGCTACGCCATCAACTCGCACAAGTCCTACATCTACATAAGGGGCGAGATGCCCTACGGAGCCAAGGTCCTCAATGGCGCCATAAGGGAGGCGTACGACAGAGGGTATCTCGGGAAGAACATACTTGGCTCGGGGTTCGACCTCGACGTCGTCGTCTTCAGGGGCGCGGGGGCTTACATATGCGGCGAAGAAACGGGCCTCCTCGAATCCATCGAAGGTAAGAACGGCGAGCCCAGGCCCAAGCCCCCGTTCCCGGCGCAGGTGGGGCTCTTCGGCTGCCCGACGATCATCAACAACGTCGAGACCCTCGCGTTCGTGCCCCACATTATAAACAGGGGCGCCGACTGGTTCGCCGCCATAGGCACCCCGAAGAATGCCGGCACGAAGATATTCGGGCTCTGCGGGCAGATCAATAGGCCCGGGCTCTACGAGCTCCCGCTCGGCATACCCCTCCGCCAGCTCATTGACGAGTACGGCGGCGGCGTCCCCGGAGGAAGGAAAGTGAAGGCCGTCTCCCCGGGCGGCTCTTCTGCGGCGATACTCTCCGCTGAGGAGCTCGACATCACCATGGACTTCGATTCTCTCGCGGCAGTGGGCTCCATGCTCGGGACGGCGGGCGTAACCGTCATGGACGACGAGACCTGCATGGTGAGGGTCGCCCAGAACCTCGCCCACTTCTACAGGGACGAGTCCTGCGGGCAATGCGTACAGTGCAGGGAAGGGACATGGTGGCTCGAAAAGATGCTGACGACGATAGAAGAGGGCAACGGCAGGATGGAATATATAGACACGCTACTCGACGCGTGCTCGCAGATGAGGGGCACGACTATATGCGCCCTCGCGGACGGCTGCGCCATGCCCGTCGAGTCCATAGTCAGGAAATTCCGCCGCGAGTTCGAGGAGCACATCAGGCTCGGAAAGTGCCCGTTCGGCCACAAGCACATGGGCGAGTGGATGTAAAAGTCCCGCTTCGGAAAAATCCCGTCTTCGGCTTTACACAATCATACTGAAAACGGAATATTCCCGTAACGCTTTTCGGCTGTAGAACTGCGGTCAGGAGGGATTTACCGGCCTGCGGAGAGATTACTACGCGTTCTTTTTGGATTCGGATGAAGAAGAGGGCGGGGTTTCGAGACCGTGATCCTGCAGCTTTCTCGAATCGTCTTTCGAAGGAGTGACGTCGATTTCGTCGTCCTTCATAGATTTCCTGAACCCCTTGATCCCCTTTCCGAGCGAGGAGCCCAGGTCTCCCAGCCTGCTTGGCCCGAATATCAGAAGAAGTATGCCGAGTATTATTAAAAGCTCAGTGACGCCAAAATGGCCCATCGTTCTATTACCTCTAGGTATAAAGTACAGATATTCTGGAGTACTGTCAAACCGATTATCTTACCCTCATGGCTGCTTGATGCCCCGGAATCTTCTTTATATTTGGCGAATATCCCTGATATGCATTGTTATACAGCGACTTCTGTGCGGATAAACATGTTGGTTTGTTCTATTCCTTTTATCGTGGTCTAGGGCTGAACCAAGCCGCAGTCAAACTCTTCACCGGCATCAGAATTGAGTGTTGTGCTAAATCCGAATTCGCTAAGCGGCGTGATATTGGTAAAGTCGGTTAATACACCGGTTTCTGTATTGGTGCATCTCAGGAAACCGCAATCTATAACTTCACATTCAAACAAGTCGAAATTGAGAGGAAATTCATCAACGGGATTTTCGGAATTTCTACACTGCCAGAAATTACATGGTGAGTATATGGTCTCTGCAACACAAGTCGAGTTTAGAAGATTGACAGTTTCTGTTGGGCAATTGGAATTATCATCGTTGCAGCTGATAGTTGATAGAGTTATAAGTAGTAGAATGAGGCAGACAAAAATTGAGTATAATGTAGAACTTGCTTTTAATTTATTCTTCATTGTAGAATTTTTCATATGCACCAGTCCCTTTACCATAGATTGACGTCTCGGATAACATTTTATTAGGCTAAATTCAACTAGATATTATTAATTATACTCAATATTATTAATTATACTCATGGCTCGAACAACAGTGATAAGTATTATGACCGCTTGGAGTCATACTTGCACAACTACCAGGTGAATTTCCGTGGTTAAAACCATAAGTATGCTGAAATTCATGTCTTATTAACCACAGTGCCCCCCTTAATCTATTCTGTGCAACCCATATTTCCCCATTTTTGCTTGTTGCAATGGCATCATTTAAATTTCCATCTCCCGAAGTTACAGTAGCACAACCCCACGCTCCAGCTTGGCAATGACCGTATACATTTCTCATCTCTTGATCACTCAGATAAACATTAATTTTTAAACCGCTGGGCTGACAATAATGTACAGAAGGATTATGAGAATTTCCCATGCAATAGGTTGTTGATAAAGCCGCGTTAGCTACTGAAGGATGATTATTACCATATAATTGATACTCAACCGGGAATCTATCCACATTTCCCATTATATGTGATGACATTGAATTTATATGACAATCGCTCGCTTGATAATGATAAATAATCTCAATCGAAGGTGCATTATTGCTTCTGGGACAGTTGCCGGCACAGATTGCTCTTTGCTGTGGATTGCTATAGATGCCACAGTTAATAAGTTGAGTGGTTCCTGCGGGAAATGTTACGTTTCCATTACAATTAGGGACGGGGATAGCGCCAGCCCATGCTTCGGGAGTATAAAAAAAGCGCGCCCAATTAACGCGGATTTCCGGGAACAATTTTTGATAAAGATATGAAAAAAACTCGTCGACATATGGCTCTACTTTTACATTAGGGTCCAGAGGTTCTTGAAACCTTATATATATTTCTTTCTTACCCGATGTTTTTGACCATTCTATGATTTCATCTATGTTATTGTGTTCTGGA
>CAZUDM010000015.1:11129-72417 GCA_964618635.1 uncultured Spirochaetia bacterium
CTTACCCGATGTTTTTGACCATTCTATGATTTCATCTATGTTATTGTGTTCTGGACACTCACGCTATGACTCAAATAACTAAATCCTGTCAGTATAATTATAAAAGCAAAACCTCCGAACCAAATTTTCTTTTTCATAATGGTGGCCTCCAATTATTAATTTATTCACAATATAATAGTAATTTTAATTTCCTGTCAAATCTTTTTACAAAAATTGTCGAGTTCCCGTATGTAGCTTGATTTCTAGAAATGTTCCGCGCTATGCGGCATGTATTTCCAGGCTGAAAACCATAGCGTTTCCAGGTTGTGACACCTTAAATATTCCTTGACACCCCAGGCCGCAGCAAACATACTCATTTTTACGGGGGTGACTCATGGCGGAAGAAAAAACAGCCGGAGAAAAGCAGAGTTCACGGGGCAGACGGTCGAAAACCCGTGGGCTCGCCAACGGCGGCGGGAAGAACGGGCACAAGGCCGGAAGGCAGGCTCCGAAGCTTCACGCGAAGGGAAGGGCTTTGCGGAGAGCGAATAAAAAGCGTCGGGCGTCCGTAGCCGGCGCGATAACCGATACAGCCGCCGACATTGTACGAAGAAAACCCGTGCTTTCAATGCTTGCCGCGTTCGCGGCGGGAATCATTATCGGATTCCGCCCCGGCCGCAGGTGATCACAGCGCTTTCCGCAGGACGGGCATCTCAACACGTTTAAGGGGAATATCATGGAGCTTTCCGGTATTTTCGAATTCGACCCGTCCGAGATAAAAGTCCTCATTCACGTCGTGGTCGCCATGCTCCTCGGCGCTTTCGTCGGGCTCGACAGGGAGCTCCAGGACAAGCCGGCCGGGCTCAGGACCAACATGTTCGTCGCAGGCTCCGCAGCGCTTCTCGTATGGCTCGGCCGTCTCGTCGTGCCCTGGTACGGCCTCGACGACCTCGCCCTGGGATCGGACCCTCTCAGGATAATCGGCGCGATAATAACGGGCGTCAGCTTCCTCGGCGCAGGCACGATAATAAGGGGCGGCAGCTCCGACAAGGTCCACGGTCTTACCACGGCGGCGACACTTCTCTTCGTGGCTTCAGTCGGGATATGCGTCGCCCTTTCGAAGATAGTAACCGCAATAGGCGTTACATTGATCGCCCTTATCACCCTCAGAGGCTTCGGCTACATCGAGCGCAAGCTCCTCGTGATCCGTAAGAGCCCCTGAGCCCTTGCTTTTCGGTTCCGGCAAATTCCTGTCGAAACAGGTTTTCACGTGTGATAGAGTTAGAAAAGAATCACGGTCATCTCGATCGGCAGGGGGTGCACGATGCTCGGATGGGCCATTACGTTTCTCGTGATAGCCATAATCGCGGCGATACTCGGCTTCGGCGGTATCGCTGGCGCGGCGACGGGGATAGCCAAGATACTGTTTTTCGTCTTTCTGATTATTTTTATAGTTTCCCTGATATTCGGCAGACGTCCTCCGGCCGCGTGATACGGACGAAGCGCACCGTCAGGGCAGGGGCTTATTCTCGCTCTTCCCCACGAGCGCCGGGGACACGTCTCCCGTAATCAGCCTCACGCCTCTCTTACGGGTGAAGTAATTCCACGCCCACTGAAAGAGGACAAGCACCTTATTATCGAATTCGATGAGATAGCTTATGTGGACGAACGCCCATATGAGCCAGGCGGGAAAGCCTGCGAGCTTGAGCTTCCCGAGGTCGGCCACTGCGGCGTTCCGCCCTATGACGGCGAGGTTCCCCTTGTCGAAGTACCTGAACTCCTTCGTCTCCTTCCCGGCGAGCCTGTCCGCTATCAGCCCGGCGACGTAGCTCCCCTCCTGCATCGCGACTTGCGCGACACCGGGAAGCGGCTTTCCTGTCTGATGTGAAAAATTAGCGAGGTCCCCTATAACGAATATGTCGGGACGGCCCGGTACGCTGAGGTCGGGAGCCACCATTACCCTCCCGCCGCCGTCTAGCTCCGCCCCGGCCCTTTCCTGCAGCACTTTCCCGAGAAAGGACGCCTTCACCCCCGCCGTCCAGAGGATAGTCCTCGACTGTATAATTTCCGGAACGCCGTTTCTGAGTATGTGGACCCTGTTCCCTTTCACGTCTGTGACGAGGGTGTTGAGCCTTATCGTCACGCCAAGGTCCCTCAGCGATTCCTCGGCCTTTTTCGAAAGCTCCTCGGGATACGCGGGGAGAACATGATCCCTCCCCTCTATGAGAACTATGCACGTCTGACGCGTGTCTATATTTCTGAAATCGTTCTTGAGCGTAGTCCGTGCTAGCTCTCCTATCGTGCCCGCGAGCTCGACCCCCGTCGGCCCCGCGCCGACTATAAGAAACGTCATCCACTCCCGCTGGATATTCGGGTCGGGCTCCCTTTCGGCCGCCTCGAAAGAGAGCAGGATCTTCCGCCTCATCTCGAGCGCATCCTCGACAGTCTTCAGCCCCGGCGCGTCCTTCGCCCATTCCTCGTGTCCGAAGTAGTGATGATGTGAGCCGGTGGCTACTATCAACGTGTCGTACGTCAGCTTTCCGTCCTTGAGCACGACTGTCTTCTCGTGGGGCAGAATGTCCGTAACCTCGGCCTGATAGACGTGCGTATTCTTGTAGCGGTTTAAAATCATCCTGAGGGGCGAGGCGATCTCCCCTGGAGAAAGCCATCCGGCGGCTACCTGATACAGGAGCGGCTGAAAAAGGTGAAAGTTTCTCTTATCGACGAGCGTAACCCTTATGCCGAGCCTGGAAAGCTTCTTCGCGGCATAAAGTCCGCCGAACCCGCCCCCGAGTATGACGACGTGATGCGTTTTTTTAGCTTCGGAATCCATGGCAGCCTCCTCGCTCGTTATTTCCCGTCGCTGCTATTCTCCTGCCGGTCCTGCCAATCCTAATGATACCGGCTCTGCCACTCCGTCAGTAGCTGACGAAATAATTCACCCCGTGCTGCTCGGGATAGAGCACTATGAAGCCCTTGTCTGAAACGTACCTCGACAGCATCGCCGGCACCCTGTCGAGATATTTCTCGTGCGATATCGTTCCCTCCCTCGCGCTTATCACTATCAGGAGATCGTCGCTGCCTCCTTCCTTGAGGACGCTCAGAAACCCTCTCCAGTAATCGTCCGGTATGTACTTCGCCTCTATCTCGGGCTTCGAGTCGTTAACGACCGACTCGAGCTTCTTCATGGAGGCTTCGGAGCCCATGAACTCGACGCCCGCGCCGAGCTGCTTCGAAAGCGTTTTGACGACCCTTATCCACCTGTAATACCCGATTTCGTATTCCGCGTTCCGGGGCACCATAACCCTTATACGCTTTATGGTATTAAGGGGCTTCACTATATTCGTAACGAGGAGCATCTGCTCCGTCTCCTCGAGAACGTTGTCGAGAACCGACCCGAATATTTTGTCCCTCGCCGAGAGCCTCGCGTTCCAGCCTATGATGATCTCGGTTATGACGTTTTCCTTCACCGCCCTGAGGATTCCGTTCGCGACGTTCAGGTCCACCCTGCTTATAATCCTGACGTCCGTATTCGTAGCCGCTGCGTGCTCTACAGCCTTTTCGAGCATCTTGTGGCTAATGAGAACGTTCTCCCGGCTCTCGTGATCGTCTCTTATGACTTCGAGCGCGTATATGGGCTGGCTGGAGTCCGGGTTCTTGATAAGCACGGCGAGGTCTACGAGCCGCTCAATCGTGTCTGGATTGGATATGGGGACGAGTATCTTCTCCGGTGTTTCGGAGAGGTCCGGCCTCTTCGAGCTCTCGGCGATAGCGAGCTCGCGGCCCGCCTTTTCGGTTGCGAAGGAGCTTATGAGGCACGTCACGAGTATCATCAGAATAGTGCCGTTGAGCACGTTTTCGTTGAGGATTCCGAGGTTGTATCCGACGAGCACGGCGGCCAGAGTCGCCGCTGCCTGGGAATTGCTGAGCCCGAATATGATGCCCCCTTCGGCGGACGTATAGCCGAATATCTTTTGAGTGAGCCGCGCCGGCGTCCACTTGCCTATGAGAGCCACGATTATCATCGTCGCGGCGACGATTATAGCCTCCGTGCCCTTGAAGAGAACCCTCATGTCCACGAGCATGCCGACGCCTATGAGGAAAAACGGTATGAAGAGGGAATTCCCGACGAACTCCACCCTGTTCATGAGGGGAGAGGTATGAGGAATGAGCCTGTTTAGGGCAAGACCCGAGAGGAACGCGCCGACGATGGCCTCGATGCCTGCCACCTCCGCCAGGAACGCCCCGGCGAACACGATCGCCATAACGAATATGTACTGCGATATGCCGTCGTTGACGTTCTTGAAAAACCACCCGCCGATCTTCGGAAAACCCCACAGCACTATGAATACGAAAACGGCCATCGACACGCCGAGCCTTATCCAGAACCCGGAGTTTATCTCGCCCGCGGCCGAGCCGGCTATAACGGCGAGAACGAGAAGGGCCGCGGTGTCGGTGATTATGGTTCCGCCCACGGTTACGTTGACGGCCCGGTTCTTCGATACTCCGAGCTTGTTCACTATGGGGTATGTGATAAGCGTATGGGATGCGAACATGCTCGCGAGAAGTATCGAGCTCGAAAGCGAAAACTCGAGAAGATAATAGCCCGCCAGTGTCCCGAGGAGCATCGGTATCGAGAATGTGAGCGCCCCGAATACGATGCTCTTGTTCCTGTTCTTCTTGAAGTCCCCCATGTCCACTTCGAGCCCCGCGAGGAACATTATATAGAGGAGTCCGACGGTGCCGAAGAGGACTATGCTGCTGTCGCGGAGGAGGACGTTAAACCCGTTCGGGCCGAGCACGACCCCGGCGACTATGAACCCTATGATCCCCGGTATCCTGAGCCTGCTCAGGATCAGCGGAGCCAGGAGTATCACGAACAGCATTATGGCGAAAATGAGCACCGGGTCGGTGATCGGGAGCGAGAGCTTCTCCCCTATGCCGTGCATGGGACCCCCCGGGTGTTTCGTGCATGTGTCGAGCTTTTCGGGAAGAGCGTCATATAGTCCTTTTCCTGAAGGCGATTCTGGACCGTGTACGGCTCCGGTAAGGAGCGAAATAGAATTCTATCATGAAATCCGGGGGAACATTACAAAGAATGAAATCGGGGAACCTCGATGCGCGGTGCGGCAGGAAACCTTCGCAAGCTTCCCGATGCCGGCATGAGTTTAGGTGCTTGTCGCTACGGCTTAGAACGTAACCGCCGCGAGGACGAAGCTGAGAACGACCATGAACGCGATTATGCACATCATGACGACGGGGGTTTTCGGGTTGTAGCCCCTGTGCGCGTTAGGGACGCTCGACTGGGAAAAGCTTTCCCTCCTCTCCATGAGGCCCTTTTTCACGGCTGGCCTGCCGGCATGCCCGCCGGCGTGGGCCTTTTCCGCGTGGACTTCGGCCGCTTTCTCCTCGACCTCGACGCGCTCTTCTACTTTCTCCGCAGCTTCTCTTTCAGCTTCCGGCTCTTTCTCTTCAGTCATTATATTTATACCCTTTGCTTACAGGCTTCCTTATATTTATACCCTTGTTTGTGCCTTAATTTGGTTTCAGCCACTTGGTTACAGCGAGCCTTTATTGCCGGCGGGCGAATCGCTCTTCGGCCGGTAAGCGCCTCCCGACGGGCGCCGTGCTTATATGTGTCCGAAGGCGTATTCCTGCGCGACCTTGAGCTGGTACTTCAGCTCGCCTACAAGTATCCTTTGCAGGTCGCTCCACGCAAGCATGCCGTGATAATCGCCGTCCTCGTCGAGTATGAAGAGGTGCGATATACCGTTCGAGTTCATAAGGTCGAGACATTCGTAAAATGACGTTTCGAGCGTTACGGTCCTGAGCTCGGTGCTCATGATGTCGGACACCTTCACTTCCGACGGCCTTCTGCCGAGGGCGACTACCTTCGTCGCAAAATCCGAATGCCCGACGACGCCGACCATCTTCCCATCCTTCATGACGCCAGTGGTCCTGACCTTGAAGTTTCTCAGCTTGAGGGCGGCCACGTCGGCTGTATCTTCGGCATCCACGAAATAAATCCTGTTCCTGACGCCAATGAGGTCTTTTACCTTGAGATCTTCGAGCATGGATGCTTACCCCCCTGTGGTTATCCGTTTAAAAGCTTTATAGAAGCCTTTAGCCCGCCTATATATCATTCTAGCACAAAATCAAAGTTCAAAGAACCCCCTATTTTCTCCCCGTTGAAAGAGCGTTCCGGGACTGTCCGATGCAAGTAAAATATAGGCCATTTATCAGCCCCGCCGCCTGCCCGCATTCCCCGGCCACTTGAATTCGCGAAACCGTACCAATACAATAACTAATAATATTTATCGATTGCAGGATATTCGTTATTAAACAACCTCAAATCCCACACAACAGGAGGATTTAACATGGCGGATTATGTACATCCGGACGCTTTGGTGAGCACCCAATGGGTGTCGGAGCATCTTAATGATCCGTCGGTTCGCATAGTCGAATCCGACGAAGACGTGCTTCTTTACGATACCGGCCATATCGAGGGCTCGGTCAAGATAGACTGGCAGACCGACCTCCAGGACCAGATAGTAAGGGACTATATAGATAAGGCGAGGTTCGAGAAGCTCCTTTCCGAGAAGGGCATCGCGAACGACACCACCGTAGTTTTCTACGGAGACAGGAACAACTGGTGGGCGTGCTATGCATTCTGGGTATTCAAGCTCTTCGGGCACGGAAAGGCTGTTATTATGAACGGCGGCAGGCAGAAATGGGTCGAGGAAGGAAGGCCTCTCACGAAGGAAGTGCCTTCTTACCCGAAGACGTCCTACAAGTCCCCGGGAATCGACGAGTCCATACGCGCGTTCAGGGATGATGTAGTAAAGCATCTCGAAGCGAAAAAGCCGCTGATCGATGTCCGCTCCCCGAAAGAGTTTACGGGCGAGCTTCTTCACATGGAGGCTTATCCGCAGGAAGGCGCGCTCAGGGGCGGTCACATCCCCGGCGCGAAGAACGTTCCCTGGGCGACAGCCGCGAGGGAAGACGGCACATTCAAATCGGCCGACGAGCTTCGCGGAATATACGTCGAAGACAAGGGCCTCAAGGAAGGGGACGACGTGATCGCCTACTGCAGAATCGGCGAGCGCTCGTCTCACACCTGGTTCGTTCTCACGTACCTCCTCGGCTTCGGCAAGGTCAGGAACTACGACGGCTCCTGGACCGAGTGGGGCAACCTGGTCAAGGCGCCGATCGAGAAACCCTGAGGGATGAATTGAGTACTTGTAACCGGCGTCCGCTCGCAGCGCTCGAGGGGGGAGCTGTGAGGCCGGCCCGGTAAAGTGAGAATATGAGCAGAATACAAGACATCATAGAGCTTTTCAGCGAGGCGGATTACCAGGCGACGCTCGGCATGCTGCTCGATTATTCCGAGAGCCTGCCCCCATTGCCCGATGAATTTCAGGAGGCGAGGGACGCGGGCTTCAACAGGGTCGCCGAGTGCGAAACCCCGGTCTTCGTCTTCGTGGACGTCAAAAACGGGAGCGTCGACATTCACGCCGACGTGGCCCGCGAGTCTCCGACAGTCAGGGGCTTCGTATCCCTCCTCGTGGACGCGTTCAACGGCGCCCCGGTAGAGGAGGTGCTGGCAGCCCCCGAGAATCTCATCCACAACCTCAGGCTCGACAGCAAGCTCGGCACGAGGCGCATGTACGGCCTGAGCGCCGTTTACAACCGCATAAGAAGCGAAGTCAGAAAGGCGAGCGACCCGGCATAAGCTCGATCCCCCAGGGCTCGCGGCAGGAATCGGCCGCGTGCGATCCCGTAAAAAGACAATGACTCACGAAAAGGTGATGGAGCTCATCCTCGACCATTACAACTACCCCCGGAATTACGGGGAGATAGAAGGTGCACCGATCGTCTACAGCGGCGGGAACCAGGGCTGCGGCGACGTCGTCACAGTGTACCTCGACGCCGGGCCGGACGGGGTGGTAAAACGCATCGGCTTTACAGGCGAAGGGTGCATGGTGAGCCGAGCCGGCACTTCGATAGTATTGGAAAAGGCGGCGGGTCTGACGATCCCGGAGATAGAGGCCATGTCTGCAGAGCTCATCGGGGATTCGCTCGGGAAAAGAATAACTCTCACAAGGCACGGCTGCGCTTACCTGGGATTCAATACACTGAAAAAAGCCCTCCATGGCTGGAAGCACAAGCTCTCCGGGCACGCCCATTCCGGGGAATGACGCTGCTCCGATAAAAGACTTCCATTAATTTATGGCTTAGGGCTTGGGTTTTACGACGTACATATTGGGGTTCTGAAGACGGACGGCCTGAAGCCTCTGCTGTATGATATAGGCGAAGCGCTTCAGAAGCTCGTAGCCGAGGTCGTGGTCCTCGTCGCACTTCGTTCGTATGAAGTTGCCGTCCAGGATAACGGCCTTTGTCGGTGCTACCACCTTGGCGTCGAAATGGCAGAGGTAGGGCGGGAAGAGCCACGCCCACCCGAGCACGTCGCCCTCGCCGATCATCTGGATGGTTATAGGGTCCCTGTCCGGCGCAAGACGCGTCTCCAAGGCCACTATCCCCTCCTGGATAATGTAGAGCTTGTCGGCCTTGTCGCCTTCGTGGAATATGAACTCTCCTTCCTTGAAAGCGGCGTCGTAGGCCTTGTTCACTATCATGTCGAGATACTTCTTTTCGAGCCCTTTAAAGCAGTAGTGCTCTCCCAGTACAGATTCAAGTGTATGCATGTGATTTTCTCCCGGTTTACTCCGATAATTATATCATTAATATTAGCCGTCTGCACGATTGTTGAGTCTGCATTCCGAGGTCCGTGGGGTGTGTTTTCAAATACCGCCGGAACATCCTGAGTACACGATTTCACCTTATCTTAACCCCCCCCTTAGAAAAAGGGGGGTACGGGGGGATTTATGCTTTACCATCTCTTTCTTCCCCAACATTTTCCGAGTATATCCCCCTGCCGCCAGCTAGTGTGCTATCATTGGATGTATGAAAAAGCTTTATACCCCCAACGACGAGTCCGAGCTCGTATTCCTGAAGAGCCTCTTCGAAGCCGAAGAGATTCCGTTCGTCGTTTTGAACGACCACTTCGGCTCCCTTTACTCCGGGGTGTACGTCAGCAGGTTCAACGCCAAAACCATAATGGTCCCCGAAGAGATCTTCGAGGACGCCCGCGAGCTCATTCTTAGCGTAAAAGAAGACGCCGTGTTCGAAGACGAACGGGACGGCGGAGACGGCGGCGAGCCTGGGCTCCTCGATAACATACAGTCGGCGTTCTCGCGCCTGCTGGGGAAGAAATAAGTCAGCCTGGCCCGGAACACGTCTCCGTCGAGGAATTTTTGCACGCCATGGAATTCGATATTTAGGTGTCCTAAACTTGACTGATTGAAAATTATTACTAGAATCATTAACACTCGTGGCTAAAGAGGAGTTTTCTCCATCCCGGAACGGTGGATTTCCACACCGTCGCCTCCGGGGGTTATTAGCCTTTCCCCGCCGCGCCCGGCGCGGTTGACGGTCATGGAAAGGTTTGTTAAAATCAAAAACTCAATTTTTTCAGGTGGTGATCAATAGTGCTGGTTGGAATCGTAAAAGAAACCCTGGAAGGCGAGCGGAGGATAGCTGCCGTACCGGAAACCATTTCCAAAATGGTCAAATCGGGAATGGAGGTGCTCGTAGAAACCGGCGCCGGGAACGAGTCTTTCATCAGCGACTCGGAGTTCGAAGCCGCGGGAGCTAAAATCGCCCCGGACGCAGCTTCGGTCCTCTCCCGGTCAGACCTCATCTTGAAGGTCAATAAGCCGACAATCGAAGAGATAAATAATATTAAGGAAGGGGCGGTTCTTATTTCCTTCCTTCAGCCGTTCGGAAGCCCCGAAGTAATAAAGGCCCTCGCCGCGCGCAGGGTCACTGCCCTGTCTATGGAGATGGTGCCCAGGATAACCCGCGCACAGAGAATAGACGCCCTTTCGACGATGAGCACGGTAGCCGGGTACAAAGTGGTTCTCATGGCGGCCGCTTCGTGCGGAAGGTTCATGCCCATGCTGGCCACGGCGGCGGGAACGATTCCTCCCGCAAAGGCTATGATCATAGGCGTCGGCGTCGCCGGCCTTCAGGCTATAGCGACGATAAAGCGCCTCGGTGCGGTGGTCACGGCTTTCGACGTCCGCCCTGCGGCAGGGGAGCAGGCGAAGAGCCTCGGGGCCGAGTTCGTCTCGCTCGAAGTCCCGCACGACCAGGCCGAGGACACAGGCGGTTACGCAAAAGAGCTGTCCGCCGATTTCTACAAGAAAGAGCAGGATATATTAAGGAGTCATATCAAAGACGCCGACGTCGTCATAACGACAGCCCTCATCCCGGGCAAGCGCGCCCCTCTGCTTATAACCGAAGAAATGGTCAGGGAGATGAAGCCCGGCTCGGTCATCGTCGACATGGCCGTCGAGCAGGGAGGCAACTGCGAGCTCTCCGAGGCCGGCAAAGACGTCCTCAAGCACGGCGTCACCATAATCGGCCAGGTCAACATCCCGAGCACGATGCCCGTACACGCGAGCCTCCTTTACGCGCGCAACATCCTCGCATTCGTAAATCTCATTTCACCCGACGGAAAATCGATAAATATAGACCTCTCTGACGATGTAATAATCGGATCGCTCATAACGCATAACGGAGAGATAGTGCATCCGGCGATAAAAGATGCAGTGAAATAAACAAAGGAGATGAAGTGATATGCAAGGAGACCTTTTAGTCGCAGGGCTTTACATCTTTATACTCGCTGCATTTCTCGGGTTTCAGGTTATTTCCCGGGTTCCCCCGCTTCTCCATACGCCTTTGATGTCCGCGACGAACGCTATCTCGGCGATTATCGTCGTCGCCGCGATACTCATTACCGGAGCCGACCACGGCCCGGTGGTGACAGTCCTCGGAACCATCGCTGTCGCCTGCGCGATGTGTAACGTCGTAGGCGGGTTTTTGATAACCGAGCGCATGCTCAAAATGTTCAAAAAGGGAGACGAGGATAAAAAATGACGAGCCTATTCACTAACGTAATATATCTGATAGCAGCTGTCCTCTTCATCCTCGGACTGAAGGGACTCAACTCTCCCGAGACGGCACGCAAGGGGCAGAGGTACGCGGCGCTCGGTATGGCGATGGCCATCATCGGCACCCTCGTTCAGCAGAACGTAGTCAGCTACGAGTGGATAATAGTGGGTATGATAATCGGCTCCCTGGCCGGTATAGCGATAGCCGCCTGGACGCCGATGACGAAGATGCCCGAGCGAACCGCGCTGTCTCACGCGTTCGGTGCGCTGGCAGCGGCGCTCGTCGGCGTGGCCGAGTATTATCACGGACACGACCTCAACACAGTGAGGATGACGGCGATAGGCTCCGAAGTCATGCTCGGAAGCCTGACGTTCACAGGCAGTATGATGGCTTTCGGGAAGCTCCAGGGCATACTTCCCGGCGCCCCGTGGACGTATAAAGGCCAGAACCTCTTCAACATATCGCTCCTTCTGGTCATTGTCCTCATAGTTATAATTCTTATATTCTATCCGTCGGCGAGCTTCCTCTTTTACATCGGCCTCATACTCGCCCTCACTTTCGGCGTGATGCTCATCCTGCCGATAGGCGCCGCCGACATGCCGACCGTCATATCCATCCTGAACTCGTACGCCGGTATCTCGGCAGCGCTTTTAGGATTCGCCCTCGACAACAAGATCCTCATAATCGCGGGCGCGATAGACGGCGCTTCGGGCTTCATCCTCTCGATCATAATGTGCCGCGCCATGAACAGGTCGTTCACCAACGTCCTCTTCGGGGCTTTCGGAAAGATAGAGGAGAGCCAGGGGCCGGCTCCGGAAGGCGTAGAGCAACAAACCGTGCGCTCGCTTACGGCCGAAGAAGCCGCCAAGGAGTTCAACGGAGTTAAAAGCGTTATAGTCGTTCCCGGTTACGGTATGGCCGCAGCCCAGGCTCAGCACAGCGTGAGGGAGCTTGCCGAGATCCTCAGGTCGCACGGCACCACGGTTAGATACGCTATACACCCTGTCGCGGGCAGGATGCCGGGGCACATGAACGTCCTTCTGGCCGAAGCCAACGTCCCATACGACGTCATGCTCGACATGGACGACATCAACCCCGATTTCCCCGAGGCCGACATAGCCCTCGTAATCGGCGCCAACGACGTCACGAACCCGGCCGCGAGGCACGACAAATCGAGCCCGATCTACGGCATGCCTATACTCGACGTCGACAAGGCGAAGAAGGTGTTCGTCATAAAACGAAGCATGAACCCCGGGTTCGCCGGCATCGAGAACGAGCTCTACTTCAACGAAAACACCTACATGGTTTTCGGGGATGCCAAGACTGTAGTAAGCAACATAGTCAAGGGGCTCGGCAGCTGACGGCAGCCGTAACATAAAATCAGATATTCAAACCGGCGGGCAATCCTTTAACGGGTTGCCCGCCGGTTTGTGCCGCGCCTTCCCCCTGGGCCATGTAATGCCCGCTCGTCCGGCCCTGGTTTATTTCTTCATTTCAACTTTACTTTCAAAAACGTACTATAATTATGGTATGGGAAGGACGGACGTCAGGGGCGGGGTGTCCTGGGAGCGGAGCGAAAGCTACGTGGTTTGTTCCTGCGGAGCGATTTGCATAAGGCCGGGGTGGTTCGAGAGGGCGGTTCATTCCTTTTACGGCCGGAATCACGTTTGCTGCATTTGCTCCGGGGTATCCACCCCATGCATAAACTGCAGGAAGATGCAGAAGCGGAGCGTTAAGCCCGATTCAATGTAAACGACGTGTGCCGGGATGATCGAAGGTCTCCGCACATTTATCGATAGAGGTCTATATAAGTCCTCGATAAGAAAAACTATCCGTATATTTCGGCTTATGACAATATTGAAAAAAAGCGAAAAGCGGTTTCCCCGGAAAAGCCTCTCGGAATTATTTCCGGGTGGATATTAACAGAGTCTTAAAAACAGGTAGAATTAGTAACAGAAGGGCCCGGGCGGCACATGCACATTGCAAGGGGTTTCATTGTGCAGTGCACAACAAACTGGTATTCTCGTCTAATCAGCAAAGTTTCCGTATTCAAAAAATATCCAATGAATACGGCCTAGTCCCTTTATTTTAGTTGATTTGTGAGGTGCTTGTATTATAATGGTTTTCTCTTTTCGGATATTGCAAAGCAAAAAAATGCTAACTCAAGGAGAAGGAGAGAATGAGTACCGTTCATAATATTACCAAACAGCCTTTCAGGAATACCCCGGGTCCGAGGGGGCTCCAGATCAGAGACAATCTGGAAATCGAATACGCGGACGTTTACACCCCGGAGGTGCTCGAAGCCTTAAAAGCCCTTTCGGTCTTTAACAAGGATCAGAAGCTCCTGATGGACAAAAGGTATTCCAGAAGAGCCCAGAGGTTCCGCAACAGGGAGCGCATCCGTTTCCTCAATCCCAACGATTTCATCCCCCGCACAAACATAAAGGTACAAGACGCCAGAGACGGCAAGTTCGTAGGCTCGGACATTCCGCACGACCTCCAGAGGCAGTGGATACAGGGAACCGGCCCTGCGGCGAGGCCGAACTCGACGGTCGACAAGAGCATACGGAACGTGGCTTACGCTCTTCTCTCCGGAGCGGACGGCTGGATGTTCGACGGCGAAGACGCCCTCGGGCAGGTCGGCACCATGTCCCTCGACAATCAGAGGAACCTTAAGCTGGCAATCAGAAAAGACCCGATATTCATGAATACGGCCGAGCAGGTTTCGCGCGAAATGAACGAATGGGCCAAGGGCTTTTTCGGGCGCGATATAATCACCGACTGGAGAAAGCAGCTCGACTTCACGACCAAGATCTTCCGCGCACGCGGGCTTCATCTCGACGACAGGCACGTAAGGGACGAGAACGGCGTAGCCCTTTCGGCCTCCATAGTCGACACTGTCCTCTACGTCGTCAACAACTACCAGGAGCTTGCAAAGACGGGCTCGTCCATAGTGCTTTATCTGCCGAAGATACAGACAGCCGAAGAGGCCGCGTTCTGGAACGAGCTCCTCTCGGCGCTCGAAGACCATCTCGCCATCCCCGTAGGCTCCATAAAGGTCTACGTCCTCGTCGAGCAGATAGAGGCGACTTTCCAGCTCATGGAAATACGCGCCGCCCTCGGCAGGCACTTCGTCGGGTTCAACACCGGCAGGTGGGACTACATCAACAGCGTGTCCGACGCCATGGCGTGGGACCAGTCTTTCATTAACCCCAACATCGAATCGATAACCATGACTTACGGCTACATGCGGAACTACGAAGACCGCGTCAGAAGGGCGGTAAACACCCCGGGCATCAACGGGAACTACGCTCTCTGGCAGGGCGGCATGGAGCCGAACATCCCCGTCGGGTCCGACGCGGGAGTCAAGGACGGAATGGAAAAGGCGGTAGCCGGAGCAAAGAGGGAACAGAAAGCCGGAGCCAGCGGAAAGTGGGTCGCCCACTGGAAGATGGTTCACATAGTAAGGCCGGTCTGGGAAGAGGCCGGCGAGGAAAATCAGGCGGGGCGGAAATTCCCCCCGCTTACGTACACCGACGAGGACGCCGACGGGCTTACTCTTTTAGAGCCGGCGCCGAGAACTATAAGGGGCGCGAGGAACCTCATCAGCGTAGCGCTCCAGTACGGTAACGCGTTCGGGCAGGGCTTCCAGGCGGCGGCGTTAAAGCCGGCGGACTTCTTCGAGAACGACGACATCCTCTATCTCATGGAAGACGCGGCCACGGGCGAGATAAGGCTCAGCATTCTCTGGGAATGGGTCGACAAGGGAGCCGAGCTCACCGAGGACGATCAGGAAACGGGCGTCAAGGCCGGCGACATATTTACGAAGGAGCTCTTCGAGCGCCTTTTAGCCGAAGAATACTCCAAGCTCTTAAAGGCCAAGGACAAGGACGTTTACGACTACTCCAAGCCGACAACTCTCCCGATAGCGAGGGAGATCGTCGAAAGCTACGTCCTCGACAACGTAAAGACCCCGTGGTACATCGACCTCCTCAACATCAACCTCAACAACCACGATCTGCCCACGGCGAAGCTCAGGATAAAGCAGTACAAAGACGCATTCAAGAAAGACGGCACGAGGATCACCGAAAACCTCGACTTCCAGCCTGAAGCGAGGCTCGACAACCTCGAAGACGAGCTCGACTCGTTCGAGAGGGAAGTCCAGGAAACGAAAGAGTGGTTCGAATCCCCGAGGTTCAAGGGCATCAGGCGTCTCTACTCCGCGCGCCAGGTCGTTCAGCAGAGGGGGACGCTCGAAGAGGACTATCCCGTTGCCAGGAGATATTCCGAGGAATTTTACAACAGACTAAGGGAGCTCTTCGCGAAAGGAGAGCAGATAACGACATTCGGGCCGTATTCGCCCGGGCAGATAGTAACTATGAAGCGCATCGGCATCGAGGGCATATACCTCGGCGGATGGGCGACGTCGGCCAAAGGATCGACCGACGAGGATCCGGGACCGGACCTCGCCAGCTATCCGCTGAGCCAGGTGCCCGACGAGGCCGCAGGGCTCGTACGCGCCCTCCTCACGGCCGACAGGAACCAGAAGTTCCTCCGCTCAAGAATGTCCGAAAAAGAGAGAAAGGCCACTCCGAAGATAGACTACAGGCCGTTCATAATCGCCGACGCCGACACGGGTCACGGCGGCGACTCGCACGTAAGGAACCTCATAAAGAGGTTCGTCGAGGCGGGCGTCACGGGTTACCACATCGAAGACCAGAAACCCGGCACGAAGAAGTGCGGACACCAGGGCGGCAAGGTTCTGGTGCCGGTCGACGAGCAGATAAAGAGGCTCGTCGCGGCGAGGTTCCAGCTCGACATCATGAAGGTCCCGGGAATCATAGTCGCGAGGACGGATGCCGAGGCGGCAAACCTTCTCGACGGCAGGGGCGACGAGCGTGACCATCCGTTCATACTCGGCGTCACCAACACCAACATCCCGGGATACAAGAACGGTTATCTCGCGATATTAAAGAGGTTCTACGATAAGGGAATAACCGACGTAAACGGCTTCATGCTCTACAAAATATCCGACGACGAATACCAGGAAGTCTACGAGTGGTTCGACAAGGTCGGCCTCACACCGATAATCGACAAGAGCATTCAGGCCTTGAAAGAAGGAAAAGAAAGGAGCATCACGAAGCCCCTCGACAACGCCGCCACGAAGTTCGTGGAGACGTGGGAAGTCGAAGCCGGCCTCATGACATACGCCCAGGCCGTCGCCGAGCAGATGGAGTTCGCGATAGAAGAGGGCAGGACGCTCGACATGACCGTAGAAGAGTGGTTCGATTTCGCGAAGCACTCTTCCTACCACCACGCGAAAGAGCGCGCGAGGCAGATGGGCATAGACGCCACCTGGGACTGCGAGCTTTCGAGAACGCCCGAAGGCTATTATCAGGTAAAGGGAGGCATTGAGTACGCCATAGCCAAGTCGCTGGCGGTTGCTCCCTACGCCGACCTCATATGGATGGAAACGAAAACGGCCAACTACGAAGAGGCCAGGGAATTCGCAGAGGCGATACACGCCGAGTATCCGGACAAGATGCTGGCCTACAACCTCTCCCCGTCCTTCAACTGGGACACGACAGGAATGACGGAAGACCAGATGAGGGAGTTCCCGAAGGAAATCGGAAAGCTCGGGTTCGTATTCGACTTCATCACCTACGGCGGACATCAGATAGACGGCCTCGCGGCGGAAGAGTTCTCGATGGCCCTCAAGCAGGACGGCATGCTGGCGCTCGCTAGGCTCCAGAGGAAGCTCAGGCTCATCGATTCGCCTTACAGGACGCCGCAGACGCTTGTCGGCGGCCCGAGGCTCGACGGCGCGCTCGCCGCATCGTCCGGACGTACGGCGACGACGGTCGCCATGGGCAAGGGCTCGACACAGGTACAGCACCTCGTCGAGACGGAAGTCCCGCCGAGAATCCTCGAAGACTGGCTCGAGCTCTGGTCCGAGCACTACGGCATACCGGGCAAGCTCAGCGTGAAGCTGAGGCCTCACACCGCGGGCTCCGAGCTCCTCGAGCTCTCTGTCCTCGACGACATGAAGAACAAGCTCGCGAACGTCATATTCTCGACGATTCACGACCGCTGGGGCAATAACTTCATCTCCGTCCGCGACCAGAACACGTTCGACGACAAGCTCCGCCAGAAGAGGCTCATGACCCTTATACACCTCTTCCTCATCCACAGGTACAAGGCGGTCACAGTACACTACGTGAGCCCGACGGACGACAACCAAAAGCAGGCACAGGGCATGAAGGCCCTCGGTATATACGACGAAGTAAATACCGAAGTCGGCCACATCATAGTCGCCCGCGTCAACACCGACCGCGTAAAGGAGCTCATAGGCTCAGACCTTTCCGAGCTCAAGAGCTTCATCGCGAAGAGGTCGTCGAAGCCGCGCGGAAAGAAGAAGTAAGAACGTAAAATCAAGATAAAAGCCGGCGGGGGTGCGTGAAAGCGCGCCCCCTTCGGATTATAACCCATCCCGTATAACCGGCAGGAGGTAAACGACATGGAGCTTCTCCCGCCTTTCCTTTACGCAATATCCCTTATCACGTTCGTAGTGCTTATACTGGTCCATTCCAGGAACGTCGAATAATTTTCTGGAATTTGCCGGTCGGGAAACAAATCTCAGGCGCTTTATCTTCGGATGAATCGTTTCGGCCGGGGGAGGAATAGCAGCAAACGGGGGATCAGGCGGTTCTGGATTTCCGTCCCTGCCTCTCGCGGGACTTCCTCAAAAGATCGTTCTCGTATTCTTCGAGGCATTCGTCAGAGCACGTGCCGCGACAGGCTTCGCTGCACCCCTCGCACAGTATGACGAGATCGTCGCAGGGAACGTTGGTGCAGTTCTGGTAACGGTCGCTCGCCCCGCCGCACCTGACGCAGCGGGCAATGCAGTCACCGCCCGATTCCACGTCCGAAATCAGCCTCTGGTCGAAGACGAAGCACTTCCCCTCCCAGACCGTGTCCGGGTATTTCTGGCAGAAATTTATTATGCCGTCCTTCAGCTGGTAGACGTTCGTAAACCCCCGGGAAACCATGTACGCCGTCGCCTTCTCGCACCTTATCCCGCCCGTGCAGTATGTGATTATGGTCCTGTCCTTCCGGTCCGCGAATTCCTCAATGGCGTCCGGAAATTCGCGGAAGGAATCGATGTCGAGTGTAAGTGCGTCTTTAAACCTGCCGACGTCCGACTCGTACCTGTTCCGCGTGTCGATGATGAGAAAGTCCTTTCCGCTCGAATACATGTCAAGAAGCTCCTCGGGGGATATGTATTTGCCCCTCCGCGACATATCGAGGTCCTGCTCCATGCGGATTATCTCTTTCTTCTTTCTGACGATGAGCTTCCTGAACGGGTGGAAAGTCGAAAGCTCCTCCTTGAAGGCGGCGTCCTCGAATCCGGGTATGGAGTTTAAATGGCGCTTGTAAGCCTCTATGCTGCCCTCGGCGCCTGAAAGAGACCCGTTTATCCCCTCCTTGGCGATTAATATCTTTCCGAGAAGTCCGAGCCCGGCACAAAACTCCCTTTCAGACGCCGCGAACGCCTCCGGATCGTCTATATTAACGAACTTGTAGAAGAGTATTATGTGTACATTTTCCATTGTATTCAAAGGCTTAAGAGCCGCCGTTCGGTCATAAATAAAGCACCTTACGGGACTAAAATTATAAGTGATTGGAGGGAGTTTTCAACTAACAGGGGACATGCGAAATCATTTTCTAGATTTGTTGTAGCAAAATTGTAGCAATGACAGTTAGACGGCGGCGCTCGAAGGTGTGTATAAGGACAAAATATTCAATGATTACTTAAAATGAGAGAGAGGGAACACTCAATGCTCGAAAGTGTTCCCTCTCTTCTTAAAGGAGGATGGAGGATGAATTTAAGTGCGTTACTTAATCTTAGTAATTAATATAAAGTATCCTCCTTAAGGTGTCAAGCATTATTTTCGACTGGGTATGCAATATTCGTCACTTTGATCCGAAAATGCGGCCCGCGGCGCAGAATCCGAAACGATTACTTCGGGTTAGAGCTCCATACCCAGTCTCTTATATCGGGCATGTCCTCGCCGTTGGCGCGCACGTAATGCGCATGCTCCTCCAGCTTACGCTTGAAATATTCGATCAGGTCCCCCGACTCCGACTGAAGTCTGCCCGCCCTGTGAAGCGCCTCGATGGCGAGGTGGTAGCGGCTCATTCCGTTGCATACGACCATGTCGAAGGGAGTAGTGGTCGTGCCTTCCTCGACGTATCCGCGCACGTGGAAGCGCTCGGCGTTCGGGCGCTTGTAGGCGAGAACATGAATTACTCGCGGGTAGCCGTGAAAGGCGAATACGACGGGGGCGGTATCGGTGAACATCTCGCGGAAGGTCTCCTCGTCGAATCCGTGCGGATGGTCGGCGTGGTGCTGGAGCGTCATGAGGTCCGTAACGTTCACAACCCTGACTTTAAGGTCAGGTATGTGCTTTCTTAAAAGCCACGCCGCCGCCACGGTTTCGAGAGTCGGCACGTCACCTGCGCACCCGAGGACGACGTCCGGCTCCTTCCCTCCGTCGTTAGAGGCCCATTTCCAGACCGAAGCCCCCCTCCTGCAGTGCTCTATGGCAGTCTCCATGTCCATCCACTGAAGCGCGGGCTGCTTCCCCGCGATGATAACATTGATGTACCCGGTGCTCCTCAGGCAATGGTCGGCCGTCGAAATAAGTGAGTTCGCGTCCGGCGGGAGGTATATCCTCACGACAGAGCCCTTCTTGGTCATAACGGAGTCTATGAACCCCGGCCCCTGGTGGCTATACCCGTTGTGGTCCTGCCTCCAGGCGTGGGAGGTGAGTAAATAATTGAGCGACGCCACGGGAGCCCTCCACGGGAGCTCGGCCGACATCTTGAGCCACTTCGCGTGCTGGTTCATCATCGAATCGACTATCGTGGCGAACGCCTCGTAGCACGGAAAGAGGCCGTGCCGCCCCGTGAGCAGGTATCCTTCGAGCCAGCCCTGGCACATGTGCTCGCTCAGGACCTCGAGCACCCTGCCGTCCGGCGAGATGTGGTCGTCCGTCTCTATGATCCTCTCGACGGAGCAGCGGTTCGTCACCTCGAACACCGCGTCGAGCCTGTTAGAGCTCGTCTCGTCCGGGCAGAATATACGGAAATTGTTCTGTTCGGCGTTTTCCCTGAATATGTCCCTTAGAAATTTCCCGAGCTCGCGCGTGGACTCCCCCGTAACCGTCCCGGGCTCCCTCACCACTAGCGCGTATTTCGTCATATCGGGCATTATAAGCGGCTTTAAAAGCCTGCCGCCGTTCGCATACGGGCTCGCCCCCATGCGCTTCCCGCCGTAGGGCGTGAGGTTGGCGAGCTCCGGAACGAGCCTCCCTTCCTCGTCGAAAAGCTCCTCCGGTCTGTAGCTCCTCATCCACTGCTCCAGGATTTTCAGGTGCTCCCGGTTCTGCTTAACCCCCGCTACAGGCACCTGGTGCGACCTGAACGTCCCCTCTATCTGCTTCCCGTCGACGACCTTCGGGCCCGTCCAGCCTTTCGGGGTCCGGAGGATTATCATCGGCCAGTCCTGCCGTCTGCTGAAGCCCCTCATGCGGGCGTCCATCTGTATACGCCTGATGTCTAAGTACGAGCGGTTGAGCGCGTTGGCGAATGCCCTGTGCACCTTCATAGGGTCGTCCCCGCCGACGAACCTGACGGCGTAGCCGAGGCCCGTGAATAGTGACTTGAGCTCCTTGTCCGTCGAGCGGCCGAGAACCGTCGGCCCGGCTATTTTATAGGAGTTCAGGTGAAGTATCGGGAGCACTGCCCCGTCGCGCACGGGGTTTATGAACTTGTTCGACTGCCAGCTCGCGGCGAGCGCCCCCGTCTCGGCTTCGCCGTCCCCTACGACACAGACCGCAAGGAGTTCAGGGTTGTCCATCGCGGCTCCGAAAGCGTGCGCGAGCGAATACCCGAGCTCGCCCCCCTCGTTTATGGAGCCGGGCGTCTGCGGCCCGGCGTGGCTCGGGAGCCCTCCCGGCCACGAAAATCTCCTGAAGAGCCTGAGCATTCCCGCCTCGTCCCCGGTTAGGTCGGGATATACCTCCGTGAGCGTCCCTTCGAGGTAAGTGTTCGCGAAAAGGGCGGGGCCCCCGTGTCCGGGCCCCGTGACGAAGAGCACATCGCAGTCCCTGTATCTTATCATGCGGTTCAGATGCACGTATATGAGATTCAGCCCCGGCACCGTGCCGAAATGCCCGAGCAGCCTCGGCTTTATATGCTCGGGCTTGAGGGGCTCGCGGAGGAGCGGGTTGTCCTGAAGGTATATCTGGCCGACCGAGAGATAGTTGGCCGCGCGCCAGTATTTGTCGATGAGCTCTATCTGTTTCTTCGATAGTTTTTCCATATGATCGTTCGCCTTTCTTCGGGATGCCCTCCGGCCTTTACCTACTAGATTATCGCATCATAAAGGGTCGGCAAAGCCCTATTTGAAATGTCCGGAGCATGGGGACTAAAGGTTTTTAGAACACCGGAAATGAGGCCCGGACGTATCGAGTCCGTATTCTTCCGAACATGGAACAAGCGTGCCGCGGCCGGGGATACCCCGAAGAGGATACTCGAACCAACACCACGCTCGCCCTAGACTTCGTCTATCGAGCCGTACTCGCTCGACTGCAGTATCAGCTTCGCGACGAGAGACGTCCATCCCGTCTGGTGGCTCGCCCCTATGCCGGCGCCGTCGTCCCCGTTGAAATATTCGTAGAAGAGGAGATAATCCCTCCAGGCAGGGTCTTTCTGGAATTTTTCCGCTCCGCCGAAAACCGCCCTCCTGCCGCCCGAGTCTCTCTTGAAGATACGTATCAGCCTGTGCGCTATCTCCTTCGATACATCCCAGAGGTTCTTGTAATTCCCGGAGCCGGTCGGGCACTCGACCTTAAAATCGTCGCCCAAGTAGTAATGAAATTTCTGGAGCGCTTCTATAAGGAGAAAATTCACGGGAAACCATACAGGCCCCCGCCAGTTGGAGTTCCCCCCGAAAAGGCCGCTCGTGGATTCGGCTGGCTCGTAGGCGACGCAGTACTCCTCGCCGTTGGCCCTAAATATGTAAGGATGCTGGAGGTGATACTTCGACAGCGCCCTCACGCCGTAAGGGCTCAGGAATTCGTTCTCGTCGAGCATTCTTTTGAGAACATTCTTCAGCTTTTCCTTGTCGACTATAGATAGTATCCTCCTTTCCCCGACGCCTTTCTCTATCATGGAGGCGACATTCTTCGCGAGGTCCGGTCTGTTTTCTATGAACCAGTTCATCCTCCTGTGAAACCCTTCCAGCTGATCGAGCGTGTCAGGCTCTATGGTTTCTATGGCGTAGAGCGGTATCAGTCCCACCATCGACCTCACCTTCATCGGTACGTGAGAGCCGTTCGGGAGATGAAGCACGTCGTAGTAGAATTCGTCCTGCGGGTCCCAGAGCCCGTCGTGCCCCATGTCGGGAAGGTTTATGGCCCTCGCTATGTAAAGGAAGTGCTCGTAAAACTTGCTCGCAATATCTTCGTAGCTCGGATCGAACTTGGCCAGCTCTATGGCTATGGCGAGCATGTTAAGGCTGTACATACCCATCCAGCTCGTGCCGTCCGCCTGCTCGAGCACGACGCCCGACGGGAGCTCGGCGTTCCTGTCGAATACGCCTATGTTGTCGAGCCCGAGGAATCCCCCCTCGAAAACGTTCTTCCCCTCGGTGTCCTTCCTGTTCACCCACCACGTGAAGTTTAGTAGAAGCTTCTGGAATACCCGCTCCAGAAAGAGCCGGTCGCGCCGCCCGTACATCTTCCACTCTATGTTGTATACCCTCCATGCGGCCCAGGCGTGGACGGGAGGGTTCACGTCGCCGAAAGCCCACTCGTACGCCGGTATCTGGCCGTTCGGGTGCATATACCATTCCCTCGTAAGCAGAACCAGCTGGCGCTTGGCGAACTCGGGATCTATCAGGGCCATATTCACGGTGTGAAACGCAAGGTCCCACGCCGCAAACCAGGGATACTCCCACGTGTCCGGCATGGACAGCACGTCGTCGTTGTAGAGGTGTATCCACTTGTAGTTTCTCCCCGTCTTTCTGGACTCCGGCGGGGGAGGGTAGGCCGGGTCGCCCTTAAGCCAATCGTTTATAACGTAATAGTAGAACTGCTTCGTCCACAGCATTCCGGCGAAGGCCTGGCGCTGCACCTTCCTGAGGTCGTCCGGCATCTCGTGGGGCGATATCCTCGTGTAGAACTCGTCCGCTTCCTTTATGCGGTTCTGGAAAATGCCCTCGAACTCCGTTCCGAAAGGGGCTTCCTTGTCGGGCTCGTCCGTAAGCCGGAGCCTCACTGCTACCGACTTCCCGGACGGGACTGTGAGCACGTAATGCGCGGCCGCCTTCGTCCCCGTTCCCCCGGGGTTAACCGCGTCCTCCTTGCCCGAAACCACGTAATCGTTGATCCCGTCTTTAACGTAGGGCGAGGCGCTCGGAACGCCGAAGAGTCTCTCGAAATTGGTTTCGTTCTCTGTGAAGAGGAGCTCGGGGGAAGCGTCGCAGTAGAGCCACCTCTTCCCGAGCGTGGCGTGGTCGGCTTCGACGACATTCACGCCCTTGACGTTCCCTGCATCCCTAATTACCGGTTTTGCGCCGTCGTCCCAGCTCCACGTGTTTCTGAACCAGAGCGTCGGGAGGAGATGCAGCACGGCATCTTCCGGCGCATGATTGACGGCCGTAATTTTTATCAGTATATCTTCCGGCGTTGCCTTGGCGTACTCGACGAATACGTCGAAGTAACGGTCGTCGTCGAAAATCCCGGTGTCTATGAGCTCGTACTCGGACTCCATCCGCGATCTCTTCCCATTCGTCCGGACGAGGTCGTCGTAGGGATAGGCGGCCTGCGGGTATTTATACAGGCACTTCATGTACGCATGCGACGGAGTATTGTCGAGAAAGTAGTAATATTCCTTTACGTCCTCGCCGTGGTTGCCCTCGTTTCCCGTGAGCCCGAAGAGCCTTTCCTTGAGTATCGGGTCCTTGCCGTTCCAGAAGGTGATCGCGAAACAGAGTCTTTCGTGATTGTCGGTTATACCGGCGATTCCGTCTTCGCCCCACCTGTATGCCCGGGAGCGCGCGTGGTCGTGCGGTAGATATTCCCAGGCAGTGCCGTAGGGACTGTAGTCCTCCCTGACTGTGCCCCACTGTCTCTCGCTCAGGTAAGGGCCCCACCTTTCCCAATATGCTTTCTTGTCCCTGTTCTCTTCGAGTCTCTTCTCTTCGGCGGTCTCTATCGGGGGAGTAGGCATTATTCTATAGGGCTCCGGCGGACGTTTCTGTTCCGGCCGATCGTGGAGAGCCCCGTAAATCCTCCTTGGTGTTTCTTGGTTGCGCACCTGCGGGCCTGCGGCCGCCTCGCGGCAGCCGCGCCAGTGATTACAATTTTACTGCACCCGGTGCATTTTGAAAAATAAACGGAAGATTATTTTATTGTGCTTTCGATTTTCGTGAACGAAAAACCTGCAAGCAGCCGCATTCGTCTATGAGCCGAAACGTATTAAGATCTGAATTAATTCGAATTGTCCGGAGGGAAAACAAAACCGTCCCGGCATCATTCAGGTTCATTCCGATGTTAACGCCGTCAGTAGGATAACCGCGTTTCACCGGGAAGTATTTTCGGACTTAAGACTTCTTTTTGCCCTTTATGATCTTTTCAGCTTCGAGCCAATGTTCGAAGTCTTTTCCGATTTCCCTGCCCCTCGATTCGTATATCTCGTAAGCCTTTTTTGCTATCCTCTCATGGAGCGATTCTTGGGTTTCGGGAGCTGGCTCGGCTGCGCTCTTCGCTACAGCCGGTTTTTTTACCGCCGGCTTTTTCGGGGCTGCTTTCTTGGGGGCCGACTCTTTTTTAATGGCCATGTGCGATCTCCTTGCAGACACAAATAATGAGAGATGTGCCGGTTATTTTACAAGGATATATCAACACGCGCCCGCTGTCATCTGGCGCGGAAAAAAAATGATTGCAGCGTGTTTTCGAGAATGCCGTAAAAGGGATTCCGCCCTCCCCGAGAGAGGAAGGCGGAATTGTTTTCAGTCGATCGCGGCCGAAAATATTTCCCGCCGCTCGTTTCGGTTTTACGTTACTTGCCGGCGGCGGCTTTTGCCTGCTCGTTTCTTTCTTCGATATCCTGCCTCAGCCGGGCGATGCCTTCCTGTATTTTTTCTTCGACCCACTTTATATAGTTGGGATGCGGCGCAAATCCGGAACCGAGCTTGTATTCCAGCCCTTCCAGATACTTTCTCTCATGGCCTTCGCCGGTGGTCCTCACCGGTATGACGATCGCTGTGCCGCCGTCTACCGACGCCTCTTCCACCATGCCGCGTATGACCTCTACGGATTTTTCACGCTTGTCGGGCCAGTCCTCTCTCCACGTATAGTACTTTACGTCCCTGTACTTTTCAGGGCTGCTCGACTGTATGTAATCGGCGATGGTCTTGAGGTTGTTCATCCAGTAGTCGTTCGATTTGTCGCTCTCCGTGCCGTGGCTGAGGAGTATCACAGTCTCCTTCGACGGATCGACGCTGAGCTCCTTCGCCCTGTCGGCCATTGCCTCTGCGAGGAGCGGATGCGCTTCTATTCCGCCGAGGGTCACGAATACCGCGTCGCTCGCGATTCTCGACGAGCCACCGTGTCCGTGGCCATGTCCTCCGTGGCCGCCGTGCGCGGCCGCAGCCTGACCCGATCCGTGTCCTCCGCCGTGCGGGCTGCCATGCCCTCCTCCGCCGTGGGCATTTCCGCTCCCGTGTCCGCTTCCATGTCCTGCCGCGGCCTGCTGTCCGTATCCGGAAGCTTCATCTCCCGTAAGCCCGAGCATGTGCTCCGTGCTTTTCTTGAAGCTCGATTCGAGAGAGAACACCCGGAGGACGACTATCCCCTTCGCGCCCCTCTCTTCGAGTCTCCTGACGGCCGGCTCCGTAACATCTATCTCGCTCATGCTGAAGGCGTCCTCGAACATGTATTTGTCCCTGAGCTCATCGATAGCAGTGCTCATCGCTTTATTCCAGTTGTAATCCGATCCGTGCGGCATATATATGACGCCGATTTCGTCGTCTTCGAGCGGGAGCCTTTCGTTCGCCGTTTTCCTGAGCCAGAGCGTTGCGTATTCGTGGGGCAGAACGTCCTTGCCGTCATAAACGGCGCCCGGATACTTCGAGAGACCGCCCTGCACCATGCTCCACTCGCTCATCATGCCCGTGAGCTTCATGGCGAGGTTAAACGGCACTACCACTGTGCGCCCGCCCCCCCTTGTGCTCTCTGCCAGCGTCTTCTGGAGATCGGCAATACCTTCGCCCTTTAGAGCGTCGTCGGCTTCCCAGGCGTAGAGCACGACGACCGCAGTGTTGCCGAATCCGAGTCCCTTGTTCGCCCCGGCGACAATCCTTTCGAGGTCGGCCTTGATCGCCTGCCTGCTCTCGGCGTCGTTCGCGCCCGAGCCTACGACCACGAGCGTCTCGCCCGCAGGGTTCGCGCTCAGCGCAGAGGCCCTGTCGACGAGTATCTCTTCGGCGAGATAGCTCTGTCCGAACTCCTCCGCTATGAGTATTTCGGCATTCCCTTTGTAGGTTTTAAGCGCCTCTATTCCGTTTTTATACTTCGAGTCCGAGCTCGAAAGGAAGAATGGTACGGCCCATATCTTGTTCACGTTCCTGGCTTCGAGCTTCCCGAGAGCTTCGTGTACGTTCCCCTCGAAGTCTTCTCCGGTTACGAAAGCCAGCTCTGCAGTATAGTCCTTGCCGAAGCCCTCAAAGGCGGCCGTCGTTTCTCCGTCTCCGGTAAATCCCCTGTCGGGCGCGAGCACGAGGAACCCTATGCCGTCCTCGCTCGCGTCGGCCTCGGGGGCGGCGGTCTCCGCCGGCGCCGGTGCCTCTGTCGCAGCAGCGTTCGTGGCCGTGGCCGTATTCGTGGCTGTTTTGGGCTCCGTCTCTCCGCTGCAGGCGTAGCTCGAAAAGACAGCCAGAATCGCGGCGAATAGCGTTAGCATACTTTTTGCATTCATTTGATTTACACCCTCTCTTTCTTTGTTTTATCTTTGTTGTCGGCTTCTATGGGAATTCTCCAACTATAATGGGAATCCCTTTTCATAATAATGACACATACAGTCCTTTGACTGCACATCGATCCCGAAATTCCCTTCCGGGCATAAATAATTTTCTTTCCTGTGATCCGGACGTATGAGAAAAGACTGCTCTGGAAGACTGCCCGCACGATACAGGCGGGGGCCCCTGCGTCGGGGCCCCTCGCCACTTCATACTCGCGATTATTTAAGGGAATACCTTTTCAAATCTTACGGTGTACCAGCCGCTCTGCGTAGTCTGCGGATGGTAATAGCTCAGTATCTGGAGCTTGAAAACCTCGCCCTGCGACTGGATCAGATAGACCCTGTAGTTCGGCCAAAGCTGATGGTCGTTGCCGGTAAGGTTGTAGGCGTACCAGATCGAGTCTATGAATATTCCGCCCGCGGAATCCGTGAAGTAGAACGGAATCTGGCTCTGATCTGCACCGTTCGTAAACGAGTCCGGGTCGGTTCCTATCGGGAAAGCTCCGCCGGAGCCCGATCCGCTCATGCCTGCGTTCGTATACATGCTGAGGAGCCTCGTTCCCGGGTCATACCCTACGCGAAGGTCCCAGCCCGCGCTCGAAGGCACGAGGGCGAGCGTCTCATAATCGTAATAGACCGAGCCGCCCCCTTCAGGGACTGAGAACGTCACCGTGTGCGGAGTCGTGAAGCTGGTTTCCCCTGCATTCTGAATGACGGATTCGACGGTTACGAAGAACAGCTGCTCGGTAATCTCGTAGACCACCTCGGTCACGTGGAACTTGACGTAAGCCTCGCCGGTATCGGTCCTTATAATCCACCAGTTGGCCGGATTGGCCGATACGGTGTGCGTCGTGAAATCGTAGAGCCACCAGCCGTCGGACGTGCCGTCGCCTACAATGACGAGAGACGGGGTGTCGGACGTGAATACCGATGCGTCCGGGTTGCCTTCTCCGTCGAGCGGAACGTCGCTCGAAGAGATAACCTCGAAATCTTCGAGCTCCGAGTCCGCGGTAGCGGATGCGAACCAGTCGAATATAGCATCTCCGTTGGAATCGTAAGCCTCGGAGTTGTTGCCCGTGAAGAATCCGCTGACATCGCCGGGTCCCGAAACGCCGCCGTTAAGAATTACGACCGACCTCTTGAACGCTATGTCCCAGTTGGTCGATTCGGCCGCCTGAGCGTCAGTGAGGTCTACAACTTCGCCGGCGGAAAGATCGAGGTAGGTGTACTTATTGGCGGGGTCCTCGGGACCTGCGCTTAATCCGCCTGCAGTGGCGTCAATAAGAAGGGTGATGGTTTCGTCGTTTCCTCCACCGCCTCCTCCTCCGCCGCCACCGCCTCCTCCTCCACCGCCGCCGTTACCGCCTCCACCGCCACCCCCGCAGCCTCCCATGAGACCGAAGGACAGAGCCACTACCAAAACCAAAGGGAAGATAGTTTTAAATATCTTCATTCCTAGCCTCCTTAATGTTGTTGTGTTTTTGAAATTTGAAAACTCGATCTTATTCCAATGTATATATAACGGCCTATCGAGGGCCTGAAATCGTTCACGTTGTTCGGGTTCCGGTGAACGTCGAAGATATTGTCTACGCCGAGAAACACCGTGCAGCATTTCGAGACGTCCTGATTGACCTTGGCGTCGAACTCGCTCCATCCCGGAGAGGTAATGGTATTCTCCTGGTCGACGTATTCGCTCGACTGATAGACGCCTCTCAGGTTAATCATGTTCCCGGGAAGGACGTTTATTATGTCGAGGCCTCCCTTGACCTGATGCTTCGGGCGCCCCGTGAGCCACTTGTCCAGGTCCGTATCCTTCGCCCAGAGATACGAGTATCCGGCGTTTATAATGAAATAGCGGAGAAAGTTGTAGCTGGCCGCGAGCTCGGCTCCCATCGTGGTCGCCCTTCTGACGTTTATGTACTGGAAGACCTGGAGCCCCATTTCATCGCTGAGCTCCTCGTCGAGCTGTACGTCTATGAGGTCGTGTATGCGGTTAAAGAAGAGGTTTACGTCCCACCTTAAATCCCGCCACCAGCCTTCCGCGCCGGCCTGAAAGCCGTCGGACTTTTCGGGGACGAGGTCCGGATTCCCGAGTATTATGTAGCCGAGGGCGCTGTGGTCGAAGAAATAGTAACGTTCCTTTAAATTCGGCACGCGGTATCCCCTGCCGTATCCGAGCCTTACGCGCAGATTCTCGAGCGGGGATATCATGACGTTGATCTTGGGGGAGAGGTTCGAGCCGAAGTCCGTATCGTATTGATATCTGAGGCCGGGAAGAAGCTCGAGCCACGGAGTGACGAAATAATCGTCCTGGGCATAGACTTCGAACGTATTCATATCCGCCCCGGGCGCTATCTCTTCTATTATTTCGATGCCGTTTACGGTTTCCTTTATCTGGTCCTGCTCCAGTGTCTGCCTTCCGATGAGGCCGCCGACGGTCGCCAGGTGTTTATCACCGAAGGGCCTGTCGTACTGCGTTTCGGCCGAGTAATAGAGGAACGTGGCATCCCTTTTCTGCTCCAGCTGCGGGCTCGAAGGTATGTCGAGTATGCTTATGTCGTGAAAACGCTCGTAGTTGAGCGCGCCCTGGAGCCGCGAGCCGTCCTTGAAGGGAACCGTCGTCCCGGCGGTGAGGTTTATGGTGTTTGCGTCCTCTCGCCTTTCCCATATGACGTCGCCGAGCCCGGGCGTGAACGTCGTATATGTAATTGTTTTGTCTTCCCTGTAGTATCTCGGTAAGAAAAAGAACTCTATTCCGCCCGGCGTCGTGTATGCGAAGCGACCGCTCGCGTTCCACCTGTAGCCCTCGTCGCCGTTCGTGGACGGATCGGACTTGTCGAGGTCGTATCCTTCGAAGAGTCGTATGTCCGAAAAGAGCGATACCGACCACGGACCGCGGTTGGCAGTGAGGTTGGCCATCAGGTGCTCCGTGGCGATATGTTTGTCGTCCACGTTCTTGTCGCCGAACGTTCCTATGTCGGCTACTATGGTCGCGGCGTAGTCTTCGGGCGGCTTGCTCGTGATAACGTTTATTACCCCCGCCATCGATTCACTGCCGTAGAGTGCGGAAACGGGTCCTTTCACGATTTCTATTCTCTCTATGTCGGCGGCGCTTATCTGTGTGAGGTCGACTGTAGAGCCCGTGCTTGCGGTAACCCGGCGTCCGTTGAGTAGTATCAGAACGCGGTCGCCGTCGAACCCCTGCATCCAGACGCTGAAGCCGTTCTTCTCCGTCTCCTTCAGCATGAGCCCGGGCACGTATTCGAGCGCTTCCTTCAGGTCCCTCGCGTGCGTTCTTCTGATTTCTTCCTTCGTAACCACCTGCGTCCTCACTGGAGTATCGAGAAGCTTCTTTTCCGTTCTCGTCCCGGTTACCACAACCTCTTCCAGCCTCTGGTAATTCGGATCGGGCTGACCCGTCTGCTCCGCTTCCGTCGGATTGTGAACCGGATCGTCTTCGTCGTCAGGCTTGTAAACCTCTTGTTCGTTCCCGTCTATGGTTTCTTCCGCCTCGGACGGTGTTTCCTCCGCCTCGGTTTCCGAGGGGTCATACACGGGCTCGTCCACCGCCCAACCGGGTTCCTGCATTCCGCAAAAGACAGCCAATGCGCAGATCGACAACACCTTCAAAAAACCTTTTCTCACGAACGAATAATCCCCTTTGAAATGTGTTCTGGGTGGGCGGAACCCCGCCGCCAAGGATGAGATTGATGTTGATATTCGTTCTCATATTAACAGATTACCCTCCCTTGTCAAGCTTTTCAAATGGGAATTAAAGGGTCATTAATGTTCTATTTATTACAGATAAAACGGGTTTAAGTTGCAGTATTCAAAGATGAAAATCGTCATTGCTAAATACTATACCCGTGATATTTCGCCAAATTGATAAATACCGAAGTCCGTAGAAAAATAATGCTCCGTGTATTTCAACGCATATTTTTCTGATAATGGATCTACCGGCTGCAATTAAGCGCGAAGGGCAGACCACGTCAGCAGGATTAATTGTTGTATTTGCATCTTTTGTCCGGCGATGCAAACGGGTTTGTCTCGTCGGGCATAATATACGGTAAAGCTCACGGGAGAAGGTCATGGAAAGACGCACAAAAAAGACGAGAGACGTTCGCCCGGTCGACCCCGGAACCAAAATCGGACACGTGCATTTGAAGGTGGCCGACATCGAGCGCTCCCTCGATTTTTACTGCGGCGTCCTCGGCTTCGAGGAAGTCCAGCGCTACGGCGAGAGCGCCGCGTTCATATCCGCGGGCGGATACCATCACCACATAGCCCTCAACACCTGGGAGAGCCTCGGGGGCCCGCCGCCTCCCCCGGGTACGACCGGGCTCTACCATCTCGCCGTCCTCTACCCCTCCCGCGCCGCCCTTGCCGACGCCTTAAGGCGCCTGCTCGATGCCGGAATCGAGCTCGAAGGCGCGAGCGACCACGGCGTGAGCGAATCGTTATACCTTCGTGACCCCGACGGCAACGGAGTCGAGCTCTACAGGGACCGCCCTCAAGATGAGTGGCCGAGAAATGCGGACGGCAGCCTCGCCATGTACACGCGAAGGCTCGACCTTCCGGGTCTTCTCCGCGAAGCGCCGGGCCATGGGTCCGGCGGCGCGGCGCCCGAAGCGGGCGAAGGCCCGAAGGACCTCTGAGCAAACGATACCGTTTCTCCTTCCATATATATGCATAGTGTCCCGGTGCCTTGTCCCACCGGTGCGGCTTTCAAACTTCTAATCGATTAAGTTCTAACCGGAGTTGATTACCCGTTATTCGGTTTTCCAAAGCGGGATTTCTCTATCTGCCTGCAAACACGCGACATTCTCTTCGAGGCATGTTATTTGCAAATTGCATGTCCTAAACGGGCTTCCGGATGTTACGTGATTGTGTATACGGAGGGATCTTTCGTGGATGAGCGGTTGCCTTTCACATTGCGCAGCCGGGTCCGAACAAAACGCAACATACAGGAGGAGATTAAACGAAATGACCAGTTTTCGGTATGCCGGTATAAGAGATTCCATCAGGGGATATTTGGCATGCACGCTTTTGATTTCCGTCGTTTTTTTCGCGGCTTCAGGCCCCGTTAAAGCCGAGGTCTGCCATTCGCCGTTCATAAACTACCTGACTACTCCCGAGAAATATTTATACGTCGTGGCGCTCGACGCCGACGGGAAGGACAACGATTTCCTCGCCGTTATAGACGTCGACATTGCGTCGCCTAAATACGGGACGATAATAAACAAGCTCGACCTCGGCTCGAAGGGGAACGAAACCCATCACATGGGCTTCACCGACGACAGAACCCACATCTGGGCCGGAGGGCTGCGGTCGAACCGCATATGGATCATCGACGTCGCGTCCGACCCCGCCAATCCCAAAATCGTGAAGACCATCGAGAATGTCGGTGAGGTCACCGGCCTCGCGGGCCCGCACACGTTCTATGCCATACCCGGGAGGATACTCATCACCTTCACATCGAACGCAGAAGGAGGAGCGCCGGGAGGCCTCGCAGAATTCACTAACGAGGGGAAGTTCGTAAGGACGCTCCCGCTTCCGGAAAACGCGCCATATCTATACGACGTCGCGATAAAGCCCGAGATCAACAGGATGATAACGTCGAGCTGGATGCCGCTTAAAAATTACTCGAAGCCCTTCGCGGAAAACGACCCCGAGCAGTTCGGCGATACGCTCGTCATATGGGACTTCAAGGAGCGAAAGCCGCTCGAGGTCGTGAAGATAGACCAGAAGCTCCCGCTCGAAGTGAGGTGGGCGAGAAAGCCCGGCTCCAATTACGGATACACGAACGCCATAGCCGGGGACAGCCTCTGGGTGTGGACGGAAAAGAACGGCTCCTTCGAGTTCAAGAAGGCGATAGACCTCGGGCAGGGGTGCCTCCCGGCCGACCTTCGCCAGTCGCCCGACGACAAGTATCTCTACGCGAGCTGCTTCGGGACGAGCGAGCTCCAGGCGATAGACATAAGCGACCCCGAAAAGCCGAAGCTTCACGACACGGCACATCCCGGCCTTCATCCCAACATGATGCACGTCACCTACGACGGGAAGCGCATGTACGTCACGAACTCGCTCCTCAGCACCTACGACTTCGGCGCCGACGATTACTGGGTGCGCCTTATAAGGGTCGGCCCCGACGGAAAGCTCAAGGTAGACCCGTTTTTTAACGTCGATTTTACGAAGTTCGATACCGGCCCGGCAAGGGCTCACGACATGCTTTTATATTAAATCACATCATACAAAGGAGAACCTATCATGAGTACGCAACTTGTGCAGAATGTCGAGGTTAATTCCGACAGCCGGGCGCTCGCCGAGAAGCTGAACGAAGTCGTCGGTGCGCTCAAGCAGAAGGCCGACAAGCCGGCCGTAGCGGAGTTCAGCGCGGCGACGGAACTCGTCGAGGGTTTTCAGACGAAGGCCAGTATAAGGCAGTTCACCGTCGACGTGGACGAGCCGCCCGCACTCTTCGGGACAGACACCGGCCCGAACCCCGTCGAGCTCGTGCTCGGCGCGCTCGGGACGTGTCAGGAGATAGTCTACGCCGCCTACGCCGCGGTTCTCGGCATACCTATAGACTCGCTCCGTATCAACGTCAGGGGAAATCTCGATTTGAGAGGATTCCTCAACGTCGCCGAGGTCCCGGCGGGATTTGCCGACGTCGACTACGAGGTCGACATAAAGAGCCCGGCGCCGAGCGAGCGGATAAGGCAGCTCGCCGAGCTCGTGAACGCTCACTGTCCCGTGCTCGATACGATACAGAGACCCGTGCCCGTGAGCTTCTCCGTCGTTCACAACGACGCGAAGATATGAGAAGTATAGAGAGCTGATGGCCAAACGCACTCGCCTGATGACCGGGGTTGGATAAGGAGACTACCTTAACAGGAGGTCTTAGCCGAATGCCTGACCGAAACATGCAGAAAGCCAGTCTCGACGCATTGCCGAGGGACATACACGGGAAAATAAGCAAGCAGTCCGTCGACCTCGACGGGGTTACGGTAACCCGCGTCGTCTTCGACGTGGGGGCGAAATGGTCCGACGACTTGAAGTCCTACGCCAAAACGGAAAGCTGTCTCCTCCCGCACGTGGCGGTAGTCCTCTCGGGCGTTCTCCGCGTGCAGATGGACGACGGCTCCGTCGAGGATTTCGGGAAGAACGACGTCATGCTCCTTCCTCCGGGCCACGACGCGTGGACAGTCGGGAACGAGCCGGCGGTATTCGTCGAATTCTCGAGGGGCTACGATATTTACAAGGCCTGAAGACTTCGACATACGGCCAATAAATTTTTAAGAGGGAAATGAAGTGGCGACACGCATAATACTGTTCATATATATATTTGCCATGGCAGCGCTATTCGTCATGGCCGCGCCGCCCGCTTTCTCGGCGGACGACCCGCACGCGGGCCACGGGGACGGCGCGGCCCGCGAAAAGACAGGGGCCGCTCCGCTTCCGAAAACGGCCCCGGCAAATCCGCGCGAGGCGGCGTACAGCCTCCCTGTCATCGAGCCCGCCTCTGACTTCAGGCTCACGGACCTCGACGGAAAAGAGGTAACCCTTAAGGACTTCGGCGGCAGGATCAAGATAATAACCTTCATTTATACGTCCTGCCCGGACGCATGTCTCCTGGCCACCGGGACACTGTCCCGCCTCCAGGGGATACTGAGGGACGAAGGCCTTTTGGGCGAAAAGGTAAAAATCGCCTCCATATCGTTCGACCCGGAGCGCGATACGCCCGAGCGGCTCAGGGAATACGCAGAAGGGTTCGGGGCCGACGGCGAGAACTGGCTCTTCCTACGCGGGACGGACGCCGAAACCAAAGCGGCGCTCTCCGGTTACGATATCTGGACGAAGAATCTCCCCGACGGAAGGATAGACCACGTTATGAGGGTATATCTCGTCGACGGCGAAGACCGTATACGTGAGATATACAACCTCGGCTACCTCCAGCCGGAGCTCGTCGTGAACGATATAAACGCCGTCCTTCGTGAGAAGGTCTCGCTTGCGGGGCATTGAGGGTGTGGACGGTTTTTCCGGCGGGGGTTTCCGCTCTCCGCTCCCTCTGCGGTGCGTACTTCGAATCTTCTCGAACGCGGCGTCCCGCGTTTCCGGGCGGCCCGGGGGGACTATTCCTGTTCCCGCGCCGGTTCCTGCCGCCGCGCCCGCTCCTCAGGCTCCTGAATCCCACGGCACGCGCAGTCGCCGGAATAAATCCCGGCGTCTTGTCAGGCCCTTTTAATATAATTAAAATGTGAATCGTATGCACGGCGCGGCCGGCTGATCGTCCGCGCGGGCAGGAGACGGCTCCGCCGGAATAAAACTTTTCCGGCTGCCGCTTCGTATAAATCTTATCTATCCCGTCGCGGGACCACGAGGTTGCCCGGGCACGGGAGAGGGGTGGCGGAAATGCGCAGGTTCTTCTATGCTGTCGCCGTATTCTCGGTCCTTATCGTTCTCTCCAGGGGCGGGAGCGCTCAGCCGGACGGCGCGCCGGGGCTGACGGAGCCGTGGCAGACCTCGTGGCAGGTGTTTGTGGAAGAGGTTCGCCGTATGTACGCCGCGGGAGCGGGCGAGAACGAATTCGCGTCGCGGTTCAACGGGAAGGAGGTCCTCTGGACGGGCAGGGCGCTCCGCGTCGTCATGGACCCGGACGACCCCGTGGTCGTGGTCCTGATGCCGCACGAAAACGTCGTGCTCCCGGACGGCAGGATAGCGAGGATGGACAACGAGCTCTCGCTTCACATAACGGGCGAATTCCGCGTTACGGGCGGGGAAGACCTCAGGTTCCGCGCCAGGCTCGGCCCGGGAAACGCCATATTCCCTTCTTCGGTATTCGACCTCCGGGTCGAGGACCCGGGGACGGGACTGGCTTTGAGCCTTATAAAGGTGAGTCTCGTCGATGTAAAGCTCGAGCTTTAGGCGGAGATCGCGTATTTCCGAATTATTATGAACTCTGAATCCATTGGTTGGGGAGGAAAGACATGAGACTTGCAGGTATATGCTTGATGGCTGTCATGGCGTTGTTAGTGATCGCGCAGTCCACGGCGCGGGCCGGGATATTCGACGACGACGCGACGAAGAAAGCCCTTATAGGAAGCTGGGTCTGGGACGAGGGCGAGGGCGTAAGCCGGAGCGTCACGACCTATACGTTTAACGGGGACGGGACTTATACGAGGACAGTCGATTATCCCGGGCTTCCGGAACCGGCGCGCACCAATAGCGCCGTGAGGGCAGGGGGCGTGTGGCATCTCGAAACCAAGGACAAGGAGTTCTTTAAATCCATCTTTCAGGCCGACAGCATCCTTGTGCTGGAATACAGCATGACGGAAGCCGGCACGAACGCTTTGGTTCCGACTACGAGTAAATATCTCGTTTCGATCGGCCCCGACGCGACCTTCGGCGGCAAGGTAACGCTCAGGCTCATGCCGCCCGACGGTTCTCTCAAGGGCACGAGTTATTATTTTAGAAGCGAATAAAGGCTCTTGTCCCGCAGGCCCCAAACGCCCGGTATGAGAAATGCGGAAAGACAAGGCCCCGGAGAGAAACATGACGGACATAGAAGACATACTGACAATTTCACCGAAGGAATGGGCGGACAAGAAGCTCGATCTCGAGCCCGGGGACCTGACTCGGTTCGTGCTGCAGGGTATAGGTATTTCCGGCCCGCTCGTTCTCAGGCCGTGGGACGACCCCTCCTCGACTCCGGAGAATTACTACTCTTATCAGCCCTGGACCGGCGACCCCGTGACGGACGCCCCGATCAGCTCGCCGGGGGGCGGGGTAGTGTATTTCGACGGCGCGCCGGAGGAAGAAGACGTTTCCGCCATGCTGAGGATCATGTGCGTCAACACCGTCCTCAGGGAATATGCCGCGTTCCTCGGCTATGCCGTGAATCCGGAGGAGGAGCGTTTCCTCGTTCAGCTGAGGCTCGTGAGCAGATTTGCGCTTTATTCGATGTTCAGGGCGATAGACAGAGAAGGGCTGGGCTCGTTCCCTCAACAGCCGCTAACGGTTGGCGAAGCGCTCCGGGGTTTCATCGTGAACCAGCAGGAGAGATGGGGTACCGGTATGGGCAGCCCGGAAATATCGGGCATCATGGGCGGCGACGGGGACTGGGCGAAGGAGGCCCTCTCGTTCGGCTTCATGGTCGAGAACGAGCACCACGGGGTTTACAGGATCTGGAGCCGCGCATGGCTCGTGACTAAATAAGACTTCCCTCGGCTTCCGTTTTATTCACGGGCCCGGCGGCGTATTCCTGAAACACTTTTGTGAAAGGCAGCCGTGCCTATAACCACCGCTGCGTCCATGCGCTGTTTTCCTCGCTCCCTTATAACCGCATTCATACGATCGCTTCTAAAACCGGTCATGCCTCGGCCCCCCGACCGGTTCAGCAGATGCTTTCACCTGTTCCGCTTCCTTCTTTCTTATAATCGGCGACATACTAATGTCTTCCAAACCGTGCAGGCCTGAAACGACCGGTCGAAAAACGGGGACATTTTTCTCTGACACTAATGTTTCCCCGTACTGTTTTCTGACAAACGACACTGCGGCATTTTGAAAAGTCAACAATCGCTGCACCGGCCTGCTGGCACGTTACTTTCAACTATGTGATGCAACCGGGAGGTGATCGGAGGGATATCACGAAAGTTTGACTACACGGATGGAACATTGAGAACTTAAAAATCAAAATAAATCGAAGGAGGCATAGAGAGATGGATAGAATAAAGTGGCTTTTTGTATTTTTACTGGCTCTGACTATAGCCGCGCCTACGTTCGCCGTTGAGCTGACGCTGGGCGGGTTTCCGAGCTACATGCGTACCAGGGCTCGTTTTATAGACAACGCCACGTTCATATCGGCGTTAACGAACAGTAACGCAAACGCGCTCGGATTTACTAACAACAAAGACGAGATATTCTTCGTAGACACGAGTCTGCGTTTAACTCCTCAGTTAGTGCTCAGCGATTCTGTAACGATCCGGGCACAGTTAAACGTCTTTGACAACAACATCTGGGGCGGCGCAACTTCGGAGCTTCTCGGCGGTGGTAACACCGTAGTAAACTCCAACATTTCGTTCAGCGACAGGTTCAGGGGCGCGATTCTTACCGGGCCTCGCGCAATAGACGATCCTGGGTTCTTCAATGTCAGGATGCTCCACGCTGACATAGTTCTTCCTCACAACCTCGGTTTCGTCAGGATCGGACGCCAGCCGTTCGACTGGGGCCTCGGTATGTATCTGAACGGCGGCTGGGACCCGTATTCCGACCTCGGCACCCTGTTCGACAGGTTCCTCTACCTCAAGTCTTTCTCTGCGGGTTCCTCTTCTATTACGTTCGTGCTGGTTTCGGACATACTTACGCAGGGTAACAGCGTGGTCACCGGCCAGGGTAACGGTTACGATATCGCGGCAGTGGCCCTTATCTTTAACAATCCCAACATAGTCGGGGGCAACCTCACGATCGGCGGTTTTATATTCCCTTACATCCACCAGAACAACATCGGTTCGACCCCGACCAGGGGAACGGACCCGGGCGTTCCGCCGAATGCTGGCGCTGCGTCCGGTATCGTTAACCTCGACCGTCTGACCCTCTATTCCGGTATGATCGATTACAAGACAGACCTCTGGAGGCTCGTCGGCGAGCTCGACGGAGTATGGGGGAAACTCAAGGTGGACGGGGGAGGGGAAACAGACATAGACGCGTCTAATATAGTATTTGCCGCCCGCGCCGAAGTTTATCCGGGATGGCCGCTTAAGCTTGTCGCGGCCGAGTTCGGATGGGCGAAGGGCGACGACCTCTCCAGCGGCAGCATCGAGGGAGGACTCGTCTATTTCAACCCCGCTTACAACCTCGACAACCTCCTCTTCAAGCACATGATACCGAACATATACCAGGTAGAGAGCAGCGTTTACAACGCTTACTATGCCAGGTTGTGGGGTACTGTGAAGCTTATAGACGAGCTTTCGTTCACGCCGCAGGTTCTCGTAGCGTTTAACGAAGAGACCAGCAACCCGTATCCGGGCGTAAGCAGTCTGGATACCTACATGGCGACGGAAGTCGAAGGTACTCTGACGTGGCATGTACATCCGGGCGTAAACCTCGACATAATCGGCGGCATAGTGTTCGCGGGAAGCAGCCTGGAGACGCTCCTCGAAGCACAGGCGCTGAATACGCTCGTCGCTAACGACATTACCCCCGACAGGGTAAGGTACGACGAGACCCCCTGGACGGTTCAGGGCAGGCTGATGATCTTCATCGATCAGTTCTTTAAATAAAAACAAATACATCGCAGCGGAGGCGGCTCCCGGCCGTCTCCGCACGGCGGTTCAAAATCACCCCTTCCCTTATCTCCTTTGTCAGGTTTTAAAGTTCTGAGCTGTGCCTGAATAGGGGAAGGGGGTTTATTTTCATTTGGAGGGTTTTGGGGTGTTGAATTGTCTTCCCGATTAGGTTATAAAAATGCTGATTATCGGGTTGGTCTGAATCATTCCAGCCGGCGGTTTCACGGGGGGATACTTCCGCGAAGCCGTTATTACGTCTTCACCGGTACAGTTTGGGTGGAGCCGGGTATAGCCGCAGCAACATTCCGCCGGGGCAGAATATGCTTAAGAGCGAGTAAGCTCCCGGGCGGAAGAAGAAGCCTTCCATGAGACTCAAGAAAGCCGTCCTCATCGTCCTCGCCGTAATTTTCACCCTCGCCGCCGCCGAGCTTTTGCTCCAGATTCTCACGCCGAGCGTCATATACTCCCCGCTATCGAATCAAACTTACGACCGGAGACTCGGGACGAAGATGAACCCCGCCCTCGAGGATATAGACGACAAAGGGTTCAGGAATCCCGCGCCGCTCGATCACGCGGACATCGTAACGCTCGGCGATTCGCATACATACGGCGTCAACGTGAGCTCGGCCATGTCGTGGCCCCAGCAGCTCGCAGACATGGACGGCGTCACGGTCTATAATCTCGGGGTCGGCAGCTACGGCACGCTTCAGTACAGCTACCTCATAGACGAGGCGATAAAGATGAAGCCGAAGCACATCGTTCTCGCCCTTTATGTTACGAACGACCTGGACGACGTCTGCAAGCTCATAAACAGGACGAATTACTGGGACGACTGGTTAAGGGAGCGCGGGTACGACCCTTCGGTCTGCCGCGAAACGTCCGGAGTATGGCGGACGCTCAAGCACTATCTTACAAAATCGAACCTCTACTGGATCATTGCCTCGGCGGTGAAGAGGGCCTACGAGGGGAGGGACCTCGGGGACTCGATCGTCGTCAGGGAAGAGGCGAACCATACCATAATGAAGCACAAATCCATATCGAATCACAAGCGCAAGATGGATATGAGCCGTGAGCGTATCGCGCTCGGGTTCGAGGTGACGAAGGGCGTAATCGCCGACATCGAGAAAAAATGCGACGAGGCGGGCATAGATTTCAGCATCGTGTTCATTCCGTCGAAATCGAGGGCGTTCTTCGAGTATCTGAATTCCCGCGGCTACGAGCTCTCGGACGATTATTACCAGCTTGTCGAAAACGAAAACGACCTCGTCGCCAGGTTCTCGGAATTCTTCGACGAGCTCGGCATAGAGCACGTGGACGCCGGTCCCTACGTCCTCGAAGAGCTCTACAAGTCGAGTAACGTCTACTCGCCCACCGACGACGGGCATCCGCTCGAAAGCGGCTACAAGGGATACGCGCGCGCGGCGCACGACGGGATCAGGATGGAGAGCGCGCCCGTGTCTGAAGAGAGCGGAGACAATTCTATTCAGTAAAACGGAATCACCCCCGCAGTCTATTCGGGTTGCCCGATCCTCACTATCTTTTCCTTCATTATTCGCTCTACGGAGGGAAACGTCTTCCGGGCGGCTGGCGGCACCGGCAGCCACCCTTCCGCGCCGGGCTTCCCTTCGTAATAATCGAAAGGCAGAGTTCCGGGCCCGAGCGGCCTTCCGACTATTATCCGGCCGACCATTCCTGCTCCTTCGTGGGGGAGGCAGAAATAGTCGTAAACCCCTTCTTCCGTGAATGTCCGCTCGAATTTTCCTCCGGGCTGTATGAAGCCCGAGTCCCACGGTGTCGCTTTCTCCGGTATGCGGAAGGAATGTTTCCCGTTCGAGGGATGATATGCCGTGACTGTGTGAACGTTTTCTATACAGACCCATCTCACAGTCTGCCCGGGCTTGATCAGTATGCCCACGGGGTCGAACCATACGTGTGAGCCCATGATGTCGCTCTTCATGCGGATTTCTACTATGGAGCCGCCGTCGGATTGTACGGCAGAGGAAGCCGGAGTCCGGTTCGTGATGAAAAGGCCGGCGACCAGTACGCCGCCGGCCCTGAGGAATTCCCGCCTCGATGGCATGAGCCCGGCTCCTATTTCAGCGCCGCCGCCTTGTCGGGCGGCACGTGCCAGAGGATTATGTGATAGTGAGGGACGGGCACGCCCGGATGGCCCGCGTTGAAATGGACGTCCACGTGGTCTACGTCCTCGTCCTTCGCGGCCGCCAGGTTGTTAAAGGCCTTGTGCTCGTCGAGATCGGAGAGAGGGATCATGTAAATCGTGCTTACGAGGCTGCCCCCCTTGTCGTAAGCGAGAAACGGCCCCGCGGGCAAGGTAGCGGGGTCGACATAGAGAACTCCGAGCCCTGGAATAAAATCCGGAAGCTCGACGAGGGAGCTTACTTTCTGGTATTTGCCCCCCGGAGGGGCTGTTTCCTGAGCGTAAGCGTTCCCCGAGCCGATATAGAGAGCCGTGAAGCCGAGAACCAGTGTAAAAAAACCCGCCTTTAAAAACTTCATGACGCAACTACCTCCTTTGAATGAATTGTTTGTGAATTGACGGTTGTATGTCAAACAGTCATATACATGATAGAGTTTTCAGCAGGCGGCAGGTTACATATCCCGCGAAAAATAAAATTCCTGTAACCTTTTCCGTGGACGAAACTCTACAGTCTATGTGGACAACACACTTGAAGGGCAGCTTGCATGATAGAAGCCGGGTTTGAGTTAGAAACGCTTACGGACGAAGACGTCGTGCGCCGCGTGCTCGCCGGCGAGATCGAGATGTTCGAAATCCTCATGCGCCGCTACAACAGGCGCGTATACCGCACGGTGCGTGCGATAGTGAGGGACAACGGGGAGGCGGAAGACGTTATGCAGGACGCCTACGTAAGGGCGTATGCGAACTTGGGACAGTTCGCCGGGCTGGCTAAATTCTCTACCTGGCTTACAAGAATAGCGGTGAACGAGGCTCTGGCGAGAGTGCGTATGAGAAAGAGACTCGTATACCTGCCCGAGGACACCGGTGGAATCGGCATGAATATATACACTTCCAAAACGCCTGACCCTGAGGAGAATGCGCTCGCGAAAGAGCTCTCTTCGGTGCTCGAAGAGGCCGTCGATTCGCTGCCCGAGGCGTACAGGTCTGTCTTTATGCTGAGGCAGATAGAGGACATGAGCACGGCGGAAACGGCGGAGTGTCTCGACATAAGCGAAGAGGCCGTGAAGGTGCGGCTCTTCAGGGCGAGAGCCCTTCTTCGCGACGAGCTGTGTTCCCGTATCGGAAGCGCAGCGCCCGATGCGTTTGCATTCGACGGCCTGAGATGCGACCGCATCGTTACGGCGGTGCTGGATAGAATACGGCGCATGTGAAGGGATCACCCGGTTCTTTCACACACCTTGTCTCCCCTTGTACCGGAAGCGGAAATTCAAAAATGCGGACAAACTTCGTATTTCGTCCGAATATAATCTGAAACTGCAGGCACGGAAGGTGGTCAGGAAGAACCGACAGGAAATAATGCGTCCCCGAGAGGATTCGAACCTCTGGCCTCAGGATTAGGAATCCTGCGCTCTATCCTACTGAGCTACGGGGACTGTTTAATGATCGTGGATTGCAGCGTTTGCCGAACTAGGTAATACGCTAAGACTGTATTTTACCCCGGATTTGCCCTGCTTGGCAAAATAAATCTTCCCTGAAACGGTCGCCCGGCCTTCCATAACTCAAAACAATATACCGAATCCTGACGAAAAATGAATAGGGGAAAACAGCTTCTTCTTCGGACGGGATGCGTGCGGCGGAAACCGGAGAAAGCGTACGCGGGGACAGTGCTCGGAATGACGTATCATCCCCGGCATTCTCGTGTATTATTACTTTCCCGGCGGAGCCAGCGCTGGCTCGCCTCATATCGGGGAGTGACGTGAAGAAAATAGTAATCAGCGGCTCGGGAGTCTACTCGCCCCCGGATTCCATATCCAACGAGGAGCTCGTTTCGTCGTTCAATCTTTACGCTGGGCGGTTCAACCAAAACCGGGAGGAAGAAATCTCCGCGGGAAAGATAGAGCCCTTAAAGGAATCGAGCCCCGAATTCATCTCCCGCGTTTCCGGGATTAAAAGCCGCTACGTGGTGAATAAATCCGGAATCCTCGACCCTGAAGTAATGCGCCCCCGGATACGCGAATATTCGGACGAAGGGGTTTCCATACAGGCGAGAATGGGAGAGGATGCCGCAAGGAAGGCGCTGAAAGAGGCGGAAATTTCCCCCGGGGACGTGGACGCCCTCATCGTCGCGTGTACCGCCGTGGAGCGGCTCTATCCCGCCGTGTCCATCGAGATTCAAAACCTTCTCGGAGCAAAGGGCTTCGCCTTCGACCTCCAGGCGACCTGCTCCTCCATGCCTTTCGGTATCCAGACGGCGAGGGACGCTATCCTCTCCGGAAGCGCGAGGCGGGCGCTCGTGATAAGCCCCGAGATATGCACGGCAAGGGTCTCTTTCAGAGACAGGGATACCCATTTCATCTTCGGAGACGCGGCCGCGGCTGTCGTGCTGGAGAGGGCGGAGGACCCCACGTCCCGGAGTGCCTTCGAGATACTCGGGACCAGGATTTACACGCAGTATGCGGATACGGTGAGCAACCGTTTCGGGTTTCTGAACGGCGTGTCCACCGACAACATGCCGGCCGATAATTACTTCAGGCAGGATGGGAAGAGGCTGTTAAGGGACATAGCTCCCCTTGTGTCGGGCTTTATCCTCTCCCACCTCGCGGAGCTTGGACTGAGCGCCTCTTCTTTGAAGCGCCTCTGGCTCCACCAGGCCAACAGCCACATAAACAAGCTCATATGCAAAAAGGTGCTGGGCAGAGAGCCGGAATGTGGAGAGGCTCCACTGATACTCGACGAGTTCGCCAATACCAGCTCCGCAGGCTCGATAATCGCGTTCGACAGGTATAAGGACGATTTCGAGAAAGGGGAGCTGGGGCTTATATGCGCCTTCGGGGCGGGCTATTCCGCGGGAAGCGTCATACTGCGAAAGGTGTGAGTGGAATGTCCGTGCGGCGGTGGAAAACTACGCCACACCGTGAATTCGTAGTCCCGATTTCAAATGATGTGTTGCATCCTTATCGCAATCTGGCATAAATATATAGTCCTTTAACTTACTCCCCAACACGAAAACTGTATAAGACTACGGCAGCGCATTATGCTCAATAAAACTGACTGGAGGATGAGTCCATGATCGAGAATGTTATCGAGCGTGTCAGGGAAAAGGTTATCGGGAAGGGGGAGGAGATAACCTTCGACGACGCGATGGCTCTCGCCCATGCGGATTTCGGCAGCCTGCCCGGCTTGATGTCACTTTCGAATGCCGTCACGTCCATGCACCACGAAAGGGGCGTGTATCTCTGCAGCATAACGAGCGGAAGGACCGGGGCGTGCCCGGAAGACTGCAGGTTCTGCGCGCAGTCGATTTACAGCGAAGCCCCGGTTCCGCCGCGCGCAGTGATCGACCCCCATGAGATCCTGGAATCGGCGAAAAGGGCCGAGGCCGGAGGGGCTTCGGAATTCTGCATCGTGATAAGCGGGAGAGGGCCCAATAAGCATGTATTCGAGAGGGTGCTCGAATCCGTCCGCCTCATCCGGGAATACACGGATATGAGCATCGGATGCTCCCTCGGCATACTGACCCAGGAACAGGCGAAGCGCCTCTCCGCCGCCGGCGTGAGGCGCTACAACCACAACCTCGAGACCTCGCGGAGCTTCTTCCCGCGCGTATGCACCACGCACGCCTACGATGACCGCATCGGCACCGCGCGCCTCGTGAAGGAAAACGGGATCAGGCTCTGCTGCGGCGGCATAATCGGCCTCGGAGAAACAGCCGAGGACAGGGTGAGCATGGCCTACGAGCTCAAGGAGCTCGGGCCCGAAGTCGTTCCGCTTAATTTCCTTAACCCGAGGCCAGGCACCGGGCTGGGCGGAATGGAGACGCTCCATCCTTTCGAGGCTATAAAAGCTGTTTCACTCTTCAGGATAATACTTCCGAAGAGCATCCTCCTGTGCGCGGGAGGGAGGGAGGCGGTGCTCGGGGAATATCAGTCCTGGGCGCTTTTCGCGGGGGCGAATGCGCTCATCTCCGGAGACTACCTCACGACGAAGGGCGACCCCATGGACAAGGATACCGGGATGATACAGGACCTCGGGCTGCCGGTGCTGAGATATAGCTGAGACCGGTTTTGCCGCACGATAAAGCGCGGATTTATCGCATCCGTGAGGGTAAGGGTGAGGATCATACGAGCATTTCGGCCCTGTATCCGAAATGCACGCTGTTGTCTATGAGCCTTATGGCCTCGGGGATGATTTTGAAGAAGGTATAACCGGCGAATCCCCGGCGCAGCTCGCCGCTCTCCAGAAGCCCCGTCAGGAAGGGATACTTGTTCTCGAAAATATTTCTTACCGCTGCCGCTTCTTCCTCGCGCACAGCATAGGCTCTGCCTGTTATCCGCAGCCCCCGGACGGTCTTCCAGTCTGAATGATCCGTGTTTATAGTGACGGCGACCCTGGGGTTTAGGGATATGTTGCGTGAGTGCTCGGCTCTCGGGTCTGAGAGGAAATACAGGGTAAGTCCGTCACTCGCATAAAACAGGGCCGCCGCACATGGGTCGTTGTTCCTCGAAGTCGCGAGGCTCATCGTATTGTGCCTGCGCAGAAACTCTGTGACTGCATCCTTCATTTTCAATGCACGTTCTCTCGAAATAATTCCGGGCCCGTCCCCGGTTGAGAGCGAGGCGGGTTTTATCGGGGACAGACAGCCCGGATTTTTACTATTGCTCCATAATTGTCTTCCAGTCGCCGACGTTGTGCTCACCCCTCATTTCTATCCATTCCATGTTGAGGGCATCCTCGGGGCAGGACAGGACGCAGTGCCCCCCGCTGCTACACGTATCGGCGCGGATGAGAAGTGCGAAATCGTCGTTCACTATAACGAGAGATTTCGGCCTGCACGCCTTGACGCACTTCCCGCAGCCCGTGCACTTCTCGAGGTTGACGTCGGGAAGCCATTTGTAACTGATTTCTCTTCCGCCTTCATATGTTTCCATTCTTTCCTCCGTACGTCGTTATTCGTTTCACTCCCGGGTGTAAACCCGATTCCGGCGTTCCGGTTGCGCCTTTTTTAATTATCGTTTCCCGGAGGCTTTTGCGTCAAGGACGAATGTCTCACTCAAACTGTGACAAATGTCTCAATCGACGCGGAAGAAAGATTTCTCAGGGAAGGAGCTTTTCAAGCGCGGACCTGTTCCTGATAACCGTCGTGCGGCGGCCGCATTCGACGAGCTTCATTTTTCTTAACGACCGAAGCGCCCTGCTGAGCGTTCTTCTCGACATCCCGGCCATATCCGCTATCTCCTCCTGGCTCAGGCCGGGCTTTATAACTATGCCCTCGGGAGAAGGCTCGCCGAACTCGTCGCAGAGCCTGAGAAGAAGCGAGGCGAGGCGCTCTTCGGACGTCGCGAGCGTCACGTTCCCGAAGCCTTCGTACGCCTTCGAGAGCTCTTCTCCAAGGGTCTCCGCCAGCCTGAGGCAGACGCCGCCGTTTCTTTTCAGGAGGGCCATGAAGTCGTCTTTGTCTATGAAGCTCAGCTGTGATTCCTCGACGGTCCTTGCGGTAAAATCGTGGGGCTTTCCCGAGAGGATCGCTCTCACTCCTATCACGCTGCCGGCCGATGCGTAACCAAGCACCGCGTTTCTCCCGTCCGGGGAGTGAAGATAGAGCTTGACGCGCCCCCCGCAGACGCAATAAACGCCGCGCGGCGTTTCTCCCTTGAGGAAAAGGACGAAGCCCTCGGGATAAGTGAGCCTCCGGAGCATGTTTTCGAGCTGGAGAGCCCCTTCGTCGTCGAGTCCCGAGAAGATCGTCCCCGCCCTCAGGCTGCACGTCCGGCAGTTGTTATATTTCGGGCGAACGGGTTTTTCCCTCATTTGATTCCGCCGGAGTATATTTGCCGGGTATGTAGACGCAGTAGGGCTCGGACTCCATGTAATCCCCGGTCACCGCATAGGCTCTCGCCCTCGAGCCCCCGCAGATATTCTTGAACTCGCACGCGCCGCATTTACCCTTGAGCATGCCATAGTCCCTTATGCGGGTGAAAAGCGGCGAGTTTCTGTAGATAGAGACGATGCTCTCGTTCTTTACGTTACCTCCCGAAAGCGGCAGGAACCCGCTCGGGTAGACCTCCCCCCTGTGGGAGATGAAAACGAACCCCTTCCCGTCGTTAATGCCCCGGGGCGCCCTGCCTATCGTGTCCCGCAGGTTTCCCGCGGCGGCTTCGAGCGGACATATGCCGCTCCTCTTTTCCTTCACCCTCGCCTGGGCGACGTATCTCCTGTAATGCGGCGCTTCCGTCGATTTTATGTCGTACGGCATTACCTTCGAGAGCTCATACATTTTTTCGAAAACTGATTCGTATTCCTCGGGGCTTATCGTGTCCCCGATCTTTCCCCGTCCCGTCGGGACGAGGAAGAACACGCTCCAGAGGACGGGGCCAAAGCCGGCTATGAGGTTCGCTATGTTCTCGAAGTCGCGAAGGTTATATCTCGTTACCGTCGTGTTTACCTGGATCGGAATACCCTGCCTGCCGCACTCGGACAATACCTCGAGCGTCCTCGCATGACTTCCTCTTACGCCTCTGAACGAATCGTGGATTTCGCCGGTCGAGCCGTCGAGGCTGACGGCTATTCTCGATATGCCCGCTTCCCTGAGCTTCCGTATCGACTCGTTCGTGAGAAGGGGGGTTACGCTCGGGGATACTGTCGTCCGGAGACCCTTCCCGACGCTGTATGTGATGAGGTCGTAAAGGTCCTCTCTTTTGAGCGGGTCGCCGCCCGTGAGGACGAGGAGGGGCGAGCCGAACCCCGTGATATCGTCGATCAGATTGTAGCCCTGGAGTGTTGTGAGCTCAAGCGGGTCCCTGCACGTTCTCGCGTTCGCCCTGCAGTGAAGGCAGACGAGGTCGCACGACTGCGTGACCTCCCATATGACTATGAACGGGGATACGTCGAAGTTCATCGACGGCCTTTCTCCAGTCAGAGGCCCTTCTCCACGCCGGAAACCGGCAGGCCCGGCGGCGCCTCCGGGCCTGCTCCCGGGTGCAGCTTCACGCACCGGCATAGCTGACGCCCGCTCCTTCACGAGATCTCCTCCCGTAGCTCTCGGGGACGAACGCGCAGCCGGGCTCGGACTCCATGTAATCCCCCGTCAAGGCATAGGCCCTTGCCCTCGATCCGCCGCATATGTACTTCCACTCGCACGCGCCGCATTTGCCCTTGAGTTTGCTGTAGTCCCTGAGCCCGACGAAAAGGGGGGACTTCCTGTATATATCGACTATGCTTTCGTTCCTCACGTTCCCGGCGGAAACGGGCAGGAATCCGCTCGGAAACACCTCCCCCGTGTGCGAGATGAATACGAAGCCGTTTCCCGAATTTACGCCCTTCGGGGCAAGCCCGATGCTTCCTCCCGGCCCGAAGTCGCGCGTGAGGCGCTCGGGCAGGTTTACCGGATCGTCCTTCCCGTTGGGCCCCCTGTCTTTCATCTCCCGCACCATAACGTAGCGCCTGTAGTGCTGGGCCTCTGTGATCTTGACTATGAAATCGACCTCTTTTGAAAACCTGTACAGCTTCTCGAACAGCCTCTCGTACTGGTGCGCCTTCATCTGTTGAAGCAGCCGCCCACGGCCCATGGGGACGAGGAAAAACACCTCCCAGAAAACGACCTCGAGGTCTTTCACGAGGCGGGCGATTTCGTCGAAGTGGTCGATGTTATGCATGCCGAACGTCGTGTTGATCTGAAGCGGAAGCCCGGCCATGCGCGCGTACCAGGCGCCCTTTATCGTCAGATCGAAAGCCCCGGGCGTGCCCCTGAACGTGTCGTGCGTTTCCCTGTCGGGCCCGTCCAGGCTGAACGCGATCTGCGAGAGGCCGGCTTCCTTGAGCTTCGTGACGAGCCCAGGCGTCAGGGAGCCCGTCGCCGCGGGGATGGTTGCCATACGGAGGCCGCTCAGCGCGCCGTACCTGATAAGATCGAATATGTCCTCTCTCTTTACGGGGTCCCCGCCGCTCAGGACCAGAAGGTGGGTGCCCATGGAGCGGATCTTGTCTATAAGGTCGTAGCCCTCTTCAGTCGAAAGCTCGTCGGGGCTTCGGAGGTTAATCGCCTCTGCCCTGCAGTGGCGGCACGCCAGATCGCATGCCCGCGTTACCTCCCAGATGGCGACGAACGGCGTCAGGGAAAAATCCAGGTCCCTTATGTTCCTCATAGGCTGAACCTCCTCGTCTGGAAACTGTATGAACTCGGTGCAAATCCCATGCCATAAGGGCGGGCTGCCCGGACTTCGGACGAATATGCGGATATTTATCGTGTATATGCGGTGGAGACGGATCGGCGGAAGCTCCGGCCCCCCGATCCCGGCACCTGTGAGCCTGGAGACGCCTTCGGGAGTGCGTAAGACTTTCTGACACCTTACACCGTCCGCCGCAAGTCTGCCCCGGAAATACAGTAAATGTAAGAGAATAATCTGGCACCGTTATTGCCCCTTCCTGTAGCGGGCGTGAATTACTTTGAAAAACGGGAATAACAGACCTTATCGTTCCGGAAGGGCTTTACCGAGAGTTATAGTGATAGGCGGGGGCATAACCGGCCTCAGCGCCGCTCACAGGCTCATTGAGCTCAGCGGGGAGCACGGCTTCCCGCTCGAGGTCACAGTTTTAGAAGGAAGAGACAGACCCGGGGGCGTCATATCGACGAGGGAGGCTGAAGGTTTTGTGGTGGAGGAAGGTCCTGACTCGTTCCTGAGGGCCAAGCCCGAAGCCATCGGGCTTTCCGTGCGCGCGGGCCTCGGGCCAGTCGTTATCGGAATGAACAGGGAAGCCGAAAGGACCTTCGTTCTAAGGGAGGGAGAGCTCGTGCCCATGCCGGCGGGGCTCTTCCCGGGCCCCGCGCGCGTGACGGCGCTCCTCGGCTCGCCCCTCCTTTCGATCATGGGCAAGCTCAGGATGTCGCTCGAAGGGTTCATTCCGGGAAACGCTTTGCAGGGGGACGAGAGCGCCGCCTCCTTCATAAAACGAAGGTTCGGCAGAGAGGCCTACGAGCGCTTGGCGGAGCCGCTTCTGTCCGGCATATTCGCCGGGGACCCCGAGACACTGAGCGTCCGTACCGCCCTGCCCGCCCTCGTGAAAATGGAGGAGGAGCACGGGAGCGTCACGCGCGGGATGAGAAGAAACGGGGCTTCCCGGGGAGCCCCGAAAGACGCGAAGGGGGACGGCGGCAGGTTCGCCACTTTCGACAGGGGGATGGGGACTCTCGTGAATACGCTCCACTCGCGCCTGCCCGACGGTACCATAAGGCTCCGAAGCAGGGTGAAAAGGATCGAGGCTGCGGGCAGTGGCTTCAGGGTTCACATGAGCGGAGGCCTGCCTGTAGACTGCGACGCCGTCGTCCTGGCGCTTCCCGCGCCACAGGCTTCGCTCGTCACGGGAAGCCTCGATCTCGAGCTTTCGCTCGGCCTCTCCCGGATAAAATACGTTTCGAACACGGTTATAAACCTCGCATACAGGAGGAGCGAAGTGGGCCATCCTCTCGACGGCTCGGGCTTCCTGGCCTCTTCCTCGGAGCGTCTGCCAATTCACGCATGTACGTTCAGCAGCGTGAAGTTCCGGGGGCGGAGCCCGGACGATACCGTCCTCCTCCGCGTCGTTGCGGGAGGCGCGCGGAACCCGGCCATCTGCAGCGAGGACGACGGCCGTCTCGTCGACATTGCGCACGGAACGCTTCTGCCGATCCTGGGCATAAAGTCGGCCCCGCTGTTCTGGAGCGTCAGCCGGAACCCCGAGTCGACGCCCCATTACGCCGTCGGCCACGGCGAGCTCGTTGCGCGGGTGATGGAAAGGGCCGGGCGATTCCCTTCGCTAAGGCTCGCCGGGAATGCGTACGCGGGAGCCGGGGTGCCGGACTGTGTGCGCTCGGGTGAGGATGCGGCCCGGGAGATATTCCAATATCTGGCGGGCATGGAGGAGAAGGATGAAGGTCACAAGTCCCGCGGGCGAGCTTGAGGTAGCTATCACCGGTACCTCTGTCGAGGGGGAGAGCGTCGTGCTCAATGCCGACATAGGTGTGTGGGAAGTAAAGGTATTAATTGAGCCGGCCGATTTCAGATTCTTCTTTTCGATGCTTTTCCGTGCGGATGTATTGCTCATGCTCCTGAAACGGTTCATTCCGTTCCGTTCGCGTCCGTCTTGATCCTTTTCGATTTGGCGGTTACAGGCTCGTCGTCATTATGCGGGATGCACGCCCTTTTTCCGCGCCGCGAGTGCATTTCATCCGGCGCCTGGTATATAATTCCCGGGTGGTGCGGAGATGCCTGACTGCTCCGTAACACAGTGAGGGAAATGCGCCGTGCTCCATCCGCAGCAGGGCAGGCGAAGGCTGAGCATGAAGGGCGATTCATCTGGCGGAGGCGGCTTTAAAGATTTTTGGGCGGCCGGGGAAAAAGAGCTTGCCGCCGGGCTCGGTTCGTCGGACGAGGGCCTTTCGTCGGAAGACGCCGCGCGCTATCTGAGCGGCGCCGAAGCGGGCGAGCGCAAACATCTCAAAACGCCGGCCTGGCTTCCGATTTTTCTGTCGCAGTTCAATAATCCCATAATAATCATCCTCCTCGCTGCAGCCGTGCTGTCGGCTTTTCTCAGCGGCGTGACGGACGCACTCATAATATTCGCCATAGTGCTCCTGAGCGGCATCCTCGGATTCTGGCAGGAATACGGGGCTGCCGGCGCGGTCGAGAAGCTCCTCTCCATGGTGAGGGTAAATGTGCGGGTGCTGAGGGACGGCGAGGTTACGGAGATTCCGATCGCCGGCGTCGTACCGGGGGACGTCGTCCTGCTCTCGGCGGGCGGCGTGGTTCCGGGGGATTGCCGCATACTCGAATCGAGGGACCTCTTCGTAAGCGAGGCCGCCCTCACGGGCGAGAATTACCCGGTCGAAAAATCGGTGTGCACACTCCCGGCGGAGACTCCACTTTCCGGAAGGGTGAACTGCCTCTTCATGGGCACGTCCGTCGTGAGCGGCACCGCCCGCGCACTGGTCGTCCGAACCGGGAGAGCTACTGTCTTCGGCGAGATATCCGAGAGGCTCAAGCTCGGGCCGCCGGAGACGGAGTTTCAGCACGGCATCAGAAAGTTCGGCTACCTGCTTCTGGAGACGACGCTCCTTCTCGTTCTTGCCGTCTTCGCCGTGAACGTCTACTTCGAGAGACCCGTGCTGGAATCGTTTCTGTTCTCGATGGCCATAGCCGTCGGCCTCACCCCGCAGCTCCTGCCGGCAGTGATAAGCGTTAACCTCGCGAGGGGCGCCAGGCGCATGGCCGGGAGCAGCGTCATCGTGAAGAGGCTGAACTCGATAGAGAGCTTCGGGAGCATGAACGTTCTCTGCTCGGATAAAACGGGAACGTTGACGAGGGGCGTTATCGAAGTTCATTCCGCCCTTAACGTTCTCGGCGGGAAGAGCGGCAGGGTGCTTCATTACGCTTATCTCAACGCGTGCTTCGAGACGGGTTTTACGAATCCTCTAGACGACGCGATAAGGGGCTGCTCCGGGCTGGATGCGTCCACGTATACGAAGCTCGACGAGGTGCCGTACGACTTCGGCCGCCGTATGCTGAGCGTTCTCGTATCCGGAGGCGGTGAAACCGTGATGATAACGAAGGGCGCGCTCGCGAACGTGCTGTCTGTCTGCTCGAAGGCGGAATTGCCGTCGGGAGAGACAGCAGATTTGGAAAACCTGAGGAGCGATATAGAAAAGCGCCATAAGGACCTGTCGTCCCAGGGCCTGCGTACGATAGGGGTCGCGTACAGGATCGGGATCGGGGGCGGCCGCATCGGCAAGTCCGACGAAAGCGGGATGACCTTTCTCGGGTTCGTCGCGCTTTACGACCCGCCCAGGGAGGACGTTGCGGAGACTATCGCCGAGCTCGGACGCCTCGGCATATCGCTCAAGGTCGTAACGGGGGACAACCGGGACGTCGCCCGCTTTATAGGGGAAAGAGTAGGTATGACCGAGCCCGAGGTAGTCACCGGCGGAGAGATAGCCGGGCTCACGGGCGACTCCATCCTGGCCGTGGCTGCGCGGTGCGACATCTTCGCAGAGATAGAGCCTGCGCAGAAGGAGCGTATAGTTCTCGCTCTCAAGAAAGCGGGGAACGTCGTCGGCTATATCGGCGACGGTATAAACGACGCGCCTGCGCTCCACGCCGCCGACGTCGGCATATCGGTCGACAGCGCGGCAGACGTCGCGAGGCAGGCCGCCGATATCGTGCTTTTAAAGAAGGACCTCGGCGTACTCGTCAGCGGGGTGAGAGAGGGGAGGGTGACGTTCGCCAACACGCTGAAGTACGTGTTCATGGCCACGAGCGCGAATTTCGGCAACATGTTCAGCGTGGCGGGAGCTTCGTTCTTTCTCACGTTCCTCCCGCTCCTCCCGAAGCAGATACTCCTCACGAATCTCATGACCGACATACCTGAAATGACCATCGCCGGCGACAGCGTGGACGACGAGATGGTGATGAAACCGAGAAAATGGGACATAAAGTTCATAAGGAATTTCATGGCGGTGTTCGGCGTAATAAGCTCGGTTTTCGATTACGTCACGTTCGGAGTGCTGCTGTTCCTGTTCAACGCTCCGATGGAGGAATTCAGGACGGGCTGGTTCGTCGAGAGCGTCGTATCTGCGGCGCTCGTGATCCTGGTGATAAGAACGCGGAGGCCGTTCCTTCGGAGCAGGCCGGGGAAGTACCTCGCAATCTCGATATTGCTCGTGATCTGCGCGGCCGTATACGTACCCTTCTCGCCGCTCGCAGGCCTCTTCGGATTCAGTCCCCTCCCCTGGATGCTCCTCGCCGCTATAGGCGTCATCGTCGCGGTTTATGTGGTCACAGCCGAGGCGGCCAAGAGGATTTTTTACGGGAAGATCTCCCGGTGAAAACCGATTCCGATAATGCGCTGTCCATTGCACTCGTCATATCGGGGGACTAGAATGACTTAAGGCTGTGGAGCCGGACAAGATGGATACAGGGTTAATGGTTTCGCTTTTGAAGGCGGGCACGTCGGCCGCGGTTATAGGCCTCATGTTTTCCTCGGGGCTGAACATGGTGCCGGGGCACCTCATGTTCTTCAGGGGCCGGTTTCCGCTCCTCCTGAAATCGCTTCTCGCCGTTCTCGTATTCGTGCCTCTGGCCGCGCTCGTCGTGGTGTACCTGATCAGGCCGGTTCATGGTGCGGCCGTGGGGCTCGCGATAATGGCGTCTTCGCCCGCCGCGCCGCTCATGCTGACGAGGGCGTCCAAGGCCGCGGGCAGGCTCGACTACACGGGGAGCCTTCATCTTATACTCGCCGTGCTCTCCATAGCGGCGACCCCTGCGACGCTCGCCATAATGGCGGCGTCGATCGGATTCGAGGCGAAGATCGATCCGCTTGAGATCGCGAAGCTCGCGTTCACGATGATACTCCTTCCCGTCGGGCTCGGGCTTTTCGTTCGTAAAAAATACCCGGCCGCCGCCGAAAAACTCTCGCGTCCACTGACTAGGATTTTCGGAGCGCTCCTGATTCTCGTCGCGGTCGTGCTTTTCGCGATGACATACAGGTTCCTTTTCGATATGGACCTTCACTCGTATGCAGCCGTCGCTCTATTCATCGCGCTTGCTTTAGCGGCCGGGCATTTCTCGGCGCCGGACGTATTCGAGGAAAGGACCGCGCTCGCGCTCGAAGCCGCGGGGCGTAACCCGGGGTTCGCGCTAGTGATAGCGCAGCTCAATTTCCCTCATGCAAAGCCGGTGGCGTTCCTGATGCCGTACCTCCTCGTCTTCTTCGTCCTGAGCGCCGTGTACATTTCGTGGCACAAAAGGAGAAGAGGCAGGTCGCGGCGCTGAACGGCGGTCGCGTGACTTTACACACGGCCGCCACAACTATATTATGAGTTGCCTGAGGAGGCGTTTATATGAAAGCGGTTAAACCCGGAAAGTCCGGAACCAGGATCGGATGGATAGGAACGGGCGTTATGGGCTCGTCGATGTGCATGCATCTCCTGAAGAACGGCTACGAAGTTTCCGTTTACAACAGGACGAAAAAGAAGGCCTCTCACCTCTTGAAAGAAGGGGCGGAGTGGCTCGCCTCTCCGCGCGAGGTCGCCGAGAGGTCGGACGTCGTATTCACGATAGTCGGTTTTCCGGCGGACGTGAGGCAGGTTTATTTCGACTCTGACGGCGTGCTGGCCGGCCTAGGGAAAGGAGGCGTAGCGGTGGACATGACTACAACCGAACCGTCACTCGCCGTCGAGATATACGCCGCCGCCCGGAAGCTCGGTATAAAATCCGTCGACGCGCCCGTTTCGGGCGGGGACACGGGGGCGAGGAACGCAGCGCTGTCTATAATGGCCGGAGGAGACAGGTCCGTAGTCGACTCCCTGATGCCGCTCTTCAGGCTCATGGGGAAGAACATCGTCTATCACGGGAAGGCTGGCTCCGGCCAGCACGTGAAGATGTGTAACCAGATAATGGTCTCCGGGCTCATGATAGGCATGTGCGAGACGCTGCTATACGCGTACAAGTCCGGGCTCGATCCGGCGAAGATGCTGGAGTCGGTGGGCCGGGGCGCAGCGGCGTCGTGGATGCTGGACAACATAGCGCCGAGAATTCTCAGGGGGGATTTCAATCCCGGGTTTTACGTCGAGCATTTCATAAAGGACATGGGCATCGCGCTCGCCGAGGCGGAGAGGATGGACCTCGTTCTTCCGGGGCTTGCGCTCGTGCGGGAGCTGTACGTAGCTGCCAAGGCGCAGGGGCACGGTAGGAAAGGGACACAGGCGCTTATACTCGCCCTCGAAGCCGTATCCGGGATAAAACGTAAAAGCGGCGCAAAATAACGCCGAGCGGGCGGAATGGTGTTATATTTCAGTTTGCCGGCTGCGGTGAAAGACCCGCCCGGCAATAAAAGGTGAGGATGAAACCGAAATGAAGAATATCCTGTTTGCGCTTTTGCTTCTTATAGCTCCGCTCGGTTATTCGTGCGCGACGATAGACGCGCCTGCCGAGCCGGCCAGCACCGATACGCTCCAGGACAGGGTCGAGCCGAAGTACCTCGAAAAGGAATATAACCCCGAGGTCGAGGAAGAGATAGAGTCGGACATATCGCCGCTCGAAACGGAGATGCAGGAAGACCAGCCGCTGTTTAAATAACGCGGGCGTGATTCCGCGCTGCATTACGCGCGGCTTCCTGCCGATGCGCTGGCTATTCGGTCATGTCGGCTTTGGCCGGCACTATGCGGATTTCGTAGAGCTTTGGCCAGAGCTTCCCGGTGACGAAGAGCCTCTTGCCGCCGGGGTCGTACGCTATACCGTTCAAAACGTCTTCGCCTCCCTTCCGGTCCTTTTCGGGCAGGATGCCGGAGAGGTCTATCCATCCTTTCACGCGGCCGGTTTCGGGATTAATCCTCGCCACCCTGTCGCTCCCCCAGAGATTGGCGAATATCTCGCCTTCCACGTATTCGAGCTCGTTCAGCCTCGCCACCGGCCCGGAATCGTCGTAGACTTCGAGCGTCCCGGTCTCCCTGAACGTGGCAGTGTCGAGGTATCTGAGGACCGCCGTGCCGTCGCTCATTATGAGGTTCTTTCCGTCGTACGTGAGGCCCCAGCCCTCGCCGGTATAGGTGAATGTCTGGAGCAGGTCGAACGTGTTCTTGTCGTAAACCAGGCCCTTCTGTGAGCGCCACGTTACCTGGATGATCTTGTTTCCAACGATGGCCGCGCCCTCGCCGAAGTAGGTGTCGTCGAGATTCCGAATTTTGAGGACCTCCCCCGTTTCGAGGTCGACCTTTCGGAGCGACGACTGCCCGTGCCTGCCGGTGCTCTCGTATAGGACTCCGTCCTCGAAGAGGAGGCCCTGCGTGAAGGCGGAGGTATCGTGCGGATAGGAGGCGACGACTTCATACCCGTAGACGGGGACGCCGCCCGGCTTGTCCTCGGCCTGCGCGTCCGGCGTCGAGTATCCCGAAAGCAGGACGAGGAGGGTCAAGAGGTAGACGTATATAAGGATTTCCCGGCCCGGCCGCCGATCCGGCCGGTGTTTATCTCTTCGGCAATATGCGGGAATCATATACGCCACGGGCTTATATATTAGCCGGTTTTGCCGGGAATTTCCTCGTATTTTCTCCGCCATCTTGACATGATGTATGCCTTATTATATTTTTAGACTAACCTAAAAATATGTTTGGGATGATATTGATAATTTTTTCAGCCGGTACTCAGAACTGATGAAAAAGGGAGAAGAGAGACATGAAAAGTAAAAACGAAAAGCGGCCGGCGTGGCCGGGCAGGGCGCCGGCGCACAGCGGGCGGGGGATGAAAGGGGCGCCCTGGAGAAGCGGATACCGCTTATGGGAGGGCGTTTCGGCCGGAAGGGCGCTTGCGATACCGATGCTCGTTCTTTTTCAGCTGCTGGGTTTTATGGCGGAGGCGGAAGCCGTTGGAGGTATATCGAATTCCAAGGTCAACGTCCTCAGCGCGGACACGGTCGCCAGGAACCACATAGAGCTCGAGCCGTACTTCTCGGCGGAGTTTCTCGACGATAGGGACGACACTTTCCATTTCGGCGGCGGGCTCAGGATAACGCCGGGGTTTCTGGATTATCTCGAAGCGGGCGTGAATATCAACTACCTCAACGTCGAGGATTCGGACCTCATAGAGACGAGGCATGATTTCGGGGACGTCGAGGCGGGTATGAAGCTGAGGCTTGTAAACGAGGCGGACGGAAACCCGTTCTCGCTCGCATACGTTGCGGGCGTGACGTTCCCGACGGGGAACGGGTCGGAATGGGTTGTCGAGCCGGCCGGTCTCGTCCTGACGAAGAATTTCACGGACAGGTTTTCTCTCGACTCGGATTTTGTAGTCGGACTCGTCGAGGGCGGCTCGTGGAGCCTCGTTACGAATACGGGCCTCGGCTATTACGTGACCCCGTGGCTGCAGGCCGTCGTCGAGGGGGCGTATGCCTTCGAGGGCGTGGACGGCGGGGGAGACGTTTCGATAATAAGCGTTACGGGGGGATTTACGGCCGACGTCGCCGAGTGGCTCACCGTGATAGTGGGAGTGACGCCGGACGTTTACGTCAAGAACGAGGACAGGATGGTCGTCCTCACGGCGGCGTTTACGTTCGCTTTCTGACGCGTGAAGCGCTTGACAGTAGAGGCCCGGGACAATAAAATATTTTTAGATACACCTAAAAACCTCTTTAGGAGCTGTTAAATGTATACGGAATCTATCGAGAATTATCTGAAAGCGATATACGAGATACAGAAGGAAAAAGGGAAGGTTTCGACGAACGCACTTTCAGAGAAGCTCGGGGTCGCCCCGGCCTCTGTTACGAGCATGATAAAGAAGCTCTCCGAGAAAAAGCTGATTACGCACAAGCGCTACCAGGGCGTGATGCTGACTGGCGCAGGGCAGAAAATAGCGCTCGAAGTGATAAGGCATCACAGGCTCGTCGAGCTTTACCTCGCCGAGGCCCTCGGTGTGCCGTGGGACAAGGTGCACGACGAGGCCGAGAAATGGGAGCACATACTTTCGGAGGACCTCGAGGACAGGATGGACGCCGTACTCGGATACCCGACGCGTGATCCGCACGGCTCTCCGATACCGAGCAGGGACGGGACTCTAATCGAGCTCGACTCGATACCGCTCGCCGACCTCAGCCCCGGGCAGTCGGGCGTGGTGGCGGAGGTGAGCGACCACGATCCGAGCCTGCTGAGATACATAGGCGGCATGGGTCTTTATCCGCATACGAGCGTGAAGGTCGTCGCCGTCGAGCCGTTCAGCGGGCCGATAACCGTGAAGGTGGGCGACGAGAAGCACATACTCGGGGCCGAGGCGGCGCAGTACGTTTTCATTACGGACATAAAAGGAAAGCACCAGGGGGATTCATAAGATGAAATTAAAGTCTTTACTGACGGTTTTAACATTAACATTGGGGGCATTGGGATTTGCGGGATTGGGGTTGGCCGGATGCTCTTCGAACAGCGGGGAGCAGGAGAAAAAAGCGGGCGTGCTCGAGGTCGTAGCGACGACGGGGATGATAGCAGACACCGCGAGGGTGGTCGGCGGGGAGCACGTGAACGTGAAGGGGCTCATGGGGCCGGGAGTCGACCCTCACCTCTACAAGGCGAGCGCGGGGGACGTGGCGACGCTGTCGCGCGCGGACGTCATCTTTTATAACGGGCTCCACCTCGAAGGGAAGATGTCGGAGGTGTTCGAGCAGATGCAGAAGCGCGGCATAAGGACAGTCGCCGTTACGGACGGGATAGACAGGGCGAGTCTCCTCGCGCCGCCCGAATTCGACGGCAATTACGACCCGCACGTGTGGTTCGACGTTTCGCTCTGGATGAAGGTCGTAGAGGACGTGAGGGACAGTCTCGCGGAGGCCGATCCCGAAAATGCGGACGACTACAGGGCCAACGCCGCGGCCTATCTCGGCGAGCTCAAGGAGCTCGACAATTACGTGAAATCGAAAGCAGCCCAGGTGCCGGAGGACAAGAGGGTTCTCATCACGGCACACGACGCGTTCAACTACTTCGGCCGTGCGTACGGGTTCGAGGTGAAGGGGCTCCAGGGGATAAGCACCGAAGCCGAAGCGGGGACGGCGGACGTTCAGGCTCTCGCGGCGTTTATCGTCGAGAGGCAGATACCGGCGATATTCGTCGAGACTTCCGTTCCTCCGAAATACATAGAAGCCGTAAAAGCGGCCGCCGAGGCGAGGGGGTTTAAAGTTAAGGTCGGCGGCTCTCTCTACTCGGACGCCCTCGGGAACCCGGGCTCAGAGGCGGGGACTTACACGGGCATGGTGCGGAGCAACATAGACACGATTACGAGCGCCCTTTTAGACGGGGGGCAGTCCTGACCACGGAAAGGACGGGCGATATTATGCCTAACGCAATAGAAGTCGAAGACCTTACAGTCGCCTACGGTGAGAAGCCCGTTCTCTGGGACGTGGACCTCACTGTGCCGAGGGGCGTTCTAATGGCCGTCGTCGGCCCGAACGGCGCGGGGAAGACGACGCTTATAAAGTCCATTCTCAATCTCGTCGGCAAGGCCGCCGGGCAGGTGCTGATTTATGGAAACCCCTATCCCGAGGTGCGCCGCCTCGTGGCCTACGTGCCGCAGAGGGGGAGCGTCGACTGGGACTTTCCGACGAGCGTCGAGGACGTCGTGATGATGGGAAGGTACGGCGCGCTCGGGTGGTTCCGAAAGCCCGGCGTGAAGGAGCGCGGGCTCGCGGCGGCCGCGCTCGAAAAGGTCGGGATGGGACGCTTCGCCGGGCGGCAGATAAGCCAGCTCTCGGGCGGGCAGCAGCAGAGGGTGTTCCTCGCGCGCGCCCTCGTTCAGGACGCGGACGTCTACCTCATGGACGAGCCGTTCCAGGGGGTGGACGCGACGACGGAGAGGGCGATAGTCGCGCTCTTACAGGAATTAAGAGCGGCCGGAAAGACCGTCGTCGTAGTGCATCACGACCTACAGACCGTTCCCGAGTATTTCGACTGGGCGACGCTGTTAAACGTCCGGCTCATAGCGAGCGGCCCCGTCGAGCGGGTCTTTACCGACGAGAACCTCAGGCTCACTTACGGCGGGCACGTCTCGTTCATAAGACGCCCGGCGGAAGCCAACGGGGACCCCGGAAAGACGGGGGAAAGAGGGCTTTAAGGTGGACCTCCCAGGTATTTTTTCAGACCTATTTTTCGACTACACGCTGAGGACCGTCGCGCTCGGCTCGGCCGTGCTAGGTATCGTGAGCGGGGCCCTCGGGGCTTACGCCGTCCTCCGGAAGCAGAGTCTATTGGGGGACGCCATAT
>CAZUDM010000016.1:0-65188 GCA_964618635.1 uncultured Spirochaetia bacterium
TTACCCATCTCTCCGAACACCTGTAACCTATGTCCCCGGTCTGTACAAAGGGGGGAATGGGGGGATTTGCATACAGCGTCCGCCGGCGACTGACGAGCTCGGACTGAGCTTTTACCAACAGCCGCGCGTCTTTGCCCTTAGTCCCTTTCTTCTCCCTTTAGCAAGGGGGAAGATTAAGATGGGGGTTACCTTTAATCTGTCATTCCCGAATGCTTGTATCGGGAATCCAGCCTTTAAGGAAAGGAAACGACTCCTACTTTTCCTTGATGAAAAGCACACATAGTGTGTTTTTTCGACATAGCGAAGACGGAGATTCAAAGGGGCGTACGCGCGTCGGGTGCTTGATGCTATAAGCTGCTATGGCGGATGCCTGCGGGCGCTACCCGCGACGGGGGACACGTAGTGTCTTTTTTCGACATAGCCCGGTTGTTGCCAAAGTCACTGGAAGCGCGTCGGTGGTAATAGCAAGACTGCTGCTACTTCGAAAGTCAGCGGACACGGTCCGCCTAAAAATCATCGCGTCTTCGCTAAATCTTCTTTTCCTGATTGATTTATAAGGTACCCCCTCACCCTTTATCCCTCTCCCCTACGGGGGAGAGGGGAGTGTGGTGGGTAAGATTTTTAACGCTCACCTACTCGATTGTCTCGATATAGCAAGGAAGGTGATTCAAATGAAGGGACGAACGAACGGCGCTTTGAATTGAATACTTCCCTATGCCGTAATCCTGCGGACGTTGTCCGCCCCGGAAAGGTATCGCTGCGCTGCTTACGCAGCTTGCAATATAATGGGCTTTCGTATTGTGATTTATTGTTCTATGGCGACTAACGCACAAAGGGTGCTTTGAACCACCTGCCCTGCTACGTCGGAAAACACACTACGTGTGGCGGGCAGCGTCCGCCGGTGACCGGCGTAGCAAGTCAGGTGCAAAAAATCACTCCATCGTGCGTCCGCTACTCCGAATCGCTTCCATCGATACGTCTACGCCCTTAAAAACAGTGGCGAAATCGTCCTTGAAATGGGTTAAACTATTCTCTTATAATAGAAGCCGGAGGTTTTAATTTATGAAATTCGCAGTTGCCGCAATAATTATATTATTATCCACAGTCCACATCGCAGAAGGAGCGACGGACAAGCCCATGCCTAATAAAATAAAACGTGTAAGCACTATTTCATCCCAGAAGGTAGGCAGCCTCGGAAGGTACAGCACGCAGCTCAACAGGGCTATAAGCGCGACAGGGCGCCTCGGTCTCACCCCGGAGCAGAAGGAAAAGGTACAGGCTCTCAGGAGAGAGTACATTGTCGATATGGCCCGTGACGAAAACGAGGCCAGGGACCTCGAAAAGGCTGCGTTCGACGCCCTCGGCAAGCCCTCCTTCGATCCCGCCGCCGTAAAGCAGCAGTTTAAGAAGGCCCGGGACCTGGAAGCCGGCCTTGCCGACAGCTACGTCACCGCCCTCGCTTCGCTCCGTGAAATTATAGGCGAGGAAGGTTACGCCAAGGTGTCCGACCCGAAGTTCGCATTCTCCAGCGACCTCGTTCAGACGAGGCAGCGCGGAATCGTCGACAGGGACAGGGCCGACGAGCTCGACGTCGACGCCATCAGGGATAAAGCCTCCGGCGCCGGTAAGACGGGCGCCGGGTCCGACGACTCGGCCGACAAAGACGAAGGTATCGGCGAATAGCGCGGTGTCAGGCGAGTGTTCGCAATCATACCCGGACGGGGGGCGGCTCTTCCCGTCCGGCGCAAATCCATTTCCAAAGGAATTCCCACATGAAAAAACCCCGCCCCATGGCAACGCTCTATAGGAATAACGCCTCATCCCCCGCCGCAGGCTCGGGAATCCTGTTGTCTGCCGCCGCCGCAGTGCTGGCGCTCCTTGGCATCATGCTGCTTTCGTGCACGGGGAGGGGATATGCCGATCCTGTATCGACCCCGGACGACCCGGGCCGGACAACCGTGCGAGCCGCGTCCTCCGAGTCCGGTGGACCGGTGTCCGCTTCCCCCGACGAATCGTGGTTTCTCGTGGCTGAGGTCAAGGGCGATACCAGGAATTACAACGTCTACGTCGATACGTCCACGATACAAACTGTCGACGGCGAAGTGATGTCGTGGAGCAAGCTCGTCTTCCCGGAAGATCAGAAAGACTCCGACGGCCTGATATACAGGGAGGTCAGGATAGCGTCCGCCATAAACTGTGCTCAAAGGACATACATGTACAGCGCGTCCAAGTTCTACGACGCCTTGGGGCGCATGGTGTTCCACGAGACGATCGAGACGGAAAGGAGCCCTATACCCGGCGGCACGGTGAGCGAGTACATCGCCAACTTCGTCTGCGGCTACAAGCCGCCGGCTTCGACAGGGGGCTCCGCGCCGCCGCCCTCGACGAAGTCGCCCTGACGCTGGCGTTCTTTAACAGCGGGTTCGTTTTGCGCTAGGCGTAGCCGGGTTCGTGCCTCTCTATACCATGCGCTTCGAGCGCGGCGATAAACTCGTCGAGCTCCCTGTTCGAATGGCCGGGATGATTCAAGCCGTCCAGTTCCCGGTCACGAGCCCGGGGACCCTTACGAAGTGTCTGATATTCCCCGTGACGAGCATTTCCGCCCTTGAGAGCGCGGTGGCCGCTATGAGCAAGTCAGCGTCCGGGATGAGCGTGGATTCCTTTTTAAGCGCCGCCTTAAGGACGCCGAATCTTCTCAGAATGTCGTAGTCGGTGTGTATGACTGTGACGGTGAGAAAGAATTGTTGTATGAGGCTGATATTTTCGGCCTTCTTCGAGGAAGACTCCGCGCCGTAGTAGAGCTCGGCGACGGTCATGAAGCTTATTCCAACCTCGGCATCATATTCGCCGCGCCGTTCGATGATTTTCTTGTTGCCGCGGAGAAGCTCTATGCAGACGTCCGTGTCGAGGAGTATCATAATTCGACTTCTCTTCCGAGCGTTCTCGACTCGTAAATCTCCTTGATAATGGTCTTGGCGCTTCGCCTGTCGCTCCATTTCCCGGACAGCTCTCCCCATATGGCGAGCTGTGTCTCTTTATTGATCGGACTCGAAGCCCTTCCTGCCTCATCCTCGATCTTCGACAAACCGAGCTCGATGACGCGGAGTATTTCGTTGTTGAGGCTCCTTTTTTCCCTCCTGGATATGAGCTTGAGCTTGTCGAATACCGACTGGGATATGTTCCTGATAGTTATATTAGCCATGGGTATAGTATAGTTTCATATTGTAACTACTGCAAGCGCGGTCTGATGAGATACTGCACGGAGCCGCTCAGACTTTCGTACCGCCGCGCTTCCGCTCGTTTCCGCTAAATCCGACGAACGCCAATAGCGTGATGTAGACGATCTGAAGGAGCACCCTGGAATACATCTCCGACGGCGGCCTTCCCCCCAGGCTTATGTCGTTCAGCGACGCGTAAATATTGGCCGGAAGCACCGCGATCAAAAAGGCTATGAGCAGGAGGCATGCGAGCTTCAAATATCTTCCCCACGCGAGCCAGAGGGCGCCCGCAATCTCCAGGGCCCCCGTGGCGTACACCGTCGTATCGTTTCTCAGGAGCTCAAACGGTATCATGCGCACGAAATCGTCCTTCAGCGACGTGAAGTGAGAAATTCCGGTGAAGAGGAACATCACGGCGAACCCGTATCTGAGGCAGTCTGTGAAGCCGCCGAATATCCTGAGGCCGAGAAATCCCGCTATCCTGAACACGGCCGTCGATATAACGAGCACGTACAGCGAGATCATGATATATCAGGATATATCGGCGGAGGCGCTATATAAAGCGAGGCGCACTAAAATTCCCACGCCTCGCCGGGTTGAATCGATGTGAATGGTTACCCTGTCTGTATCAACCGTGTTTTTTCACCGCATCGTCTATGTGCGGCGCGGCCTTCGCGAGATCCGCAGGGGTCATCACCGGCTGAACCTCGAGCGCGGCGTCGAACGCGAGGAACCATGGCTCTCCTATCCTCGGAATGTCGGATGCGTCGTTCATCTCGACGACGAAAACGGCTGTCCTCAGGCCCTTGTCGGCAATGAAATATATAGACTCCGGTTTCTGCTCTTCGATTATGGCCTGTATCTTCGGTCCCAGCTCCCCCTTTCTGGCCGCCTCGTTTCCTGCCTCTACAGGAATGTTTACTTTGAACATGAATCGCATGAGTTATCCCCTTATGTAAGAAATTTTATATTACAGATTAAACTGTCTGCAGCGAAATTAAAGAGGGAGTGGGGGCCGAAACCGCTTCGTTACCACACGCGACTCACAGGGTATTCATCGAATGCGGGATTATGCAGGATTATAACTCTTCTATCGGCTCGTCGAAGTTGTCCGCCATCCAAATTTTTCCCTTTGCCGAACCAAGCTTTCGTTCAGGCTTTGCCGCCGTCTGCGTCAGGGGAACCAGCCTGGCAATTGGTTTGTTCTTGCTGGTAATGATTACTTCTTCTCCTTTCTCAATTTCTTCCAGAAGCTTCGCCAGCTGCGTTTTCGCTTTTCCAAGGGATACTTTGATCATTCGTTTTCACCAGCCGATCGTTATTTATTAACATTTTGTCAGAATAGTTGATAAAATGTTCAATATTGAATGCTTTTCTCCGGTTTCTGACAGTTTAATATAGAATATTGAACATCTAAATGTCAGAAAAGACATTTTCTTTGCCTCCGTGTATATTAATCCCCTTAAACATACGAAAATTGAGGGAGTGACCGACACATGACGGCAAAGAAACCAATCCTCGTCACGGGAGACAGACCTACGGGACGGCTTCACCTCGGGCACCTCGTGGGCTCGCTCGTTAACCGCATAAAGTTCCAGGACGACTACGACTGCTTCTTCCTCGTCGCCGATCTCCACATGCTGACGACCCACTACGACAAGGTCGGCGAGGTCGAGCGCAACACGCTGGAGATGGTCATGGACTGGCTCGCCGTCGGCATGGACCCGAACAAGTCCACGTTTTACATACAGTCGCAGATCCCCTACATCACCGAGCTCTACGCCATACTCGCGATGTTCTGCGGCGTCCCGCGCGCCGAGCGCATCCCGACGCTCAAGGAGAAGATCCAGGACATGGGCGTCGGCGAGAACTATTCCGTCGGCCTCCTCGGATACCCCGTTCTCATGGCCGCCGACATTCTCATGTTCAAGGCGACGAAGGTTCCCGTCGGCGAGGACCAGCTGAGCCACATCGAGCTCACCCGCGAGCTCGCCCGGAGGTTCAACTTCCTCTACGGCGAATATTTCGCCGAGCCCGAGCCCGTGATAAGCGAAACGTCACGCCTCGTCGGCACCGACGGCAACCGCAAGATGTCGAAGAGCCTCGACAACTGCATTTATCTCTCCGACGACGCGAAGGAGGTCGAGGCGCGCGTCCGCACGATGTACACCGACCCGAACCGTATCCGCGCCGACATACCGGGCACAGTCGAGGGCAACCCCGTCTTCATATACCACGACGCGTTCAACACGAACCTCGAAGAGGTCGAGGACCTGAAAACCCGCTACCGCGCAGGAAAGGTCGGCGACGTCGAGGTCAAGAAGAAGCTCGCCCGCGCCATCAACGAGCTACTCGAACCTATCCGTGAAAGGAGGAAGCTCTACGAGACGAGGCCCGACGACGTCCGCGACATTCTCCGCGAAGGCACCCGCCGCGCACTCGAAGTCGCTCACGTCAACATGGACGAGATAATCTCGAAGATGGGCCTCTTCAAACCGTGACGGATGGTGCCCTGTACGCTCCGCCTGCAGTAGTGGTGTACTGACAATTGTGTGGCTAATGGCATGACAACCTGATTTAAATCCCCCTGAATCCCCCTTTTTCTAAGGGGGACTTGGAAAACATCTAACTCTTGGGTGGGGCATACCTTTTGAATCTCTGGTGCAATCTATGATATTGCAAGCTGCGTGAGCAGCGAAGCAATACCTTTCCGGGACGTCAAAATTGGGCAGGCCACGCGTGCAGGAAATCGAAGTGGCACCTTTTTATTGTCATTCCCGAATGCTTGTATCGGGAATCCAGCCTTTGTCTTTTCTTAAAACACAGCCCTGTTAGATTATTATTAATGCAGAATCACGACTATTACGTCTACGTCATGGCAGGCCGAAAGAAGGGCACACTCTACATCGGCGTAACGAACGACTTGGTGCGAAGGGTATTCGAGCACAAGAATGATCTCGTCGAAGGGTTCACAAAGAAATGCAAAGTCCATGCCCTCGTTTATTACGAGCATGCGAACGATATTCACTCCGCTATTGAAAGGGAGAAAACGATAAAAAAGTGGAACAGCAATGGAAGATCGATCTCATCGAGAAGAAGAATCCCGGCTGGGACGATCTGTACCCTGAACTGCTATAAGTGATATGGATTCCTGTAAGGAGCAGGGTAGGGAAGTTGGAGTATTAATGTTTACAATGTATGAAAAAGATTCTTGATTGATTTGCTTGCGGAAATGGATTCCCGATAGAAGCACTCGGGAATGACAGAAGGGGAGTTATTCCTCGCTCGCCCGCAACCGTTGGGAATGACAAATTGTATTGATTCTCATTTGCGTGAGAATGAGATTAGGGATTAATCTAAAGTACGACGCCATATGCATCACTCCCCCTCTTCATCCCCGTCCTTCTTCCCGCGCCCGTAATACCAGTCGAGCCAGAAGAGGGCGGCGAAGCAGAGGACTATCCCCGCGGCGAGGAGGAGAGTGCTCATATCAGTTGCGCGCCACGGGCTGCGGAGTGAGCTTCTGCTTCATCTGGTCTATGATCATCGAATCGATATACCCGTTCGATAACACCTCGTACCCGATGGTTCCCTGGTAGGTGTAGGGCCTGATGGAGTAGTCTATCTTCACTTCGGTAATGTCGTCGGAAATCTTTTTAACCGTGACCTTGAGATTCTCCTGCGTGTAAACGGTGTTCGCCGTCCCGGGAGTATACTTGGCTACCTTTTCGAGATAATCGTTTATGGACGAGGTCTGTATATCCGCCTTGGAAGGGTACGTGTACGCGCGCAGCAGCTTCCCGCTCTTCCTGTAGACGTACGCCTCTTTAAGCCTGATCACCCCTTCTGTCGGGTCAACGAAAGCGATCGGCCATTTCAGGATTTCTACGCTTTCGAGCGCCGCCGTCCACACATCGTTATAAGGCGCCTTGAAGTTGGTGTACTCTTCGCTTTTCCCGGTCGTGACGATGGCCGACGACTTGTCCTTGTCCCGCGCCTCCGAGTCGGAAGGCCTCTTTGTTCTGTACGACTCTGGAATGTAAACGCTCGGGCGGCTGCATCCGGCGGCCAGAAGAAAAGGTAGAAGAAGCAATATTTTTTTCATTCTTTATCGAATCCCCCCACTAAACTTTAACATATTCTCGCAACATTTCTCATAATTTTTTCGCCAATACACTGCACTTAAACGGGCTCCTCGCGGCGGTAAAGCGCCCCGATTCATTATACGTTTCGCAGGACCCGGGGGATTCCGGTGGCTCCTGTCACAGCTCGCGTCCCTTGCCCGAATTGCCGGGCTCCAGCTCGGGGCAGACAGGGACGAAATCTACGTAGGGCGTCAGCGAGGCGACGAGATTATTGGGTGTAAGCCGGCCGTTGTATCTGCAAGCGTCGAACTGAAAACACCTGCTCGCGATTATCCTCCGCCTCGGAAACTGTTTCATGGGGAGTCGCCCGGCGGCGGGGCTACTGAAGCGTGGACGACCTCTTTTCCGTCTCGCCGGTGAGCGCGCGGTTTATGGAATCCCACTTCGAAATCAGGGCGAGAAGCGCCGTGCCCGCCCTTTCGGTGTCGCCTTCCCTCGCCAGGAGAAACGCGTTTTTCAGCTCCGAAACGGAATCCTCGCTCTTGAGAAGGTCTGGCGGGATGCGCGAGCCCACCTCGCCGTAGTTCAGCATCACGAACCCGTCTTCGGCGAACGGCGACAGCCAGTGCCGGAGGTTCCTCGCCCCGTCCGCGAGGCCGCTCACGATTTCCGCAACGGGCTCAGGCCCCGTCACGCCGGAGGCAATCCACTTCTCCAGGTCGCGCCCGGCCTCTTCGAGCCGCGCGGCCGCGTCCCCGATGCGAGTCCTGTAATAAATCGCATCCTGCTTCACGGCGCCCCATCCCGTATGCGTGTAGAAGTATTTCTTCTCCCCGGGCGCGTACATGAGAAACCATTCGAGCGGTATAAAATCCTCGGCGGTGAAGAGGTTGACGTTCGTCTTCGACCCGACCGGGGTGAGGTAGTACTCCCCGTCCTCGTCCTTCATGAAGAAGCAGTCGCGTATAGTCTCCTTGGCGATGCCCGTCTCGGCGGAGAACGACTCCCTGAACACCTCGTATTCATTCCCGAACCACGTCGACTGCGGCGTCGCCGGCACGTCCCTGAACTTTTCGTAAAAGGTGATGTAGCTCCGCCAGTAGTCCTGGTCGTCGATCGAGCGCAGGGGCTCGTAAACCATGAGCACGCTTATAGCCATGAGACACACAACCTCCAGGCGTAAGTGTAGCAAATCTTGCGAAAAACCCCTAGCCCCGGGCGGCTCGGGACGGGCCCCTCTCACGGCAAGTCCCGCAGGCGCCGAAATCCTCCGTGCAGGCCCGGCGTTAGTAGCCCCCCTGGTCCTTTTGTATCTGCGCTATATAGTTTTCGTCTATCCTGCTGCCCGCGAAGGCCTCGTTTGCGAGGTTCCGCATCTCGTAGTGGTTAACGATGGGCTTCTGATAGGGCAGCTTGTACGTGAGCGGGTTGTGTATCTTTTCGGGCTCGACGTCCGTCAGCTCCGGGATGTAGCGTTTTATGTAAATGCAGTCCGGGTCGGAGTTCTGCGATTGCAGGAGCGGATTGAATATCCTGAACGGCTTCGGGTCGGCCCCGCACGATGCGGACCACTGCCAGTTTCCGATGTCCACCGTCTCGTCGTAGTCTATCAGGTGATCGAAGAAGTGCCTGTCGCCCCAGCGCCAGTCGGTGATGAGGTCCTTCGTCAAAAACGAGGCGACGATCATCCTCACGCGGTTGTGCATCCACCCTTCCTCTTCGAGCTGCTTCATCCCGGCGTCGACTATCGGGTAGCCGGTTCGCCCGCTCCTCCAGGCGTCGTACCAGAATTCGTTGTTTATCCATTTTATGTTCCGGCGCTTCTCCTGGAACTCGAGCCCGCGCGTCTCGGGGAAGTGGTGCATGATGTGATACCAGAATTCCCTCCACGCGAGCTCGGAGACGAAAGCCGCCGTCGCCGGGCTTCCGCCCGAAGCGCCCTCGTAAACGCGCCTTACGGATACGACGCCGAACCTTAAGTACGGCGAAAGCTTCGAGGTGCCGTCCATATACGGGAAGTCGCGCGTCTCGGCGTAATTCACGAAGTCGAACTCCGAGAGCCTCTTCTCGGGAAAGTCTATGGGCCATCCCGTGAGCTTCCCCGCGCCGAGGGGCTCGAGATGCTTTTCTGCCGGCGGTATTTCGAGCGCGGGAGATTCGATGCGCTCGGGGCCGGGCAGGGGAGGGTGCTTCCGCTTTCCCTGCCACATGCTGAAGAACGAGCTGAACGTCTTTCTCTGGTCTATCTCGTGAGGCGGGACTAAAAACGTATCGTCGAATTTCTTGAAGGAGACCCCGGTCAGCCTGCACTGGTGCTCGACTCCGAGGTCTCTCTTCACGCCCGAAAAACCGTACGCCCTGTTCGAGTACACCGCCTCTATCTGGTGCGTCTTCACGAACGCGGGCACGACCTCCTCGGCCTTCCCGCGGAGTATTACGAGGTACGACCCGAGGGCCCTCAGGTCGCGGTCGAGGGCCAGGAGCGCGTCGGCCAGAAATGCCACGCGCTTGTTCTCCGCCCCGTGCCTCGAAAGAATCCCGTCTTCGAGCACGAATACGGGCACTACTTCCCCGCTGTCCCTGACGGCGTTCGAAAGCCCGATGTTGTCGACGGTCCTCAGGTCCCGTTTAAACCAGAATAATGACCTTCCGTAAATCATGAGCCTTTTGTTTCTCCTCCATTTTGTTTCCGACGCTTCCGGTCGCCGGCATAAAAACGTGACCGTCCCGTTTCCGGGCATAATCGGGGGGCGGGTTCGCGGGTACACGCGTTCCGTTCGGGCCATGCCTCCGCCTTCGGTCGATACTTCAATTCTACTCGCTAATTTACCGGCATTCCACCTGAATTTGTGCCCGGAAGAATTTGCGGTGAGCGGTGCGGAAGCGCTTCCGGCGAGAATACGGCGCCCCCCGGCCGGAGGGCGCCCTGTGTCCCGTTTTAAGCTGACGCGTGCGGCGCGTCACACGGGGCTTCTAAGCAGTTCGTGTCCTTCGCCTGATAACGAGAAGCGACGCTATTCCCGCGATCCCGGCGAAGGCAATCAGGCCCCATTCGGACATCGTGGGAATAGGGGTAATCGCGCCTCTGAGGGCTATCGTGCAGGCCGTCCACGGTACCGGAATCCCGATGGGGAGGATAAACACATCCGTCTCCTCGGCAATCGGGAAATAGCTGCTGATTCCTACTATAAAAGAGAATTGTCCCGAAGTGCTGACCGCCACGGACGTGAATATCGCCTCGACAATTTCCTGGTTGGGCTGGAGTAACTGGTCCCCGCCTATTGCAATGGCGTGAAGCACTGTCGAGTTTGCTTCCGTAGTTACCGAGGGCGCGGTTATGTTGCCCGAGATTCCGCTCTGACACGCAGAGGCGATGATAGGATCGTCAGCATCCGCTCCGCTGTATCTCAGTATGGCGGCGGTGAAGACGTCGGTATTCTGCGTCCACCTGCACGTGGTCTCGGCGAGGCCCTCTCCGGCAGGCCTCGTATATACGCCGAGTATGCAGCTTCCTCCGCCGCAGCTCGACTCCGCGGCCGGAGACCAGCCGCCGGGAATCGGCGTCAGGAAATTATTGGCGCCGGACGAGAACGTCGAGCAGGCGACGATGTCTAGGTTCCCCGGTGCGTCGTTGAGGAGCTCGACTGTACCCTCTGTGCCGTCAAAGTCGGCTCCGTTGCCGATGCCGCCGCCCGTGAGAGCTATTCGCGCATCCGCGGGCGCGGAAAGTAAAAGGAAAAAAGCGAGCAAGGATAGAACGGTGGATAATCTGAGCATGTCGCATCCTCCAAACGGGATATGCGATTTTATCACATGACGGCCGGTTTATGCAAATTAGCGAAATGAAAGGTATTCAAAACTCATACAGGCGCAGCTTCGCAGCGTGACATGCTTAAAGCGGGGGAAGAGAAATACGTAGTAAGAATTATGAGAGAGCTTCTACTCGTGAATAATCCTGTGCAGTTTATCGTTTATGGCTGCCAGTCTTCCGGCGCGGGTTTCATATGAGAGGTGCGCCTCGAGAGCTTCCTGCATAGAGGGAGATTCCATTATTGTCCTAAACCACTTCGTCAGGTATTTCCTGACTTGCGTGGATACCTTTAATACTTCATCGGCGAGCCCGATATTGTTGTCCAGTATATAAACTATGTCCTCGAAGTCAGGACTGGTGCGCGGATCGTTTTGCCCTTCCGCTATAGGCCTCGAATTTTGCGGCTAAAAAATGCGGAGTATCCAGAATATTGATTTCGATGCCTCCGGCATCGACTTTTAGGAGATGTTTCATACCGGATTTAAACCACCTGTTTGAAGGTGCCCATCCGACTTCACTTATGCTCATTACATCGACGAGTATGTCCCCGAGCCTGAATCTGCACATGACATTCTCGAAAGGGTCTCGTGTAAACCCTCTTTTTGCCATATCTTCCTCAAGCCTGTTTAACTCGCTTATGCCGGTTATTTGAACGACTATGTCTATATCCTTCGTTGGCCTGACGTCCTCCGCTGCAGGGTCATCAGCGTAAAGGGCCACTACTGCGCCGCCGACGTACACTACCCGGTTGTTAATGTCCCCGAGCGCCCTGGCGACTGTTTTTATTACTTCGATATTCGCAGCTCTGTTTCTCATTCTAATATGAGATCCTTGCTTTAATTTCCTTTAAAGCCACAGCCGTTTCTCTCGACTTTCCCACTCGTACCGCATCTACGAGGGCTAATAATTCGTGGAGGCGTTCGTCTCGATAGCATGCTAAAGGTGCTGCCGGGTAAAGCGGCTCGATAGCTTGACCCCTGAAGTTTCCTGCTGCGAACGGCCATACGTAGTCGGAGCTACTTGCTATTATATTCCTCAGAGGGGGGGCCGAGTGCGCCGTTGGTAAACCACGTGCGATTGGCCCGGGCTGCACTGGAAAGACGTATCTCAGGCCATGCTCTATGAATTCGAGAAAAGTGTTTTTCATAACCGTCTTTTTATCCGAGCTCAGGAGCCCTGAATAGGAGGATCTGTGGAGAGACTCGCTTACCTCACTAGCGCTGATCTGCAGCTTGATCGAAACGTCCTTCATCGTCCACTGCTCGTTTTCTAACGAAGCAATCCATACTAAGATAGCTATGTCCTGTGGTCTCATGCCTCCATGTTTCTTCATATCAGCACCTTTCCATTTTGCAATTCGCGATTCGCGAATCGCGAATTCACTAATGATAATCCATCGTAATCATGTAATCAATGGCCTTTACACATAATATATTGCTTCCCATTAAGAGCTTGGTCTGGAGCTGGACAAGTGGATTCAATGTTACAACAGGAATTACCTCCATGCTCTCGGACCACGAACCGGTTCAGGTAGAAGAGAATTATTACACGTCCAGTATCAGAACCAACTCTGGCTCTGAGAATTTGCTTCGCTTCAAAGAAAAACCACATAGACGTTTAATAGAATCTTAAGGTGTTTTTTATTTAGCCTGGTCTGGTTTTAGGAGAGAAGACCACTGAATTCAGCTCAGGCGGTCGATTGCGAAAGTTTTGGTGACGTACACGAGGCCGGCGATTCCAGGATAAGGTTTGCTATCGTTTTCACATGCGCTCAGGTTTTTATTTCATGCTTCTGCATTTCTGTGAGTTTATATATTTTATCGAACGACAATGAAGGTGTGGATTTTTCTGTACCGGCGATGTAGATTTCGCCGTTGAATTCTATCGCGGCGAGCTGGTTTTCGGGTACGTTCTGGGATTGCAGGAGCCGAATCGTTTTGCCGTCTCCCGGATCGATAGTTTCAAGTGACAGGCGATGGTTGTCGTTGTATATAGACGGTCTGCAATGTACGAGTTTTAGTGTTAGATTGTCAGGCATTTTTCACCTCTAATATAAGATTCTTGCGGAGGCGGAAAAAATAATTTCTATACTGACCTTCCCCCTTACTTTTTAACCATGTCAATTGAGAATAATGATAAAAAGATTCACGTCAATCGAGAATTAAGGATAAAAGATTATTGTTTTAACCTCAACGGGATGTTTGAGGCCGGATATAAAACGACTGGAGAGAACTTGACCTGGCTCTCTCCAAGACCATATCTAAGTTAAAATTATCATATTGCGGCCCTCACCCAAAAGCTGCCCGCCGGGGCCCCCGGTCGTTTATGACAGGCAGCTCTTGAGCGCGTCGCCGTTCGCGGATTCGGCCATCTTCTTGAGAGCGGCCTTTTCTATCTGCCTTATGCGCTCCCTCGTTACGCCGAACCTCCCGCCTATCTCGTCGAGGGTGTAGACTTTCTCCGTGTCGAGACCGTATCTCATCCTTATGATCTCGGCCTCCTTATCGGAAAGTACGGAGAGCGTCTCTTCGAGAAGGTCCTTCATCTCCCTCTCTGCGTGCGAAGCCTCCTGCCCGTAGGTCTCGCTATCGGGAAGAAGGTCCATGTAGCTCCTTCCGCTTTCGCCGCCTATCGGCCTGTCGAGCGACAGCGCTCCGTCGGACCCGTCGAGGACAGCCTTCACGATTTCCTCGGAAAGCTCCGCCTTCTCGGCTATCTCGTGGGGAAGCGGGGTCCTGCCCGTTTCCTTCATGAGCGCGTACTTCGCCCTGAACACCTTCCCCGACTGCTCCATAACGTAGACGGGAATCTTTATCGTTTTCGTTTTCTCGGCTATCGCGCGGGACAGCGACTGCTGTATCCACCACGCCGCGTATGTCGAGAACTTAAATCCCTTCGTATGGTCGAACTTTTCGACGGCCCTCATCAGCCCGAGGTTCCCTTCCTGGACGAGGTCCGTAAGCGGAAGCCCGCGCCCAAGGTGCTTCTTCGCGATGCTCACGACGAGCCGGAGGTTGGATCTTATAAACCTGTCCTTGAGCTCGTGCGCCTTATCGGAATACTCCTTCATCTCGGCGCCGAGGGTGTCGGCGCTGCCTTCTGCCTTCTTTCTCCTCCGGGGATTCGAAAGGAGCTCCACCTGCTTCTGGATCTCCTTCACCTTCTTCTCGCATTCCTTGATGCCCGCGCCGAGCTCCTGCTCGTCGGCCTGGGTTAAAAGAGGCTCCGTGAGAAGATCCCTGAAGTAGACCTGGAGGACTTTCTCCTCCTCGTAGCGCGTCCACCTGTCCGCCCCGCGCTTGCCCTTCTTCGCGGACTTTCCGTATTCGCGCTCCTCTTCTTCGTCGCCTTCCCGGTCCCCGCCGGCGTATTCGTATCCGAGGCCGTCTGCGGAATCGTCCCCGGCCGTGTCGTAGTAGTCTTCGCTCCCGTCCCGGAACTCTCCCTTCCTGTAGCCTGTGTCTTTAAAATTTTCTTTCGTGTTAATCATAGTTCCCCCCTTCCGGACTATAATCTATATATATTCCTTTAGAGTGGAATTACAAGGTCGGAGATTCACGTATTCGGGAAATAACGGCGCAAAAAGCCCGAATCCCGCGCTTTTTTGGACTGAAATGGTGGTTTCGGGTCGAAACCGGGTCGAAATGCGCTGAATTATACGGGATTCCCGCCCGTCTTCCTCTACCGGTGCTTTCCGGCTGCATCACGACGGTTAAGATGCATTCGGGAAATAAGTGGATTCACACGGTGGCCGGAAAACCGATAAAGGTGACGGTTCCCTAAAGCCCACGTGAGAATTCGATGCTAAAAATACGGTTTGGCACTATAATTAATCGTCGCCCTTACAACGGGGCCACGCAAAGTTGGATACGATACCGCGCTATAAAAACGAAAGCTCGAGAGGATGAATATGATAAGAATAATTTCCGCACTGATACTTCTGCCGGCGCTTCTGCTTCTGACATACGGCGGCTGCGGCGGGTCGGGAGGGAGCGGCCCCCAGCCTACACCGACGCCGGTTCCTACTCCTCAGCCGACACCACAGCCGACGCCCCGGCCTGGAGCGTGTAACTCGCCGGCGCTCAATTCGCCCTTCGTAACCGACGGCACCGAGGAATTCTACACGTTCACGCAGACGGGCAGCACCCTCGACACGAGGCTCTTTTCAGACGGGTCGACGGTATACGTCATAGTCAGCGACGGCTCGACGATATTCGGCTTCAGGGCCTCGCCCGAGGCGGCGGGGACGTCGTGCCTCATGTTCTCGGCGTCGGCCGATTTCGACATGGACGGCACGTTCGACGAAACGGCCTCCGGCTTCGGAAGCTCGTGCCTGAGGCTCGAAAACGGGGCCGAGTTCACGTTCGTCGACGGCCCGAGCGAGGTCGATGCGTCTCAGGAATTCGAGAACCAGCTGCTCCTTCTCTACAACCAGCTTCTTTTCTTTAACATCACTGCCCCGCTTTCGTGCGGCAGCATAGACCCTGTCGCGGGAAGCGGAATTTACGAATCGCTCCTGTCGCAGCTCGAAGCGGAGAACAATACGCTCTAAAGGGGAGTCCGGTCTTGATCCGGGACGGGGTTAAGCGGGCGTTTCATAAATGCCCGCTTTACGCCCGGAGACGATAGTTAGTGACACTGCCTGAAATGAAAGACCGGCCCCGCAGGCCGGCCTTCTTTCATTCGGGATTGTTTAACGGAAGAGCGGGAGCAGGGGGCTTAATCCGCTGTTTCCTGCGCAAGGCTCGGATTCAAGCCGTCCTCGTTCTTCTCCTTATTGCCCAGATCGAAGCCGCGGCCGTCAGCAGGACGAATACTCCCATGCCCCATTCCGACATGGTGGGTATAGGCGTGACCCGGTCGTCCGCCCACAGCGCAATGGTGCATGCCCTCCAGGAAGCCTGCGCATCGGGCTGCCCGATCTCCGTCGCGAGGTTGACGGGGAACGGGTCCACAGGGCCGCTCTCTTCGGCGACGGATGCGAACTCTCTCAGAAAGACGCCCTGGAAATTGGTTCGATTGTCGGATATCGCCAGCGAGTAAATGCTTCCCTGAGCGACTTCGTTGGATGTGATCATCTGGTCGTTAAAGCTGGCGCCGAAGGTAAACACCCTGACGATTCCCGAGCCTTCGTTTACAGTTATGGAAGGCGCGGTCGCAATCTGGCCGAATCCTGTCGTGCATTGAATGTCTGATATCGGCTCGTCGGGATCGACCCCGATCCACCTGAATACGCCGCTGACGTAAACCGTGGCCGGGTCTGTCCACCTGCAAAGGCCTTCCCTGCTGTCGGGGCTCGACGTATTCTGACCCCAGATGCCGGCGACGCAGGTGCCCTGCGGCGACGGGGCGCAGGACCCTCCCCCGACGGTGTTGAGCGTATCGGGCAGCGGGTCGAGGAAAGTGTTGCCGCCTGTCGAGCTCGTGGCGCAAACCAGGAGCTCGAACGACCCCGGCGGGCCTGGAGGCAGCTCGAAAGGGCCCTCGCTGAACGGTATTGCCTGGTCGCCGATGCCGTTTGCGAACCCGTCGACCAGCTCGATCTCGGCCTTCGAAGCCGCCGCAAATGAAAAAGCCAGAAGTAAAGTCAATGTAAGGAATTTCATCGAATTCACAATTACAATCCTCCTTCTTTTTTGACCTCGAATCATAGCACGGTTAAAACAAAAATTAAAGAGTATATAAAAAATAATATAGTGTAATTGCAGATAATTAGACCGCACTCATATTAGATAACTTTAAATATTGATACGGACCGGGCAGGCCCCCGGCCGGATTAAGGATGAGAGAAGATGAGAGCCTATTACTGATGCGGATATTTCGGGTGTTTTGAGGGGTGTAGTGTTGTGGAGACCGGCCCCCCGCGGAGGCCGGCCGTGAAAAGCCGTTGACTTGAATCCCCGCGCCGGACTAAACTCTTAGTGTTAGGCATGTAAATTTCCATAGGGGGGAATCAGTCATGGCAAAGGTACTGCGCTGCAGGGAAGTGGGAGTCGACTGCGATTTCGAGGCGAAGGGCAATTCCGTGGAGGAAATAATGCAGCAGGCTGAAAGGCACGCTAAGGAAGCCCACGGGATGGACTCCATTCCGCCCGAGCTTGTCGAAAAGGTTCAGAAGGCCATACACGACGAATAGACGCCGATTCTCATGCCGCACCGCCGGGCCGCGTCTGACGCCTGATTGAAAATCATCCCGCTCCTTCGAGCATTTACCCGAGACTCATATTCCCTTGCACATACTTTTCCAGTAGAGCCCATTGCGGGACAGGCCGGCGTAATGGCTTTCAGACACGGCGAACGGGTGTTGTATACGTCTCCAATGATATGGCGGCCGAGGCTCCGGATTCGCCGAGTGGGGAGTGCTGCGCTCTTTTCCGTTTTAGGCCGCTTATTCCGTTCCGGTCACATCGGGCGCGGTTGGCAGACCTGCGAGGCCCCACGCGATTGGAATTGAGATTTCTTTTCTCTATTTTGTGATAGAGCATGGGAGAGCTTGTTGTATTATGATAATAGTTGTACAATGATGTTTATGACAAAAAAATCCGAAGTCGATTACCTCAGCTTAAAAGAAGCTGCCGAATATTTGGGTATATCTACTCAAACCCTCCGACGATGGGATGCCTCGGGAAAACTCAAATCAGTTAGACATCCCTCTAGTGGTTATCGATATTACCGAAGAGCTGATTTAGAGCCGTTTCGTTTAGAATACCGTAGAGCTGAGATGCAATTGTCCGAGGATGAATACATATTTCAATCTTTGACTGTGGATATAGAAGGAAATGCAAAATTACGTGAACCTCAACGAGACGCTCACAAAGCTGTTCGTAAGCATTTCAACAGCAATGATGAGCATGTAATTCTACAGATTCCTGTTGGTTGTGGAAAAACTGGAATTATCGCTACACTTCCTTTTGGTATTGCTAACGGACGAGTTCTTGTTGTTACTCCAAATCTGACTATTCGCAGAGGCGTTTCTGAAGCCTTGGATATCTCTAATCCTAAGAATTTCTGGCGACGAACAGGCGTTATTCATGACTTTTCGGACGGTCCCTTTAGCGCTATTCTGGACGGAGTGTATGCCAATCTACATGATTGCAATGAAAGTCATTTTGTCGTTACAAACATTCACCAATTAGCCAGTTCGGCTGACCGCTGGCTACCTCAATTTCCTCCTAACTATTTTGATATGATAATGGTGGACGAAGGTCACCATAACGTTGCACCAAGTTGGGCTAAAGTTTTCGATAGGTTTCCTAACGCAAAAGTTATAAGCCTTACCGCAACACCTTTCAGGGGGGATGGTGTAAGACCCATTGGTAAAGTGATTTACAAATATCCATTTACTCGTGCAATGCTCAACGGTTATATCAAGCAGATCCATTCAAGGAACGTAGCTCCAGAGGAATTGTATTTTACTTTTCGTGATGATAAGACACGTCACACTCTAGATGAAGTCCTAGAGTTGCGCGAAGAGGCATGGTTTAGACGCGGAGTTGCTGCCTCTCCTGAATGTAACGGGCATATAGTGGATGCCAGTTTAGAGTATTTGAATAAGATGCGAGAGCGAACAGGTTACAGGCATCAACTTATAGCTGCCGCTTGTTCTGTTGATCATGCACGGCAAATACGCTCATTGTATGAGGAACGAGGTTACAGCGCTAAAGAAATTTTCAGTGAAATGGATAAGGATAAACAGGAAAATGTATTGGATTCTCTAAAGAATGGACGTTTAGATTGTATTGTGCAAGTGCAGATGCTAGGTGAAGGATTTGATCACCCACCTCTAAGCATAGCGGCAATTTTTAGACCATTTAGAAGTTTGTCTGCGTATATTCAGTTTGTTGGAAGAGTTATGCGTGTCATACATGAGAACGAGCCGGATCACCCGGACAATCATGCTTTCATAGTTTCTCATGTCGGACTTAATAATGATGAACATTGGCTAGATTTTCGAGAGCTTGATTTTGATGATCAGCTTCTGTTTCATGAGTGGATAAATGCTAGTGATACCGAAGATGAAGTAAATGGCAAAGGTAAGTCTAGACGTTTTGAGAATCTTATTCGTGTGGATAACGAAATTGTAGGTGATTTTATTAGAAAGTCTTTTTTGGACCCTGACGATGATAGAGTGCTAGATGAATTTTTGAACAAGGAAGTTGGCGGAGGGTTTAAACTTGGCGATTTATTAACAAGAGATGAACTTAAACAACGCTTAGAGGAACGTGGGAAGATTGAACAAGAGACTTTAGCTGAGTTTCCGATACAACCACAACGTCGTCGTGTTCAGGCTAGAAAAAGGCTTAACGAGCGCGCGAAGAGTGTTGCAAATCGTGTGTTAGATGACTTAGGGCTCAAAGGCAGTGGAAGAGAAATTACTAAAAAACAGGCGAACAGAGCCGAGATGATTGAGCGCATGAATAAACGTGTAAACAAATATCTCGGAATAGAAAAGAAGGAAAGAAATAAAATTAGTACTGAGCAAGCTGAATCTGCATTTGATGCTCTTGATAAATTAGGTGATGAATTGCGTGAAGAAATACGAAAAGAGATGGAGTGACCTATGCCAAAAATAAGAGACGTGTTGATTCCACTATCAATAGAAATTGCACAAAAAAAACGTAAGTGTCATCGAAATGATAAACATTCGATAGAGAAAAATGAAACTTGTTTAGTTATTAAAACGGGACCTTACAATGCTAGAAAGAATTATTGCCTTAGTTGTGCAGATGAGATTCTAACCAAAGCATCAACAAAACTCTGTGACTTGAGAAATAAACTAAACCTCTAAGAGACTATAAATTCCTGAACTCTTTATAAGCCAACATTCGCATCAATGCTTCGTCATCTCCAAAGAGAGTATAATCGTTTATATTCATTGAATATAAATTCTCCAAAACTTTTTCTTTTTCATCACGTTTGAGAATGAATTTTTTCATTCGATGATTTTCCGGATGATTTTCGACGGCTACTTCATGTTTCATGAAGTAAGTCTCTGAGTCGATTTTTGCTCGACATATCGTATACACACTTTGCTGCTTATGATGCCTGTTGTGGGTAGCTATATAAGGCCCTATATGATCGATGATTGGATCATTTGAAGGGCCGCCACGTACTCTACCATCCCAATTTTTATAAGCGTAAATTGCGACATCTTCATTCTTTGTTGCATGTCTGAACGCAAAAAAAGCGGCTATATAATACGAAGCTGTCCAGTCAAGTATTGGTGTGGGAAATCCATGATGCCGTGCAAAGCATATAAGCTCTAAATGTTGGACTGGTCCTGTTCGTTCCATTTTGATTTTCTGAGGGGTAAATGTCTCAAAATGTTCTTTGGTGAGAGAATTTATAATAGACACAGTAGGAGATAGATAAGAATAATACTGATGGGCTAGATAGATATCTGTGTCATTTCCTATTTCATCTCTCAAAAATCTTTCGAGAGATGTCTCTAGCGTCCAGGAAGCGCGGGAATGCCCTCTGTATATCCAATTGCTATGTGCTACACTTACCACTCTTTCCTTCGCCGAAGCTCTTATTGCTTTGACTTCGGCAATATCGGCTTTAGCTTTTTCTTCAAACTCACTCCATGCTAACGGAGTACCTTCACCAATGATTTCTAAACCTTTTTTCATACTCGGCTCTTATGCAAACCTCATTTAATCATATTGGTTATTAATATATCATGATTAGTTATATCGCCTAGCTAGTGAGGCGTTATTAATGTGGAGGGATGTGTTTGTCTATTCCGTTCCGGTCACATCGGGCGCGGTCGGCAGACCGGCGAGCCCCCACGCGATTATGACGAGGAACCCGACCGTCAGCGGGGCCGAGGGATGGAGGTGATAGAGATACCCGGCCATTATGCCGCCCGCGGAAGAGCCCGCGAACGACAGCAGGTTGTAAAGCCCCGTCGCGGCGCCCCTGTTCGCCTGGCTCACCCTGTGCGTGACGAAGGCGGGAAGGATCGACTGCATTATCGTGTGCCCCGCGAAGAAGAGCATCCCCGCGCCGTAGAAAATCAGCGCGGCCTTCGAGAGCACGGGATAGGTCAGGAACGCGAGCGCGACGAGCCCCCAGCCGGCCTTGACTACAACTCCCATGCGCCCCTTCTTCTCGGCTATCCTCACGGCCGGGAACACGAACAGAGCGGTCGGTATTAGGGATATGAGATAAACCTTCCACAGCGCCGCGTCGCTCACCCCGAGGGACGTCCACGTGAGCGGGTAAACGAACACGAAGAGGTTCACGGATAGCGAGACGACGACAGTCGCCAGCAGAAGCCTTCTCATCTCCGGCATGCGGAGGAGCGCCCTGAACCCCGCGCGCTCGCCGACGGGCTGCCCGTTTTCTATTTTCGGGAAGAAGAAGAGAGTCAGCAAAAGAGCGAGCGCGCCGGACCCTGCGAGAACGTAAAAGACGCTCGAAAATCCCAGCTTAGCCGCGAGGTAGGGCCCGAGTATTATCGCCACGAGGAACGCTATTCCTATGGTTATGCCGACTATCGTGAACGACTGCGCCCTCACCTGGGGCCGCGTGAGGTCGCCGAGGGCGGCGATAGCGACGGAGCTGACCGCTCCCATGCCCTGTATGATACGCGCGATTATAAGCTCGTTTATCGTATTCGCCTCGGCGCACAAAACGCTTCCGACCGTGAATATAAGGAGCCCGGCGATGAGGACCGGCTTTCGCCCGAGCTTGTCGCTCGCCCATCCGAAAGGCACCTGGAACACGCTCTGCGCGAGGGCGTATATGCCGAATGCGACCCCGGCCATCGCTATGCTGGAGCCGGGATACTTTTCGGCGTAGACGCTGAACACGGGCAGTATGAGGAATATGCCGAGGAGCCTCGAAGCCATGATGATGGCCACCGTGACGACGGCCTTAAGCTCAGTGTAGTCCAGTCTCATTCGTGTGCTGTCCGCAGGATGTCGGGGAAGTGAGGAATTTTAACATGCCCGCTGAAAATTGATACTCCCGGGCGGGGGTGTAATCTTAATCATATGGCGCGCGCGAAAGGGCTCAACAACATAGAAGCCGATTCATTCGACAGGGAGACGTATTCCGGCCTCGTCAGCTCGTCCTCCGAGCTGAGGGATTTGATAGAAAGGGGCTCCACTCTTCTCCCCGGATTCGGCCCGCTTATGGAAGACATATTCGCCTCGTTCTTCAAGCACAACGTCGTCTTTCTGCCGGAGGACTCGCTCAGGAAAAGCGCTCTCCTCCCGAGGCGCATAATGAAGGAAGTCCTCTCCGACAGCGCTTACAAGGAAATGAGGGAAGAAACCGTCCTCGACGAGTTCCATTCGGCGCTGGCCGCCGTCGAAATGGGCCGGAGCGTTCTCGAATGGCTCCGGTCGGAAGACGGGCCCGGGGAGAGGTCGCTCGTCAAAGAATGGCAGACGGACGCCGCCGAGAGCGAAGTCGGCGAGATGAGAGACGAAATGGAAACCTGGAACGAGAACGAGGGGGGCGACGAAAACGAGGCTTTCAAAAAGCTAAGGGACGAGAAGAAGAGGGAGCTCGGGGACGCCGAGGAAGAGCTCGGCGACCTCGCGGACGAGCTCGAAGAGAGGCACGAAAAATCATCCGTCAACCTGAAGAAGATGGTGAAGGCGTCGATGAAGGAGACGTCCGAAAGAATAGAAAACTCGGACGACGAGATACAGTCGTGGAGCTCGTCGATGGGCGCGCCCGCCGAGAGGCCCGCGGGCGAAAAGCTCGACCTGGCGGCAAAGCTCTACTCGAACGAAAAATTAAGGCGTCTCTCGCTCCTCGTCGGGAGCCTCAGGGAAGAGATGCTCCGGGGCCGGAGGAAGTCGTGGTCGCGGAGGGGGGCCGAGGTGTTCGACATAGCCTCGGGAGACGATATAGGGCGCATAATACCGTCGGAGCTGGTTCTGCTCGCCCGTCCCGCGCTCAGCTCCGATTTCAAGAAGCGGCTCGTCGAGGGGAGGCTCCTTCAATATTCTCTACGCGAAGAGAAGGGGAGGGGGCCGATGGTCGTCTGTCTCGACGGCAGCTCTTCCCTGGAAGGAAAAAAGGAGCTATGGTCGAAGGGCGTCTGCCTGACGCTGCTGGAGATCGCGAAGAGGGAAAGGCGTAAGGCGGCGATAATCGTGTTCTCCTCTGGCGGTCAGCCGGGGAGGGTGTTCGAAACCGACCCGCGCGAAGGGAAGGGCGGCTGGGGGATGAAGGAGAGCGACGTCTTCGAGCTGGCCGAATATTTCCCGGGAGGCGGGACCAATTTCGAGGAGCCCCTCGACCGCGCGCTCGACATACTCGCGGGCTCGAAATGGAGGCGCGGCGATATAGTCTTCATCACCGACGGTGAAGCGGCTGTCAGCGGGGAATGGCTCGAAAAGTTCAGGCGCGAGAAATCGAGGCTCGGGTTCAAGGTCTACTCCGTCCTCATAGACGTATCCGGGAAGGAATCGTGGGAGTCCCTTTCGGGGTTCAGCGATAAAGTAACGTCTGTCTCGTGCCTCACATCCGAAGAGGCGGGCGGAATCTTCCTCGACCTCTAGCACCGCACCATTCTATAAAAATCCCCGCCTGGAAGACGCTAAATATTCGCGCCGTGGTCCGACATTATGGCGGCCAGTCCGCCGAAAAAGAGCATTGCGACGACGACCAGGGCTCCCGCCACGATGGTTATGATCAGGGCGGCGATGGAAAAATTCTTCCTGTTGACGTTACCCGAGCTGCTTAGGGCCCAGTACAGCATGCAGATGAGCCCGACAAGGGGTATGTAAAGAAGTATCAGGGTGATTATCCAGTCGCCGATAGTCATCGGCGCGGTATCCCTGTCGATTGCCGGGGGTGTGCCTGTCATGTGAAATCCTCCTTTCGGGAATGGCTTATCGCTCTATGGCGTCCTTCGTTCGTCTAATTATAATCCCTTTCGGAACGTGGGGCAGTCCCGTTTCTATATCCCCTGGCGACGCCGAGCTCAATCTCATGATATCACGGCTGGCTGTATCAATCCACCAGAGCCCGGCAACGCCGCAGCGGGCTGGAGATTGACTGGAAACTCCAATATGATATAACCGTTTATAGAACGATTCTCAGGGGGGAGGTATCGAGACATGAACTCTCGCAGGTTAAAAAAGATTATGGCTTTTTCGCTCCTGGCCGCCGCTCCGATCGCGGCCGCTATCGCCCAGCCGGACTCGCCGCCCATAACGCCCGACACCGGGTGGGTCGAGGCGTGCCAGAAGTCCGTCAACAACAAGATAAAGGGCGAGCATTACGACGCCGACAAGGTGACGTTCAAATACGACGGGATGACCCTCTCGAAGCTCTCCGACACGGAAAACAAGGTGACGGGCGCGGGCGAGTACATCAAGTCGGACGGGCACTGGAGGACGTTCAACTACGAATGCATCTTCAACGGGGCCACGAACGCCGTGCAAAGCTCGAGCTACTTCAAGGCCTCGGCGTATACGGAGCCCGAGCCGCAGGCCGTGATCGCCGAGGCGACCTGCGATCTCTTCGACAAGAAGAGCGGCAGGAATCACTACCAGGGCGGATGCACAGTGAGCGTCATGGACGAGGAATCCGGGAACGAATACCAGGTTGCGCTTGGCGACGGGGAGCAGTACATATTCGTGAACGCGGGCGCGATTTACAATGTGAAAACGCCGGAGGGGTGGTCGAAATACAACGCGATCCTGACGACGGACGCCAACAGGCGTATTTTCTACTGGGACAAATGGGTGCTCACGATAGATGGCGGCCTGCCCACGCACGGGGTGTATTAGCACGCAACCGGGCGGGGACTTGCGCGGCTCTCAGCCGCGACTCCATAGTTCCGTCATTGCGAGGGAGCGCAGCGACCGCGGCAATCTCATCCCCCCTTAGGAAAAGGGGCGCACAGTGTGCGCTGACAACCGGCGGACGCATCTTTGTTGCAGACATTACCCGACGCGCGGCCCATACTTTAAATCTCCTCTCCCGCTACGTCGGAAAACACACTACGTGTGTGTCATTCCCGAGTGCATTAATCGGGAATCCATGTTCTTTAAAAAGACAGGAAAAGACAAATACTATAAAGGCTCCTACTTTTCCTTGATGAAAAGTAGCAAAAATCACGGGACGGGGGACACGTAGTGTCTTTTTTCGCCATAGCCCGGTTATTGCTAAAGTCACTGGAAGCGCGTCAGGCGGTAATAGCAAGACTGCTGCTACTTCGAAAGTCAGCGGACACGGTCCGCCTAAAAATCATCGCGGCTTCGCTAAATCTTATACCCACCCCACCCCCTGATAAGATTTTTAACGCTCATCCACTCGATAATCTCGACAGGGCAAGGCCAGTGATTAAACAGGATAGACGACTGACCGATGCTATAAATTTCCGGCCCGGCTACGTCGATCTCCTGCGGACGTCGTCCGCCCAATTTTGACGTCCCGGAAGCGTATTGCTTCGCTGCTCACGCAGCTCGCAATATTATGATCCAGCCGAGGGTAAATATACTCTGTCATTTCGAACGAACGTGCGAAATCTTCTTTGTCCCCCTTAGGAAAAGGGGGACAATTCCGAACGCGTGAGGAATAGGGGGATTTAATCCTTGACTCTTTTTTGTCATTCCCAACGATTCCTCGCTCGCTCGAAATCGTTGTTCGAGATGACAACATTGTTGCTATGCGAACAGTTTTGATTTTTTATCCCCCCTTAGGAAAAGGGGGGTATGGGGGGATTTAATACTCTCGCAACTATCGCGCATTTCTCGCTATTGGCACTTCACTTTCTGCGCCGCTACAACAACACCTGGTTAAGAGTCTGGAGGAGGGTCTCGGCGTCGAAGGGCTTGGGCAGAAATGCGTCGACGTCCAGGTCGTGCATGTCGGCGAGCTCGTTTTCGCGCTGATACCCGCTTATGGCTATGACTTTGAGTGAAGGGGATTCCTTCTTGAGCGTCCTTATCGTGGCCTTGCCGCCCATGACGGGCATCATCATGTCTACTATGGCGGCGTACACCTCGTCCTTCCTGTCGTGGAAGAGGTCGGCCGCTTCCTTGCCGTTGTTGGCGACGAGAACCCTGTACCTGTATTCTTCGAGTATGGATTTGGCCATGTCGGTTATCATGCTCTCGTCGTCGACGACCAGTATGAGCTCGCCGCTCCCCCGCGGTATGCCGGAATAAAGGCCGCTCCCCGCGGCCGACATGTCGCCCGACTCTATCGCGGGGAGGTAAATCGTGAACGTCGTCCCTTTGCCGACCTCGCTCTCGACGTTGATGTATCCTTCGTGGTCCTTGACGATGCCGTAGGTGGTCGAAAGGCCGAGGCCGGTCCCCTTGTCGAGCCCCTTGGTCGTGAAGAACGGGTCGAAGACGCGGTCGAGGTCCTCGGACGGGATGCCGCTGCCCGTGTCCGTAACGGCTATCTCCACGTACTCGCTGTGGCAGGGGTCGAAAAAGGCGGGGAGGCTTACGTGATCGGCCCTGATCCGCCTGGCCTTTATGGATATATCGCCGCCGCCCGGCATCGCGTCTCTCGCGTTGACGCAGAGGTTCATGAATACTTGGTTGATCTGCGTGTAGTCCGCGAGGACAGGCGGAAGGTTGTCTTTTATGTCGATGTGCACGTTTATCAGCTTCGGGAAAGTTTCCCTGACCAGCTTTTCTACGTCGCTTACCACGTTCTTCATGTCGAGGGGCTGCTTCGAGCTTTCGAGCCCCCGTGCAAAAGACAGTATCTGCTTTATGAGGTCGGAGCCGCGCTGCGCGCTGGTGGCGAGTATTTCGAGCCACTTCTTCGCCTGGGCGTCTGTCGTCCGCCCTTCGAGGAGCTGTATCGACATCATTATGGGCTGGAGAATGTTGTTGAGGTCGTGCGCGATGCCGCCAGCGAGCTTCCCGAGGCTGTCGAGACGCTGCGAGCGGAGGAGCCTCGTTTCGAGCATCTTGCTCTCCGTTATGTCGCGGAAGAGGACGGACGCCGTGTCCTGCCTCGCTCCGCCCGAAGTTATCGGGTTTATGCGCAGGCGGAATATGCGGTCGCCGCTGTCGGTCGCGATCTTGTACTCGGCTGACTCCGACTTGCCCGTGACAATGACGCGCCTTATCACGTCCGTCATTTTGGCCGCGAAGCTCGGAGGATAAAATTCGGAAAGCTTCCGGCCAAGCATCTCTTCCTTGGGCCTGACGAGGAGCCTTTCGTTGTCTGTCCAGATGCCGAGGTAGGCGCCGTTCGCATCCATCTCGCAGACTATCTCGTCGACCGAGCCGACGAGGGCCTTCAGCCTCTTTTCGTTGGCCTCTATCTCCTGCACGTAGCGGGCGTGCACTATCGCGAGCCCTATCTGCTCGGCGATGGATTCGAGGAGGGATATCTCCTCCGGCTTGAACGCATCCTTATGAAGCGACATGAGCGTCACGCAGCCGGCGGTGCTCCCGACAGACCTTATGGGCACCGAGAGATAGCTCTTGACGCCGAGCCCGATCGCGGCGGGGCCCATGTGAGCGCCGCCCGGCCCGTCCGTATCGAGACAGATCTCCGTCTTCCCGTTTATTATCGTTCTCCAGGTGAGGCCCCTCGGGTAGGGGATGCGCATTACCTTTTGGAGGTATTCGTCGTCGTGTCCGAAGCTCGCCTTGAGGACGGCGGAATTTCCCTCGGCGAGGTGTATGCAGAAGGAATCCGCTTTCGTTACAATCTGGCGGAGGCTCGACAGCGTGAACTCCAGCATGCTGTCGAAATCCGACGACGTGTGAACGCTGCTCGTTATCGCGTTGATTATCTTTTCGTAGCTCTCTTTCTTCGAGAGCTTCTCTATCTTTTCCCTGAGCACCCGCTCCGAGGATACGAGCGACTCGACGTATCTCGCGTTGACTATGGCGATCTCTATCTGCCGCGACACGATGTCGAGCACACGGAGCTCGTCCGACCTGAAGGCGTTCTTCACGTCTGTCGCGATGCAGAGGGCGCCGAGCGCCTTGCCGCCGTTCTTCAGCGGAACGAGCACGTAGCTCTTTATGCCGAGCTCGCGTCCGGCGGGTCCCATGTGAGGGTCGTCGTCCGTATCGGGCACGTAGAGCGTCCGCCCGTCGATTATGGTGCGCCACACCGCTCCCTTCGGGAACTGTATGCGGCCGGCGCGCTTTATGAACCAGTCGGGGTAGCCCCTGTGGGCGTGCATCACCGCGACCGAGCCCTCGATCAGGAAAATCGAAACCTGGTTCACGGTCCGCATGTTCTGGTGTATGGCCTGAACTGCATTATCCATGACCGTCTTGAGGTCTACGGCCTTGTGAACGCTCCTCGTTACGATACCGACAACGGCCTCGTACCGGTTTATCTTGGAAAGGCGGTCGAGGGTTTCCTGGAGCTTGTCCTCTGCGGTTAACTGGCGGGATATGTCGAGCACGACGGCCGCGAATACGGGTGTGCCGCAGCACTCCGTCGCCTGGACGTGCATCTCGGCGGGGTAGCAGGAGCCGTCCTTCCGGAAGAGATAGGTTGTAAATCCCGTCTTCCGGGATTCCCCGGAAAGAAGCGGCTCGAGATGCTTGCCGGCCGCGCTGTCGGTGACGTCGTGAAACGTAAGCGAGGCCAGCTCCGCGGCGTTGTAGCCGAGGTTCTCGAGCGTCTTCCCGTTAGCGTGAATGAATCTCAGGTTTTTCGTATCGAGAACGCATATCTCGAATACGGATTCTTCGAGTATGGAGCCGAGATGGGTGAGGTGATCAAGCTCGGCTCCGAGCTCGTCGAGCCGCGAGCCGAGGCGGTGGTTTTCTTCCGAAAGGGATTTGATTCTGGATATGAGCTCCTCTCTGCTCTTGCCGCGAAGCTCATCGTCCGTAGGCAGGGGTTGTCTTCTGTGCTCTTTCTCCATTCAGGCTATCGCTCCGATACGCCCGGGGCCTGTGCGCCCGCCTGCGCTTCCATGCCGGTTTCTCCCCTCTCTGGTCAACTTGCCGGCCGGTATTGTTTCCGGCCTCGCAATAATTACCGGGCCCCGCCCGCGCCGGGCTCCCCGGTTTAAGTGCAGCGGCCTTTTAAAGGCCGGGTCAGGCTTTACGGACAGCGTTCGCCGGCAATCGACGCGGCGGGAGATGCGCAGATAGTATGGACGTGCGCGAAATGCCGTGCTCCCTTTCAAGCTACATCGAAAAACACGCTGCGAATAAAGTCCGCATAATCCCCTGCGTTGACGAAAGGAATGATTCGTTCCGGACGTCGGTGTATTTTCGGTTCCGGCCACCTCTCAAGGCCGTAAGCACTAGTGGAAGATTAAGTCGCCTTTTGCTGACTCCGCCCGCTTGGCGTGCCTCGATGCAAGGCTGCCGCGAGGGCGGTCTCTCTCACACTTGACTAATAATTACCGATTATGCACCTCAATGCTACCGGAATTTCGCGGAGCGGTGAAACTGTTTCCGCACGCCGTTTACGGCCGCTCGGATCTCCCCGGGAGCTTCGTCCTGTCCCTTCGTACGCCGGCTCTCCGACAGCCGGTAGTCCTTGGCAACACAAGACTTTATTTAACTTCAACACCTTTTTCCATTATCGTGCCGATGCTTTTCAATGTCAATACAGTATTGTCGGATTTCTCGAAATACATGTATATCTATCTTTCTTCATACCCGGAGCTGCGGGCTGTGGTGCGCCGTTATTCCGGGCGCGGGCGGCAGCTGCGGACGGAGGAAATTGGGGGGATGCAGTTATGCGGGTGCATGCGCGGCAGACATCGGGCGTACCCTGCCGGTATGCGAAGCCGTATTTCACTCGATGCGCGGGGAGGGCTTATTCGAGGTCCCTGACCACTGTGACCAGCGCGGCCATCTCCGCCTTCATCTTGTGCCATTTGTCGGCCCCGATGCCCTCGACGAGATTCGCCTGGGCCCTCTGCCATAGAGGGAATGTCGAAACCAGCTTCTGCCTGCCCTTCCGGGAGAGGGTTATGATCTTCTCCCTGCGATTTTTCCCGGGCTTCACGGTGACGAAGCTCTGCTTTTCGACCGTCACGAGGTTCCTGGCCAGCGTGCTCTGGTCGATGCCGAGAAATTCCGCCAGCGTTTTGAAGTTCGTCGATTTCATGTAGGCTACGGCGACGAGTATGAGAAACTGGTTACTCTTGAGATCGGCGTTTTTGAGCGCGTCGTCGTAGAAATTTATCACCACGCGGGCCGTCTTCCTGAACTCGTGGCACAGGCAGTCGAGGCATTCGTTCAGTGCGATCTCGGTGAAATCGGTCTGGCCGTTTTTTTTGCCGCTGGTTTTGGTTATCGTTTTCATATTCGGGATATTATATACAAATTCTCCCGGATATAAAGCGGGTGTTAAGAACAATTTGCGCCCGCCGCGCTTCGCTAAGTTATTTTTATCATTAAAGTTAACGTTATTTTACTCCCCACCGGCATCCCCGTGTGACGCCCCCGCGCGGCTATTTCCCCGTCTCCTTAAAAGAGGCGTCGACGGGCTTGGATTCGGGCGACCCCTTCTGCCTGAGCCATATCGAAAGCAGGACTACCGAGGCCACGGCCAGGAATTCGCTCTGCCAGTTCTGAAACGATTCGAACCAGAAACGGGAGCCCGCTAAGTACTCCGTCCACGCGGCCGGCTCCCCTCCGGACATAAGCTCGTGCTGGTTGTAATCCTTGAGACTTCCCTTGAAATGGAGGACGAAAGCCGTCAGAAACAATAGCAAAAATGCGATCGAAAGGGAATTTTCGTAAAGCCTGAGCCATATTCCGCCCTTCCTCACGGGCCAGGGCGAGTCAAGGCGCGGGGGGTGCACCTTGTCAGATTCCTCCTTGCCGTCGAGCTTCTTCGATTCGGAGGAACCTTCCTGCCTCAGGAATACAGTGAGGAGGACGTATAACGCCATCTGGAGGAATTCGCTCTCCCAGTTCTCGAACGTCGCCTGTATGAAGTGGCCGCTGGAGACGTATTCGACGAGGGCGACGGGCGCCCGGCCTTCCTCCTCCCGCTCGTCGTTGTATACGCGGTAGCCTGTGAGGAGCTGCCCGCCGAGGAAGATAATCATAAGGCCGAGGAGCACCAGGCTGAGGCTGTTCCTGTAAAGAAAAGAATGGCGTCTCTCGCTCCCCATGCAAGAACTCTAACACATATCACGCCGGGCTCAGACTGAATTCGGGGCAGGGCGCTACGGCGTCCCGGGCTGCGATTCCTGTCCGGCGGCCGGTGTTTTCTTGTCCGTTCCGGGGCCGTCGCCGGGCACGTCGAGCTCGAGGCGCGTCGCCTTCGGAAGCTGCGAAACGCTGATGCTCGTCGGCGGCGAGGAGAGGTCGATCCCCTCTATCTCGAACTTGTTCTTTATCCTCTTCCTGAGCTCCCGCCCGACGTCCCACTGCTTCAGCGGAAGGGTCTTTATCATGCTCTTTATCGTGTAGCCGCTCCCGCCGAAGCTGTCGACGCCCAGTATCTGGATCGGCTCCAGTATGAAGCCGCCGAAGAGCGGGTCCTTCGCCAGCTCCTCACCGACGCGCTTAAGGACGTTCGCGACGCGGTCCGGGTCTTCCTTGTATGAGACGTTCACGTCTACTACGTACCTCGCCCAGCCCTTGCTCCGGTTGGCGAGCTGCGTCACCGTGCCGTTCGGGAAAACGTGCACGGTCCCTTCGAGGTCGCGTATGACAATCGTCCTGAAATTTATCTCCTCGACCGTTCCCCCCGTCCCGTTCACGACGGCCACGTCGCCCACGCGCACCTGGTCTTCCATGATCATGAAGAATCCGCTTATTATGTCGCGCACCAGATTCTGCGCGCCGAAGCTCACTGCCAGGCCCATTATGCCCGCGCCGGCTATGATGGGCGCTATGTCGACGCCGAGCTCGCGGAGGATTATCATCGCCGCGATGCCCCATACGACGATGAACACGAGGTGCTTCAGGAGATTCCGGACAGTAGTGAGCCTCCTGCCCGTTTCGAGCGCGCTGTCGAACGCCCCGCTCCGGGCCGCGATCCTCGCTTCGAGCCTGTCTATGAGCCTGTAGAAGAGCTTGAGCGTCACGAACGCGATTACGACGACCAGCACGATCCGGAGCCCCGACGTGATGATCCAGGCGAGGAGACCCTCGGCGAATTCGGGGTTGGTGACGCGGTCGATAAAGTTCTGCATAATCGTGTTCCCGCCAGGGCCTTTCGAAGTATTATTGCAATTAACTATAACATACGGCTACGTGGAGACCGGGAATAAAAAGACCGATTTTCAGGCGTCCGTTGACCGGCGCGAGAATTTACATGAGAATTGTCTGGGGGTTTTCCGGGCCCGGCGCCCGGGGGAGAAAACATGAACGCAAGACGCACGCTGCCCGCTTTATTTATCATACTGTTCGCACTGTCGGCGGCTTACTCGGAGGCCGGGGAAAAGGGCCCCGCCGATGCCGTGAACGCCTTCTATAACGCTTATCTCAAGGTGAAGCCTCTCGGCATACCTTCCGCCGCGCAGCTCGCGGAGCTGTCGCCTTTTATCACGCCGCCGCTGAAAGACCTGCTGAAGAGCGCGGACGACGCGGAGCGGAAATACAAGGAAGAGACTAAGGGCGAGGTGCCGCCGCTCGTTCAGGGCGACGTGTTCACGTCCCTCTTCGAAGGGGCCGACGCGTTCAAGGTCTCCGGCTGCACGGAAAAGGACGCATCCTCTGAATGCCAGGTCGAGTTCTCGAATACGAATCCCGGCGACGGAAAGACGTTTAAATGGAAGGACGCCGTTCTCCTGGAAAAGACTGGAAAGGGCTGGCTTATTAGCGACGTGAAATACCAGGGCGACTGGGACTTCGCAGTGAAGGGCACGCTCACCGAAATGCTGAAGGGAGTTATTTCGGAAGGCGCGGGGAACTGACGCTCATCCCTCCGCCGTCACGACGCTCATGCTGACGCCGTCTGTGACGACTACCTTATCACCGGGCTTTACGGCGCCTGACTTAAGCGCGGCTCGAACCACCGCTTCCGTCTCCAAATCCTCTCCGGCGCTCTTCGGGTCGAGCACCGCCTCCACGCCCCACACGGCGGCGAGCTGCCTCCAGGTCGTCTCGAACGGCGTGATCGCCGTCACGGCCTGCTTCGGCCTGTACCTCGAAATGAGTCTCGCCGTGTATCCCGACTTCGTGTGCGTGACGATCCCCGAGGCGTTTATATTGTCCGACAGGCCGCACACGGAGAGCCCGAACGCCTCCCTGTCGGAGCGGGGCGGATAGCGCCTGAACCTCTCCACGACGCTCCCGAATAGCGCGCTGAGCTCCGTCTCACGCGCGATGCGCGCGAGCGTTGCGGCCGCGATGGCGGGGTAGCTCCCAACGGCGGTTTCTTCCGAAAGCATCACGGCGTCCGTACCGTCGAGTATGGCGTTGGCGACGTCGGCCGCCTCGGCCCTCGTCGGCCGGAAATCGTTCACCATCGATTTCAGCATGTGCGTTGCAGTGATGACCATCTTCCCCGCAGCGTTCGACTTCGCGATTATCGTCTTCTGCACTATCGGCACCTTTTCGAGCGGCGTCTCCACTCCCAGGTCTCCCCGCGCGACCATTATGCCGTCCACGGCCTCCAGTATGCCGTCGATATTCTCTATGGCGCGGTTGTTCTCTATCTTCGCGACGAGCGGCGCGGAGCTTCCGCGCTCTTGAAGATAATCCCTGACCTGCCGGACGTCGGCCGCGTTCCTGACGAAGGACTGCGCGACGATGTCGACGCCGTGCCGTATGCCGAATTCGAGGTCCGCCCGGTCCTTCTCCGTGAAGGCCGGGATGTCGAGGGAATGGAGCGGCACGTTGACGCCCTTTCTCGAGCTGAGCTCGCCACCGGCGGCGACTATAGTCACGACATCCGTATCCGAGGTGTCCGTCACCTTGAGCTCTATCGATCCGTCGCTGAGGAGTATAGCGTCGCCGGGCTTCACCATTCGCGGCAGCGGGGGGAAATCGACGGTAACGGTGCGGGGCCTGCCGTTGACGCTTCGCGTCGTGAGGGTGAACTCGTCGCCTGTCCTCAGGGTAAGCGGGTCGGGCTCGACCGTTCCCACGCGTATCTTCTGCCCCGCCAGGTCCTGCATGACAGCGACCGGCCGCCCGAGCTCGTCCGAGACGCGTCTTATCGTCTCGATGCGCTCTTTGTGCTCGTCGTGGGTCCCGTGCGAAAAGTTGAGCCTCGCGACGTTCATCCCCGACTGCACGAGCTGCCTTATAGTTCCGGGCTGGCTCGACGCGGGGCCTATCGTGCAAATGATTCTGGTCTTGGTCATCTCTGCCTCCGTAGCGGTGCAGGGTGTGGTGGACGTACTGAATGTATGGAAAGAACGGAAAGAAAAAAGAAGTATAACCGGCCCATCCGTAAAGATGGCCGTGGAGCGGATTGTCCGGCGCCGGAAAGGCTGCCGGCGTTATCGAGTCAGCCGGATTCAGTCGGCGGCTGCAAAGAGCGGCGTGCGGGATTCCGGCGTCGTCCTGGGCGTTTTAGACAGGCACTCGTCGCAGTGCCCGTAGGTCCCCTGGATCAATTTCTTCATCTGAAACTTTTCTGCCTTGCGCCACGTCGAGCAGCCCGGGCAGAAGTGCTGCACTTCGCGGTCTCTTTTTCTTGCTGTCTCCATTTGATTATCTCCGTTCGTGTTTTTTCGGTTTGTGCAATATACTGCAATGCTCGTGCCAGAACCGCCCGCCACATCCGGGATTTGTAAGTGGCTGCAATCACGAGACTTCGCACTTGCGGTCTCCCTCGGAGTGGCGAAAAGTGTGCAGTAAATTGTCAGGCATTTTGCACATCCATGCCGAGTATCGAAACACTTTGCATGCCATATTGCGCCGCGCCGCTCTGTAGACCAGGCGCCGGCTTTACAGAAATTAGACGCATCCCGGGCGCTTTCCGATTCAGTTACGCGCTCCGCTTCGGGGTAGCGGTCATGCTTCGAATCCTCGAAGAGAAACGGGCGGGCATATACGTTCCGTATGTGGACTGCGCGCGTTAAATGTATTACCTTTTTACGTGTAGCCGGAGCGGCGAAAATGGAAGAGATACTTCCCGGTTTATATCACTGGACGACGTTTCACGAGGGCATAGGTCAGGACGTCCATTCCTACTACGTCTCTGACGCCGACCCGCCATACCTTATAGACCCGCGCGTCCCCGACGAGGGAACAGGCTGGTTCGAGGCTCACGGCGCGCCGGAAAACGTATACCTCACGAACCGTCTTCACTACCGCCACAGCGGGCGCTTCGCGAAGCGCTACGGCCTCACGGTATGGTGCCACAGCGCGGGGATGCACGCCTTCAAAAAGGGGCGGAAGGGAAGGCCGTTCGAGCACGGAGACGAGCTTCCGGGCGGCGTCATCGCTCTTAAGGTCGGCGCGCTCTGCCCGGAGGAGACGGCGTTTCACATCCCGCTCGGAAAGGGAGTCCTCTCGCTCGGGGACTCTATAACGAACGACGGCGGCGGTCTCTCGTTTGTGCCCGATTATCTCATGGGAGACGACCCGGAGGAGGTCAGGCGCGGGCTCGTAAAGTCGTTCCGCAAAATACTGAAAGAACGCTCCTTCGACGCCGTCCTGTTCGCGCACGGCGATCCCATCGTAAAGGGCGGAAAGAAGGCGCTCAGGGAATTCATCGGAGGGCCCGGAATTTAATTCTTTGCAGGACGTGATTCCGCATTTCCTGAAACCTTTCACGCGGCCCGGCTTCCAAAAATAAAAGGAGAAAAACATGGCCAAGGCAAATGAATCCGTGGAGAAGCTCACGATCGCCCCGATCGAAGCGGGGCACACGAAGGAGCTCGGCAGGATATGCTTCGAGGCGTTTAAATCGATCCACGACAAGCATGCGTTCGAGAGAGATTTCCCGACGCCGGAAGCCGGGCAGGGGGTTATAGATTTTCTCGTCTCGCGTGACGACTTCCACGGCGTCGCTGCGCTTCTGGGCGGGAAGCCGGTCGGCTCGAATTTCATCTCGTTCACCGACCCTGTCGCCGGCGTCGGGCCGATAACCGTCGACCCCGAGCGCCACGAAAGGGGGATCGGCAGGGCGCTCATGAACGCCGTCCTCGACGCCGCGCGCGAGAGGGGAGTCGAAACCGTGAGGCTCATGCAGGATTCGTTCAACTCGCGCTCGCTTTCGCTCTACGCCTCGCTCGGATTCGACGTCAGGGAGCCCGTCGCCCTCATGCAGGCCGCGCCGGTTGACGTTGCAAATGCAACTATACGCCCCGCCGCGCCCGAAGACGTAGCTGCAATGGACGAGCTCTGCGTCGAGAAGTATAAAGTCAGCCGCGGGAACGAGATCGGAAACGCGATAAAGTTCGGGTTCTCTCCGCTGGTCTCGGAGCGCGGGGGAAGGATAACGGGATACCTGATACCCGGGTTCCTCGGCCACGGCGCGGCGGAAACTGTCGACGACGCTGCCGCGCTCGCGGGCGAGGCCGGCAAGCTCTCTGGCCCGCAGGCGAAGTTCTTCTGCCCGCTGAGAGAGGCGGAGCTCTATAGAAGGCTCCTCGCCGACAGGCACCGCGTGATGAAGGTCATGACTCTCATGACTCTCGGCCCGTACGATCCCCCCGACGACGTGTGGATGCCGTCTGTATTTTACTGATAAGCGCGCCCCGCGCGGACGCAATCCGGCTAATGCTATTTCACGCGCCATATGGACAAATCGACCGGATTATCACATAATTTAAGTAGAGAACATTATGAACGGGAGGTCATGATGAGCTACTACATAATTCCCGAAAAATGCGTCCTCTGCGATGCATGTCGTCCGATGTGCCCCAGGAATGCGATCAGCGCAGCGGCAGTCGAAAAGACCTACATCATCGATCCTGACCTCTGCAACGATTGTCAGAATATTTCTCACGTTCGCTGCGTACCGCAGTGTCCGGTGGATGCGATAGTCGCTTCCCGGCCGAACTGAGAGCCTGGCGTTTCAAAATCACGCGGCCAGGAAGGCCATTGCGCCCTGCCGGGCCCGCGTGAACATGCGGCACCTTTCGAGCGAGAGGGCGGGGTTTCCGTAAATCCGCCAACCGCAGGTTCCCCTGCATTCGAGCGGGAGGAGGCCCATGTATCCGAGCACGTCTTCGGCGGGATATCCCAGCGCGATCCCGATTTCGTGAGGAATCTCCCCGGACTCGTTCCACCTGCGGCCGATTTCGGCGAGGAACTCCCCGGGTGACATATCGGCATTATATCCGAGCTTCTCTTCGAGTATGCACGGCGGGACAGCCGCCAGCGCTTCGCTCACCTTCTTCCGCTTGTAGAATACGACCTTCGCCGTTTCGGAGCCCCGGCAAAGGGGGAGGTAGGAGTAATTCCATTTGGCGGAGAGTTTTTCGATGATCTTGAGCTGCCTGTCGTAACCTAACCCGCACTGGTCTCCGGGTATCGTCAGGAGCTCGCCGGCCTTGCCGCCGAACAGGACCCCCGCGATGTGAACGAAGAGCCACTTCTGAAATTCGGGCTCCGAGCCCGAAAGGGTTTTCAGCTCCTTTTTCCAGTCGTGGAACCTGTGCGATATCGTTTCTAACGTTTCCAGCATTCAGAATCCTGGGGCTTATGGGAGGCTAAGCCCCAACCTCCGGGATAATGATAATCATTATCAATAATAATATTGCCAGCACCGAGGCTGCCTGTCAAGAGCGGATGGTACCGATATCCTCTTTCCAATGCTCCGGGTTTGGGAGTATAATCTGGAAATATGAACGACAGGTTCGGCCGGATTATTAAGGCGGACGCTTTAAAAGTCAGCGTTTTAGCGTTGCTTTTTCTTCTCGTGGCGTTGGGTGCGGGCTGCGCGGAGACGGAAACGAGGGCCTTCCCCGGCCAGCCCCAGCTGCGGGGCGACCACTACGTTCAAACCATCCTCATTTTCGGCCTTTCCCGGCCTGACGGGAGCGTCGTCACGCAGGACGAGTGGCAGGCATTCATGGATGCGTACATAATCCCGCGCTTCGGAGAGGGCCTCACGATAATCGACACGGACGGGCACTGGATGATGCAGTCAGGGGAGTTAATAAAGGAGGACTCGCGGACTATATTAATCCTTTACGACGCCGCCTCGGCCCAGCAGGCGGACGCGTCCATAGAAGCCATAAAAGACGAGTATAAAGAGCTCTTCGACCAGCAAGCCGTTCTCAGGATCGACAGCGAAGCGGCCGTTTCGTTCTAGCCAAACCAGTGTAAGGGTAACTTATTTGTGAAGCGCTTCGATCGCTGCTTCGGCGTCTTTATCTATTATTCTGAGGAGCGCCTGAGCCGGCCCCTGCGGAACCCGCTTTCCCTGCTCCCACTGCCTGAGCGTCGATAATGGAATAAGAAAGACCCCGGAAAATTCCTTCTGGCTGAGGCCTGTCTTCTTTCGAATGTGGGCCACGTCCATAGCGGTATACCGCCTGACACGCGCGCCCGTTTTCTTTCCCTTCTTCCATTCGATCGCCTCTTCCACGCCCTTTCTTATGGATTCGAATCTTTCGCTCATTCGCTTCTCCCTTTTAAAAGAGCCGCCAGTCTTATTATCATAGAACAGTACCTCGATGAATTACTTTGAGCAAGAGCCTGTCATAGCTTTCGATCTCATTCCGGTCATATTGATTTCCCCTCCGCGCTGTTCTATCATTTGAAATCATATCAGCAGGACGAGGAGGGGTAAGCTCATGTTCATCGCGAGATGGCAGGTCGAGGCGCGGTTCGGATACAAGCAGCCGGCTATAGATTCCATGAAAAAATGGCTCGAAGAGGTAGGTTCCCAGATAGGCTGGAAGCCCGATAAAGTAAGGCTCATAACGGGCTCCATAGGGGCCAACGAATCCACGATCGAGACGGAGATAAGGGTGAAGAGCCTCAAGGACCTCGACGACGCCTGGGCGAAGCTGGCCAAGCTCAAGGACCACAAGAAGTGGGGCAAGGAGTTCGAGAAGTATATCGTCTCCGGCACGGCACGGTGGACAATATACAGGGTCGTAAACGACTGACGCCTGCCCGGGCCGAACACGCCGCTGCTTTAACGATAGAATTCCAGATGGAGGCTTCGGATGGCGCTCGTAAACCCGGTTATATTCGTACCGGGCATAACTGCTACGTACCTCAAGGACGAGTACAAGCTCCCGCCGGACCTCGTCTGGACTGTGCTGACGAAGGATTACGAGAAGGTTGCCCTCCACCCCGACGACCTCAGGTACGAGGTACAGGAGCCCGCGCGTCTCCGTCCCGACCAGCTCTACGAAATAGCGTATAAAGAACTCGTTGAAGAGCTCCGCTATAACCTCAGAAAACGTGAAGACCTCAAGGTGCCCGTCTATCCGTTCGGATACGACTGGCGCATGAAGCTCGAAGACATCGAGGCCGCGCTCGCCGACTTCATCGAAGAGGTCATCGACAGGACGAAGCTCCTGAAGCACTATTATAAGGACGGATACGGAAACAAGCCGAAGGTGAATCTTGTCGGGCACTCGATGGGCGGGCTGATCATCGCGGGCTATCTCAAGACGCACGGCGGCGACAAGGTCGACAAAGTCGCGACGCTCGCAACGCCTTACCAGGGCTCGTTCGAGGCGGTGATAAAGGTTACGACGGGCACGGCCGACCTCGGCGTATCCCCTCCGAGCTCGCGCGAGAGGGAAGCCGCGCGAATCACGCCTTCGCTCTACTACCTCGTTCCCAGCTTCAAAAACGGACTCGACATCCCGGCGGGCTCGGGACTGCCGGATAATCTGTTCGACCCTGCCGTCTGGCAGCCGAGCATCGTGGGCTCGATAAAGGAATGGATAAAGCTGAAGGGTCTCCCGCTCGACAAACCCGTTCAGCAGCGCGCCGAAGAAATATTCGCACTCATGCTCGCGTGGGGCAAGGCGCACAGGCGGAAGCTGGATTCGTTCAGGCTCTCCGACGCCGGCATGACTCCCGACAGGTGGCTTGCCGTCGTCGGTGTCGACTCAGTCACGAGGGTGAGGCTCAGGGTCGTCAAAAGCGGCTCGTGGCCGGAGTTTAAATTCAGCTCGTCCGACCGTGCGAACAGCTGGAACAAGCTCAACACCCTCGACCCTCTCAGCCGCTTCACGGGTGACGGCACAGTGCCGTTCGAGGGGGCCGTTCCGAAATTCCTCGCGCCGGAAAACCTCGTCTGCGTGACGCCCGCGGATTACGGCTACTGGGAGATAGGCGACAAGGTTATCAATTCCGTGGGCGGGTTCCACGGCATACTGCCCAACATGAACATGCTTCACAGGCTTCTGGTGAGGTTCTTCACCGGCGCCCCCGACACCCGTGAGAACACGTGGGGCAGGCGCGCGCCGGGCGTGGCGAAAGAGGCGTGGAAACCTCCGCTGCCGCTCGCCGACAAGACCGACAGGTAGCCCGTTATTTATTCTTCTTCTGGTTCCACCTGACGCTGTAGAGATCGAACCGGCGGTCTTTCAGGTTGACAACCGTCCCGGCGTTACGGCTCGCGTAGAGATTTTCGAGCTGGAGGTCGGCGAAGGCTATCGTCTCCGTGTTCGGCGGCGTAGTGGCCGCTATGCCGTCTCTCGCGAAGGGGAAGTCGCACGGCGTGAGGATACAGCTCTCCGCGTAGTTAATGTCCATGTTCTCGACGTCCGGCAGGTTGCCGACCGTTCCCGCCATCACCACGAAGCACTGGTTCTGCACCGCTATCGCCTGCGAGCAGTATCTCACGCGGAGATAGCTCTGCCGCTCGTTCGTGCAGAACGGGACGAAGATTATAGTCGCTCCCTGGTCGACAAGGTAGCGCGCCGTCTCGGGGAATTCCGTATCGTAGCAGATCAGCACACCTATCAGCCCGCGGTCGGTCGGGATAGTGTGCAGCTCGTCGCCGCCCCGGATGTCCCACCAGTATTTTTCGTTGGGCGTCGGGTGAATCTTCTCCTGCGAGTGGATGGCCCCGTCGCGGAGGAATATGTAGGACACATTGTGTATGTCGCCGTCGTGCATCTTCGTCGGATGCGAGCCGCCGATGATGTTGATGTTGTAGGAGATCGCCATCTCCTGCATGAACTTCGTGTAGCGGTCGGTGTATTTAGTCAGGTGGTCTATGGATTCCTCGGGGCGCATTTTCTTTTTCGCCGCCGAGAGGAGGGCGAGTGTTACGAGCTCGGGGAATACGACGAAGTCTGCCCCGTAGTCTGACGCTATATCGATAAAATATTCGAGCTGCCCCTCGAACTGCTTTTCGGAATCGACCTTCCGCATCTGGAACTGAACGGCGGCCACGCGAACGGAGCGGGGGAGGCGGCCGCGTTTTTTCTTCTCCTTCGACGCGGGTTCGACGGCGAGCGGGTTACGCCATAGCATGTGCACGGCGTTGCCCTTTGATTCGTAGTCGGAGGGCAGGTATCTGTGCAGTATGCCTATCGGCTCGAAATCGTTCGAGAGGTGAAACAGTATGACCTGATCGCGGATTTTCTTGGCCTGAACGAGCTCGAGGTATTCTTCCGGGCTCCCGACCTTCGCCGCGCGCCTTTGATATCCCGGCATGCGGCCGCCGAAGACTATGCCCTTGAGGTTAAGCTCCTGGCACAGCTTCCGCCGCTCGTCGTAAAGCCGTGTCCCGATGCGGAGGCCCCTGTAGGCAGGGTCGACGCAGACCTCCATGCCGTAAAGATAATCGCCGTCGGGGTCGTGCCGCGAAGCGAATCCGCCGCCGGTTATCTCATTCCACGTGTGGGGCCTGAGGCAGAGGTCTCCGCTTATCATAAACGTCGAGCAATAACCGACTATCCTGCCCTCGTACTCGACGAGGAACTGCCCCTCGGGGAAGATGGATATCTGGCCCCGGAGCATTCCCTCCGTCACGCCCGAGGAGCCGTACACCTTCGTGCTGAGCGTGACGAGCGCGGGAATGTCCCTGAATTCCGCGAGCCGCGTGACGAGCTTGGCCTTCCGCCGGTGCCTGTCGGGAACGCCGCCGTGTGCGTGCGCGCTTTCATTCGCGCCGGGTTTCCTGTCTTCACTGTCTGCCATGTTCAGGATTAATTATATATGGCAGGGACGGCATATCCCAGGATTTATATGGGATGCGGGTTGTACCTTCCTCGCTATGTCGGTCGCCAGCGGGCGTGACCCGGACACGTAGTGTCTCTTTCGACATAGCAGTGGAGACGCGAGAATCACCTGAAACGTGGCTGTTGCTTACAGGCTGAATCTCGCTACTTCGGCTTCCTGCACGCGCACACGTAGTGTGTTTTTCGACGTAGGGCCGGAGGTGCCAAAATCAGTGGAAGCGCGGCAGGTGATAATGGCAGCAACAGAGCTACTTCGATTTCCAGCGGGCGTGGCCCGTGGTAGATTTATCTGTAATGTCTTGGAGGATGACGGGTGCCATGCGGAGAACCCACGGGTTCTTTCCATTCCCTGTTTCATAGGGCGGCCCTTTAATTCACGAGACAGACGACATCACATAACGAGGGAGTGTATAAAGTGTCTACGCGGGGTGTCAAGAATACCGTGCGCGCCAGGGTCAGGCGCGATCCGGAGTTCAGAGCAGGGCTTTTAAAGCAGGCTATCGAGAGTCTCATGGCCGGGGACCTCGCGGCCGGCAAGGCCGAGCTGAGGGATTTCATAAAGGCGACGAGCGGGTTCGAGGAGCTTTCACGCACGATGCGCAAAAAGCCCGAAAGCCTCATCCGCATGCTCGGGCCGAAGGGCAATCCCACGGCGCAGAACATCTTCCGTATAATCGCCGAGGTACAGAAGCAGGAAGGGCTTCACTTCGAGATAAAAATCGTGCATTGATAACACGTCCAGACGCACCGGCCAGAGCCGGGGGAGCGGCAGATGAAAAGGGATAAAAACCGGAACATCGACACCACAGACAAGGAAAAGCCGCTTCGGAACGACGTCCGCTTTCTCGGGAACATCCTCGGATGGGTTCTCATCGGCCAGGAAGGCCGCGAGATTTTCGACATGGAGGAGAGGATTCGCGCCCTCACCAAAGAGATGCGCACAAGCTATCACAAAAGCCAGAAGGACGAGCTCGTCGCCACTATAAGAAGCCTCTCCGACGAGGACCTTTATAAAGTTACGCGCGCGTTCACGATATACTTCAAGCTCGTAAATATCGCCGAGCAGATTCACAGGATACGCCGCCGCCGGGATTACAAGTATATCTCCGACGTCAAGGACTCGAGCGAGGGCTCCATCGAAAGCCTCTTTGCCGCGCTCGTGGAAAAGGGCGTCTCCTACGATAAATTCAAATCGCTCGTCGATTCGCTGTCGATAGACCTCGTCCTGACGGCTCATCCGACGGAAGTCAACCGCCACATCGTCCTCGAAAAATTCCGCTACATCTCGGCCCTCCTGTCCAGGCTAGGGAGCGCGCTGCTCGACGCCGAGGGCAGGAAGGCGGTCGAGGAGGAGATACACGCCGAGCTAATCGGGCTCTGGCAAACGGAAGAGGTCCCGCCGTTCAAGAAGACCCCGCTCGACGAAGCGCGGAACATCCACTACTACTTCCGCGAGACGATTTTCGACGCGCTCCTGAAAGTCTACGACGAGTTCGAAAAGAAGATAAAGGAGAGCTATGAGGTCTCCGAGGTTGACTTGCCGTCCTTCCTCCGCTTCGGCTCGTGGGTCGGCGGCGACAGGGACGGGAACCCGTTCGTCACTAACAAAATAACGCGCGAAGTCCTCGAAATGCAGAAGGCCCTCGCCGTAGATAAACACATTGAGCGGCTCCGCCGTCTCAAACGCCAGCTTAGCTCGTCGGTGAAGATCGTTCCCGTGAGCCGTGAGCTTCGCCGCGCCGTCACTCCCGAAATGAAGCGGAGGGCGGAGGAAAGGGGCATACACAACCCGGACGAGTATTACAGGATATTCCTCGAGTACGTCGAGATGAGGCTCACAGCCGTTACTTCCGGCGAGGGCGGCCCCGTCCCGCCGTATGCACGCTGCGAGGAGTTCCTCTCGGACCTCTACATGATCGACAGGAGCCTCCGCGAGAACAAGGGCGACAAGCTCGCGGACTCCACACTCAAGATGCTCATCCGCCAGGCCGAGGTGTTCGGGTTCCACATGGCGCGGCTCGACATACGGCAGAACAGCGCCGTTCACACTGCCGCACTTTCGGAGATAACCGAGCGTCTCGGGCTCGCCAATTACGGCGGCATGACGGACGACAAAAAATTCGAATGGCTGACGCGCGAGATTAAAAACCCCCGCCCGCTCATACCCGACTGGCTCCCTCTCTCACCCGAAACGGAGGAGCTTCTCCTCACGTTCCGCACGATGAGAGAATGCCTCGAAGAAGTGAGCCCCGACTGTATCGATACGTACGTCATAAGCATGACGCGCAGCGCGGCCAACGTCCTTGAAGTTCTCCTGTTCCTTAAAGAGGCGGGGCTTTACCGCTCCGACAGCGGCAGGGTAACGAGCGCCATTAACATCGTCCCCCTCTTCGAGACGATAGACGACTTTCTCAACGCCCCCCTCGTTATGCGTAAGCTCTTCTCCGACCCCGTCTACAGGAAGCACATCGCCGCGCGCGGAAACTTCTCCGAGATAATGATAGGCTACTCCGACAGCGGCAAGGACGGCGGCATACTCTGCGCCGGGTGGGAAATACACAAGGCCCAGCGCCTCCTCAAATCCATCTCCGACGAGTTCGGCGTCAGGAACAGGTTCTTCCACGGGCGCGGCGGCACGGTGAGCAGGGGAGGGGGCCCGACGAACCAGGCGATACTCGCGCGCCCCGCCGGGACAGTCGACGGCGCGATAAAAATCACCGAGCAGGGGGAGGTCATATACAGCAACTATTCACTTCCCGACATCGCCGAAGACAACCTCGAGCTCGTCCTCTCGTCCGTCGTTCTCACGAGCCTTAACCACGAGGCTGTGAACCCTCACTGGGAAGAAGTCATGGAGGAGATTGCCGCCGAGGCGCGCGGCGTCTGGCGTGAGCTCGTCTACGACGACCCGGATTTTTACGACTACTTCCAGCAGTCGACTCCGATTTCCATAATTCAGCAGATGGGTATAGGCTCGCGCCCCGCCCGACGCACGCGGTCGAAGAGCATAGAAGACCTCCGCGCCATTCCGTGGGTTTTCAGCTGGACCCAGAACCGCCACCTCATCACCGGTTTTTACTCCGTCGGCACTGCGCTCAAGAGGTTCATCGACAAGGCTCCGCGCAAGAATCTCCAGCTCCTCCGCGAGATGTATGCGAACTGGCGCTTCTTCAGGTCTCACATCGACAACATACAGATGACACTCAGCCGCGCCGACATGTGGATCGCGCTCGAATACTCGTTCCTCGTCCGCCCGAGGGAGGTCGGCAGGAGGATTTTCGGCAGGATTAGGGAGGAATACAACCTCACCGAAGAGATCGTCCTCCGCATAACGGGCGAAAAACGCATTCTCGACAACAACCCGTTCCTCCAGAAATCCATCGAGCTCCGGAATCCCTACATCGATTCCCTGAGCTACATACAGGTCGGCCTTCTCAGGAGGCTTCTCAAGGGCGATTTCTCGCCCGGCGAAAAGACCGCTCTCGTCGACGACCTCAAGCTCAGCATAAACGGCATATCCGCCGGCTTGAAAAACACCGGCTAGGCGCACCACGTGCGCGGGAGACCGACATAGCAGGGACTTTGCGATAGCAGCGTTCGCGCGCCTGTGATTTTAGCATTACCGGTGCTACGATCGTAAAGCACACTATGTGTGCGCGCCGCCGCTGGCAATCGACGTAGCAAGGGAAGAGTTGTATCGGTCGTCATGCGAATCGTGGTGTTATCAACGCTTGTAATCTCGGAATTCTAATTCAAATCCCCCCATGCCCCCCTTTTTCTAAGGGGGGTAAAAGCAATGATGCTCATAACCCACCTGTCTCGCTTCTGATGTTTATCGCACTCGAATCCGCTTTGTTGAAAAATACACTGTGTGCGGGAGACCGACGTAGCACAGACTATGACCGACGGCGTGCCCCCACATTTGTCATTCCCGAATGCTTGTATCGGGAATCCAGCTTTTCAGTCTGTCATTTCGAGCGCATGCGAGAAATCTGGTTTTTATTCACTTTTCCGGAAAAGACGAAAAACGAGATCCTGAATGTTTTGATTTCTTCTACACTGGCGCCGTACTGGATGAGCTTCGGTGCAATCAGCCAGGGGCACTCGATTCCTCGCTCGCTCGAAATCGTAGTTCAGGATAACAAATTATAAAAACATGGATTCCCGATTAATACCTTCGGGAATGACAAAAAGAAAAAGTGACGCCTCGGTTAATCAAAGCAGCTAAGAAACCGCGTGTCGGGAATCAGATTGTGTGCGTGTTTTTGAGAACACCGGAGAGCGTCCTCAAGAGCGTCTCCGCGCTGAAAGGTTTCGGAATGAATGCGTCGACGAGGTTTTCTTCGACAGTTATGAGCTCGTGCTCTTTCTGGTAGCCGCTCACTGTAATGATCCTCAAACCGGGAAGCCTCTCCTTGAGGGCCTTCACGACCTCCGTCCCGTTCATAATGGGCATCATCATGTCGACTATGGCGGCGTCGATCCGCCCCTGCATGCCGTCGACTATTTCGAGCGCCAGCTTCCCGTTTTCGGCCGTGATCACCACGTAGCCGAACTCCTCGAGCACCGAGCTCGTGATCTCGAGAATGGCCTTTTCGTCGTCGACAACGAGAATCGTCTCCCCATTTCCCACAAGGGAATGCTGCTCCGGTCCCATACTCTCTGCCTCCTCTACCCCAGAGTGAGCCGCAGGTAAATAAACGTAAAATACGCTTCCCTTTCCGACCTCGCTCTCGACGTGTATCGCTCCGCCGTGCTCGTTGACTATCCCGTATGCCGTCGCCAGGCCGAGCCCCGTCCCTTTTTCAGACCCCTTGGTCGTGAAAAACGGGTCGAATACTTTATCTATTATACCGGGTTCTATGCCGCAGCCGGTGTCCTCGATTTTTATGAGTATGTAATTCTCCGGGGAGAGCCCGGCCGGCCGTTCCTGCGTCTCGCCGTCGCCGTGAACGTTTTCAGCCGTAAGGGATATCCTGCCTCCCTCGGGCATTGCGTCCCTCGCGTTAAGACAGATATTCAGGATCACCTGATGCATCTGTGTGTAATTACCCGAAACGTTCCACGTGTCCGGGGCGGCGTCGAGCGATACTTCTATATTTTTCGGGAAAGTTTCGTTCATAATCGCCGCTATGTCGTCGAGGAGACGCTTTATGCTCAGGGTCTCTTTCTCGGACTGTATCCCCTTGGCGAACGAGAGCACCTGCCGGATCAGATCGGCTCCGCGACGCGCGCTGGTTTCGAGCACGTCGAGTATCCTTTCGCTCCCGGCTTCGTTCCTTCCCGGCCTTAGAAGGTTTATCGACATCAATATCGGCTGGAGAATATTGTTGAGGTCGTGCGCTATCCCCCCGGCGAGCATCCCTATGCTCTCGAGCCTCTGCGTGCGGAGGAGCTTCGCCTCGAGGTTTTTCTTCTCGGTTATGTCTGTACCGACGCCGACGTAGCCTATGACTTCGCCGCCGTCGTTTTTTATCTCCGTGCTTACGATGTGCGACGGGAAGGACGTCCCGTCCATCCTCTTCGAAACGAGCTCCCCTTCCCAGTACCCCGTCGTCCGAAGAGCGGTAATTATATCTCGGGCGTCCTCCTCGCTCATATCTGAGAGGGAGATTTTCATCAGGTTGCGGCCGAGCACCTCGCTTTCTTTCCAATACATGAGCTCCTCGGCGAACTTGTTCCAGTATATGATCTCTCCTTCGAGGTTAGTCGCCACGACCGAATTGCGCACCTGGTCGAGAAGAGATGCCTGGAAGCGAATCTTCTCCTCGGAGAGCTTCCGCTCCGTCACGTCTGCCAGCGTGCCGACGTATCCGTGCATCTCGCCCGAGCCGCTCTTGAGGGGCAGGGCGTGCACCGCCACCCATACTACTGTGCCGTCTTCCTTTTTAAACCTGTGCTCAGCCTTGAATTCGAGTCCCTCCACCGACGCTTCCTCCCACTTCCGCATAACGTGCTCGCGGTCGTCCGGGTGTATCCACATCGCTCCCCTGCCGCTCCTGGCGTCCTCCCTGGACACGCCGGTGATCTCACAGAACCTCTTGTTGACGTAAAGTACGTTCCCTCCTGCGTCGGTCTGGAATATTCCCAGGGGCGACACCTCGGTAAGCGTCTGGTACCGCTCTTCGGAATACTTGAGCGCCTCGACGTGCCTGGCGTTGAGTATCGCCGTTTCGATCTGAGTCTTGATGATTTCGAGGAGCTTGAGCTCGGCTTCGAAAAATGCGTTTTTGGTAAAGGAGTTTATGCCGATGCATCCTATCGTCTCGGCTCCCGTCTTGAGCGGCATCGAAACGTGGCACTTTATACCCGCATCCCTTCCAGCCGGTCCTATGGCGCTTTCCTCGTCCGTGTCCGGCACGACGAGCGACCTGCCCTCGATAATCGTCTTCCAGGTGAGCCCCCTAGGGTAGGGTATCCTGGATATTCTTTCCGCGAACCATGCCGGGTGTCCCCATTGAGCCTGGAGAACGGCCTCGTCTCCCTCGACGAAGAAAATCTGCACCATGTCGGCGTTAGCTATGTTCTCTCCCATGACCCTGACGGCATTCTCCATGACTTCCTTAAGGTCGATGGATCTGTAGACGCTCTGCGTCACGATGTTTATTATCTTCTCGTACTGCTCTTTCTTCGAAAGCTGCTCGACTTTGTCTTCGAGGTTCCTTTCCGATTCGAGTATGGACTCGGTGAACCTCGCGTTGTTTATCGCTATCTCGAGCTGGCGCGAGACTATCTCGAACACCCTCAGCTCTTCGGCGCCGAAGGCGTACTTTTCTCTCGAATTGATGTTCATGACGCCCACGGACTTCCCGTCGGATTTAAGCGGGATAGAAAGGTAGCTCTTCGTCCCGAGCTCCCTCCCCGCCGGGCCCATAACGGTGTCCGTGTCCGTGTCGGGGACGTATATCATCTTCCCTTCGATCATCGATTTCCATGTGAATCCCCTGGGGAAGGGTATCCTGCTGACCCGGTTGACGAACCATTCCGGGTAGCCCCTCCAGGCTTTCAGCACGGCCTCCTCGCCCTCGGCGAAATATATGCTCACCGTTTTCACGGTCTCCATGTTGTGGCAGAGCGCCTCGACGGCGTTCTCGAGGACCTCGTCGAGGTCTATCGATTTGTGTACGGCCTGCGTGACGAGGTTTATCACCGCCTCGTAGCTGTTGAGCCTGGAAAGGTCTTCGAGCGTTCTCCGCAGCCGCTCCTCTGTGAGCGTCTTTCCGGTTATGTCGAGGGCGGTCATTATGAAGACGGGGTCTCCCCCGAGCGTAGAGGGCCTCAGCTCCACCTCGACCGGGTAGTGCGAGCCGTCCTTTCTGTGATGAAAAGTCGGAAACTGAATGGAGCTTTCCGCGCCGCCCCCCAGCCTCGAAAGGAGCCTGTCGACGTATTCGGGCGGCACCCCCTTTTTTATGTCCGAGGGAGTGAACCCCTTCATCTCGTCGAGCGTATAGCCGAGATTCCTGAGGGCAGTGTTGTTGGCGTGAAGCAGCGACTTGCTGCCGGCGTCGAATATGTATATCTCGTTTACGAGATTATCGAAGAGACTGTAAAGCTCTTTCCGTACGCGCGCTTTCGCCTCGGGATGCATCTCCCGCTCTGAGTTCCCGGGTTCGCTGATGGGCATGTCACCTCGTAAATTTCGTCGGGAGCGGCTGAGCATGAAACGGCCGCCGGCGTTTTAATTGTCGGCCTCGGTGCGAGCTTTTTCCATCTCGGAGCGTTGAATCCCGCAGCCTGTTGTCCTGCCCTAAAGTATACGGCAACTTCACTTAAATCTATACAAATATGTGCGTGCGTAACAGGCTGCCGGCCGCCGTCGGAGGCGGCGGAAGAGGCTCTGATAATTTCGGAATATTTCGGGCGCGGCCGCGCCCGGGCGGTTCGCGCCGTGCGGACGCTTTATCTCGAAATGGAGATGGTTTTTCTGACGAGCTTCATTCTGTACATGTCCCTGTCGGCCATGTCGACGAGCTCCTCGGCAGTGTGTTTGCAGCCGGGCGAGTATTCGGCCAGCCCGTAGCTGAATTCCATACTGTAGGGTTTTTTGCTCCTGGCGTTTCGCGCCTCGACGGCGGAATGGATTCGCCTGAGAACCATCCCGCTCCCTTCGAGCGTCGTCTCGTGGAGTATGAGGAGCAGCTCGTCGCCGCCGAGCCTGCATATGACGTCCGATTCTCTGAGAACCCCGCTTACTGTCTTGACGAGCGAGATGATTACCTTGTCGCCCTCTTTATGGCCGTAGCTGTCGTTGACGAGCTTCAGGTTGTCGAGGTCGATGTAGCAGGCAGTGAAGCTTCTCCCGTGGCGCTCGCAGAGCTTTATCTGCTTACGCAGCGCATCCATGCCCGCACGCCGGTTGAGAATCCCCGTCATCTGGTCGGTCATGGAGTGCTTTTTTGCGGCTATCTCGGCGAGCTTCCTGGCCGAAATGTCTGAATAGGAGAGGACCGCGCCGGCCGCTTCGCCGTCGTGGACGAGCTGCGTCACCGAAAGCTGAAACCATCTCTTCCTGCTGCCCGAATGGCTCGGGAGCTCGACGGTGAATTTGTCCTTTTCACCATGTATCAGGCTTCTGATATTCCTGACGACAGTCGAAATCCTGCCCTCGGGGGAGTTGTGCCTTCTCAGCCTGGCGAGGTAGTTCGCGCCGACAGCGGGCCTGTCGAGGACGCCCGCCGGCTGCCTTTCGGGAAAGTTCTCCCACGCGGTGTTGACGGCGATTATCCTGCCCGTCTTGTCGAGGACCGCTATCTGCTCTTCGAGAGAGTCGAGCGCCGCCTGCGCTATGCCCGTCGGGTCATCTGCGGCAAGCGGGTCTACGTTCGTTTTTTTCGCGACCATCGGCGTGCTTGTAAAGTCTGTGTACTGTGCCTCTTGCTCCGCTATGAAGATCATGTTCCCTTTTCCCGGCCCTGAAATGATAAAGTTCCGCTCACGCGTTCATACTCATATACGTATGTACCGTGATAAACGGATTAGGTTCAGGCTAATTTTTTTGCCGGGTGCGGGTTTGAAACAGTTCTAAAGTCCTTTCCGCGATCCGCATTCATTGCCAAGGTCTATCCTAATTTGTATACATAAAGAAATAGACAGGGGTCAAGTCTTTTTTTGACCCAATGAAAAAAGGCGATTCTCGGGTTCCGCACAATCGGCAGGGCTCAGGAGCCGCCCTGCTTTGTCGGCGGCTCGTTGTCGAGGCTGGGGTCGTAGCCGAGCTCGTTAAGGGCCTGTATTATTCTGTCGAGACAGCTCCCGTTCTGGCCGGGCATATTTTCTTCCGTCGCGACTTCGAGCTCCCTCGCGTCGTACTCCCACCTTTTCAGTATTTCGATCTTCTGCTCGCGCGTAAGGCCCTCGGCCGAGAGCACGTCTTCCGGCGCGCCGAACACGCCCGCGGGGTCTAATAACGCTTTGTCCAGGTCTACCATCGGATGAGCTGTCCTCCTTTCCTCGCTCTTAATTATAACTATAATCGATTATACACCCGGAATGAAATTCCCGGGTCGGCCGCTTTCCCGGAACGGGGGCTTTGCGCCGAAACGCATGTGCCGATTCCGGGCTCTCTTTGCTCTTACCGCTCCCGGCATGTATAATTCATCTCATCAAGGCCAAACTAATTCTGGGTAAGTATTTAGTGATATTTACCGAATCCGGTTCCGGCTTCACAGCCTCGTGCCCCGGGCTCCCTTATTTTCGCGTTTCCGGCCAGACCCTGATCGAAACCGAATCGCTTGCGTTCGAAACCCTCAGGAACTACGTCCGGAAGGGAAACGAGCTCGAAACCCGGCACGAGACGGCGCTCGAAGTAGACAGAATCTGGCGGGGCGTGGTCGAGCCCGCACTGAGCGAGGTTTCGCGCAAGGCGTCCCTGAACGGCTGGTCGATCGATTCCCGTCACAACAGCAAGGGGTTTAACCAGATAAACAGGTTCAACAGGTCGTGCTCCATCCGCACGTCCGGGACAAACTCTTCCGTGAGGAAGCTCACGATTGGGTGGAGGGCGGGGTCGGACTCGTTCTCTTTCGGCAATTCGCTCACCGTATTCGGATGGAAAAACGTAAAGCATTCCAGTCTCAGCCTCGTCTCCCTCGTGGACGACCTGACCGAGAGGCTCCTCGCCTAGAACCCTCCGAGAAGCGCTTGAGCGCGGACTTCCCCCGGGGACAATGAAAATCGATATGCGGGCCGCATCCGATCGAAAGCCCGCGCGGTATGCTCGCTGATTAGGTATTGACGATGTACGGAGTGAAAGGCCGGGACGGTGCGGCCGGCATTCCTTGCCGGTCAGCGCGATCAAGACGCTCCGGACCATAACTTTTAAAAGGAGAGTGAAATGCAGGGAAAGAAGCTTTATGTAGGCAACCTCAATTACAACACGACCGAAGCCGATCTCAGGGCTTTATTCTCGGAGCACGGTAAGGTTACAGACGTGCGCGTGATCGGCGACAAGGGCTTCGGATTCGTCGAGATGGACACTCAGCTCGAAGCCGAGAAGGCCAAGGACGCGCTCGACGGGCGCGAGTTCAACGGGCGCTCGCTCAAGGTGAACGAAGCCCAGAAGAATCCGGCCTCCGGAGGCGCGCGGCGCGGCGGTAAGCCCGGCGGCTACGGCGGAGGCGGCGGCTATGGCGGAGGCGGAGGCTACGGCGGGGGCGGAAGCCGCGGGGGACGCGGCGGCTCCGGAAAGAGGAGATAATCCGCAGCCGCGGGCGTTCATAGCGGGCCTGGATTCTCAGGGGTCAGCGCCGGCGGAACATGATCTTTCCTCCGCGCACGAATTTCAGGCCGGTATTCCAATTCCCGGGGAGCGGTATTATCCTTCGGCATAGGGCCTCGCATAACCAGGGCGGGCCCGAAGAGGAGGTGCCAGATGCCGAATCCGGGACATGTTGTAAGATTTACACTCGCTTTATTCGTTCTCACCCCACTGCTCTTCTTCGCGGCGGGCTGCGATTCCAAAGACGGAAGAGACGGCTTCGAGAGGCGGTGTCTCGACTCGCCCGACGGGGAAATCTGCGACCAGAAATACGCCCTCTGCATCGCCGCGAGCTGCGACCCCGACACCATCGACGGCGACACGATAGAATGCGGCCGGTGCGACGCCGACGACGGGAGCTGCGGCTACTGCTACGTGTTCGAGGGGAAGTCGTGCTCTTACAACAAGCCCTGCAGCGAGGTGAGGCCATCGGGCGATACGGTTTATTCCACGTATTCCGAGGTGCTCAGCCTCGAATACGATTTCGGCGTGCTCACGTGCGACGAGCCCGGCGGCCTCGAAGCCGGGTGCATGGACGCCGAATGCACGCTCACGGGGGAAACCGTCGAGCTTACGGACAGCCTCGGCGTAACGCAGAACGTTCCGACGGCGATATGTAAATGCAGGCTCTTCAGCGGGGACCAGCAGTCCACACTCGGCGGGAAGTGCAATCCGGCGAACTGCTCGTCGATATGGTCGACAGCGAGCGACCACCCGGGCGTGCTCAGCTTCGTCCCGCAGTGCTCCGATTGAGTTGTGGAAGAAACGCTCGGGTAATACCGTGCATCCGGCGCTCAGAGTCAACCGGGGACAATCAGCAGTGTAAGCACATAGCCCACTCCGGCGCTTACAGCCCCGAGCGCTATACCCCTTACTATTTCTCCCGCAGGAGCTTTCAGACGGACAAGCGAGAATATCATCCCGGCCCAGACGAGCGTCGAAAAGACTGTGAAGAGCGGCGACTTGTAAAAGAGCGACGTGAAGACGACGAGTATAAGCGCCCGAGCTATGTGAAGATTGGCCCCGGGCGCGAGTCTGGCCAGCAATATGAGCACTGGGAGGGCGATCACCACCTGTGACAAAAACGCAGGGTAGGGGCCTATGGCAGCCCTCGCCGCGACAAGCAGGTAGAACGGCAGTCCGCCCAGCGCGACGAGGTCTCTCGCGGCTTCATATTTAACGTCTCCGGCTTGCGGTCGTGTATCGGCCATGCTCATTTTCGGTCCTCCTCAGCATTTATAATAAACCTGCCGCGCCCGTTCCGGCAATTTCAATCGCGTTCCGGAATCGATTCGTCAGCCGCGGGTCGATACGCGCCGCCCGGCGGGATACGGTTATAGTTTATGGAAGGAGAAGCGAAAAGGCTGCCGCCATTCGGAACACACAACAGGAGGTAAAGGAATTGAACAGCTTCGATCTTTTAAAGGACGTGGAATTTAAAACCGAGCATCCTAATGCGGAGACCATACTAGCCGATAGAGATACGAGGCTGATAAGGTTCAGCCTGTTGCCCGGCCAGAGCATAAAGGAGCACAGCGCGCCGTCGTCCCCAGTCTATATAATCATCCTCCAGGGCAGGGGACTCTTCACAGACGGCGAGAACAACGTCAAGGAGCTCGGGGTCAACTCGTGCGTGAAATACGAGCAGGGCGAGAAGCATTCCGTCAGCGCCAGGGACGAAAAGCTCGTCTTCGTCGCACTCCTCAGAGGCGCGCCGAGGGATTGATCCCGCGCATGCGGATTGTAATCCCCCTTAGGAAAAGGGGGTCAGGGGGAATTTAGTTTTAAAATAGTCATTCCCGAATGCTTGTATCGGGAATCCAGCACGCCGCGCGTGCATGAATCCGATGTCGCGGCCGTTCAGGCCCCGGACGAGGTGGACGCGAAGCTCAAGGAGAAGATAAGCGCGAAGATGGACTTCACACTGGAAGAGATAGCGGAGATGGATGCCCCGGCGGCGGCAGGCATAGGGCCCGACGAGAAGGCCGCGCTGAGATACGCCGAGGCCCTCACGCTTAACCCGGGGGATATCCCCGCGGACGTGTTCTCCGGGCTCGAGGAACATTTCAGCGACTCGCAGATCGTCGAGATTACGATGGTCGCGGCGCTTTACAACATGGTGAACAGGTTCAACAAGGCGCTCAAGCTCGATCTGGAGGAGTATTGAGGGGAAGGGCTGAAGCAGCCCGCCGCGAGACGAAGCCGCGGAACATTTTTTGCTTTGTCTTTTTCTTTTTATACAAGTTAGTCATAAACATACGTGACTTCTAGTTAGTACTTGCCAAATTCCACTCGTGGATTGTAGTATTTGTAATAATTTATTCGTTTTATCTTTTTATCAATCTTACTTTGAGTGAATAGTCATGGAAAAATTACCGACAAGATCTTCGCAACACGAAACTGGTGATAGAGCAGACAGAGAATTCGAACAAAAATGTCCAGATAACTGGGCATTAGAACCAATTATAAGAGATTATGGACGCGATTATATCGTTAGTATTTTCAGGAACAAATCAATAAAAGAAGAATTCAATGTACAACTAAAAGGTAGCAGGAATCCCACATATAGTAGTGGAAATGATTATATAAGCTTCTCCTTGGAAGTAACTACAGCTAAATACCTTCTCAATTTTGAAGAACCTTCTATGTTAGCAATATGCGATGTAAGCAAAGACGGGAAACCCGTTTATTGGGTCTGGTTGAACGAAGATATAAAACGTATCGAAGAATTAAACCCTCAATGGCAACAACAGATATCAATTGCATTCAGAATTCCTATCTCTAGAGTATTGGATGAAACTAGTCATAAAGAAATAGAGGAATATGTCCACAAATATTTAAGCATAAAAAAATTGGATTACGCAGCTGGCAGTGTACTGCGCAGCGCATTTAACAAAGATTCTGAGCGTTTAATTGAACAATATGCAGACTCGCCAGGAGAATATATTGAAAATGAAGTCATAAAACCTCTGAGTAATACGGGGATGTTTAGTGTCACTACTACGAAATCAGGTCCTGAAATTGAAGCTTATAACGAAACTGAAAAAAAACTAATAAAGAAGCTCGATCAAATCTCTACCTATTTAAATTCAACTCAAGATCATTTGGCAAAGGAACTTCTGGAAGAAATTGAGTCAGAAATATCGCTGACATCACATAAAGAAATTAAGGCACGTTATTTAAATTCTACAGGAGTATTAGCCATATTTAATGAAGAAACTCTAGAGGCTTTGGAATACTATAAAAAAGCCAATGCTCTAGTTCCTACAGAACCCAAATATATAACAAATCTACTTTATGCAGAATTTGAAATCGCAAAAAATAAGAAGAACGGGAAACTTGAATTACCTTCTGATTGGGAAGAGAGGCTTGGAAAAGTTTTGGAACATCAGCCTGATTTCATTAACTCCATAAGAATCAAGGCCCAGTTTTTAAGTGAAACTCAGGGGCCAAATGAAGCAGAAGCTTTTCTTAGAAGCTCAGAACATTGGGATAAAGAGCAGTTAGGTTTCCTTAGTTTATTGTCTGAGTTGTATTACAGCGTTGGAGATATAGATCGCGCTCTTAGTTTATTTCGAGAAGCGGAACCATTAATGAATGATAGTCCTTGGTATCTTTGGACTCAATACGGATCGAAATGTTTAATAAAAGCCTTGGATAATGATGAATTTACTTTTAGAGGTTTTGGGCCTGCAAATCTCGATTTGGAATTATTAAATAAAGCATATGATTGTTATAGCAAGGCGATTAAATCTATAACCTCAATTGGCTATCCAACTCAATCTGCTCCAGCAATTGTGAATTATTCAGTTGTTTGCATGCTATTGGGCAAGCCCGAAGAATCAGATGCGTTATGCATCAATTACTTACAAATCCATCCTAATCATTTTGATGTTGGCGGTGCTTTAGCCGCAAGTCTATTTCGTCAAGGTAAAGCGGATAAGGCATTTCCCTACGTTAAATCCATTTATGATTCTAATCCTAATGGAAAGGCAGAGTATAGAAACTACGCACTCGTTCTCTTAGCTTGCGAAGATTACGAAAGTTTAATTAGGCTCATCCAAGAAAGGGAGAGCTGTGGGTTCGTTGATAAAGAAGAAGAAGGGCTGTCACGAGAATTAGCGTCTGTATCTTTATTTGAGCTTGGTTCCTACGAAGAATCAAGCAGACAAATAGAAATAATGCGAAATGATTCAAGCTTGGCGAAACAGGCTTTCATTACAGAAGCATCTATCGCTCATAAAAATAGAAAACCGAAAGAAGAAATTCTATCTATTTACAGAAGAGCCCTTAAAACTTTCCCTGATGACGAGGAAATATTAACCAAATTTATAATTGAATTGGGCACAGATGCGAATAGTTATGCTAAAGAGATAAAGGAATCAATTGAAACTATTACTGCTGTGAGACAGTTAATGCCGGAGGAGTTTTACCTTCTAGGTAATGCGTATATGAATTTAGATCTCACTGATGAAGCCGTTGATATTTTTACTAAAGCGGAAATCCGTTTTCCTTCTGACTACAGATTTATATGTGAGAAAGCAAATGCCTACATGAAAAAAGGGGATGACGAAACCGCATTTAAATTACTTCAAGAATATACTGCCAAAGCAGGAAAAAGTTTTGAAGTATTGCGCAGTACAGCTGCACTTGCTGTAAACACCGGGAGAATTGATGACGCTATAAGACTGTTTCATTCAGCCTTAAGCAAAAGTCAGGATTCAACCGAAAAAGGACTACTGCATTGTCAACTATGGCATCTCAAACTTAGACGACAAGATCCCCCCAAAGATATAATGAGGCATGCTGTCGAATTTGGTAAAACTATAAAAGATGATTCTGAGGCAGAAGCTTCGTACTTGATGATGTTTATGTTTTCGCCGCATCTCGATTCAGATACAGATGATGAAATAAAGTCTTGGGTGGAAGAATTCCGAGAAAGATTAGAAAAATTTAAAATTCAATTTCCAGAATCAAAAATCTTTAGGGCCATAACAATACCGGAAGGGCTCGAGGGTGAGGATTTTCTAAATGAATTGCTAGCGGAAATGTTTAAACTCGTTGTCGAAGATGTCTTAGGAGCGGTTCCTTTCCAGTTTACTTCAAGGTCAATGCCTTGGTTTATTACAATGAGAGCAAAACTATTAAGAGAATCAGATTCTGTTTTCATGTTCTGGAACATATGTATTAATTCAAATGATTATTCCCATGCTATACATATATGGGATGGCGCAACTGATTTAGATGAGGAAAACGTTTTTGCATTAGAAGCCAAGGAGGTATGTATAGATCTCACGGCTTTGCTTACGCTTTACGAATTGGAGTTGCTAAGTTTATTCCCAGATGAATTTAAACAGATTTATGTACCGTATCATACAAAAATCGTAATTGATAAATCACTTTATGCTCCATATGGCGTACATCCCATTGCAAAGAAATTAGAAGATTGGAGGATAGAGAATCGAGGCAAGATTAGGGTTTTAAGAACCCATAATGATACATACATAAATGATAATTTTGAATTATCTCAGGGAAAATTATGGGTGAAAACTAATACTGGCATCCCAGAAATTTTTGAAGATGACCCTGATTATCAAGCTATGAGGCTATCTAAAAATCTAGGTGCGACTCTTTATTCCGATGAATACCTTTCGCGGTATTGGTCAATAAAAGAAAATAAAATTAGGGCATTCTCCACATTGAGTTTTATACATCGATTGAAGGTAAAGAAGATAATTTCTAAGAATCAAGAAGCCGAATTATTATCACAAATGATACAAAGGAATTTCAGATTCGTGCAATTCAATTCTACTCATTTGTTTGAAAGGCTTCAATATATTCTTAGTATTAAAGGTGTAACACATCTTTCTGATGACTTAAAAGGGGATGCTACATTCAATGCCTTTTTTAAACAATTTGGTGATGCTGAATTAAAAAGTAAGTCTCTTATACATATGGCAACTGATCTATGGGTAATGATCTTGAAAAATGAAAGGATAGCTAGAGATTTTGAAAGAAAATCCATTTACGAGATAGTAATTAATTGCATGTACCTGCCAACCTTTTCGTACTCATTTAATAAGGAAGATTCAGAAGAAAGAATTGCTCAAATATGGATGATATTTATGTGGAGATCGTATCAAGAACGAACGGATTTTTTTCAAAGGGCATGGTCATGCGTGAAAAGTTGTTGTGAACGTATGTTTAACAACGATCAGGACAAGTGTGAAAGAATATTATTTAAAAAGATACCTTTTATGCTGACTGGCTTAATTAGTAAGAACATTAGCGATCCGACGAGTCAAGTTACAACTCACGTAAATATTACGAATATGTTTGATTTTCAAGACAAAAATAAGATTGAAACTTATTATGCTGAAAATCCACCGTCTTATTTCAAAGCTTAATATCTATATATGAGAGCATCTTCATCAATTCTTTATCTTATACCCCGTCCGGAATATCCACCAGACGAGCGCAATGCATATGACGAGGAAGAGGAGGGTCATGCCGAGGCTTATCCTGACGTTAACGTCCGAGACGCCGTAAAAGCTCCACCTGAACCCGCTTATTAGGTAGACGACGGGGTTAAAGAGCGTAACCTTCTGCCAGAATGGCGGCAGCATGTGAATCGAGTAAAAACTACCCCCGAGGAACGTGAGCGGCGTAACGATCATCAGCGGCACTATCTGCAGCTTCTCGAACCCGTCGGCCCATATGCCGATTATGAATCCGAACATGCTGAACGTGACGGCCGTCAGTATCAGGAACCCGATCATCCACAGCGGGTGCTGGATTTCGTACGGCACGAAGACGCGCGCCGTGACGAGTATGAGCGTTCCGAGTATGACGGACTTCGACGCCGCCGCGCCGACGTATCCCAGTATCGCCTCCATGCTCGACACCGGCGCGGACAGCAGCTCGTATATAGTCCCTGCGAACCTCGGCATGTATATCCCGAAGGAGGCGTTCGATATGCTCTCGCTCATGAGCGTCAGCATAACGAGCCCGGGCACGATGTAGGCCCCGTACGTGACGCCGTCTATGTCGCCTATGCGGGAGCCTATCGCGGCCCCGAAGACGACGAAGTAAAGGGACGTCGAAAGTATCGGCGAGGCGATGCTCTGAAAAAGCGTCCGCCACATGCGCGCCATCTCGAATTTGTATATGGCCCTGACAGCGTAGAAGTTCAATTCCCGTTCCTCACGAGGTTTACGAATATTTCTTCGAGAGAGCTTTCAGTGGAGTGAACGTCGCTGAAATCTACCCCGCGCTCGTCTAGGCGTTTCAGGAGACCCGCGATTCCCGTTTCCCCGGCGTTGGCGTCGAACTCGAATACGAGCGTCCGCCCGCCGTCCGTGAGCTCGAGCCTGAGCTCCGAAAACCCTTCCGGTATCTGCGAGATCGGGTTCCTGAGCGTCAGCCTGAGCTGTTTTTTCCCGAGCTTCCTTTTGAGCGTAGGCTTGTCTTCGACGAGTATTATCTCGCCGTGGTTTATTATGCCGATGCGGTCTGCAATCTGCTCGGCCTCTTCTATGTAATGAGTCGTCAGGATTATCGTGACGCCGCTTTCCCTGAGCCGCCTCACCATGTCCCACATGTCGCGCCTTAGCTCGACGTCCACACCCGCCGTCGGCTCGTCTAAAAAGAGAATCCTCGGCTCGTGTGCGAGGGCCTTCGCTATCAGCACTCGCCGCTTCATTCCGCCAGAGAGCGTTATTATCTTCGTATCCTTCCTGTCCCAGAGCGAGAGGTCCCTGAGCACCTTTTCGATGTAGGCGTCGTCGGGCGGCTTCCCGAAGAGGCCCCTGCTGAAATTCATCGTCGCATCGACGGACTCGAAAACGTCAGTCGTCAGCTCCTGCGGCACGAGCCCGATGAGCGAGCGCGCCTTTCTATAGTCCGTCACGATATTGTGCCCGTCGGCGAGGACTGTCCCCGAGCTCGGGTTCACAATCCCGCATATTATGCTGATGAGTGTCGTCTTCCCCGCGCCGTTGGGGCCGAGGAGGGCGAAAATCTCCCCGCGCCTTATGTCGAGGCTCACGTCCCTGAGCGCATGCTGCCCCGAGGCATAGGTCTTGCTCAGGTTCTTAACGGATATGATCGCGTCCATCTGGTTACCGGAAAGCCGTATATTGTATCCTGAAAAGCGCGTCAATTACACGCGCCCACGGAGAACTATTTTCGTGTGAACTGTTTAAGGTTAGATGCAGCCGCGCCGCGATTGGCTTCGCTTCGGCGGTCGGCGCTGTGGAAATTTTATGAAATGACTCCCGGCAGTGTACAAGCGGAAAAAAACCGGGCGTTACATTAAAGAAAAAGGGGGAGAACAGACTCCGCCTGCGCTCCCCCTTGTCATGCCGTGGAAGATGCCCCGGAGACGGCCTCCTTCGGGCTCCCGAGCCCCGGGGCTGATTACTGAAAAGTCAGCCGATCAGTCTTCTTCCTTCGACAGAATGTTTAGACGATGGTCCATCTTTATGTCGTACTTTTCGCCGTCAAAACAGCGTGCTTCCGTTTTGTAAATTCCCGGCATCAGGCTCGGCGGTCCGTCCTCGTCTATGACGTATACGCCGCTTACGGACTCTACCTCTATGTCGTCTGTCACGGTGCATCCCTGCGCCTTCAAGGCGCCGTAAATCGCTGCGGCTTCGGTCGGGGTCGCGTTCCTGTCTGCGTAAGAATTATCCGCCGCGAACAGGAATCCCAGAGCGAGAGCCGCGATGCCGAATACTAATCCCTTCTTCATGTCGTTCACCTCCAGGTGTGTTTATGGCGCACGTTTTGCGCCTGCATCTTCGATGCGCTCCCCTTCGGACGCAATCATGTGGGAGGAGTGCAAGAGGCGTGCCAGTCGGAAATATATTTAATAAATATAGGAAGTTGTGAACGTTTTTAATTGACTCCAGGGGATAAAAAGGAGCCCGGGCGTAGAAAAACACACAGCAGAAACTGTCTCTAATAAGACAAAAACCACCGCGGACAAAGACGGCAATTCAACTATCGCAAGGCCGGTTTCAGCCGTTTTCGAGGGCGTATATTTTGTACTCTACCTTGCCCGGGACTATACGTCCCTCGCCCGCCGCAACGATACCGTTGAGCCATGAGTATCTCGGATCGCCCGTCTCGAACCGGGGCTGCGTCATGAAGTAGGTCTCCCCGAATTCCATCGGCCTCCCCGCCGCGCGCGCCTCGCTCACCTTCTCGTTCATCGCGAGAACGCCGAAGTACTGGACGTAGATAAACGCGCCGTCGTCTGTCCGGAGAACGAGCCGGACATCGAGATGCCAGACACCGTCCTTGTCCGCGAGGAGATAGTCCCCTCCGCCGGGGAGTATCTTTCCCATGAGCCGCGGCCCGTGGAATGTCCCTCCGGCCGGGTTCGAAACGAGACGTGTGCCGTAGGGGCCGGGCCCGACGCCTATGGGGCCGCTGCCGCCGAGCTCGACGTTAAGGGTTACGAGATATTCGAGTTTCATCATGACCTCCGCGTGGCGGGCATCGATGTGAGGTACACCGCATCCCGGACTATTATTCCCCCGAACCGGGCCGCGTGTCAAAGGCCGTTTTACCTCGTCGAGAGCCAGCGCAGGTTTTTCTCGGAGCGTCTGGCTTCGTCGAGGTGCTTCTTGTTGGCCGTTATTATGTCGCTCCGTGTGAGCATCGCGACCACCTTCTCCGGGTTCGAGCGTACCACGACAGGGAGCCTCCCTATGCCGTTCTCCGACATCACATCGACGGCCTCCCGGAGCGTATCGTCCTCGAATATCGTCACGGGCGGGCGCGTCAGAAGCTCGGGCAACGTGGCCGCGTCGGGGAGCCTGCTCGTGAAAACGTCTTTCCTCGTAACGACCCCGGCGAGGCGTTCCTTCTCGTCGAGTACTGGAAAGCCCTGGTGTCCGCTGCCTTCCACGCCGGAATTCATCCACCTCCGCACGTCGCCCAAAGCCTGTCCGATTCCGAGAGAGACTATTCCGTAAGACGCGCTTTCCCTGACGAGTATCCTCGACAGTATATCTATGCCGTACTCGGCGGGCACCCTGACCCCGCGCCTCTCTATCTTCTCGGTCATTATCGAGTGCTCCATCACGAGGGCGGATACAAGATACGCCGCGCCGCACCCGCCGAGGAGCGGCAGTATGCCGTGGGGCTGGAGGGTGGTTTCGAACGCGAACACGACCGAGGCGAGGAATGCCCGCGAAGCGCCGGTGAAGATTGCGGCCATGCCGACGAGCGCGGCCGCGTTGGGGTCGATTCCGGCGGCCGGCAGGAGCACGGCTACCCCCGCGCCAAGCGCGGCGCCGAGCCCGCCGCCGATAGTGAAAAGAGGGGCCAGCGTCCCGCCCGACGTACCGCTCGAAAGCGCTATCGACCACGAAACGAATTTAAGGATGAATAGAACTATGAGCGCCTTTCCGGCAATCCCACCGGAAAGAATATCGTCGATGATGTTGTATCCGACGCCGAGCGTGTCCGGCGCGAAATACCCTACCACGCCTACTGCCACGGCTCCTATGGCGGGCCACCACATCCAGTGTACGGGAAGCTTCGCGAAAAGGTCTTCGAGACCGTAAACCGCCCTCGTTACGAATACCGCCGCGAGGCCGATCACTGCGCCCAGGATAACGTAAATGCATATGGCCGCTATGCCCGGCGCCGCGATGTCGGGCATGGCGAAGATCGGGTCGGTTCCGATAAACGATATTCTCACGACAGTCGCGGCGACGCTCGCGAGGGCGACGGGAATGAGCGAGCGCGCCCTGAACTCGAAGAGCAGCAGTTCGACTGCGAGCAGCACGGCGGCAACGGGGCTTCCGAACGTCCCCGCCATGCCTGCGGCGGCGCCGGCCGCGAGAAGGGTTTTCCGCTCGTCGTCCGTCGTCCGGAGGAGCTGGCCGAGAAGAGAGCCGAAAGCCCCGCCCGTTGCGATGATCGGCCCTTCCGCCCCGAACGGGCCGCCCGTCCCGATCGCTATGGCCGACGATACGGGCTTCAGGAATGTGAGGCGGGGCTGAATACGGCTCCGGTTCATGAGCACCTGCTCCATCGCCTCGGGGATGCCGTGCCCCCTTATCGCCTGGGAGCCGTAGCGGGCCATGAAGCCGACTATAAGGCCGCCGACTACAGGAACCAGAACGACGAAGATTCCGAGCTGGTTACCAGCGGGAGATACGAATTCGGTGGACAGCCGGCCGTAAAACGCTATGTTCGTGATGAGTCCTATGAGGGCCGTCAAGGCCTGGGCGACGAAGCCCCCGACGACGCCGAGGGCGACGGCCAGGAGCGCGATCCTCACCGTGCCCATGTCGATTATCGGATTCCGGCGCAGGCGCCGTCCGCGCGAGACCTCACGCTCCAATGCGGGAGCGACGGGTAACGCCGAATGCGACGGTTCTGAAGGGCTGTCTCCGGGCATTTTCTCTTTCACTGGTACGGGAGAGGTCTGCTCGACCGGGCCGACATCCCGTTTTAAAACTGTCTCTCAGGCATTACTCTATAAGAAAATCCCGGATTATCAAACTTCATGCGCCGGATGGCTCAATTCGGAGCCCCGTCCGGCGGGTTTTTCACCTTCGTCAGCACGTTAAACTCCGCGTCGAGCTCTACGTCGTAATTTCCGTCCTCGCACGCGACGCCGTCCGCCTCGAAGACTCCCTTGCCGTCGACTTCCACCTCTTCGGAGAGCACGCATCCGTCTTCCCTCAGGGCCTCGGCCACTGAGGCCGTCTCGGCGGTGGTCGCGTCCCTGTCCGCACGAGAAACCCCGGCCGCGAAAAATACGGCTGTGAGCATGAGCGCCGATATTGCATATTTCATATCTTCACCTCCTTTTTACAAGACTACTCCACGGCCGGGCCGAAACCTAAAACTTTTGGCACGCCGCGCGTACAGGCGATCGACGTAGCGAAGACAGCGCTATTAGCCGACGCCGCGCGCACGCTGCTTTCATCTTTATCCTCGCTCTGTCGAAAGCGGACCACGTCCACGGGAAACCGGCATAGCAGCACCGGCGTTTTGGCACCCGTCGCGCGACCTGTATTTAAATCTCCAACATCGCTTCGTCGAAAAGCGCACCACGTGCGCAGGAAACCGAAGTAGCAGCCCTGTTCCTATTTCACCTGAGGCGCTTACCGTGCATGAGCCTCCGAATGTGCTACGTCGAAAAACGACACTACGTGTCCGGGCCGGCGGCCGATTACGCTTTCTCATATATCGGGAACGTGAAATAAAAAGGGCCGGATATCCGGCCCTTTTTTACTAATGACATTTCTTCGGACACCGCCCGAATATGACGGTGCGGCTCAGTCTTTGTCCTTCTTTATGACGGTAAGCTGCATGTCGAGATCGATGTCGTAC
>CAZUDM010000016.1:65288-67524 GCA_964618635.1 uncultured Spirochaetia bacterium
TGATTCACATCTCCGATATTGCTGCGTTGAAAAACACGCTACGTGCGCATTCTCCGGACTCGAACACTGTCTATGGCTCCGTACACGACATCAGGCCTCTCGATAAAACAATCCGACCACACTGGAAAGTTGCAGCAGCATGTCGTAAAATAAGTTATTCCATTAATAATGGAGGATGGAAAATGTTGCGACACGGCACAATGAAAAACCTGGCTTTATCAGTTCCGGTTTTAATTTTAGCATTCGTAATTCCGGCATTTTCTGCATCCGCACAGGTGATTTTTTCATCCAACGAAGCCCAGTTTCTGTCGGATAACCCGGACCTCGATTTTCAGAATTTCCTGAGCGCCCCGGCTCCGCCCGGGGACTTCATAGTTTGCAATGCACCGGTTGACGCCAGCTCGAATGACGGCTGCTTCACACCGGGCCAGATACTTCCGGGAATATCCTTTTCTGACAATCCCGGTCCCAATAACGGCGCTATGCTTGTATTCGGGGCCAACTTCGCAGCAAATGCCAACCCGCAGGGCCCCTTGGCCAGTAATACGTTCACCGACACTCTCGATATACTCTTTTCCGAACCGGACACGACCCGGGCGGGATTCCTGGCCGGTTGTATGGTCCAGGGCGGCCCGTGCAGCGATCAAATGACGATACAGGTTTTCGGGGTAGGCGATGCACTCATCGGCTCGACATCGGTTCCCGTTTCGAGCGCGTTTGGCACCTTCGTCGGCGTCACTTCAGACGAAGCGATTACGAGGATCAACCTTTCGAATACAGTCGATCCCACCAACAATACCGAGGGTATTCTGAATATCCGCTTTGCAGCGCCTGGGCCGCCGGGACCAGTCGTTACGAACATCCCCACGATGTCGGAATGGGGAATGATAGCGACGGCGCTGATGCTTGCCGCTTTCGGAATGCTCGCGCTCAGGAGAAGAAGGACGGCTTAACGGCCAGGTCTGGCGCTTAAACAACGTTCCGCAACGTGCGGGGCTCGCATCCCGCGTCAGGGATACAGCCCCCGTAGCTTCTTCGCCCGCGCGACGCGGTCTATCCCGAGCTCTAGCGCCGCGAGACGCATGGGGATTTTTTCCTGCTCCGCGTAATCCGCAACCCTTATAAACGTGGATTTCATCCGCTTCTTGAGCTCGTCGTGAACGACGTCCCTCGACCAGTAATATTCCTGTAGCCCCTGCACCCACTCGAAGTAGGAGACTATGAGCCCGCCGGCGTTGGCCAGAATGTCCGGCACGACGAGTATGCCGCGCTCCCGGAGTATGTCGTCGCCCTCGGCAGTCGTCGGGTTATTCGCGCCCTCGACGACCATTTTGCATTTAAGCATCGGCGCGTTGTCCTTGTGTATCACGCGCCCGAGGGCAGCCGGTATGAGCACGTCGCATTCGAGCGTAAGAAGCTCCTCGTTGGTTATCTTCTCGCCGCCGGAGTGGTCGGTGACGAATCCCTTCCGCCTGACGATCTCGACGATCTCGTCCACCGGGAGTCCTTCCGGGTTGTATATCCCGCCCTTCACGTCGCTCACGGCGACGACCTTTATTCCGAGGTCCCTCAGCTTAAGCGCAGTGTACGTCCCGACGTTGCCGAACCCCTGTATCGCTACCTTCACGTCCTCCGAGCGCTTCCTGAATCTTGCGAGCGCGTCCTCGGTTACGTAAGCGACGCCGAAGCCAGTCGCTTCCTCTCGCCCGAGCGAGCCGCCGATGAGGACGGGCTTTCCCGTAACGACGGACGGAACTGTAAATCCCTGCGACATGCTGTACGTGTCCATTATCCACGCCATCACCTGCGGGTTCGTGCCGAGGTCGGGCGCGGGGATGTCCTTGTTCGGGCCGATTATGGGCAGTATCTCGGCGGTGTACCTCCGCGTGAGCCTTTCGAGCTCGGTTTGCGAGAGCTTCCCGGGATCGACCGCAATGCCTCCCTTCGCCCCGCCGAACGGGAGCTCCGCCAGCCCGCACTTCCACGTCATCGTCATCGCGAGCGCCGCGACCTCGCCCATGTCCACTTCCGGGTGGTAGCGTATCCCGCCCTTGTAGGGCCCGAGCGTCTGGTTGTGCTGAACCCTGTATCCGCTGAACACCTTTATCGTGCCGTCGTCCATCCTGACGGGGCAGCTTACGACGAGTGTTCGCTGCGGGAGCTCGAATCTCTCTTCGAGGCCGTCGTCCGCCGGGATGCGCTCGCTGGCTCTCCGGAACTGGAGCACGGCTTCGTT
>CAZUDM010000017.1:0-65542 GCA_964618635.1 uncultured Spirochaetia bacterium
GACACCGAGCTGTCGTAATGGCTGTGTAAATATAAATCCCCCCGTACCCCCCTTTTCCTAAGGGGGGATGAAAAGCAAAGACAAAGACTGGATTCCCGACCCGGCTTCGGCGCGAGCCTCCGCCGCGGCAAGTAAAGGCACTCGGGAATGACAGCATGTTGAGTCGCGCAGTAGGTGGAAAGTTCTCTGTCGCTGCTACGCCGGTTTCCTGCAGGCGTGGCCTGCCTCGCTCGCTCGAAATCGTTGGGAATGACAGAAACAGATAGATCCTGAAACAAGTTCAGGATGACGGATTAAAAGATGACGGAAGGGTGGTGTCGCGGCTGAGCGCCGCGACAGATGATTGATGTGGATTCCCGATACAAGCCTTGATACTAAAGATGGTAAGTTGCGAGCGGTACTGGATGAACGCTTGTGTGGTACTGTGACGGCGTCCGGTTCTTGCGCTCGTTCGGAACCGTTGGGAATGACAGAAACAGATAGATCCTGAAACAAGTTCAGGATGACGGATTAAAAGATGACGGAAGGGTGGTGTCGCGGCTGAGCGCCGCGACAGATGATTGATGTGGATTCCCGATTAAGGCACTCGGGAATGACATTATTCATCTTCATTGATGCGCGTCCCGTAAATCAAATCTCATTTCCCCCTGTCTCTTTTAATTCTCCTGGCTATGGATGAAGTGGAAAGGCCGTCGACGAGGGGGATTATCTTCACTTCGCCGCCGTTTGCTTCGACGATTTCCTTTCCGACGACTTCTTCGGGCTTGTAATCGCCGCCTTTCACCAGCACGTCCGGCCGGAGCTCCTTTATCAGCTCGAGCGGGGTGTCTTCGCCGAAGACGGTGACGTAATCGACGCATCCGAGCGAAGAGAGGAGGGTGGCCCTTCCGCTCTCGGCCACGTAGGGCCGTCCCTTGCCCTTCAGCCTCGCGACGGAGGCGTCGCTGTTTATCGCGACGACGAGGATGTCGCCCCACTTCCGGGCGTCGTTCAGGAGGCGAAGGTGCCCGGCGTGGAAGAGGTCGAAGCAGCCGTTGGTGAAGACGACCTTTTTGCCGCGCGCCCGGAGCACGGAGAGTATCTTCGCAAGCTCCTTTCGGGTCTTCAGGCGGGATGAATCTTCCTCGCCCGCCGCCCGGAAGTGGGAGAGCATTTCGCCGGGCGTTACAGACGCCGCGCCGCTCTTGCCGACTGTTATCCCCGCCGCCGCGTTGGCTACCGTCACCGACGCTTCGAGGTCGCCCGTCGAAACGTAGGCGAGCGTGAATACACTCACGGCCGTGTCGCCGGCCCCGGTGACGTCGAACACCTCACGTGCTAGTGACGGCACGGAGCCGTGCTCGCCGTCGGACGAAAAATAGCTCATTCCCTTCCCGCCCATAGTTATCACAGCGGCGTAGGCCCCTGTTATGTCGAGGAGCCTTTCTGCGGCTTTTTTGAGTGAGGCTTCGTTCGTGATCTTGATTCCAGCCGCGGACTCGGCCTCCCCGAGATTGGGGGTTATAGCGTCGACTCCGACGTACTTCGAATAGTCGAGCCCCTTGGGGTCGGCGGAGACGAATATGCCCGCCTTGCCGGAGATTTTTACTATCTCCCTGACGAGGCTCTCCGTGACAGAGCCCTTATCGTAGTCGGAAATAATCACGGCGTGGGGTCTAAATTTAGAAATGGTTTTTTTTATGGAGCCCGCGAGTATTTTCTCGATATTATTCGGGAGCGGGGCAGACGTTTCCCTGTCCATACGGGCTATCTGCGAGGTGCCGGAGACGAGCCTCGTTTTGGTCGTCGTCGGCCTTCCGGGGTCCATCACGATGGCAGACGTCCCCGCGCCGCTGTCCTTGAGCTCCTGGACGAGCGCCTTTCCTTCGGGATCGTTACCGACGACACCGGCTATTTCGACGCGGGCGCCGAGGCCGAGGAGGTTAAGCGCGACGTTTCCGGCCCCGCCGGGGGACGACGTTTCCTCTATTACTTTCAGAACGGGCACGGGCGCTTCGGGGGATATCCTCTCGGCAGTTCCCCTGACGTAGCGGTCGAGCATGAGGTCGCCCGCTACCAGTACGCGCTTCCCCGCTATTTTCTTCAGTATCTCGTCAATCTCTATCGGCATTAATGGGGCTCCTTCGCATAAACCTTTCCGCGCGAACGCTCTAAATTATAATGACGGCGGAAATGCCTGTAAAATAAGAATAGTTTACGGCCACCGACAGTCAGATATAATTGTCAGAATGATAGACATACACTGCCACTTCCTTCCGAACATAGACGACGGCTCGAAAAGCTGGGAAGAGACGATGGAGATGGCGAGGATCGCCGTTGCGGACGGTATGACGGGAGCCGTCATGACGCCGCACTGGATACAGGGGACGACATGGGAGCCCGCCCCGGAGACTGTGATCTCTCTCGTCGCAGAAATGAACAAGAGGCTCCGGGCGGAAAGGATAGATTTTACTGCTTATCCGGGCATGGAGATAGGGATAATTCCCGACCTTCCGCGCGTCCTCTCCGACGGGAAGATACTCGCGCTCGCCGAGGGTGAGTTCGTCCTTATAGAGATACCGTTTTATTCGCTTCCGATGGGGCTCGAAGAGGTCATTTTCGGCATAGAGACGCAGGGCAAGAAGGCCGTTATGGCGCACCCGGAAAGGAACCGCGAGTTTCAAAGCTCGCCCAGGAGGATTCTCGATTTCGTGAGCATGGGCGCTCTGGTTCAGATAACCGCCGGGAGCCTTACGGGCGGGTTCGGGGACTCGGCGAAAAAGTGCTCGGTGGAGCTTGCGAAGCTGGGGGCCGTGCACTTCGTCGCATCGGACGCCCATTCTACGAAGCACAGGACCCCTGTCGTGTCTGACGGATTATCCGTGCTGAAGAAGGCGGTCGGTCAGGAAGGCGTCGATACAGTCGTTGCAAATACCTACGAGGTTCTGAGGGGCCGCCCTGAGCACAAAAAGGCTGTGACCGGCGAGGCGTGAGGGGCGGTTATCTGCCCTGGGAGTGCTGGACGTATTTCAGCCTGAGGTTGTAGAGTATGTCGTCGAGGAGCTTGTCCTCGCCTTCGTCGAGATTCCCTGCCGTCTTTTCCTTTAAAATTTCCAGGATGTCGATAGTGTGCTTCGCGGCGGATATGTCGACGTGCCTTTCCCTCAGCTGAGGGTCGGGGATTTCGCCCAGGTGTATGAGCGAAGAGGCGTTAAGCGATAGTATGAACGCCGAAAAGTCGAGCCTGAACTCTCCGGGCGACTGTTTTTTGTTGTCTTCGTTACCCATTTCTCCGTTCGCTCCTTGTGTGGTATTTTCCGGGCAGGGGCCGCATCACGCAGCGCCCGTTTACTTCATGTATCTCTCGAACCTGGTCCTCGGGTTATAGGGCCGGGCCTTTTCGAGCTCTTCGAATTTTTTCTTTTCGTCTTCCGTTATCTTGTCGGGCATGACGAGCTTTATCTCGACATACTGATCGCCCCGGGCCTTCGTCTTGAGATTCGTGACGCCCTTTCCCTTGAGCCTGAGCTTCGCGCCGTTCTGCACTCCGGCGGGAAGAGTCATCTCCGCCGGGCCGTCTATGGTCGGAACGTCTATCTTCTTTCCGAGCGCGGCCTCGTATATGGAGACGGGCACTTCGAGGTATATGTCGTCGCCCTTACGCCTGAAAATCGGGTGGGGCCTTACCTTTATTCTCAGGTAAAGGTCGCCCTGGGCGCCGCCAGAGGCTTCGCCCTTGCCCTTTACGCGTATCCGGGAGCCGTTGTCGACGCCGGCCGGTATCTTTACCGTCAACTGCTCCATATCCGCGGCGCCGCCCTCTCTCTGGCGGCTGATGGAGATGTCTCTGACGCCGCCTTTTATCGCGGTGTCGAAATCAATCTCTAGCTGGTGCTCGATGTCCCTCGTGCGTGCCGTTCTCTCGCGGGCGCTGTTGAAGAGGTCGCGGAAGCCTTCGGTCCTCGATCTCGACTGCCTCGCCTCGCCGCCGGAGAATCCGAATATGTCCTTGAATATCTCTTCGAAGCCGGGGAAGTCGTCGCCGCTGTAGGTGTATTCGTACTGCCGACTGCCCCCGCCGGGCGCGCCGCCCGGTGCGTCGCCTGCGCGCCGCCATGTCGTCCTGCCGCCGGGCCTGAACTCGGCGCTGCCGAACATGTCGTAGGCCTTTCGCTTCTCTTCGTTCGAAAGGACTTCGTTCGCTTCCTGGATTTCCTTGAACTTCTCTTCGTATTCCTTGTTGCCGGGGTTTAAGTCCGGATGGTACTTCCTCGCAAGCGCCCTGTAGGCCTTCTTGATCTCTTCTTTTGTGGCGGTTTTGGATACGCCGAGGATGTTGTAATAGTCTTTAGTTGTCGTCGCCATATGTATACGGAGGGCTGTTCTGTCCCCGGCCGGCGCCGGTCAGGGACAGAATAGCCACAAACTCAGTTAACGTCAATTTTGATCTGCTTGGGCTTCGCCTCTTCCTTCTTGGGTATCTGGAGCTCGAGAGTCCCGTCCCTGAAAACGGCCTTGATCTTCTCGGGCTCGACGTTATTCGGGAGGACGAAGCTCCTGACGAATTTCCCGTAAGACCTCTCGATGCGGATGAAATTCTCCTTCGGGGTCTTTTCCTCGAATTTCTTTTCACCCTTGATGGTGAGAGTGCCGTTTTTGAGGTCTACCTCGATGTCCTCTTTCTTCACTCCGGGGAGGTCGGCCGTAACCGCGTAGCCGTCCTCCGTTTCGTGAATGTCCACTGCCGGCGCCCACGCCCCTCTCATAAGCTCCTCGTCCCCTTCGGATGCCCTGAGCGTATCGTCGAAAAGCCTGTTGATGCGCTCCTGAAGGGAGCCGAAGTCTCTTAAAGGATCGAAAGTCCTTAAATTCCTCATGGTAATCCCTCCTTGTGGATGGTTTTTATACTCATAAAATAATCATCCGAAGGGTTTCGTCAAGCCGTTTCGAGGGCTGCCCGGCAGGCACCGGGCGTCATTTCCCGGAGCTTTCGACGGCTTCGAGGATAATGTCCGCGAGGGCGTCGAACGCCTTTCCGGCAGCCGTGTCGGGATCCGACATGACTATGGGTACGCCCGAATCGCCGCCCTTCCTGATGCGCGGGTCGAGCGGTATCTCGCCGAGGAAAGGCACCTCGAATTTCTCGGCCATGCGCCTTCCGCCGCCGCGCCCGAATATATCGACGGGCTCTGCGCCGGGGACGTCGAGGTAGCTCATGTTCTCGACGATGCCGAGGATCGGGACGTTGAGCTTACGGAACATGTTGACCCCTCGCTTGACGTCTACGAGCGCGACGTCCTGCGGAGTCGTGACTATCAGACCGCCGCTGAGGGGTGCTGTCTGGACTATAGACAGCTGCGCGTCGCCCGTTCCCGGCGGGAGGTCTATGACGAGGTATTCGGTGTCTTCCCATTCGACGTCTTCTATGAACTGCTTTATCGCGCCATGCACCATCGGCCCGCGCCAGATGACGGTTTCGTCGTCGCTTATGAGAAAGCCAATGGATATGAGCTTGAGGCCGTATTTTTCGAGCGGGACGATCTTGTTCTGCTCGGTCGCGTGGGGCCTGTCTTTCACGCCGAGCATTATGGGAAGGCTCGGGCCCCAGATATCGGCGTCCATGAGGCCGACGTTTTTCCGCTTCTTCGCTATGGCGACGGCGAGGTTGACGGCGACCGTCGATTTCCCGACGCCGCCCTTACCGCTCGCGACTGCGATGTAGTACTTCACTTTGGGGAGCTTCGACTGGGCTTCGGCCCGGGCCGGCCCCTGCCCGGGGGCGGGCCTGGGCTCCCTCGCGGCTATGCGGATGCTGACGTCTCCGACGCCGGGGGTTTCGAGAATCCTGTTCCTGACGGATTCGGTTATCTCGGATTCGAGCTTGCTGTCGGGCTTCGGGAGGACGAGGGAGATTTCCACGCTGCTCCCAGCGACTTTAATGTCTTTTACTATGCCGAAAGATACGATGTCTCTTGTAAATCCGGGGTACTTGACCGTTTTGAGGGCGCTCCGGATTCCCTCGGGGCTGAGCTCCATTAAATTGTTCCACGCTCCTTGTGTGAGATTTGTGCCGGGTCAGGCGATTCCGAGCTTCTGCCGGGCCTCGTCGGACATCATGTCGGGGTTCCATGGCGGGTCCCACACGACTTCGACGAGAACGTTGTTGGCGCCTATATCCTTCACGGCCTGCTCGGCCTGGCTCGCTATCATAGCGCCCATGCCGCAGCCCGGCGTTGTCAAGGACATCTTGATGCTGACGTTGTTGCCCGAGGAAATCTGAACGTCGTATATTAGCCCGAGGTCGACGATGCTGACGGGTATCTCCGGGTCGTAGACGTTCATCAGCGCATAGAAAACCTCTTCTTCCGTGAGCTCGGATTTCACCGGCCTGTCTTTTTCGATTTTTTTGAGTGTTACGCCCTGGTCGGGCTCGTCCTTTTTAATGCCGATAACCTTTTTCATTCCCATAGTATTTCTCCTTGCCCGGGCCGGCGGTCTCCAGCCGGAAGGGCGGGGCGGTTCTTGTCCACGTTTATTATACCAAATAGAGGATGGACGCGGTAACCGTGCCTGCTTCCGCGCCGTAGCGCGTCGGCGTAGAGGGATATGGATGCGAAGCGCCAGCCCGCCGGGCCGGCGCTTCTACCCGGAATCCGACAGAGTGAATCTTAGTCTTCGAGATAGGACCTCAGCATCCACGCCATCTTCTCGTGCTTTTCCATGAGCCCGGTGAGGAAGTCGTTGGTGCCGATGTCCTTATACTTGTCGGCGGCCTTTTCGAGATCGACACGCAGCTTCCGGACGATGGCTTCGTGGTCGGAGAGTAAGGACCTCACCATGTGCTTTGCGTCGGTGCCCTTGGTGGTGTCCTCTTCGAGCGTCTTGTTGTCGACCATCTCCTGGAGAGAGCCGAGGGAGTTTACGCCTATCGTCCTCGCCCTTTCGGCGACGTCGTCGACGATGTCGCTGAGCTCTTCGTACTGGGCCTCGAAGAACTTGTGAAGGTCGTTGAACTGCGGGCCTACGACGTTCCAGTGGTAGCCCCTCGTTTTCGTGTAGAGGACGTATTCGTCGGCGAGAACTCTATTTAGAATCTTGCCGACCTGGTCTCTGTTCTTGTCGTCTATCCCTATGTTTAGCATGATTGTTTTGCCCCCTTTTATTTGTTTTTTCCGTAATTATATCGCAATAATAAAGCTTAGCTGGTTGTGAATTATTATCAAGTGATAATTACTCTTATCCGGATAATTATCGCATTTACAATTTGTACGGACGCGGGTACAATATAGTGTCATGAAAAGGACGCATACGGAAAGGGCCCACAGGCTCGAAATGCTGGTAGACAAGTCCAGGGAAAAGGGGCTCAAGCTGACGCCGCAGAGGATGGCCATATTCAGCATCCTGGCGGACGCCGACCAGCACCTGACCGTGGACGACATATACAGGAAGGCGAGCGTCGATTACCCGATGCTCTCGCCGGCGACCGTCTACAGGAACATGGAGCAGATGGTCGAAGCGGGGCTCCTTACGCATCTCGACATCGGGGGGCCGTCGACGAGGTACGACACGAACCTCGAAGAGCACCATCACTTCGTCTGCGACAGGTGCGGGAAGGTGATGGACGTTTACTTCAGGGAGCTCGGCTACGAGCTCGATCCGGAGAAATCGAGCCTGGACGGGGTCCGCGTGGATTCGCGGAGGCTGTATCTGCATGGGATTTGCGGGGAGTGCGGGTGAGGGAAAATTAGTCTTAAGTTAATCTATATCTTGATTGTTTATAAAAAATTCGGCTTCATTTAGAAGTGGCAAAATCCGAAGAATCCCTTAAGAAAAATCTGACTCTTGCTCTAAAAGGGTTGAATAAAGCCCGTAAGATTAAAGAGGGAAAGATAACATATGACGCTTTCCCTGCTGAATTGTGGAGAGGAGTTCTTCTATCCTTTATTGATTTTAACTCACCGATACCACAAACCCAAAAAAGGAGAATGCTCAATAAAATAATATTTAAAACTCGTGAAAGAAATAAAATTACTGTAGATGAATTCATCGATGAGATAAGGAGTCTTGAAAAAGAATACCTCGACAAAGATAAAACTGAATTTCATTTGTTTACGCACATACAATTAGAGAATTCCTTCCCTTTTAAGTCTTTGACGGTGTCTGATGTTCAAATGATGTTTAATCCGAAAGTTGGGAAATATAATCGAGAAAGAATAGAGCAAGATATTAAATATTTGAAAGTTGAAGAGCCCAATCTACATTTCCAGCCCATAGTACTCAAAACTCTTGCGCGCTGTGAATTCGAAGCACGGGATAAGAGTTACGCCGCACTTAATATTTTTCGCGCAGCATTAAACATGATTATTAATTTTGGTTCTATTAGATTCTGGGACTTTACGCCCGAGATTAAGCCTCTTCACAAAGTATTCATAGGCCCCTTGGTAACATTGCACAAGCCAGACGGTAGCTTAGCCTTGAATAGTTATGATTTGGAAGATTTTACAAATGATGTTGCTCCACAAAATTTATCTCGTCATATGAAAGGCATTAATAAACTCCCCTATTTCCTTCGTAAGATTACAAAAACATCAAAAGTCTCATCCCATGCATGTGAAAGTCTTATAAGATACATTAGGGCGCTTGATAAAAAGGATTATGGTTCTACTTATCTTCAATTGTGGTCTACGCTCGAATACCTAACAAATACCGATAAGTATGAAATGACAATTAGACGCACAGCGTCAATATTTAAAGACTATAATGAGACTCTCTACATTTTAGAGAGCTTTAGAAAAATAAGAAATGGTTTCGTTCATGAACACAAAACCGAAGATATATCAATCATGGCGGTCTGCTTATTAAAGATGTTTGTGGAGAAACATATTCTAAATCTCATACACAATCCCTATAACGTGCAAACAATAAATGAATATGGCCGTGTGTTAGATTTGCTTAAAATGGGGTCATTAATTCGAGAAAGCTCTCTCCTAAAGATCGCGTTAAAAAAGAAAAAACTTCTTGAAGCCTAGTTATTGTCATTGTGAAATCAAAGTAATACTAAAATTCTTCGCCGGATTCTTTCGGAGAGGAAGAGACGTAGGCCGGTGCATTGTTGAAACTATGCTATCAGCGCTTCATCTAAACGAGAAGTAAACAGCACAGGAGGTTAGGGGAATGTCGGAAGACAGGGTTAACGTAGCCGGGCAGGCGGATGAGGATGCGGTGGTTGCGGCGCTGACGATCGCGTTCGCGGGGGACCCGATGACGAGGTGGTCGTGGGAGACGCCCGAGGCTTACCTGAGCAGCTTTCCGCGTTTCGCGCGGGCGTTCGGGGGCGGGGCTATCAGCCTCGGCACTGCCCATTATACGGAGGGGTTTTCAGGCGCGGCGCTCTGGTATCCGCCCGGCGAATGGCCCGACGAGGAGGCTCTCGTGGGCGTAATCGAGGAGACGACGTCCGAAGCGCGGCGTCCGGCTGTTTATGCCATCATCGAAGAGATGGGGAATTTTCATCCCAAGGAGCCGCATTGGTATCTCCCGCTGATAGGCGTCGATCCGCGCTTTCAGGGCAAGGGCGTGGGCTCGCTGCTCATGAAGCACGCCCTCGACGTATGCGACCGGGAAGGCGTGGCTGCGTACCTCGAATCGTCCAATCCGAGGAATATTCCATTTTACGAGAGGCATGAGTTTGTGGCGCTTGGGGCGATTCAGCATGGGGATTCGCCTGTTGTGGTGCCGATGCTGAGGAGGCCGCGAAAGGGAGGTTAGCGCAGTCGGCGCGGATTTGGTACGCAATCTGCCGGATACGGTGAATCACCGCCTTTCTATGCCCGCCGTTACCGTCTACACGGCTTCAGGCCGAATAGACGCGCTCCTCCGGACTAAGACGTCTTACGCCGCCCTACCGGGAGAACCGGGAATAGCCCCGGCTATCGTGCGTTCCTCGGCCTAGCCCGAGTGACGCGTGAGAAAGTCGAGCGTCTTTCTGTTGAACTCGTCCGTGCTCTCGTAGAGGGCGGCATGGGCGCAGTTCTTGAAAACGAGGAGCTCCGAATTCCTGATTCCGCTCGTCATCCTGTCGGCGAAGCGCATCGACGTGACCATGTCGTACTCGCCGAAGGTTATCAGCGTCGGGGCGGTTATATTCCCGAGGACGGACTCGCAGTCGTGCGTGAGCACTGCGTCGGACTGTCTTAAAAACGCCTCGACGGGCTGAACGGGCCTCCCCCTGACGAAATCCGAGAGCGCTTGTATGTAATCGGGCTTTGCGGCGTAAAGCCCGGGCGTGAAGCACCACGGGAATATCCCCAGGATCACCGCCTCGGCGACATTTCCGAGCGCCTGCGCCGTGACGCGCCAGCCCTCGACCACGACTTTAAGGAACGGGTCGGACTTCGTCCATCCGCTGTGTGACGAGAGCGACTTTACCTTGCGCGGGTATTTCGCCGCGAGCCAGAGCGCCGTCGCCGCTCCGAGAGATACGCCCATGACGTGTGCGCTTTCGATTCCGAGCGCGTCCATGAGCGCGGCCACGTCGTCGGCGAAGAGCTCCATCGAGTACGTCCCTTCGGGCTTGTCCGTTTCGCCGACGCCGCGCGGATCTATCGAAATGCACTCGAAGCTCTTCGAATACTCCGGGATTTGAAAGGCGTAGCAGGCGTTGTCGGCGCTCAGGAATGGTATCATGATGAGCGGCTCGCCCTGACCCGTCTTCTCGTAGTTTATTTCGATGCCGTTAGCTTTTACCTTTGGCATACCAACACCTCCCCTGTTTTTTTACGAGCTATAATGAATAACGCACCTCTTACCATAATATCACTCCGGGAACGAAATTTGTATATAGAAATGGGGGCGGCTGACACAAGCGAACTGTAAGCCTTTTTCCTAAGGGGGGATAAAGGAAAAAATTAACTGAATGGATTCCTGCCTGCGCAGGAATGACAGAAATAAAGATGATGGAAGGGTGGTGTCGCGGCTGAGCGCCGCGACGTCGGATTCGTACACGCGTGGCGTGCTGGGTTCCGGACCGGCTTCGCTAAAGCTTTCAGGCTTCGCCAAGCTTTGCCCCGACAAGCGCCGCGGCAGGTAAAAGCATTCGGGAATGACAGAAAATTAAATCCCCCCGTTTTACTTCGATTCCGGAGACGCGCTGTATTAAATGAACGCTGAGAAGGTAAGCGAAGGCGTTCAATTCCTCCCTCGGTCGGAATTGCTCCCCCTTTTTCTAAGGGGGGAAAGATGAGATTGCCGCGGTCGCGAAAGGCGCTCCCTCGCAATGACAAAGAACTCTTGATGGATTACTTGTGGAAGTGGATTCCCGATACAAGCCTTGATGCTAAAGATGGTAAGTTGCGAGCGGTACTGGATGAACGTTTGTGCAGTAGGTAGCGGCGTCCGATTCCTCGCTCACTCGAAATCGTTGGGAATGACAGAAGAAGGATAAATCCCCCCTTACCCCTCCGGCTTCGCTAATGCTTCGCCGCGACAGGCCTTTTTCTAAGGGGGGATTGAAAGATCGAAAAACACGGGCAAAAGATTTAGATCCTGAATCAATCCCGGATCAAGTCCGGGACAGGGCCTAGGATGACGGATATGTTTAAGGGCGCGCGGAAGGTGGTGAGAGCCCGTGCCATGCTATGTATGTCACCGCGACAAGCCTTTTTCTAAGGGGAGGGCCAAATATGGAAAGACAAGGATGAAAACGAGATTCTGAAACAAGTTCAGAATGACAGACTATAAAGATGAGGTAAGTGATGCGATTTCTCGCTCACTCGAAATCGTTGGGAATGACAATCCAGGAAAACAAAATTCCCCTGTACTCCCCTTTTCCTAAAGGGGAAAAGATGAGATTGCCGCGGGTGCTCTGCACCCTCGCAATGACGTAAGTAAGGTAACCCCCATCTTAAGCCTTCCCCCTTCGAAAAGGGGGAAGAAAGGTATTAGCGGCGTCGGACACGTGCTGGGATCGTGGCTGACGCGCGGCGGCGGATCATGTCGTACCAGCTACGTCGGGTGCGTGCGTATGCTGTCCGCTTGAAACCTGCATACCCTCAAGTATATTTAAACCCCGTATTCGACTGCCGGGCCTTCAGCTAAGGTATCAACCATAAATGGAATCAATATTTAGCGGGAATCTGTCACTAATATTATTCTTTCCCCTGGTAGGAATCCCCCTGGTTTTGCTGCTTTCTTACTTCAGCAAAGACCCGGAGAAGATGAAGATCGGGGCGCTCGCAGTTGCGATAATCGAGTTCCTCCTTTCGATACCCCTTTTCACCAATTTCGAGCTCGGCTTCGCGGGGATGCAGTTCGAGACGAAGATACCCTGGCTTACCGGCCTCGGGGTGAGCTATCACATAGGCATTGACGGCATCAGCATACTTCTCGTCATGCTGACGACGTTCCTCATGCCGATAACGCTTCTGAGCTCGTGGCATTCGATACACAAGGGCATGAGGGAGTTTCTCATACTGATGCTCTTCCTCGAAACGGCCCTCCTGGGGACGTTCGTCGCCCTCGACATGATCCTCTTCTTCGTATTCTGGGAGGCTGTGCTGATACCGATGTACTTCATAGTCGGCATATGGGGGACGGACAGGCGCATCTACGCCGCGATAAAGTTTTTCCTGTACACGGCGTTCGGAAGCGCGCTGATGCTTATAGCGATCTTTTATCTCTATTACCTCCACATACAGCAGTTTGGCTTCCCGTCGATGGACGTGCTAGATTTCTACAAGCTGAACATACCGTTCAGCGGCATACTCAGCCCGCAGGGCCTCGCGTTCCTAGCGTTCTGCCTCGCCTTCGCGATAAAGGTGCCGATGTTTCCGCTGCATACGTGGCTGCCCGACGCGCACGTCGAAGCGCCGACTGCCGGCAGCGTGGTTCTTGCCGGTATCCTGCTGAAGATGGGGACGTATGGCTTCGTGAGATTCCTCATGCCGTTTTTCCCGGACGCCGTGCAGGCGTATCTGCCCGTTTTGATAGCGCTCGCCCTGATAGGCATCGTGTACGGTGCGATGGTCGCCTTCGCGCAGAAGGACCTTAAGAAACTGGTCGCGTATTCGAGCGTGAGCCACCTCGGGATAGTCATGCTCGGCGTGTTCGTTCTTAACATACAGGGCATGCAGGGCGGTATCTACCAGATGATAAACCACGGTATTTCGACCGGCGCGCTGTTTATACTGGTGGGGATGCTTTACGACAGGCGGCACACGAAGAAGATCGCCGAATTCGGCGGGATTGCGAAGGTGATGCCGATTTACGCCGCGTTCTTCATGCTGGCGACGCTGTCGTCGATAGGACTTCCGCTGTTAAATGGCTTTGTCGGGGAATTCCTCGTTCTACTGGGCGCGTTCGAGTTCAACTACAAGTACGCCGCCATAGGCGCGACGGGCATAATCCTCGGCGCGGTTTACATGCTCTGGGCTTATCAGAAGGTGATGCTCGGTCCGCTCGAAAATCCCGAGAACAAGAATCTGAAGGACGCCAACGCGAGGGAGATAATCGTTCTCCTCCCCTTAGCTGTCATGATGTTCGTGATGGGCATATATCCGAAGCCGTTCCTCGAAAGGATGGAGCCTTCGGTCGAGGCGCTGCTGCGGGCGAAGTATCCGCAGAGCGCGGTCGTCAGACACGGAGATGAGCGTCAGCCCTCGGATCTACCTTATCTAATATCTCACGAATAATATCTTCCGGCTTTATTCCCTCGGCCTCGGCCCTGAAGTTAAGAACCACCCTGTGTTTCAGGACGGGCCCCGCTATGGCTTTTACGTCTTCTGTCGAGGGGGTGAACCTGCCGTCGAGAACGGCGCGGGTTTTGCTTCCGAGTATAAGATACTGCGAAGCCCTCGGACCGACGCCCCACGAAACGCCCTGCCTTACGGCCTCGGGGGTATTCGGGTCTTCGGGACGTGTCGCCCTCGCGACCCTGACGGCGTAGGCGGCGACGTGGTCGGGAACGGGGACCCTGTGAACGAGCTCCTGGTATTCGAGTATCTTGTTGGAGTCGAGAATCTTCGAAAGGACGGGCCTGTAGGTGCCTGTGGTCGTCTGGACTATCTTCACCTCTTCTTCATAGGATGGGTACGTCACATCTATCTGGAACATGAACCTGTCGAGCTCCGCTTCGGGGAGAGGGTAGGTGCCTTCCTGCTCTATCGGGTTCTGCGTTGCGAATACCAGAAAGGGGGATGCTATAGGGTACGTCTCGCCGCCGACAGTTACGCGCTTTTCCTGCATCGCCTGAAGTAGGGCCGCCTGAGTTTTCGGGGACGCCCTGTTTATCTCGTCGGCGAGGAGGATGTTGCAGAATATCGGGCCGTGAATGAACCTGAAAAACCGCTTGTCGGATAGCGGGTCCCTTTCGAGGACTTCCGAGCCCGTGATGTCGGAAGGCATGAGGTCGGGCGTGAACTGGACGCGGTTGAATCTCAGGTTAAGCACGTCCGACAGGGTGCTTACGAGAAGGGTTTTCGCGAGGCCCGGGACGCCGACGAAGAGCGAGTGTCCCGAAGACATGAGTGAGATGAGGAGGAGGTCGACGACCTTTTCCTGCCCGACTATGACCTTCCCGATCTCGTTTACTATCTCGCCCCTTACGCGGGCGACTTCACGTACTATTTCTGCGTCGCTGTTCGCTGCGGCTTCATTCATTACGCTGCTCCTGGTATCCGAGTATTGTAAGCATCCTGCCGTGCCTTTCGGCTTCTTCCTTCCGGCCCTCGGCTTCGTATATGGTTTTGAGGGCGGAGTGAACGTAGGGGTCGAACGGGTTCACGTAGAGTGCCGAAGTGAACGATTCCTCCGCGCGGGCCGTGTTGCCCTTGGCGAGGAATATCCGGCCGAGGGTGATGTTGACGTCTATTTCGTCCGGGTAGAGATTTAAAAGGGGCTCGATCGCGGCGAGGGCCTTTTCCTGCTCGCCCTGGCGGCTGAGCGCCGACGCCATGCGCGTCGAAATTACGAGCGAGTCGGGGTCGAACGTGAGGGCTTTCCCGTACTCGTACACGGCGGCCCTTAATCTCCCCCTTTCGCCGAGAAGGTCGCCGAGGCGGGTATGGTCGCGCGCCTTTTTGTCGTCTATGTCGACGAGGTCTTCGCTGCCGTCGGGTTCCTCGTCCGTCCCCTTCTTTATCTTTACGCCCTTTACCTGCATCCCGGGTATTTTCTCGCGGAGGTTCTTGTCTTCGAGGTCGGCCCGCCACGAGGTCATGAAATCGCCGAATTCCATACCAGTGACTTCCTCGATAGCGGATTCGTAATCGTCACGCTTTTTCATCGAGTCCAGAAGAGAAACGAGGCCGTCGTTGCCCCACCTGTCGACGAGGAATCCGACGCTCGTTCCGGCCTGTGCGAAGGCGAGCTGCGCCTCGCGGGCGCTGCTAAGCATGGCGAGGGACGGGTGCATCTTTTCTATCGGGACGAGCTCGTCGCGCTCGAGGGCGTCGGCGAGTATCGTCTCGTAAAAGGGCGTCAGCACGTTCCGCTTTTCCTCTCTCCAGCGGGACTCTTCGTATTTCGCTATGCCTTCGTGGAGCCATACCGGCACCGTGTTCTCGCTCTTTAAGAATATGAGATAGTGCGTGTATTCGTGGGCGAGGGTGTCGGCCCAGGTGTATCCCTTTGGGAGGAGCCTCGGCGAGAGTACCATGATGCGGTTGAATTTGCATATGCCGACGACGCCTGTCGTTTCGACGTTTTCGGGCGGCAGCGTCGAAGCGAGCGTGAAGCTTTCGAGGTCGGGATATATCTCGACTATCACGGGCTCGTCAGGATATGTTTCGAGGTCGAGCCCTATCTCGTAGCGCGATTTTTCGAGGACCTCCTTTCCGAGCTCGGCGACGACGAGGTCTTTCGGGTGCGCGTACCTGACGACGAAATTGTCGGAGACGACTTCCTTCCATTCGGGCCTGTTCTCGACCGCGTGGGCGATGAACCCTATGAACCCCTTGCCCTTGTCCTCGTCCTCCGAGTTTTCGAGGACCATGCCGGCGTATTCGCCCGCCTTCTCGTAATCGCCCTTGTAGAATTCGACTATGGCCTTTATGTACCAGGCCTCGAGCTTCCGGGCGTCCGTATCCGCCTTGCGGAGCATTTCGTCCGCCTTCCGGGACGCTTCGGACATCTTCCATTTTTTTATGTCTTCCTCGGCCGACTGGAAAAGGGACGATTCGGGCGCGGACTGCGCCAGGGCCGCCGTGTGAGCGGCAGTCGAAAGCATGAGCGCGAGCGCCGTGACGAGTAGAGTGCGGAACTTCATTTTATTATCCTGTCGTAATATTTCCTGTTGAGCTCGCCGTAGCCCTCGGGCGAGCCGCTTTTCATCGCTTCGATGATCCTTTCCTTGAACTCCCTTCCTACTTCGGAGTCCTCCGCGGCGGGTATCTCGACGTAGCGAGTGTCCATGCCCTGGGAGCCCTGGCTCTGCCGCTGCCCGAGAACCATCGGCACAGGCGGACCGTTGCCGCGCGCGCTGGCCTGCATCTTCTGGAGGAGACCTTCGGCCTCTTCACGTGCGCTCTTGAGGGATTTTACGGCCTCATCCTGATTCGATATGGCCTTCGAGAGCTCGTTGCCCCCGAGGCTGTCCGAGGCCTTGCCCATGTGGTTCTCCGCCTCGCTCACCTTCTCGCCGATCCCGGGGCTGAGCGGGAGGTCTTTCGTCATTTCAGATATCTCGCTACTGAGCTCACCCGTGTCTTTTCTTATCTCGTCCTGCCTTCCGGCCATCCCCTCGGCTTCGGGCCTCCGCTGGTTCGACTTCAGGAATTCTTCGAGGTCTTTGGCTATCTCGTCCGAGAGCTTGTTCGAGCTCGAAAGCTCGGGACGCGCCGATCTCAGATTGCCGACGCCGGCGTCTCCCAGCTCGACGAGGCTGCCGGACGTTTCCCTGAGGGCGCGGGCGTTCTTCAGTGATTCGTTTATGTCCATCGAATCGAGCCAGTTCCTGAGCTCGTCCGCTTTCTGTATAACGGTGTCGAGGAGGTAACCGCCGTCGGGGGAGGTTTCGGCGCGGGCGCTGCCCGTGATCTTCGCCTTGGCCTCGACGAGGTTCTTCTTTATCTCGGCGACCTTTTCCTTCTGCTTTTCTATGAAATCCCTGAGGCTCCTGCCCTCGGCCCCCTGGTTTTCTATGAGGGACTGCTTTATGCCTTCGGTCGATTTCTTGAGATTTTCTTCCTCGCGCTCGAGGCCGCCTATCTTCGATATTATTTCGTTGAGCTTGGCCATGTCCTGAGACATTTCGGCCGAGCCGAAGGACTGGAGCCCGCTTTCGAGCGACGCTATCATGCCCTGAAGACTCTGCTCGAGCTGGGCCAGCGCGGAGAGAGCGCCGTCGATGTCGCCGCTCTCCATCATCTTCCTTAGCTCGTCGAGCTTACTCTTCATGTCGGTCGATTTGAACGCGTCCTCGTTCAAAAAGCCCTCGCGTATGTCGCCGCTCATTTCGGCCATCTTCCGGGCGAGCTCGGCCATCTTGCCTTCGAGCTCCCGGAGCTTGTTTTCTATTTCGGCGCGGAGCGACTCGTCGCCAGTCTCTCCGAGCTTGCTGAGCATCTCGGAAAGCTCGCCATACTCGGAAAGGAGCTCCCTCCCTGACAGGAGCGATTCGCGGAGCCTCTCGCTCTTGAGCATGGAGTCGAGGTACAAAATGTCTTCCTCGAACTCGACTATTTCTCTTTCCATCAGGCGGCCGAGCCTGGCCGTGTCGATCACGTCGAATTCGTCGAGAAGGGAACGCCTCTCGGAGAGGAGGTCGTCTATCCTGACGTCCATGTTGGCGAGTGCGAGGAACTGCGTGTAGTCCGATTGATTATCCTCCTTCATGCCTTCGAGGATTCCCTTCAGCGTCAAGGATGCGTTCTGTATGCCGGACGTGATAGCGTTCTGTGCCTTGATCGCGTTACCTGCCGACTGATTGCCGGAAGCGAGCGCCGTTTTATACGTCCCTACGGCGTCGATCTCGTCCCCCAGCACGCCTATGAGCTCTTCCATGAGCTTTTCCGTGCCGGCCACGACTTCCCTGTGCTTCTGCTTTTCGTCGGAGAGTTTTACGGTTATGGCGTTGGATACTCCCGGCTTGGGGCCCGAGACGGAATCGTTGTCGTAGGCTTCGACACGGAGCTTTATAGTGCCGCCCCCTCCGAAATCGACACCGCCCGTGTCGAAGACGTATCTTCCGCTGTGAGACGCCTTCCCCTCGGGCGCGCGTCCTATGACCCTCCCCGATTTACCTTCCTCACCCTCCCACGAGAGCCTGAACTCGGAGAGGCCGAAGTCGTCGCCGGCTTCGTAGAAGATGTCTATGCGCCCGCTCGCGTCGGACTCTACGGTTTCTCCGCCTGGCGTGCTTATCGTTACGCTGGGCGGCGCGTCAGCCTCCGCCGTTATGGAAAAGGGCGCGGAGCCGCGGTCCTTAGAGGACTCGACTATCCTGTAGCTGCCGTCGCCAAGCACCGTAAAAGAGGCGTTTATCCTCCCGTCCTTCGCCGATACAGGGAAGGACGAGCCGTTTTCGAGCTCGAGCCTGCCGTTCGCGAATTTTTCGAGGGGCCGCGCTGAGAAGGTGACCTTCGTGCCCTTGAGGGCCTTTACGTCGCCGCTTCCGCCGGAGAGTTTTTTCTGCGGGAGCTTCGTGTAGGCCGGGTAGTCGAGCGTCATCTCTATATCTGCCAGTCCGAGCCTCCTGGTGCTTTCACCGGGGTAGAGGTCTGTGCTCAGGAGGAACGATTTGAAGCCCGCGGGCGCGACGAATAGGACGAGCGCCGCGGCGAGTGTCGAGACTGCGAGAGGGGCGGTGTATCTCCTGAGCCTCCTTCCGGCGTATACGGAAGAAAGGTCTCCGGTTTCGAGTCTCTTTGCGGCGTAGTCTATATGGGCCGAGGCAAGCTGTCCCGAGCCATATGCAGGGCCTTTCCCTCCTCCGTCGCCGCCGAGCTCGACGGCGCTGAGTGTGTCTTCGCCGAGACCGGGAGAGAGGTTGTCGAGATTGTTTAAAATGTCGTCGCCGCGTTTTTTCTGCAGCGGAAGGAAAACGAAGAGGTAAATCCCGGCTGCTGCCGCAGCTATGAAGAGTATCTTGAGCGCGGAATAGTAGAGCGGGCTGTCCGATATCAGCGAGAGGAGGCCGGCCAGGGAGAGAGATACGAGGAGGACGATGGCCGCGCCGGCGAGCCCTTTCAGAAGAAGAAAATTCCTTCTTTTCCGGCCGAGTCCCCTGAGGAGCGAGCCTAGTTTTTCCCGTGAATCTTCACTCCGCATGAATTTAAAAGATTACCCCACACATACCCCCAAAGGAAGTTGGTAGGTGGAATTTACTGTGCTATGCTAATCGGTCGCCGAAAAAACGGATACAATTAACTATGGGATACAGGAAGCTTCTGACGAAGAGGATGGATTTTTCCGCGTCTCACCGGTACTGGAACCCGGAGTGGAGCGAGGAGAAGAATAAAGAGGTGTTCGGAAAATCCGCCAGCATCCACGGGCACGGGCACAACTACGGCCTGGAATTGACTGTGGAGGGGGAAGTCGACCCCGAAACGGGGATGATAATAAATCTTTACGACCTTAAGAAAATAATGAAGGAAGTGCTCGAAGACTTCGATCACAAGCATTTGAACGAGGATAACCCGCATTTCAGGGCGCTCGTGCCGACGACGGAAAACATTGCACGCGTCCTCTGGGACAGCTTCCGGGAAAGGCTATCGGGGCAGGACAGGTGCAGGCTCTACAGGGTGAGGCTTTACGAGACCCGGGACATGTACGTCGATTACTGGAGGGACGAGGACTGATGGAGCGCGTTACGGTAACGAAGGCTTACCGTTTTTCGGCCGGGCACAGGCTCGCGATTGAGGGCCTTTCGGACGAGGAAAACTTCAGGATATTCGATACGTGCTCGAATCCCCGGGGCCACGGCCACGATTACTACCTCGAAGTGAAGGCCGCAGGAGCCATAGACCCTGTGAGCGGTTTTGCCGTCCCGGAGAGCGTCCTCGACGGGGCCGTCTTGCCCATTATCGACGAGCTCGATTATAAGCGCCTCGACATAGAGGTCCCATACTTTTCAGACAATCAGCCCACGGGTGAAAACATAGCGGAATATATATGGAAGCGGCTCAGGGCCGGGCTCGGGAAGAGTCTCGTTCACATAAGGCTGAGCGAGACGGCGACGAGCTATTTCGAGTTTTACGAGGAGGAGAGCTACCCTTATGAGCGTTGAAACGGCTGTCAGGGAGATACTTAAGGAAATCGGGGAAAATCCCGACAGGGAAGGTCTCAAGGACACTCCGGAACGCATGGCGAGAATGTTCGCGGAGCTTACCGCGGGATACGACGCGTCGCCGGAGGAGATAATCAGGGAAGCGCTTTTTCACATAAAGTACGACGAGATGGTAGTCGTGAAGGACATCGAGTTTTACAGCCTCTGCGAGCACCACATGCTGCCGTTTTTCGGGAACTGCAGCGTGGCCTACATACCGAACGGAAAAATAGTCGGCCTCAGCAAGATACCGCGCATCGTGGAGGTATTTTCGAGGAGGCTCCAGGTGCAGGAGAGGATGACGGCGCAGATAGCCGATTTCCTCATGGACGAGCTTCATCCGCTGGGCGTGGCCGTCGTGGCCGAGGCCAAGCACCTTTGCATGGCTATGAGGGGCATAATGAAGGCCGACGCGAGCATGCTGACGAGCTCGATGAGGGGGGCGTTCAAGAAGGACGAGAGGACGAGGGGCGAGTTCCTTAGCTTTATAGGAAAGAAGGTCTGACGGGGCGGGGATAGCATTAATCTGGCGTTTGTATATAATTAGTGGTCTATACAGGGAGTGTGTGCAGGTAACGAGATGCAGCGAATAGTGGTACTCGGACTCAGCCACAAGACAGCGCCGGTCGAGCTTCGGGAACGTTTCGCCTTTACGAGGGAGGAGCTGGAGCACTGTCTTCCCGTGCTCGCTTCCATGCCTTACGTTAGCGAGTGCCTCGTGCTGGCGACGTGTAACCGCGTCGAGGTGTACGCGGTTTCCGAAGACGCCGAGAGGTGCGTCGAAACCATAAAAACCTTCCTCTCCGAAAGCCGCTCCATACCGGTTTCGGAATTTTCCCCTTATTTATACGCGTCGGTCGGGCACATGGCCGTCCGCCACCTCTACAACGTCGCCTCCGGGCTCGATTCGATGGTGGTCGGCGAGCCGCAGATACTCGGGCAGATAAAGGACGCCTACAGGACGGCGTACATAAAAGGCACTGCCGGGCTGATATTGAACAGGCTCTGTCACTCGGCGTTTTTCGTCGCGAAGAGGATAAGGACGGAGACTGGGGTAGGGTCGCGGGCGGTGTCCGTGAGCTACGTCGCCGTAGAGCTAGCGAAGCGCATATTCGACGACCTGACGAAGAGGTCCGTCATGCTGATAGGCGCGGGGGAGATGGCCGAGCTCGCCGCCAGGAACCTCATAGGCGCGGGAGTCGGCGAGCTCGTGATATCGAGCAGGAGCTTCGCCAGCGCGTCGCTTCTCGCCGAGAACCTTAACGGGAAGCCGATAAGGTACGAAGAAATATTCTACAGCTTAAAGGACGTGGACATAGTCATAACGGCGACGGGCTCGCCTGATTTCGTCATAAAGCAGCACCATATGCGCGAGGCGCTGAAGCTCCGGGGCAACGAGCCGATATTCATGATAGACATTGCTGTGCCGCGCGACATAGACCCGAGGGTAGGGGAGCTGCCGGACATTTACCTTTACGACATAGACGACCTCAAGGGAGTCCTCGACGAGAATGTGAGGTCCCGCCGCGAGAGCGCCGCCCGCGCGGAGGAGATAGTGCTGGAGGTCGAAAAGGCTTTTCAGGCGTGGATAAACGGGCTCAAGGTGGTGCCCGCCATCATAGACCTCAAGAGGCGGTTCGAGCAGATAAAGTCGATAGAGGTAGAAAGGGCGCTCGCCAAGCTCGAAAATTATTCGGACAAGGACAGGGAAGTCATCGACCTCATGGCTTCGCGTATTATCGGGAAAATTCTCCACGGGCCGCTTACGAATCTGAAGAAGGAGGCCTCGACTTCACGGGGCGCTCTTTACGTGGATTCGGTCAAAAAACTTTTTGAGCTAGAGAAAGAGATCCTCCTGCTCGTAGAAGAAGAGGATGATGAATCGACCGTTCAGGATTGGAACTAGGGGAAGCGCGCTTGCCCTCTGGCAGGCGAATTTCATAAAAAACCTCATTCTCGAAAAACACCCGGATTTAATCACAGAGATAAAGATTATAAAGACCGAGGGCGACAGGGATCAGAGCTCGGACCTGTCCGTGATCGGCGGTAAGGGCGTTTTCGTGAAGGAGATCGAGGACGCGCTCCTGTCGAACAGTATAGACGCCGCCGTACACAGCATGAAGGACATGCCTGCCGTCCTACCTGACGGACTCGCCATAGGCGGCGTGCCCGAGAGGCACGACCCGAGGGACGCGCTTCTGTCTCGCGGCGGGCTCACTCTCGACCGCCTCCCCGAGGGGGCAAGGGTCGGCACGGGGAGCCTCAGGCGCGGGGCGCAGCTCCTGAGCCTAAGGCCCGACCTTGAAATACTGCCGCTCCGGGGGAACGTCGATACCCGTATACGCAAGCTCCGCGAGGGCGGCGATTACGACGCCATTATACTCGCGGCCGCGGGGCTGGGCCGCATGGGACTAACTGCCGAGGCTTCGGAGATAATCCCGCCCGACGTGATGGTGCCCGCACCAGGGCAGGGAATAATCGCCGTAGAAATCCGGGAGGACGACCCCCGGGCGTTCGAGATCGCTGCGTCACTGACCCACGAAGAAACGTGGACAGCCGCCGCCGCCGAGAGGGCGTTCCTTAAAGGGCTCGGCGGGGATTGTAACGTGCCGGCGGGCGCGTACGCCGAAGTCGAAAAAGGCTTCATAAGAATGACCGGCATCGTCGCCTCGCCCGACGGTCGAAAAATCATTAAAGAAACCGTTTCCGGCCCCCTAAGGGAACCCGAGGCGCTCGGCGAGGGGCTCGCCAGGAGCCTCATGAGTAACGGCGGGAGCGAGATACTTTCCACGCTGCCGCAGTGATGCGGATTATTAAATCCGTCCTCTTCCTTAATCCCAGACCTTCGTGGTAATATTAATCTCATCAAGGAGTACATCGTGCATTATATGAGCCCTTCCGAAGTGCCTTTCGCTTTTCTGGACGTCGAAACCACAGGGCTCGACCCCGCCAACGGCGACAGGGTCTGCGAGATCGCCGTCCTCAAGACGGTTAACGGCACCGAAGTCGACAGGTTCGTGACCCTCGTCAACCCCGGAAAATCTATACCGCTCAGCGCCGTGACCGTGCACGGCATCACAGACGTTATGGTGAGCAGGTCGCCCTTCTTCAGGGGCATAGCGAACGACCTCCTCTCGTTTCTGAGGGGGACTGTCGTCGTCGCTCACAACGCGCGCTTCGATCTCGGATTCCTCAGGATGGAATTATCGAACCTCGGGCTTCTGCTTCCGGAGACAGACGTCGTAGACACCCTCGGCATAGCGAGACGGCACTATACGTTTGCGAGTAACGGCCTCGGGAGTATCGCGCGCGACATTGGGCTCCCGGCTGCTGCTGCGCACAGGGCGCTCGCGGACGTCCTCACGACGAGAAGTGTGTTCGAGTATTTCCTCATGGACCTTAACAGGCGCGGTATCCGGCTCAAGAGGCTGAAAGACGTCCTCAAGCTCCAGGGGGAGTCGGTGGTCGCCCCAGAGGAGGTTTCGCAGCTCGTCGTGCCGTGGGAAGTAGAGGAGGCACTCAGGATCAGGGGAAAGCTCCGGATCAAGTATCTTTCCGCCTATCGGAACGAAACGACTACGCGTGTAATAGAGCCCCTCGAAATCAGCGCGAGAAGGGGCGGCACGTACCTTTACGCCTATTGCCACATGAGGAAGGAGAGATGCACCTTCCGCCTCGACAGAATCCTCGACATGCAGATAGTGACGATAATGCAGGCCGGCAGGTAGCCCGGATTATTTCTGGAGTGCGCCGGAATCTCCGCTGCCGCCGTGGCCGCCTTCGGGGGCGCCGGTCGTCTGGCCGGAGCCTGTGTTCTGCGTTTCGTCCGTAGAGAGCGAGTCAGTCGAGTCGGAATTCGGTATCTCGCCGAGCTCGAGCTTTAAGTCGATTATCTCGGCTTCGAGCCTCTTCGACTGGGCTATCAGCTTCTGATTTTCTATCCTGAGGGAGTTGAGCTCGTTCTTGAGGTCGGCAATATATGCATCGAGCCTGGTGCTGTCTTTTTTTATCTCCTCGAGCTCGCTCCGTGTTTTTTCGAGCTCGGCGTTGCTGGTTGGAGCGGGCTCCTCGTGAGTCGGAGCCTCACCGCCCTTACAGGCATATAGACCCGAAATCGAGATTATGAGTGCTGCGGCTATCAGAATCGAATTTATCCTCTTCATTGTAAAGTCTCCTCCCTGTCAAAAAACGTGTAACTCGTAATTCTACTCTATAATCTTTGCGCCGGAATGTCAATGAAACTGGGGGATTCTGCGGGTTTTCGCCCTACTTTTCTTGACGGATAACCAAACATCGAGTAACTTAACAAGTCCTACACAGACGCGGGGTGGAGCAGCCTGGTAGCTCGTCGGGCTCATAACCCGAAGGTCGGAGGTTCAAATCCTCCCCCCGCTACCAAATAAACTCGGTGCCTTGCGCTCCCTACTATAAATCACAATCGCCATGTTAATGGATTTGTTCGGAAAGCGGGTTTGAAAAACGGGTCGAGAGCTGCTCTAAAGCCGTCCTCGAGGACTCGTTCGTGTGTTGCACGCGCATGGTGCGACGGTAGTAATTCGCAGCGGGTTCCGGCGTCTCATTCAGCGCATCGCTTTTATCTTCGATCTCTATAAAGATGAACGGCGATAAGTAGGGTAAATTTTTACTCTTGCAAAGCTGACCGAGCCCGCAGAGTCGCAGCGATCCGGCGGATTCCGGCCGCAGGTGAAAAAGGTATTTAATATCGAAGGATTTCCACATTTCAAAACGTATATAAAGACAAATCCCCCGGCAGGTATTATGAAGAAGAAAAGCATGAGGAAGCTGGTTTATACGATCGTTATTCTGGTGGTTCTCGGCGCTGCGTGGAGCGCGTGGTCTTACTTTAAATCGGACGCCGCTTCGAATGCGGCGGGCAGCGCCGTAGAGGTAAAACTGGGCAGTATTCAATCCATCGTAACGGCGCAGGGGACTCTCGAGCCGAGATATTATGTGGACGTCGGCGCGCAGATATCGGGCACGGTTGAAAAGATGCACGTCGATATCGGGGACGACGTCAAGACGGGCGACCTGATCGCCGAGATCGATCCCGACATTTACGAGGCGCAGGTCAGGGCTACGGAGGCGCGTCTCAATCAGCTGCAGGCGCAAAAGACCGAGCAGGAGGCCCTGATCAAACAGGCGGAGTGGAAGTACGAGCGCTACCGGAACCTCTATAACGACCAGGCCGTCAGCAAGGAAGTGATGCAGGACACAGAGATATCCTTCGAGGTGGCCAAAGCCAAGCTTCTATCTCTCGAAGCGCAAATCGAGGAAACCCAGTTCCAGCTGGACGGCGAGAAAACGAATCTCAACTATACCAAAATCTTCGCCCCTATGGACGGCACTATCGTCAATCAGCTCGTCCAGGAAGGGCAGACGATCAATGCCAACCAGACGACCCCCACGATAGTGCAGGTCGCCAACCTCGATATCATGACGGCCAAGGCGGAAGTCGCCGAGGCCGACGTGATGAAGCTCCACGTGGACGTGCCGATGTATTTTACGACACTCGGCTCCGGAGGGAGGCGCTGGGAAGGCAAAGTGCGCCAGATACTGCCGACGCCGGAAGAAATCAACGACGTCGTTCTCTACAGCGTGCTCGTCGACGTCAGCAATGAAGATCACGTGCTTCTGCCGGGTATGACGACACAGACGTTTTTCGTGCTGGCCACCGCTGATAACGTGCCGATTATTCCGATAAGCGCATTGGGCAGCCGCGTGCCCGAGGCGGATAACGAAAGGGGACAGGCGTATCAGGTACAGGTCATGACACCCTCGGGACCGGTGACCAAGACCGTTATAATAGGGCTCTCCGACCGTACGCAGGCCGAGGTAGTCGACGGCCTTAGCGTAGGGGACCGCGTCATCGAGAATGTCAAAGCGGCTCCTGCACAGGCTGAAGGCCGGCGCGGGCCGCCGGTGAGGTTATAAATGGTTGAACCGCTTATCAGACTAAAAGGAATCAAGCGCTATTTCGGCAGCGGGGACGCGACCGTCAGGGCGCTCGAGGACGTCAGCCTCGAAATCTATACCGGCGAATTCGTGGCAATCATGGGCCAGTCGGGCTCGGGAAAGTCGACGCTCATGAATATCATCGGCATGCTGGACACGGCGACGGACGGCCTCTACTACGTATCGGGGAAGGACGTGTCGAAACTGTCGCCGGACGAGCTGGCGGGCTTGCGCCGGAATACGTTCGGATTCATTTTTCAGCGCTACAATCTCCTCACTACCGCCAATGCGGAGGAGAACGTGGAAGTCCCGGCGCTCTACGCCGGAATGGATGGGTGGAAAAGAAAGGAGCGCGCCCGGAAGCTCTTGACGGAGCTCGGGCTCGGAGAGCGTCTGGATCACCGCCCGAACGAGCTTTCCGGAGGGCAGCAGCAGCGTGTGGCCGTGGCGCGCGCCCTGATGAACGACCCGCCCGTCATACTGGCGGACGAGCCGACCGGCGCTCTCGACAGGAAGAGCAGCGAAGAGGTCCTGGCGCTTCTGCAGGAGCTCAACAAAAGGGGCCGCACCGTTATCATCATCACGCACGAAGAAGAAGTCGCCGGTTATGCGCGGAGGCAGATTCGTCTCGAAGATGGGAAGATCGTGCGGGACGACGGTCCTGTGGAAAAAACTGAAGTTGTCTCGAACACCGCCCGGCCGGGTGAGCCCGGCATTGCCAACCTGGCAGTGGAGACGATGGAGTCCGTCAAGATGGCTCTCAGGTCTTTGAGGGTGAATATATTCCGGACCGCGCTCACACTGCTCGGCATTATTATCGGCGTTGCGGCTGTCATCACCATGCTGGCGGTAGGGGAAGGGAGCAAGCGGAACGTGCTCGAGAGTATCAGCTCCCTCGGCACCAATATTTTGTACGTGAGGCCGGGCGGCGCGGGGATACGGTCGTCAGGCGACATCGCGACTCTCGTGCCGGGCGACGCAAAGGCGATAGACGAGCTCCTGAATATCGTGACTGTCGTGCCGTCGCGGAGCGGTCGTAAAACCTTGCGCTCGGGCAATATCGATTACGCGACTACAGTAGAAGGAGTAGGTGCCGGTTTTCCTCTCGCGCGGGACTGGACAATCGAGAGGGGCACATTCTTTACGGAGGCGGATATAAATTCCTACACGGCTGTGATCGTTCTCGGGTCGACGGTGGCGAATACCCTGTTCCCTAACGGCGAGAATCCGGTCGGCAGGTTCGTTCTCGTCGGCAATATTCCGTTCGAGGTTATAGGCGTTATGGAATCCAAGGGCGCGGCGCCGTGGGGCGGCGATCAGGACGATACCGCGTGGGTGCCTTATACGACGGGCCTCGTCCGTTTGTTCGGCTCGAATTACCTGAGCGGTATTACGATCAAGGTGGAGGACGTCGGCCGGATCGAGGAGACGGAAAAGGCGATAAGCGAGCTTTTGCTGGCCCGGCACCGGACGGACGATTTCTCGGTGCGTAACACGGCCTCATTCCTCGCGATGGCTACGGAGACTCAAAACACCCTGACGATACTCCTCGGCGCTGTCGCGGCGATTTCGCTCCTGGTCGGGGGCATCGGGGTCATGAATATTATGCTGGTCAGCGTCGTCGAGCGGACGCGGGAGATCGGCATCCGCATGGCGACCGGCGCGCGGCGGCGGGACATACTCCTTCAGTTCAATACCGAGGCTTCAGTCGTCTGCACAATAGGCGGCATTGTCGGCGTTCTCCTCGGATACGGAGCCGGCATAGCGCTGTCTTTTTTCGGTATGAATGTAGCTTTCACGCCGGGGCCGACCGTGCTTGCGTTTGCGTGCGCCGTCGGGACGGGGCTCCTGTTCGGCTATTTACCGGCGCGTAAGGCGGCGCACCTCGACCCTGTAGTGGCGCTCAGCTCGGAGTAAGGAATAATGAAAAAAATAATCGCAATATTATTGGCGCAGGCCCTGTTTCTTTCGGGCTGCTCTTTCGTGCCGGCTTATGAGCGTCCAATGGTCGAGACGCCGCCGGCCTGGGGGGAGGTCGGGGTACAGACGAACGTCGACATAGCCGCCGACTGGTGGGAGTCTTTCTCGAGCCCCGAGCTTAACGGCCTCATGGCGAGGGCGCTCGAAAACAATACGGACCTTCTCGCCGGGGTGCAGCGCGTCGAGCAGGCGCGCGCGGCGCTCAAAATAGCGGGCGCGACGCTGCTCCCGTCAGCCGGCTTCTCGGGAGGCGCGGAGCGGTCGCAAACCGTCCGTACCGAGGGCAGGAACAGCGGCGCTACGTTCCTCCAGGCAGGGGTGGATGTCTCGTACGAGCTGGACTTATTCGGCGCGAACAGGGCGCAGGTTCTGGCGGCGGAAGCGGGGCTCGAAAACTCGGTTTACAACCAGGGCGCGCTCGAGCTTGCGATCATGGGCGACGTGGCCACGGGCTATTTCACGCTGGCGAGTCTCCGTGAGCGCCTGGCAATCGCCGACGCGAACCTGGATATAGCACGCGAGCTGCTGCGCATTATTACGGCGCGTGTGCGTGAAGGTGCGGAATCCGAGATCGACCTCGCGCAGCAGCGGACTGCGGTGGCGTCAACCGAGGCCGCGAGGACTGTCATCGCGGAGCGTATAAAGAACGCCGAGAACGCGCTGGCTGTCCTGCTCGGCGCGCCGCCGCAGACTATCAACGTCGAGCGGGAGAACCTCGACGGTGTGAACGTGCCGGACATCGCGCCGGGGCAGCCGTCCGAGCTCCTCGAACGCCGTCCGGATCTACTGGCCGCGGAAGCCTCGCTGATCGCCGCCAACGCCAATATAGGCGCGGCGAGATCGGCGTTCTTCCCTTCGATTTCGCTCGGCGTCGGGGACGTGATTTCGACGACGGGCTTCGGCGACCCGGCGACTATGGTTTTTTCCCTGGCGGCTTCCATCGCACAGCCGATATTCGAGGGAGGGAGCCTGGAAGGCGGGCTCGACCTGGCGACCGCGGAGCAGCTGGAGCTGGTGCAACTCTACCTCGGCAGTGTATTGACTGCGTTTCAGGAAGTGGAGGATGCGCTGGCGGCTGTTCGATACACACTGGAACGGGAAATCGCCCTTCAAACGGCCGCGGAGCAGGCGCAGCGTGCGTACAGCCTTTCGCTGCGAAGATACGACGCGGGGGCCATAGATTTTCAAACGCTCCTCGATACTCAGAACGCGCAGCTCGTGACGGAGGACGAATACGCTCAGGCGAAGCTGGCGCGTCTCACGGCGGCAATTAATCTCTACCGGGCGTTGGGAGGCGGCTGGGTTTCTTCCGGAGAGGCCGAGGCTTATAAGGCGGGGAATGGGAGTCGGGCGGAGCGGGATGGTAAATCGAATTTATGAAAGAGATGTTTACACAGAAGATGCGGTAGTGTGGAATTTCCCGGTGAGGTTTAGTTCTCGTGCGCCTAGAGTCATCACGGATCGGGAGCAAGACCATTCACGGCGGCGCGTGTGAAGCTGCTGCGTGTTCTAAGTGTACAACCACCCTCTGCGCCGACATTCGGCGCTTTAATTAAAATCACTTCCTTTCTACTCTACACGGCCCGGCTTCAGTGGCTGTGGTCTATCTTTTCCACGGCCGGGCGTTTGTCGTCCTTATTTTCTTCGTGAGAATTTTCGGGAACAACCACCAGGCTATGATCCTTGTCTATGTCGGCGTGGTCGTAAAGGAAGTAGTCCAGAAGTCTCGTATCTATGTCGCCCCGCATAATACACCCCCTGCGAATATAGATATTTTTATTGTACCACATGTCGAGCCCATAAATTACACTTTTTTCGTAGGGGGGACGCATTGTCCAAAACCCTTCGGGAAAATCGTCGTATATGTGAAGGCGGGTGGAGAGAACGGCAAAAGGAGCGGTCAGATGTTAAAAGATGCAAGCATATTCGGAAGTTTTTCGGTGGACGACCTGGAGAAGGCGCGCGAATTTTACGGCAAGACGCTCGGCGTCGCCGTAGAAAGCGTAGACGAGATGCCGGTCCTCAATATAGGGGGCGAGAACGGTGTGATGATCTACGAGAAGCCGGATCACACCCCTGCGACGTTCACGGTGCTCAATTTCAGGGTCGACAGTCTCAAATCCGTTATGAAGGACCTGAAGTCGCGGGGCGTTCGTTTCGAGATTTACAACATGGAAGACCTTAAAACGGACAGCGACGGCGTGCTGACCCACGGCGAAATGAGCATCGTGTGGTTCAAGGACCCCGCGGGAAATATATTGTCCGTACTCGAAGAGAAATAGGTTAGGCTTGGTAGCGGGGGGGACTTACGGCGCGGCGTGCCGAAGCGGGGGGACGGTAGTGAATTTCCCTAATGGGGCATCTGCGCCCGTCCTCCGGCATCAAACGAGTTGTAACCGAAGCCATAATCATCGGGAGAAAATAAAATGCCGAAAGACGGATTCTTCGAATATAGAGGCGATAAAGAGATAGTGCTCACCTGCGATTTCGACGCGCCGAGGGATCTCGTTTTCAGGGCCAGCACCGATCCGGCGCTCGTCCCGCGCTGGTGGGGACCGGCCAACCTTAAAACGACAGTCGAAAAGATGGACGTCCGCCCGGGCGGGGAGTGGCGATTCGTTCAGCGCGGCAAGGACGGGAACGAGTTCGCGTTCAGCGGTGTGTACAAAGAGGTTTCGCCGCCGGGGCGTCTGGTGTACACGTTTAACTTCGAGCCGATGCCCGGGCACGAGTCGGTGGAAACCATAACCTTCGAGGAGAAGGACGGCGTCACGACGTTCAGGGACGTCATACTATTCCAGTCGCCCGAGGACAGGGACGGGATGGCGCAGTCGGGTATGAAAGAGGGTGTCGGTGAGACAATGGACCGCATGGACGCCCTTTTGAAGGAGCTCCAGGGGCCTATATAGGCGGCGAAGATACGATAACGCGCGACGACAGGGAGAGCGATATGAACAGGGAAACGATACACAAGTCGGTAGAGATAGACGCGGCGAGGGAGAATGTGTGGCGGGTCCTTACGACGCCTGTGCAGGCCGGGGTTTGGATGAGCGAGTTCTCGGAGGGCTCGCACGTAGACGGGGATTTCGGCCCGGGAGAGACGCTTTACCTCAAGAACGGCAAAGGAGACGGGCTCAGGGGGAAGGTTACGGCGTGGTCTCCAGACGAGCGTCTTAAGATTTCTTACGACGGCGTTTTGATTAAAGGCGCCGAGGCGCCGGACAGCCCGGATCTGGAGCGGTGGAACGGGTGTTTCGACGCCTACACGCTTTCGGCGAACGGCGAGAAAACTATTCTCGCGATCGAGTCTTTCGTCCCCGAAGAATATGCGGAGGCAACCTCCGAGCTGTGGGACAAGGCCATTCAAAAGATAAAGGAGCTTTCCGAAAAATAACGCCGGTCGCATCTCACCGTGCACCGGAAATGGAGGACTTATGAGGTTACTGACCGGAACCAATAAAACGCTTTTGAGCGTTTCCGTATTGCTTCTCCGGATCGCGCTCGGCGGTATCCTCTTCATCGGAGGGGCAGGGAAGGCGCTCGGGTGGTTCGGCGGCGTCGGGATGGAGTTTACGCTCGACGGGTTCTCGCAGATAGGTATGGGCGCGCCGCTCGCGTATCTCAGCACTTATGCAGAATTCATCGGCGGATTTCTCCTCGTGATCGGGCTCCTCACGCGTCCTGCCGCACTGGCCCTCGCGATAAATATGCTTGTAGCGACTATCGTATCGCTGCCGCAGGGATTCCTGGTGGGTGCGTCGTATCCGTTCAGCCTGTTCGTCGTCTCGCTGGCTATTCTTCTCGCGGGGCCGATGTCTATAAGCGTCGATGCGCTCCTCTTCGGAAAGTATGCGAGTGAGGCCGGGGCTCAATACAAAGCTTCGGTGCATGGAGAGCGCTTATGAGGAAGGTTGTCGTTTCGAACCTCATATCACTCGACGGATTTATTGCAGGCCCTTCGGGAGAGATAGACTGGTTCGGCGTGGATTGGGATTTTCAGGACTATACGAAGGAGTGTCTCGGCTCGATAGGCGTGATATTGTTCGGCAGAGTGACGTACGAGCTTATGGCCGGATACTGGCCGACGGCGTCGCCGCAAGAGAACGACCAGGCGATCATAGACGCGATGAATACGCTTCCGAAGATAGTTTTCTCCAGAACACTCGCGAGCACCGAATGGAATAATGCCGTCATAAACAGGGGCGACTCTGTCCGCGAGACGGAGAGGATGAAGGCCGAGGGCGGAAAGGACATCGTGATATTCGGGAGCGGGACGATAGTTTCGGCGCTTTCGGCCGCGGGGCTCGTGGACGAGTACAGGATATTCGTTAACCCCGTGATACTGGGGGCAGGGAAGACGCAGTTTGGCGGCGTCAGGCACAGGATCGGGCTCAGGCTGAAGGAGACGAAGGCTTTCGGCAACGGGCTCGTTCTGCTGACGTACGAGAAGGATTGAAAGGAGCCGACATGAAGAAGAAATACTCGGGAAGCTGCCACTGCGGCGCGGTGGCGTTCGAATGCGAGGCCGACCTGAAAAACGGCACCAGCAAGTGCAACTGCTCGATGTGCCGGAAGGGGAGGTACTGGAAAACACTCGTGCCGGAGGCGGAGTTCAGACTGCTTCGGGGTGGGGAGGCGCTTACGGACTATCAGTTCGGGAGCGATACGATTCATCACCTCTTCTGCAGCCGGTGCGGGATAAAGCCTTTTGGCAGGGCGAATCTCGACATCGAGTTCCAGGGGGAGAAGCTCTCAGGTGAGTTTTACGCTATTAACGTCGCATGCCTCGACGATGCTGCCGACGAGGAGCTTTCGGCGGTTAACGTCCGCTTCGAGGACGGGAGAAACAATGATTGGGAGCATGCCCCGGCCGAGACGAGGTATCTATGAGCCGGGTAAAAAATTTATTTCGGAGTGAAGATTCAGCGGCGAATGTGTCCAAAATGATTAGTTCAATTCGTCGTATGTATAAAAGCTAAAGGGAGGTATTTATGAGTGAAGAAGCGAAAATCAAATCGATGGTGGAAAAGTGGTCGGAGGCGGTCAGAAAAAAGGACCTCGACAAGATAATGGCCATATACACAGACGATATAGTATCGTTCGACGCCGTCGAGAAGCTCCGTTTCACGGGCAAGGACGAGTACGGGAAGCACTGGAAAGCGTGTTTCGAGTTTTGTCCGGGCGGGGAGTCGATGTTCGACCAGAGCGAGATGACGGTCACTGCGGACGGGGATCTGGCCTTCGCACACAGCCTGATACACTGCGGCGGCGAGGGGCCGGACGGGAATTTCAACACGTGCTGGATGCGCGTTACGCAGTGCTTCAGGAAGACAAACGGCGAGTGGAAGATAGCGCACGAGCACTATTCCGTTCCGTTCGACATGAAGACCGGGCAGCCGCTCTTCAACCTGGAGCCGTAAGCAGTGTCGTGGGCGCGCACCGGGGTGCGGTCCCAAGATATGTGACAGAGAGCGTGAAAAAATAGAGGAGAAATGAAATGGTCATGGAACCCGTTACGGAATACATGATGCTGTTCAGGGGCACAGGGTGGCACAAGGGCCTCTCGCCCGAGGAGATACAGCAGATAGTGACGAAGATGCACAGCTGGCTCGATAGTCTCACGGCCGAGGGGAAGGCCAGGGCCGGCCAGCCGCTGCACTTCGAGGGCAAGGTCATTTCCGGGAAGAACGGTAAGCTCGTCGCCGACGGCCCCTTCGCCGAATCGAAGGAGGCGATCGCGGGGTACTTTATTCTGACGGTCGACAGCCTCGACGAGGCAGTCGAGATAGCGAAGAACTACCCGGGCCTCGATTACGGCGCCGAGGTGGAAGTCAGGCCGCTTGCGAGCGAGTGCGCGGCCGCGCTCAAACTCAGGGAAGAAGAGGCCGCAGCGCGGGCCGTGAGCTCGCGGTAGAAACAGGCCTGTGGGCTGCGGATGAGCGATTCCGGCGCGGACATGAATGCCGGGCCAGGGGATGTCTCGCGGATAGTCGAGCACTGCTTCCGCCACGAGGCGGGCAGGATGGTCTCGACGCTGACGAGAATATTCGGAGCAAGGCACATTAACCTCGCAGAAGACGTGGTGCAGGAGGCGCTCGCCCGCGCGCTCCAGACGTGGCCCTATTACGGCATACCGAGGAACCCCGCCGCATGGATTACGCAGGTTTCGAAGAACCTCGCGCTCGACCTCGTGAGGCGGGACAAGACGTTCCGCAACAAGGAGCACGACATTGCCCGGTTCATGGACGACGCCGGGACAGCTTCGGGATGGGACGGCCAGGTGGCGTTCAAGGATGAGACCGGCGACGACAGGCTCTGGATGATGTTTATGTGCTGTCATCCGCTCGTCCCCCGCGAAGCCCAGGTCGCGCTTTCGCTGAAGACCCTTTGCGGATTCAGCACCGAAGAGATCGCGAGGGCGTTTCTTACTTCCGAGGCGGCTGTTACGAAGCGGCTCACGCGTGCGAAGAGGAAGCTGAAGGACGCATCAGTTCCCTACGAGCTTCCGACAGGGGAGGTGCTGAAAGAGCGGCTCGACTCCGTGCTCCAGACCGTCTATTTACTTTTCAACGAAGGCTACAAGGCGTCGGAAGGCGAGAGCATCATACGGAAGGAGCTCTGCCTCGAAGCTATCAGGCTCTGCGGGATACTGGCGGACCATCCGGTGGGCGACAGGCCGCACGTTCATGCAATGCTTGCGCTCATGCTGCTTAACGCGGCGAGGCTCGACGCGCGGACGGACGCCGACGGGAACATACTCACGCTCCGGAACCAGGACAGGGCGCTCTGGGACCAGGGGATGATAGCGCGCGGGATGTATCATCTCGTACGCTCGATGGAGGGGGACGAGCCGAGCGTCTATCACCTCGAAGCGAGCATAGCCGCGTGCCATTCGGCAGCGCGGGACTATGAGTCAACGGACTGGCGGCGCATACTCCACTTTTACGACCTGCTCGTAAGCATGGACGGCTCACCGGTGGCTGCGCTCAACAGGGCAGTCGCCGTGGCGGAGGTCCACGGACCCGCCGCGGGTCTCGAAGCCGTGAGAGGCATACCGGGGCGTGAGCAGCTCGAGTCTTATTTCCTGCTATATGCTGTGCTCGGGGAATTCGAAGAGAGGCTCGGTAACAATGCCGCGGCGGGCGGGCATTTCAGGAAGGCGCTGTCGCTCGCGACGATGAAATCCGAGCGGAAGCTTCTCATGAAGAGGATAGGCGAGACGGAGGCGGGCGGCTGAGCAATCTCTCTGATGTAGCTTATCAAACAACCAATTCTGGAAAATAATTTCCAGAACCCTTTGACTAAAAACCATTCTCTTCTTTAATTCGCCTTAATTACCCGATATTTCCGGATCAAGTGCACTGGCACGCATGTTGCACTTATATCTTGTAGCCGCACGGGGGATACCGGGGACTGGCGTGCGGCTCAATAAATCTTTGCGGAGAATCGAAAATGGAAAACAACCTCGAAGGAAAGAAAGTTGCTATACTCGTGGCGGACGGGTTCGAGCAAGTGGAGCTTACCGCACCCAAGGAGGCGCTCGAAGCCGCGGGCGCGGAGACTGTGATAGTTTCTCCGGAAAAGGGGAACGTCAAGGGATGGGATCACACTGACTGGGGCGACGAGTTCAAAGTGGACGAGAAGCTCTCGGAAGCGGACCCGGTGAGGTTCGATGCGCTTTTACTTCCGGGCGGCGTGATGAATCCCGATAACCTCCGGCGCAACCCTGTGGCTCAGAAATTCGTGAGGACCTTTTTCGACAACGAAAAGCCTGTGGCGGCGATATGCCACGGCCCATGGACTCTCATCGACGCCGGGGTCGTCAGGGGGCGGCGGATGGCGTCGTATCACACGATACAATCGGACCTCAAGAACGCGGGCGCGGAGTGGCGTGACGAGGAAGTTGTCGTCGACGGGAAGCTCGTGACCAGCAGGAAGCCCGACGACATTCCGGCGTTTAACAAAAAGATGATAGAGGTTTTTTCGAGGGCCTGACGCAGGAACTGCGAACGGGAGGAATAATGACGAAATTCGGTTACAAGCTGATGAGCGAGGAGCACGGGCCGAGGGACCTCGTCCGTAACGCGAGGCTGGCTGAAGAGGCCGGGTTCGATTTCGTCGCGATCTCGGACCACTACCATCCGTGGCTCAGGAGCCAGGGGCATTCGCCCTACGCGTGGAGCGTTCTCGGGGCCCTGGCCGCGGGCACGGAGAGCGTGGAAATAGTCACGGCGGTCACGTGTCCGTTCCTGAGATACCACCCGGCTATAATCGCGCAGGCCGCGGCGACAGTCGCGATACTGAGCGGGGGGAGGTTTACACTCGGGCTAGGCTCCGGCGAGAAGCTGAACGAGCACGTCGTCGGGAACGGTTGGCCGCCTGTCAGGATCAGGCACGAGATGCTCTCGGAGGCGATAGACATCATACGCCTACTCTGGCGGGGAGGGATGCAGTCGTACGAGGGGAAACACCTGACTATCGAGCAGGCGCAGGTCTTCGATCTGCCGTCCGAGCCGCCGGAGATAATCGTCGCCATTGGCGGCAAAAAGGCTGCGCGGCTCGCGGCGGACAAGGCCGAGGGGATATTCACAGTCGAATCCGATCCAAGGCTCATAGAATACTGGACTGACGCCGGGGGGTTCGAGGACGGCCCGAAATACGCCGAGATAATGCTCTCCTGGGCGGAAAGCGAGGAGAAGGCCGTCGACGTGGCGTACGAGCGGTTCAGGTTCGGGACAGCGGGGTGGAAGGTCAACGCGGAGCTTCCGAACGTCGCCCATTTCGAGGCGCACAGCAGCGTCGTTCATAAAGAGGACATCACGGATTCCGTAGTGTGCGGGCCCGACCCGGAGCTTCACGCCGCCGCCATCGAGAAGTATATCGACGCGGGCTACGACCATATCGTGATAATAGCTGCCGGCCCGCGGCAGAAAGAGTTCCTGGGTTTCTGGGAGAAGGAGCTCTCGCCCCTTCTCGCAGAGAGGATGAGGAACGCGAAGGAGCCGCCCGGTCCGGGAATATCGCTGAGAACGTGAAGGCCGGGCGCGGATATAATCACGCTCAAAATTTTATTTTGTATAGCCACCGCCCGGGGCAGGGTCTGCAGCTTTCCGTCCGGTACAATAACTTTATAGATTGCGGGATGGGAGGATGACATGCCTGAAACATTCTGGCCGGAAGCCGCGCGGAGCTTCTGCGAAACACTCGGAATAAAGCACCCGATAATCCAGGCCCCGATGGCGGGCGGGCTCGTTACGCCCGAGCTCGTGGCAGCGGTGTCGAACGCGGGCGCCCTCGGCTCGTACCCCGGGGGATACCTCCATCCCGACGTTATAGATTCGGCGATAAAAAAAATACGCTCCCTCACGGACAAGCCGTTCGCGGTGAACCTGTTTATTCCCGAGAAGAACCCGGGAACAGCGCCGTCGCCGAGAGTCGTCAAAAAGCTCTCGGAGATAGCGGAAGAGGTCGGGATAGCAGGGCCGGGAACACCGTCGCAGGAGGGCTTTAGGTTCGAAGACCAGCTCGCCGTTATAATTGACAACGACGTCCCAGTTTTCAGCTTTACATTCGGCATGCCTGACGCCGCTCAGATCGAGGCTCTTCGGAGGAATGGCATCGCCGTGATGGGCACGGCTACTTCCGTCGCAGAAGCGAGGAAGCTGGAAGAGGCCGGGTGTTCTGCCGTTGCCGCGCAGGGCATTGAAGCCGGTGGGCACAGGGGGACGTTCCCCGACACTCCGCACCTGCCGATGACGGGCGCGATAGCGCTCGTGCCGCAGATCGCGGACGGAGTGAAAATCCCGGTAGTCGCGTCGGGCGGGATAATGGACGGACGGGGGATAGTCGCCGCCCTCGCGCTCGGCGCGGCGGGCGTGCAGATGGGGACGGCGTTTCTGAGCGCCGCCGAGGCTTCCGTTCCCGAGGCGTGGCTGCGCGCCATCGAACAGTCGGACGATACGAGCACCGTCCTCACGAGGGTTTACACCGGAAAATACGCGCGCGGGATAAGGAACCGCTTTTTCGAGGATATGGCGAACCTCGAAGCCGAGGTGCCGCACTATCCGGTTCAGCACGCGCTTACAGCAGCGATCAGGGCCGCGGCCAAGGCGAAGGGCGACGCGAGGTTCATGTCGCTATGGGCGGGGCAGGCGGCTCCGATGTCGAGAAGGCATCCGGCGGCGGAGCTGGTGGAAATCCTAGTCCAGGAGAGCAGGGCTGTGTTAGCGCGGCTTTAATCGTGGTGTCGCGGCTGTGAGCCGCGACGGCAGATTGATCATGGATTCCCGATCGGTGTAGAGAATGACAGATTAAAAAGGCTCAAGATTTAGATCCTGAAACAAGTTCAGGATGACGGAAATGGGGTGATTTCTCGCTCGCTCGAAATCGTTGGGAATGACAGGAAATGAATGGATTCCTGCCTGCGCAGGAATGACAGAAACAAACATTAAAAGCGAGATCCTGAAACGAGTTTCCCGCTTCGCTATAAGCTACGCCGGACAGGCAGGATGACGGAAGTGTGGTGTCGCGTCTGGGTGCCGCGACATCTGGCTCGTGCACATGTGGCGTGCTGGATTCCCGATGTATAGACAGGTTTCGAGCGGTACTGGATGAACGTTTGTGCAGTTAGGTGGCGGCGTCCAATTCCTCGCTCGCTCGGAATTGTTGGGAATGACATACAAAAAACATATAAAGAATAAATCCCCCCGCCCCCCCTTTTTCTAAGGGGGGTAAAAAGAGAGATTGCTTCGCCTTCGGCTCTCAATATTTGGTGGGACCCCCATCCTGACCTTCCCCCGCTTCGGGGGAAGGGATTAAATGTCGCATAGACCCTTACTGCTCGACATCTTCGGACGGCTTTATGTTCTGTAAGGTCCCCAGAGAGGATTTTACGCTGAGGTAATATCTTCCCCTGAACCTGAGATCTTCGGGAATGTCGTTTTGCTGCACTACGAGCTTGTATTCTCCGGTTGACGGTAGTGTCGCCGCGATTTCAAAAGGCAGCTCGGCGGTGCTGGTTTCTATCGTGGAACCCCCGTTTTGAAGAATCAGGGTAGCGTCTTTTCCGGCATGCCCCGACGAGGGAACTTTTTCAAGAGTAATTACTACATTTTCTCCTTCCGTGCCCTGGAAACTCCATGTATCACGGTCCCGTCTCGGCCTGGTGTTGTCATCCCCGAGGTTTGCCTGTGTGGTTGACGTATCGGAGACCCCAACGGCGCGGGCCTGCGTGGTCGATGTGTCGGAGGGATTATCCAGACTCACAGTAAGTGAATCCTCAGTGAACGTGAGATATACGGCGGTATCGCCTTTTGCGAGCGTAAAATTCCCCCCAATGCACTCGACCGGCGTTGGCGATTGAACAGGATCGGAGCAGTCGGAAACATCGTTTGACAGACAACACTTCCAGGTGCCGTAGGGGGAGAATATATCGACATCTACCGTATAAAAGTTATAGTCAACGGCTCCCTCTTTTATAAGACATGATTCACTTGCGTTCATATCGCAGGCGTGCCTCAACGGACCATGGCAACATATACTCGTATCTCCACCGCTATTGTTCGTCGCGTAGAAAGGTATGTGCTCCATCGAATACGCTTTGTAGGGTAAAGCCGCGATAAAACTCAAAGCTAAAGTTATAAACAGATATCTGAATGGATTCATGAACCCCCCTCTCCTTTAAATTGTGCTGTAGCACTTGAATTATCTTATAACGGTGATTTTTTTGTAATGAATTTTATTCAGCCTCGTCAGGCAATCAGATATTAGCATAGATTGAGCCGGGCTGGAACGTAATGCGAGATATTAGAGCTCTGACCATCCCCCAATTTTTTGTTGTGACGCCTTACTCTGTGTGTTAGAACGGTTTAAGAGGTAAATCCACCACAGGAGGTGTCACCAATGGGCTTTACAGAGAATTCGGCTTTAAAGCAGTTCAGCTGCGGGGACGTGATTCCCGGCAGCACCGGCATGCTGACGCTCGCCTTCGGGCCGGCTGCCGACCAGCTTAGCGGCGCTCCTGCCGGGAACGCGCAGTATCCGTTCTGGTTCGGTTGGTATCGCTGCAATTCGGGCGAGGAATTGAAGAGATGGAAGAATTCCGAGACCCACGTCGCCTACTTCGTTACGAAGGGGAGCTTTAAGATTTTGAGCGAGGGGGAGACGAAAACAGTCGGCCAGGGGACGTGGATAGGATTTCCGCCGGCGACGGAGTACGAGGTGCACTGCACCGAGAACGGTTCCGAGCTTTTGTGGGTATATGTGCCCCCGAAGGCGGGGTAGTAACGAATTATTAAATAGAGATCGCGGGACTATTCATCCGCCGGGGAAGCCCGCTTCCTGCGGCGGATTTCTTTATTGAATCCGGCCTGAAACCAACGGGGGAAATTAAATGGAAGAATTGACGCTCTATCATTCGCTATACAGCAGGTCTATACGAGTGAAGAAGCTCCTCGACATCATGGAGGTGCCGTATAGGGTGGAAACGGTCAACCTCTCGCTCGGGGAGCAGAACGAGCCCGATTACCGCCGGAACGTAAACCCGTTCGGGAAGGTCCCGACCCTCAGGCATAACGACATGATGATAGTGGAGTCGGGAGCGATAATGATGTACCTGGCGGACCTCTTTCCGGAGAAGAACATGGCCCCTCCCCTCGGCACGCCCGCGCGCGGGAGATATTACGAATGGTTCAATATTGTACTCGTCGCGCTGGAGCCCGCCGTGTTTGCCATACCGCGCAGCGTGCGCCCGGACGCGGCGAGAGAGGAGATGCGCCAGATTCTCGACGCCGTGGAGAAGAGGCTCGGGGAGCCGTACGTTATCGGGGAGCAGTTCACGGCAGCGGATGTTCTTCTCCACGGGGAGCTCTGGTGGATGGACATTATACTTCAAGTGTTGCCGGAGGGGTATCCGAGGCTGCGCTCGTATTTCGATTCCTTGAGCGAGAGGATAGTTTGGGAGTAGGGGGGATGCTTCTGAAATGGCTGACGGATGAGATTGCCGCGGTCGCGGAAAGCGCTCCCTCGCAAGGACAAGAACTCTTGATGGATTGCGTGCGGAAGTGGATTCCCGATACAAGCTTGATACTAAAGAAGCAGGTTTTGAGCGGTACCGGATAAACGCTTGCGTCCCGAGGTGGCGGCGTCCAATTCCTCACTCGCTCGAAATTGTTGGGAATGACAACACTTGAGGTGACCCCCACCTTAATCTAATTTGGTTTCGGATACTTTCGAGCGACACTGGAGGAACTTCTGTGCCGTTGGCCAAGGGCGTCCGAATGCTCGCTTGCTCGCATCCGTTCCCCTTTGGGAAGGGGGAGGATAATAAAAAAGAAAGGAAAAATATAGATCCTGAATCGAGTTCAGGATGACTACAAAAATAAGGATGATGAAGTGTGGGGTCGCGGCTGGTCGCCGCGACATCGTATCCGTTTACGTGTGTTTTACTACGGAGTCAGGCAGGAGATATGCGTAGCGTTCGCACGTAATATTCTAATTGCATGATTCATGCTACGTGTCAGCGCACACAGTCCGCCACTTTTACCGAGGGGGGTGGTAAGGGTTAGAGGCAATGGACGCGTGGTGAGTCGTAATATCGTCGGACGTGCTGCGTCGGATTCCTGCACGCGTGGCGTGCCTTGACCGGGGGTGCGTAAACGGGCATTTTGATTAGTTTGTTATGTGTTTGCGTATGAATCGCTTATGCGTTATGCCGTCTCTAACTCACTGGAGATGAGTATAAAATTTATACACGTGGGCATAATATTATCGATTTAGTGATTATAATGTATACAGAATATAGTTTGCCAAGTATCATGTTCAGGTCAACCACCTCGTATTATTCGATAATTTATGATGGCACGCAGCTTGCCATATTCAGGGCAATCCAAAGAGGGAGGAGTACTTAATGAATCTTAAGTTTTTATTAATTGCGGCGCTGATTTTAGGCATCGCGGGCACTACTGCAAGCTATGGCGCGGGGGACAAGGTAACGATTCGCGCCGGACATTTTCCCAACATTACACATGCACAGGGCGTCGTAGGACAGGCGAGAGGGGATTTCGAGAAGGCTTACGGCGACAAGGCGACAGTCGACTGGAAGATTTTCACAGCTGGCCCGGCCGCAATCGAAGCCATGTTCGCGGGCGAGCTCGACATAACCTACATCGGCCCGAACCCCGCCATCAACGGCTACATCAAATCGCAGGGTGACGCTCTCCGCGTAGTTTCAGGCGCGGCCAGCGGCGGCGCGTCGCTGGTCGTCAGGAAGGACGCCGGCATTAAATCGGACAAGGATTTTAACGGCAAGAAGATCGCGACGCCGGCGATCGGCGGCACACAGGACGTGGCGCTCAGGTACTGGCTCTCGGAGCACGGCTACAAGCTCAAGGAAAAAGGGGGTACGGTGCAGGTTCTGCCTCTCGCCAATCCCGACCAGCTTACGCTCTTCATCAAAAAGGAGCTCGACGGGGCGTGGACTGTGGAGCCGTGGGTGTCGAGGCTCGTATTGGAGGGCGACGGCGAGATATTGTTCCAGGAAAAGGACCTCTGGCCGAACGGGCAGTATGTAACCACGCATATTATTGTCAGCAGGGAATTCCTCGAAAAGCATCCCGACCTCGTAAAGACCTGGCTCGAAACCAACCTCGACATAACGAACTGGATTAACGAGAATCCGGAGGAAGCCAAGGTCGTCCTAAACGAAGAGATAAAGAAGGAGACCGGTAAGGCCCTTCCGCAGGCTGTTCTCGACGCTGGATTCCCGAGGATAGAGTTTACGCACGACCCTATCCCGAGCTCTCTGTATAAGGTTGCGCAGGATGCGTTCGACATAGGATTTCTCGGAAGGAAGAAGCCCGACCTTACCAACATTTACGATCTAACGATACTGAACGAGATACTTAAGGAAAGAGGGCTCAAGGAGATTACGGTCAGCGAGCCGAAAGCCGCTGCAAACTGAGTATAATATATGCTCAGCAAAGTTTTAAAGGACTGATTGATGAACACAGGCAATCCCAAAAAGCTCGACTCGCTCAAGCCTGAAAAGGTGATAGACCTCAGGCAGGCGATATGCCCCCATCCCCTTAATGTTATAAGGGATACTTTGAGGGAGCTCGAAGAGAACGACGTTTTGCTCGCGGTGTCCGACCACGAGCCGACCGCTCTCGAAAACGCTCCCAGGTTCTGCGAGAGGAGGGGTTATCCGTTCCGGACGGTCGAGCAGGAAGGGGTCTGGAATATCTTCATACAGAAGGTGGAGGAAAAGGAAGCCAGGCTCAAGGTGGAGAACGTCTCCAAGACTTTCAGCGCCAGGGACGGAAAGGTTTCGGCCTTGAACGATATCAACCTCACCATCCGCGACGGGGAATTCGTTACTATAGTCGGTTCTTCGGGGTGCGGTAAATCGACGCTCCTCAATCTTATCGCAGGGCTCGAAAAGCCCACGAGCGGTCAGATACTCGCCAACGGAAAGCGCGTCGAGGGGCCGGGCTCGGACAGGGTCGTGGTCTTCCAGGAAGGAGCGCTCTTCCCGTGGCTGACCGTGACCGAGAACGTCGAGTTCGGGCTCAAGCTGAGAAAGGTCGCGCCGAAGATAAGAAGGGAGCTCGCTCAGGATTACCTCAAGCTGGTAGGTATCAAAGAGAATTTTCACAACTCCTGCGTTCACGAGCTTTCCGGCGGAATGAAGCAGAGGGTCGCGCTCGCGAGGGCGCTCGTCATGGAGCCCGCCATTCTCCTCATGGACGAGCCTTTCGCCGCTCTCGACATACAGACGAGGGAGTCGCTCCAGGACGAGCTCCAGAGGATCTGGGTCGAATCCCACAAGACGATCATCTTCGTCACTCACAACGTCGAAGAGGCTGTCATACTCGGGGACAGGGTGCTCGTGTTCACCAAGAACCCGGGCAGGATAAAATCCGAGCACGAAATAGAAATAGAGAGGCCCAGGAAGCCGGGCCACCCCGAAGTGTTTCTCTACACGAAGTGGATAACGGACGAGATAAGGGATGACGGCGATGCGGTCGATGAAGTACAGGAGGCCGCAGGCTGATGAAACGCAAGATAATTCTTCTTACCGTATTTTATCTTCTTCTTATAGGGATATGGCAGGGTGTGGCCGCTCTTAAAATCTGGCCGCCCTATCTGTTCCCGTCGCCCGTGGGGGTTTTCGATTCATTCATCGCGGGTTTTCAGGACAACAGCTTTACAGTGGGCATCCTCGCCAGCATGAAGAGGGTTCTCATCGGTTACTTCTTATCCGTCGCGGGCGGAATTCTCATAGGGCTCGCGATAGGAAGAATCAAAGTCCTGGACGAAACGGTCGGCACCATAGTGCTCGGTTTCCAGGCGCTCCCGAGCATATGCTGGCTGCCGATAGCGCTCCTCTGGTTCGGACTCAGCGAGAGCGCGATAATACTCGTAGTCGTTCTCGGCTCACTCTTCGCCGTGACTATCGGCGTGGATTCGGGCGTGAAGAACGTGCCGCCCATATATCTCCGGGCGGCGCGCACGATGGGCGCGCACGGGCTCGACCTTTACACGAAGGTCATCATCCCGGCGGCGATGCCCTCGATAATAAGCGGGCTCAAGCAGGGCTGGTCGTTCGCGTGGCGCGCTCTCATGGCGGGAGAGCTGCTGTATGTGAGCATCGGACTCGGACACCTGCTTACGATGGGACGAGAGCTCAACGATATAAGCCAGATCATCGCCGTGATGATCATAATAATAATAATCGGCATCGCGGTGGACAGGCTCGTATTCAAGAAGCTCGAGGACCGGATCAGGGAAAGATGGGGGCTCTTAAATGCGTAGGGCTTTCATCGACAATTCCGGGCGATTGCTCGGTTACGGCGTCAGGCTGCGCGGCACCTTCCATTGCCGCTCCGTGCCAGGCGGCTAGTTCGGCTTTCTGATTACAAGCGTATTTTCCCTTCGGTACAGGGCGAGGTAGGCCCCGGACAGGGGAGCTGCGGACAAACTCCGCAAACTGCGGGCCTTTTGCACAGGCACCAAACGGCGGAGCTGCATGCGAGTGAAAAGCGGTTTTTAAGAGAGGCGGGAAGTGAGATTTAAAGCGGCGAAACATGAACCGGAGAAACGGCGATGAAAATCGGAATGAAGAGCAGCCTGTATTCCGAAACCGGCGCTCGAAGCCTGGAAGCGGCGGGCAGGGTCAGGCACTCGATCAGGACCAGGGCTACGTATTATTGTAGACCCGCCAGAGGATAGTTCTTACCGGACACAGGGAAGACCCGGGCCGGCCCGGGAACGGGCTGTCGCCGGGGGCAGGGCGCGGAGGCTCTCCGCGTAAATCGAGCCGGTTTTTGACGAATAAAGGCTCTAACGGCGGAGCTCTGCGCAGAACAGGTTTTTTACAGGAGATAGCAAGATGAAATCTGAAGACACGATCAGAGTAGCGCTCGAGGAATGGGAGAAAATAAGGACGTCTTTATCGGAGATAGGGGATATCGGGGACCTTGAGCTGGAGCCCGACGTTCAGTTCAGACCGTCGAGGGGCTATAACGGGATTTACCTCGTTAACAGCCTCAACAGGTTCAGCGCCGAGTTTCCGGAGAAGGGTTACTTCACCCCGGAGGCGGCTTATGTATACGTGAACCTCGCGGGCTACGCAGGCGCCAGGCTCGGGCTCGAGGATAATTTCGCCGAAAGCTTCGGCAGCGGCTACAGCTGGGTGAGAACCGGTTTCTTCGACGTGTATTACGCCGAAGATCACAGGAGCATCATCAAGCAGCTTCTCTTCTTCCAGACGTTTTACCCCGTCGAAGGCGATTTCCACTGGACGTTCGAGTCCGGTGAGGCCAAGGACAAGCTCAAGCGGGTTTTCGCCAGCTTCCTTCTCTGGCAGGAGAATCCCGCAGAGTACGTGAAGGGACTGAGGCATTTCAGGGAGAAGCTTGAACCGCTCAGGCGCGGCCTTTCGAGGGCCCTGGGCGTGCCGATAATGGAGCGCACCCGAAGCTCCGGCCTTAAGTACACGAAGTATGCGCAGCCTGAATCGGGGCTTACCGGAGGAGAGCGCTTCAGGCCGCGTTAAAGCAGTTCAGTATAAAAAAGATTCAGAGGAGGGTAGTTAGATGATAAGTAAGTTTACGAAGTATGTCGGGGCGCTCGCCTTGCTGCTGGTGCTTGTTTTCCCGGCGAGCTCGAATGCTCAATCGACAAAGAAGCAGATCGAAGACCTGCAGAGGCAGATCGAGATACTGCAGCAGCAGAACCAGCAGCAGATCGAGGCCCTGAAGCAGCAGATAGAGCAGCTTCAGGCCGACAGGGTGGCGGACCAGGAGAAAGTAACCAAGATCGTCGCCGAATCACAGAAGAAGGACGAGGAAGCATGGTATAACAATTTTCTCGCCAAGTATGACAAGGGCTTTACCTTCCAGAGCAACGACGGGAATTACAAGCTCAGGATCAGGGTAAACGCACAGACCCAGCTTTCAGTTAACGACACGGACGAAGAGCTCACGTCGACCAATTTCCGCGTGAGAAGGCTCCAGTTCAGGTTCGACGGCAACGCGTTCAAGCCGTGGTTCCTCTACTACATCATGTTCGACGCGGCCAGCAGCACGATCCTCAGGGATGCGTACTTCACGTTCGCTTACCAGAAGGAATTTTCGCCGAGGGTCGGCCAGTGGAAGGTTCCCTTCTACAAGGAAGAGCTGACGTCTTCGACTTCGCTTCAGCTCGTGGAAAGGTCCATCGTCAACGAGGAGTTCACGCTCGAAAGGGACCGCGGTTTAGCGGTTCAGGGCGGCCTCGGGGCGAACAACAACTTCTCCTATGCGCTGGGCGTGTATAACGGCGACGGGCTTAACGGCACGAGCGTCGATTCGAACCTGCTCTACGCGGGAAGGCTGCAGCTCGGCATAGGCGGAGACGACGGCAAGTTCAATCCGAACGGCCAGTTCGCTACGGCCAGGGCCTACGAAGCGGTTCCGAACTTCGCCAAGGTGCCGACGTTCATAGTCGGCGCTGCGGTCGCGACCCTGCCGGGGCTCGACTGCGCGAGAAAGACGCCGAACGGCCTCGTGTGCCAGAGGGTTGAAGAGCTCGGATTCCCGCAGTCGAACTTCACGACCGTGACGGGCGACGTCAACTTCAAGACGTCGTTCTTCAGCGTGGAGGGCGAATACGTGGGCAGGTGGCTTTCGCCGGATTCCGGTCCGCAGGATACCGCATTCGACCAGGGCTTCAACGTCCAGAGCGGCGTGTTCGTGCTGCCGAAGACTGTGGAGCTCGCGGGAAGGTTCTCGTATATCGCTTACGATACCTCCTCGAGCGTAGTCCCGGCCGATACGAGCGTTTCCGATTCGCGCTGGGCCATAACGCCGGGCCTGAACTATTACCTGTCGAGGGACCACAGGTGGAAGGTTCAGGTCGATTATTCGTTCATCAGAAACACCTTCACGCAGGGCGCTCCGGATATAGACGAGAACATTTTCAGGGCCCAGCTGCAGGCGTATTTTTAACCTGAAAGAAAAGACAGTACTCTCCCATTACCTCCTTTAGCGAACCTGCCGCCTGTGAAAACAGCGCGGCAGGTTTCTTTTTTGCATAACCTGCATTGTTCCAAGTCATTTCACTTATCTCCGGCGCCGGTATATATTGCTAATATCGGGCCTGCATATCAGGGCTTGGACGGGGAGCGTTAGGACCGCCGCATGTTTTTCAGGGAGCTTTTAAAGGAGAGGGGGGGCGTGATAGTCTCGCGCAGGAATTCGGGCTTCGGCGACAATCTGCTCGCCGCGGCAAACGCCTGGCGCTACGCCCGGGCGACGGGGAGGAGCCTCGCGATACTCTGGACGCGCTCCCGATATCTCGGCGACCCCGCCGGGAACGCCTTTCCGAAGCTCTTCACGCTCCCGGAAAACGTGGAGGGCGTCAGGATAATCGTCCCTCCCAGAGTGGACTACCTTTCGGCGCTTCTCCTCAGGGCCTCGTTCGCCCTTTTCCCGCGTCCGGATGCACGGCTCTTCAGGGCGCGCCTTTTTTCGGCCATCGGCGTGGACAGGGGCCGTGCGCTGAAGCGCGAGAGTGAGAGGAGAGAGGCCGAGATAGACGGCATCGTAAACGGCCTCGCGGACGTCGAGCCGGGGATACTCGTGACACAGGGCTGTTACGGGCCGAAGGACGAGCTCAGGCCGTTTTTCGACGCCGTCAGGCTCGCGCCGCGTCTCGCAGAAACCGCCGACGATTTCGCGGCGGAGAATTTCACGGGGAAAAAAGTGATAGGGGTTCACGTGAGGTACTACGGCCCGCACCTGCCTGTATCTAACCATACGCCTTACTGGAGGGAATGGAAGCCCGGAATCAAGGCGTGTATAGACGGGATTAATAAGGCGCGGGACATGGCGGGCGGCGGGGAGAAAGTCATCTTCCTTTCGACGGATTCCCGGCCGGTCGAGCAGCTCCTGACGCGCTCCGTCAGGGGCGTCGTCACATATAAGAAACCCTTCGGGCGTGACTTCGGGGGCGAGCTCCACGACGAGCTTCCCGCCGAGACGGCGGAGGCGAGCGCCATAGAGATGTTTCTCCTCGCGAGGAGCGACGTGCTCTTCAGGTACCCGCCCGGGTCGTGGTTCTCACACTACGCGAGCCTTTACGCCGGGCGCGTTCTGACTGTCGGCCCGCCGGCGTCGCCGGAGTAAATTTTGCCGTCTTAACTTCCCTTTCACGTATATCCTGAATAATTATCGGATGGCAGGGGATATAATTTACTGGAAAGGAGCGGCCATGCATGACTGAATCCACGATTACCAACAAGACTTTTGACGAGATCAAGATAGGCGATACCGCGAGCATAACGAAGGCGCTCGACAGGGAGGATGTGGAGAAGTTCGCCGCCCTCTCGGGCGACATGGACCCCTGCTACCTCGACGAGGGCTTTGCGGGGAAGCACAACTCCGGGAAGCTTATAGCCCCCAGCATGTGGAGCGGGCTCCTGGCGTCTGCCCTCCTCGGCTCGGAGCTCCCGGGGCCGGGCACGCAGTATATATCGCAGAGCCTCGACTTCATAAAGCGCATCGCCTCGGGGGATACGATCACGCTCACGATGAAGGTCGCCTCGAAGGAGCAGGATACGGGGAAGGTCACGTTCGACTGCGTATGCGTCAACGGCGAGGGGGAAACGGTGATGACGGGCACGGCGTCGGTGATCGCGCCGCGTGAGAAGATTTCCGTCGAGCGCACCGAGGGCCCCGAGATAATAGTAAAGACGTTCAACAAGTACGAAAATTTCATACAGAAGTGCAGCGTGCTCGACTCGCCGCTTACGGCTGTCGCGCATCCCTGCGACGAGTCGTCGCTCAGGGCGGCAGTCGAAGCGTGGAAGGAGGACCTTATAGTTCCCGTCCTCGTAGGGCCGGTCGAGAAAATAATAAGGATCGCGAAGGAGCACGAAATAGATATCTCCGGCCTGAGAGTCGTAGACGCACCGCACAGCCACGCCGCGGCCGCGGAGGCCGTGAGGCTCGTCAGGGAAGGGGAGTGCGAGGCGCTCATGAAGGGGAGCCTCCACACGGACGAGCTTGTGGCGGAGGTCGTGAAATCCGACACCGGGCTCAGGACAGAGAGGCGCATAAGCCACGCATTCGTGATGGACGTCCCGACGTATCACAAGACGCTCATAATATCGGACGCCGCGATAAACATCTATCCCGGTCTCGACGAAAAGGCAGACATATGCCGGAACGCGATCGATCTCGCGCGTATGATGGGCGTCGAAAAACCGAAAGTCGCCATACTATCGGCCGTCGAGACTGTGACGTCGAAGATACAGTCGACCGTCGAGGCAGCCGCGCTCTGCAAGATGTCGGACAGGGGGCAGATCGAGGGAGGAATCCTCGACGGGCCGCTCGCCTTCGACAACGCGATAAGCAGGCAGGCGGCCGACATAAAGGGGATAAAATCGGAGGTCGCCGGCGACGCCGACATAATGATAGTTCCCGACCTCGAAGCGGGGAACATGCTCGCAAAGCAGCTCACATACATGGCGAGGGCCGAAAGCGCGGGCATAGTCCTCGGGGCGCGTGTGCCGATAGTTCTCACCAGCAGGTCGGATTCGCTAAGGACAAAGCTCGCGTCATGCGCTATAGCGGCCCTGATGGTGCATGCACAGAAAGCCCCCGAAAGCGTAGTCTGAAATTATCACGGATACCGCATGAAAAAACCGGTGCTTGTAATCAACACGGGCTCGTCGAGCATAAAGTTCGCGGCGTACGAGCCGGACGGCGGAGGCGGCTTTACCCTTCGTCACAAAGGCGTAGTCGAGGAGATCGGGAGGGAGCCGTTCTTTACCATAAAGGACGGGGAGGGGAATATTCTCGACAGGGGGATGCTCGAAGCCGGCGTGAAGAGCCACGACGAGTGCTTCGGCTGGCTCGAAGGGAAGCTCGGGGGGATTATTCCCGAGGGCGGGCCGTTGGCTGTCGGGCACAGGGTCGTCCACGGCGGGACCGGGTTTACGGGGCCCGTAGTTGTAAGCGGGGAAGTAGTATCAAGGCTCTCGGAGCTTGAGCCGCTCGCGCCGCTCCACCAGCCGTATAACGTCTCGGGGATACGCGCCCTCATGAGGGCGTATCCGGGCGTGCCGAACGTCGCGTGCTTCGATACGTCGTTCCACCGGACGCAGCCCCGGCTCGCGCAGATGTTCGGGCTTCCGCTGAAATACTATGAATCGGGCGTCGTCCGGTACGGCTTTCACGGCCTCTCGTACGAATACGTCATCTCGCGGCTCCGGGAGATAAGTCCCGAAACGGCCGCAGGGCGGGTCGTAACGGCCCACCTCGGCGCGGGGGCGAGCCTCTGCGCGACACTCGACGGGAAGAGCGTCGCCACGACGATGGGGTTCACCGCCCTCGATGGGCTGCCGATGGGCACCCGGAGCGGTGGCATAGACCCGGGCGTAATACTCTATTTACAGAACGAAAAGGGCATGACTGCAGCGGAAGTCGGGGCGCTTCTCTATAAAAAATCCGGCCTTCTGGGCATATCGGGCCTGTCGTCGGACATGAGAGACCTTGAGGCGAGCGGCGGGCCGGGGGCGCGTCTCGCGATAGATTACTTCGCCTACAGAGCTGTGAGGGAGGTGGGGTCGCTCGCCGCCGCGCTCGGCGGGCTCGACGCGCTCGTCTTCACGGCGGGGATAGGAGAGAACAGCGCGCTCGTCCGTGAGAAGATATGCGAGGGGCTTTCGTGGCTGGGGATAGAGCTCGACAGCGAGGCCAATTCGCGGAACGATCTCCTCGTCACGAAGAGCGGCAGCCCCGTACGCGTGTACGTCATACCGACTAACGAAGAATTGGTGATAGCCGTCGAAACCGCTGACGCTGTATCTGTCTGACGTGGGTTAGTCTCTCCGGAACTTTATATGGGGGAGCCTCGGGCTCCGGGCACGGGTTAAATCGTGTTGAGCTTCTCGCGGGCTGTCTGGGCCTCGCTCGAGTTCGGGTACTTGTCTATGAGGGCGTTCAGGAAGAACTTGGCTTCCTGCGTTCTTCCGAGGTTGATGAGCGCCATCCCCTGCCTGAGATAGGCCTCCGGGACGCGCTTGTCGTTGGGGTAAGTGTCTATGAGCCTCTGGTACTCGAGTATCGCGTCTTCGAACTTTCCGTTATTATAGCTTTTCACGGCCTTCGAATACATGACCTCGGGGGTATTCGAAGAGGGCTGCTCCTTCTTTGCCTCGGGCGCAGCCGCCGCCGCGGGCTTGCTGTCTTTCTTTACGGGCTTTCTTGCCGCTACCTTCTCCATCTCTTTCTTGAGGTTGACGTTCTTTTCCCGCATGCTCTCGACGTCGCGGGCGAGCTTTGCCTGGCTGGATTCCACCGCCTGTATGTCTGCATCGAGGCGCGCGAGCATGGCGTCGAGGTCTTTTACGAGCTGCTCCATGCGCGTTTCGAGAACAGTCTGCCTGTCGTAGAGCTCCTGCACGGCTTCCTTGTCGGTGTAACAGCCAGTGAGGAGAAACAGTAGAGAAGTTATTCCGAGATAATTAAGCCCGAGATGCTTTATTGTCATTTGAACAATAAAAACAGTACCATTCTGAAGGACTATAATCTACCCGAACCTGCGGAATAATCCATACCCGTTTTTACGTCATCCGGCGTTTCGCGCCGGGCTCCCGCCGGGGAGAGGGAAGCCCGAAGCCGTCCGTGGAGCGCCTCTCCCCCATGCCGCGAAATCCCGCGCCGGGTGCGTTAATCTATTACGGATACTTAAAAAATCGATATGAGTTGTAATTAAAAACAGGTACAATCACATATATAGAGCGTCCCCCGCAGACTGCGGGGAGGGGTAAATTCCTTGAGTCTCAGCAAGCAGATAACCCTCGGATACGCGCTGATGTTTTTTTTCATGCTGCTTATCGGAGGGCTTTCCATATACAGTATTTACAACATGGACAGGACGGCGTCCAACATAAGGGGGCGCTACGACACGCTTTCGACTATACTGACGGCGAAGGAGGAAGGGCAGCAGGGTATCTTCGCCAACCAGATGCTTCTGGAAGCCATCAGGATATCGGACAGGCAGATCAAGTTTTCATACGTCATGACATTCACCGCCGTCGGGCTTACGCTTCTCTTCGGCGTCATGCTGACGGTGTTCGTGCCGAGGGTGATAACGAGGCCGATAATGAGCCTCTTCAACGCGGCGGAGTCCGTCGCCTCCGGGGACTACTCGGTCAGGGTGAAGGCCGGCGGCGCTTCGGGAGAGATAGAGACACTGGCGAAGGCGTTTAATAACATGATCGACAACATCGATCGGAACAGCCGGGAGCTTCAGCGGAAGAACAACGAGATACTCGAGCTCCTGAAGACGACGAGGGAGTTCAACGAGCTCCTCGAATTCAAGATCGCCGAGGCGACGGCCGAAATCGAGGAGAAGCACCGCCAGCTCGCGCATTCGCAGAAGCTGGCAGCCATAGGCGAGCTCGCGACGGGCGTCGCACACGAGGTGAGAAACCCTCTTTCGGGCATAGGGCTTGCGCTCGAGCTAATGATGGACGAGACGGAAAACGAGGAGCACAGGCAGACGATGAGCGAGGTGCTTCACGAGATTTCGAGGCTCGAAAGGATAGTGAAGGGACTCTTCGACCTCGGGCATCCGAAGAGCCTTCAGCTTATGGAATGCGGGCCTAACGATATTGTCGAGCGGGCGATCAATCTCGTCGTGAAGAAGGCGAAGGCCAAGGGCGTGATCATTAAAAAAGAGCTTTCGTGCGCGAATACGTTCTACGTCGACCACGAGCAGATAGAGCAGGTGGTATTGAACCTCCTCATAAACAGCATAGACGCCACGGGGAGCTTCGGCGAGGTCAGGGTGGGAACGAGGTGCGGGAACGGCTCGATAGAGATAGAGGTTTCGGACACAGGATGCGGCATACCCGACGACGAGACGGAGCGCATACTCCAGCCCTTTTATTCGACCAAGGAGACGGGCACGGGGCTCGGGCTCGCGATATCGAGCCGTATAGTCGAGGCCCACAGGGGAAAGCTCCACGTTTCGAGCAAGGTGGGCGAGGGGTCCACGTTTATAGTCGAGATACCGAACGACCTCGGCAGCGAGGAAAAGCGCGCTTCATGACGGGGTCCCTGCGCGCAAGGAACGATAACGAATGAGCTCTCTGATACTCATAATCGAGGACGAAAGGCTCCTCTGCAAGCAGCTCCATAAGGCGCTCACGCAGGAGGGGTATTCCGTAATCACTTCCTACGAGGGGAGGGAGGGGATAGAGATCGCGAAGAGGGAAAACCCGGACCTCGTGCTTCTAGACCTCCGCCTCCCGGACACGGACGGGCTCGAGATCCTGAAATCATTCTCGAAGTTCGAGCATCCGCCGACCGCGATAATGATGACGGCGCACGGGAACGTCGAGGTCGCCGTCAGTGCCATCAGGGTCGGCGCGTACGATTTCATCGAAAAGCCGTTTCCCCTGGACAAGCTGAAGGTTATGGTCCGTAACGCCATAAGGACGAGCGAGCTCCGCAATAACGTGAGCGCCGCGGCCATGAGGGCGCAGGAGAAGTACGGATTCGATTCGTTCATAGGCGTGAGCGCGCCTGTGAAAGAAATCATCGCGCTCTTCAAAAAGCTCACTGAGACGGACCCGAAGACAATTCTCATCACCGGCGAGAGCGGGACGGGGAAGGGGCTCGCAGCGAAGATCCTTCACTACAACGGCGTCAGGAGACAGAGGCCGTTCATAGAGCTCAACTGCGCCGCGATACCGGAGACGCTTCTCGAAAGCGAGCTCTTCGGGCACGAGGCCGGAGCGTTCACCGACGCGAAGCATCTCAAGAAAGGAATACTGGAGCAGGCCGACGGGGGGACCGTGTTCCTCGACGAGATAGGCGACATGAGCCTCGCGCTCCAGGCAAAACTGGTCAAGGCAGTCGAAGAGCGCTCGTTCAGGAGGCTCGGCGGCACGCGCGACATAAGCGTCGACATAAGCGTTATCGCGGCCACGAACCACGACCTCAAGGCGCTCGTCAAAAAAGGAGACTTCAGGGAAGACCTCTACCACAGGCTGAACGTGCTCAGCTTCGAGATGCCCGCGCTAAGGGACAGGAAGGAGGACATACCGTACCTGACGGACCACTTCGTTTCGTACTTCAACGTCGACCTCAGCAAGAACATCACGGAGATACCCGAGGAGATAAGGAAGACGTTTCTCAACTACAACTGGCCGGGGAACGTGAGGGAGCTAAGGAGCACCATCGAGCGGGCTGTCCTCCTGAGCGAGGACAAGGTGCTGAACCCGAGGTATCTCAAGCTCGAAGACGGCGAGAGCCTGAAAGTGCAGAACTCGGAAGAGAAGATGGTGATAGACGTTCCCATAGAGGACGCTTCGCTCTACCAGATAGAGAAGAAGGTCATCATCAAGGCGCTCGACCTCAACAACTGGAACCAGACGAAGACGGCGGAGATGCTCGGGATAACCCGCGAGGTGCTTCGCTACAGGATGAAGAAGTGGGGGCTCCTCAGCTGACGCATCACGCAGAGCCTGTATAAAATTCATACTCTCCGGCTATCCTTATACCGTATATTATCGATCGAAGCGGGCGTGAAATCGCCGGGGGAATCTCAATGAAGAGAATGGCACTACTGTTCGTATTTGCGTTATTCGCCGCGTCATTGTCCGCCGCGTCGCGTGCGGAGGCCGAGGACGCCGGCAAGCCCGATGCAGGTGATAAAAAATACGAGAAGGCGACGTTCGCGGGCGGGTGCTTTTGGTGCATAGAGCCGCCTTTCGACAAGCTCGACGGCGTTATCGATACGATAGCCGGGTACACGGGCGGGAACGTGAAGAACCCGACCTACGAGCAGGTGTCGACGGGAACTACGGGGCACGCGGAGGCGGTCGAAATCATTTACGACCCGGAAGTCGTTTCGTACGAGAAGCTGCTCGAAGTCTTCTGGCTCAACATCGACCCGACGGACGCGGGCGGGCAGTTCGCGGACAGGGGCAGCCAGTACAGGCCGGAGATATTCTATCACTCCGAGGCCCAGCGGAAGGCCGCCGAGGCGTCGAAGAAAAAGCTCGACGAGTCAGGGAAGTTCGGCAATCCAGTCGTCGTTGCAATAACCGAGGCGGCGGAATTTTATCCAGCCGAGGAATATCACCAGAGCTACTACAAGAAGAACGAGCTCAGGTACAAGATGTACAAGTACGGCTCGGGAAGGCAGAGCTTCATCGACAAGTATAACAAGGAAGATTCTTCCGACTGAGCCGGGCCGGCTGCCGGTGGTCTCTCGTTTCGGTGAAAAGTCGCCGGATGATTTTCCGGATGATTCCGTGAGCGCCGCCGAGTATAATTTTATGGATGCTGAAGAGGCTTCTACTCATTCCCGCGGCGGCGTTTCTCCTTTATGGATGCGGCGGAAGCGAGATAAGGTACGCCCTCGCAAACGATTCCTACCGCTGCGAGGACTTCGACGTGATCAAGGAAAAGATGACGGCGCTCATAAACAGGGCACGGTCGCAGAGCCGTAACTGCGGGTACAAGATATTCACTCCCGTGGGGAGGGTCGAATGGAACCCGACGCTCGCACGCGCCGCGCTCGCGCATTCCGTAGACATGGCGACGGGGGACTTCGTCAGCCACGAGGGCTCGGACGGGTCGGAGGTTTCGGACAGGGTCGAAAAGCTCGGCTACGAGTGGCAGATGGTAGGGGAGAATATTTCGGTCGGAAGGGAATCCTGCGAAGACGTAGTCGCTGCCTGGCTCCGGAGCCCCGTTCACTGCGAAGTCCTGATGCAGGCGCGCATAACCGAGATAGGCGGGGCGTGCTTTCACAACAAGGACACGAAGAACAAGACGTACTGGACAGTGGTCTTCGCCGCTCCCAGACAGGGCGTCACTAAGCCCGGTCAATAATAGCTATCGGGCGCACCCATCCGGCGCTCGCGCCTTTAACTTTTACAGGAGGGCAGGCCACCTTGAAACCGAAGGGCGGCAGCAGGTCGAGGTTCGTGAGCTTCTCTATCTGGCAGTATTCCTTCTCTATACCCGCGAAGTGAGCGCCCCAGAGAACGCTCGCGTCACCCGTTCTCTTGAACTCTTCCGTCATTACCTTAAACGGCCTGTCCCACCCGGCGGAGTCTGTCCCCATTACTTTTATGCCATGATTGCAGAGCCAGAGGGTCGATTCCCTCCCGAGGCCGGGGAATGTGCTCCAGTACTCGGGCGTGCCCCAGAGCCTGTCGGCTCCCGTCATGACGAGCACTATGTCGAACGGTTTCAGCTCGTAGTCGATTCTGTCGAGCGCTTCTTCAAGGTCGCCGGTCGAAATCAGCTCGCCCGGTTTTTTGTGGCGCATGTCGATCACGACGCCGTCGCCGTAGAACCATTCGACGGGCATCTCGTCTATAGTGCGCGCCTTCTTGCCCTCGGAGACGGGGTGGTAGTGCCAGGGGGCATCCATGTGCGTCCCGACGTGCGTTCCCAAGGTCACATACTCGTTCGCCCAGCCGAGGCCGCCGGGGAGGTCCTGTTTTTCGCACTCTAAGCGCATGGCGACGTACTCAGCCGTGTCTTCGTGACGCTCGTATTTTATCTCCAGCCTCTGGTGCTCGGGCCCGGGCGCGGGCTCTACTTTTATCGAGAGGTCGATTATTCGTTTTTCAGCGGGCATGCTGCTATTATATTTCGAATTCCCGTCATTTGGAAGCGAGGTGAAGGTGGCAAAAGGCGGCTCGCGTGGGTTAAGGAGGCTCGGGCAGACTCCGCTCGGAATCTCGCCGGTCGGCCTCGGCACAGTGCAGTTCAGCGGCGGGAGGGGGATGTCAGGCCTCCTGTGGCCGCCCCTCACGGACGATGATATAAAGGAGATCGTGCGCGTCTCGGTCGAAGGCGGCGTGAACTGGTTCGACACCGCCGAGCTCTACGGGAGGGGCGAGTCCGAAGCGGCCCTTTCGCGTGCGCTGTCCTCACTCGGGATAAAGAGGGAGAGCGTCGTCATCGCCGACAAGTGGTGGCCGCTTCTCCGGACCGCCGGGTCGATAACGAAGACTATAGACGAGCGCCTTTCCCGCCTCGGCACCGGTTACATAGACCTCCACCAGATACACAATCCCTATTCGCTCTCGTCCATAAAGTCGCAGATGAAGGAGATGGCGCGGCTCGCGGGGGAGGGGAGAATCAGGTACGTCGGGGTGAGCAACTTTTCGGCGGAGGACATGCGGAAGGCGCACATGGAGCTGTCGAAACTGGGGCTCGCGCTCGTGTCGAACCAGGTGAGTTACAGCCTGGTCCGGAGGGAGATAGAGACGAACGGCGTGCTCGACGCGGCGGAGGACCTCGGGATGACGATCATCGCGTACTCGCCGCTCGGGCGGGGTATCCTGACGGGTAAGTTTCACGAGAACCCGGAGCTTCTTCAGACGAGGAATATTTTCAGGAGGTATTATGGCTCGCTTAACCGCTCTCACATCGAGGCGTCGCGGCCCGTCGTCGAGGCGCTCGGGCGCGCGGCGAGGAGGTACGGCGCTACGCTTTCACAGGCCGCGATAAACTGGGTCATCAATTTTCGCGGCGAGGGTGTAGTCGCGATTCCGGGTGCGACGTCTGTCCGCCAGGCCGAGGACAACGCCGGGGCGATGGTGTTTGCGCTCGGGGAGGACGACCTCGCGCTACTCGGCGAGGTGTCAGAAAGGTTCAGGGTCCGCAGGTGATGCCGCGACTCAGCCGCTGATAACCTCTTTTACCGCAGCGAGCACTTTCTGGTGCACCAAGCCGTTGGTGCCTATGACGCCGCTGTTTTCAGACAGCGTCCTTCCGCGTGAAAAATCCAGCCGCTTTCCGGTGACGTCAGTCACCTCTCCTTCCGCTTCCTCGACTATGAGGGAGCCCGCGGCGTGGTCCCAAATCTTTTCCGTGTAGTTCTTTCTCGTCGGGAGCCGGAGATAGATCGAAGCGTCGCCGCGGGCGATCACGGCGTACTTGCACTGGCTGTCGATCCTGAGCGGCGGCACGCTGACGCCGAGTATCTCCGCGACGCGGCCGGATTCGTCGTGGGACGAGTGCGCCGATTCGACGGACTCGCATATCGGGGCGAGGGAGGGGTCGGAAATCCGCGAAACGTATATACGCACGGCCTCGCCGCCGTCGAGGGGCTGCATATATGCGCCGCCGCCCTTGACCGCGGTGAGCACGCAGCCTGTCCCGCGCGCGGGGTCTCCGAGGTCGAGCGGGAGGTTAGGGCACCCGAGCACGCCGAGGACGACCTCGCCGTCTTCTATGAGCGCGAGGGCGACGGCGTACTGCTCTCCCCTGAGAAAGCCCTTCGTCCCGTCGATGGGGTCGAGGGTCCAGAACCTTCCCGTCGGCCCGCCGTCGTAATTCCCCGAGTCTATCGCACCGAGTATGCTGTCTGCCGTCGCGTCCGGAACGATTGCTCGCACGTATTCGAGCACGCGGGCTGTCAGTGCCTTGCCTTCCGGCGTTCTCAGGTCGGAGGAATCCTCCTCGCCCGCGATGGGGATTTCGGGGAATGCCTTTACGAGCTCGCCGCATATCACCGCCTGTGCGCCGAAGTCGGCGACTGTCACGGGCGACTTGTCCTTCTTAGTCATGGATTCGGCCAACACGAGGGCGGACTGGACGTTCATGCAGAGCCGTGAGGCGTTTACTACCGCCCGGACTGCGGCTTTCAGCTCGGTTTCGTAACTCATTTCGTTCTCCTTTAGCGGTTAGTTCCGACAGCGGCGATTATATTACCATAACGTCAGCGGCCGGCCTCAGGCGCGCCTTCCGGTGAGGAAAAATCCGCGCTTACGGTTAAGGGCGAAGACCGTGAACCCGAGGATGTCGTGCGCCGCATGGACGGCGGCTGCGACCAGCAGCGAGCCGGTATAGAGGTAAAGGAGGCCGAGCACAGCCCCTTCCCATACCGCCCATATGGAAAAGAGGGCGAGGCGCTTCCGGGCGATTACGTGAAAGAGACCGAACAGAACGGACGAGACGAGGACGGCGTAGACGGGTCCTGAGTCGAGCACCTGTACCATCCACTGCAATATCACGCCCCGGAAAATCATCTCCTCACCGGCTGCGAGGAGGCCGCCGGCGAGTATTTCCGGAGCGCGTTGTCCTGTGAAATAATCGGCCATTTGCATGTATGTCTTTATGAATTCGTTTCTAAAAATAGCGGCGAGGAGGATTACGAGGACGAGATCAGACGCGAGTATCGTGCCAAGGCCGATAGTAAATCCGGGAACGAAGCCGGCAGCTTCGGAAGACTGCCATTCGAGGCCGAGCGCGTATTTCAGGGCGAGCGCCAGGGCCGCCAGCGCGAGCGTCAGCACAATGGACAATATGAAATTCTTCTTTACCTTGAACAGCATCTATCAGTCTCCAGAGCCCGCTTCCTAAAGCGCTCCCGCCGCCCTCATGAACGGTATGAAGGCGTGCTCGATTGCGGGCGGGTGGAATAGAAGAAGGACCGGCGCCGTGACGAGGGCTATCGTGAATGCGCGTCCCCTCGCCCCGGAGGCGAGCCCCGCACTTATGCCCGCCCGCGATTTTTCGAGTATAACCCCTGCCGCCTGAATCATGAAATAGAGCGTCGGCGCGCCGTACCACGCGTTTACGGGAAAGGACGTTACGAGGTCGTGGAGCACCCCGGAAAAGAAGAACGCCGCCAGAACCGCCGGCACCGTTCCCCACCTCCGGGCCGCGGGCCTGAAGACGAACTCGCTGTCGATGTTCCTGAAGGCGAGGTTCCATCTCCGGCTCCAGAAGTCGGACGGAGAGGAAGCCAGGAGCGGCGAGCGCATTATGGGCTGGGCATCGGCGCCGATGTGCCTCCAGGCGAGGGAGAGGAGGTGAAAGCCGCCGAAGAAGGTGAGAATGAGAAAGCCCGTGAACCCGACGTAGCCGCCTGCGAGTGCGTGGGATTCGTAAACCTCGCGGGCGAGTATCCAGAATATCGCGCAGCCGAGGGCTGTCTTAACTATTGCGGCGATCCACTCTCCAGCGCGCGGCATACGGGGTCTCCGGGATTCGTCGAGGAATCTCCCGGCGTCCATGCCGACCCAGCAGAATATGTATCCGAGCGCGCGTATGTATCCCGGCCTCGCACCGCCGGAGACGGCCCTTTTGAGGGTGAGCCACTTGAAGCCAAAGAATATCGAGAACGAGAGCGCGAAGACGAAGCCCCACGCCGGTATGAAGGGGCGTGCGAATACGACGCACGCCGCCGAAAGCGCGGCCAGCGGAATCCAGTCGAAAGGGTGTGTTTTTCTTACCGTCTCGCGCATGTGGCGGATTAATGTTAACACACAGGGCGGTGCGAGGCGGGGATTTCCAGTAGGAAGGGTTTATTAATTGTAACCCCTCACCCTTGCCCTCTCCCCTTCTTTAAGGGGAGAGGGGATTAAAGGCGGTGACGCGCGGTTGGTTATAGAAGCATCGTCCTGCGCTACGCCGAAAGGGGGCGTACCCGAGGGATACGCTGTGTGGAAATGGGCTCTTTTTCGGAAGGCCTGTCAGCAGGCCTTTATGCCGTTAAGGAATATTCCGACGAACGTGGCTACGACCTGCTCCTGGTCTATCTTGCCGCGCTTCTTCTCTCCGAAGAGCTCCTGTGCGATTATCTGGTTTACGACCATGCCGATGAAGGCCTTGGACGCGTAGAGGGGGTTAACGTTGCGGAACGCCCCGTCCTTTATACGCGTTTCGATGTAATCGCAGAGAAGCATGTTGATGTATTCGACGTACGTCTCGAAGAACATGTCGGAGAGGTCGTGCCCTTCGAGCGCGCTGAAATGAAGGAGCCGCATGAAGCTCGGGTCCTTCCCGCACCTGTCGAACATGCGCGTCGCGATTGCTGTGAAAACGAGCGCGTCGTCCTTGGAGTCTTTATGGGTTTCGAGCGTTATCTCGATCCCCGGCTCCTCGAATATTTTCTTTTCTATGATTGCGCCGTAAAGATCGCGCTTTGTCGAGAAGTGCCTGAATATGAGCGCCTCGTTGACCTCGGCCCTCTCCGCTATCTCTTTCGTCGTGGTTCCGTTGAAGCCTTTTTCCGCGAACAGCTTTATCGCGGCTTCGAGCAGCTTGTCTCTCGTGCTGGCTTTTTCCCTTGGACTCGGCGCCTCTTTTTCGAGGGCTTTATCTGTTGACATTCACACTCTTCCCGGTAGGCTGTAAGTAAGTAATTACTTACAAAGTACCTGTCGGCATCCGGCGTGTCAAGCTTGAGATTGAGCGCATAACCGGACATTCTATTACGGAATTATTCTAGTATATGTTTTACTTTCGCATGAGCAAGCGGCGCCGGGACATACGCATAATCTCCAGGAGGCGGGGATGACTAAGACTCTCCTGATTCTTCTTTTTACGATTTCAGGGGCGGGAGGGGAGCTCGATCTCACCCTCGCCGACGCTATAAAAATAGCGCTCGAAAACAACAGGGACATCCAGATACAGGAACAGAACGTCGTCATATCCGAGGGCGAGATAAAGACACAGGAAGGCGCATTCGACCCGTACTTCAACCTCGTCTCGTTTTACAACGACGGGGAGACGCCGCAGCTCAGCACCTTCATACCGAGCGGCGCTATAAGGCAGAAGCAGTTCGGCGTAGAATCGAACATAGAAGGGATTCTGCCGACGGGAACGTTCTACAACCTCTTTAACGTCTCGACGACGAGGACGGATACGAACTCGCCCTTGGAAGACCTGAGCCCGAACTGGTTTAACAACGTCAATTTCAGCATCGGGCAGGAGCTCCTCCGGAACTTCGGCACGGACGTGAACAGGGCGTTCATAGTGACGGCCAAGAGGTCGAGCACTATCTCCCAGAAAGAGCTCGAAAAGAGGATATCGCAGGTGCTCCTGGAGGTCGAAAGGAGATACTGGCTCGTCGTCGCGGCGAGGAAGAATCTCGACCTCGAAAGAACCGCCCTCGACCTCGCCATCGACCTCAGGGAGAGGAACAGGATACAGGTGGACGTGGGGGTCCTCCCGCCGGTCGCGGTGACCCAGGCCGAGTCTGAAGTGGCGGCGAGGGAGGTGAGCGTAATAAGAGCCGAGAACGACCTCCAGGCGGCGCAGGACAACCTCAAGAATACGCTCGCCATAGACCTCGGGCTAAGGATCACGGCCGTCGACGAGCCGACCACGGAGGTGAGAAGGTTCAGCGAGGATGAGTCGCTCGACGTAGCCTACGAGGAGAGGCCGGAGATGGAGCAGGCCGAGCTCGATATAGAGAACCGCGAGACGCTCCGGAAATATTATTCCAACCAGAGGCTTCCGAGGCTGGCGGTGGAGGGGAGCGTCCAGCTCCAGGGCCTGGGCGGCGACGAGAACCCGAACAGGCTGAGCTTCGACGAGGAGCCCGAGCCGATTCCGCCGCAGTTCGACAGCCCGAGCGATGCGTTTAACCAGATATGGGGCGCCGACTTCACGACGTGGCAGATACTGGGCGTGTTCTCGTACCCGCTCTTTAACAGGACGGCGCGGGGGAATTACGTGAAGGCGTCGGCCGAGCTCGACAGGAGCGTCATAACGTTCAGCCAGGTGAAGGACAACATAGCGCTGGATGTGAGGAGCGCCATAAGGGAGATAGAGAACAGCCTCCGGGCGATAGAAGCGGCGAGGGTGTCTATAGAGCTTGCGGAGGAGGTTGTCAGCAACGAGCAGGAGCGCCTCAACGTCGGCATAGGAACGACGAGGGAGGTGCTCGAGGCGCAGAGGGACCTCATAGACGCCGGCGTGAGGGAGATTACGGCAATCACCAGCTACAACATAGCCCTTGCAGAGCTCGATTACGCCAAGGGTACGATACTCAAGGACAGGGGAGTGCAGGTCGGGGATAAATGAGCGTTTCCCCCGTAAAAAGGGCCGCCACGGCCCGGCGGTTATGACACCGCTCGAAAGTCTGATATAATAATTTCAAGTTTATCTGAAAGGAGATTTTAAATGGCCAGCAACGGAATTATCGAGCTCAGCGATGCGAATTTCGAATCGGAAGTTATAAAAAGCGACACCCCTGTACTGGTGGATTTCTGGGCGCCGTGGTGCGGGCCGTGCCGCGCGATCGCACCGAGCATCGAGGAGATTTCGGCCTCCTATGCGGGCAGGCTCAAGGTCGGAAAGGTGAACGTTGACGAAAACCAGCAGACGACCATGAAGTTCGGCATCAGAAGCATCCCAACTTTGATAGTCTTCAAGGGCGGCCAGGCCGTAGAGCAGATTATAGGCGCCGTTCCAAAGGGCGAGATAGAAAAGGCTGTCGGCAAGGCTTTATAAGCCGGCGCTTCGAAGCGGGCCGCGCCGGGGCCTCACGACCCTATTTGCCGGGGGCGGCCTTGAGGTCTCTTTCCAGCCCTGAAATTCTCAGGTCAATTTCGTGGATTTTCCTGCACTTTCTCAAGAGTGCGTCCGGGTTTCCGGGGGTGAGCGTGCCCCCTCCGGCGGTTTCCGCTTCGCCCTCCGCTTCCGGGAGGTCTTTCAATAAAGCCGCAGTCTTTTTCCTGTCGACGACGTATACCGTTTCGCGCTCTCCGTCTATTCTCCGGGATATTTTCTTCACGGGAAGGCCCGATTTCCCGAGCACTCTTCCGAGCCACTGGAGGTTCTGACCCTTTTTCTCGTCGTCGGGGATGAGCTTTTCGACCTCGTCGTAAAGGACTTTTGCCGTGATCTTGAACTGCTTCGCGGTGTCTTCTATGAGAAGATTCCCGAGCTCGCCGCCGGATATTTTCCTCAGCACTATGAATACCGATTCCTTCCACTTGTCGGGGAGGGCGGAGTCGTCGGAATTCCTTTCCCCGGCGCCTGTTATGAAGGCAAGGCCGCCGAAGGGCTCCCAGGATTCGTACGTGAGCCTGCCCAGCTCTTTCAGAAGAAGGTCTCTCTCGGCACGGAGCTCCGTGATATGTATGCGTATCTTCTGCCGGCTGATTATCTCCCTCGATTTTTCATTGACTGTCGTGAGGCCCTTGTCGAGCCTGACCTTGAGCTTGTCGAGAAATTCGGCCACGGGATTACCTCCTTCCCGACAGTATATAACGATTCAGGCGGGGGTGTAAAGCGTCAGCGTCCGCAGGGATTTGCATAAAACGGGGGAAGTTGGATATATTCATGATTCTGATTTGAAATTCAGGGCGAGAGGTGCCGGGATGTACAGCAAGGGATTGACCGTGGTTCTGACCCAGCCGATCGAGGGGAAGACGGAGAGGTTCGAGAAAGGCCTCAGGGGGACTATAGTCGAGTCGTTTGAGCTTCCCCGCGGGAAATCGTACAGGGTGCAGTTCATTGACGGGAGGGTAGCGAGGTTTCCGGAGGAGCTGATGAACCAGGCGATTGAGGTTGTGGGGTAGTCAGGGTAATCGGGAATGACAAAAATGTGGAGATTCCTCGCTCGCTTGGAATCGTTAGGAATGACAGAAAATGAATGGATTCCTGCCTGCGCAGGAATGACAAATAAGTAAGACTAAATCCCCCCGTGCCCCTCCGGCTTCGCAATGCTATGCCGCGACAGGCCTTTTTCTAAGGGGGGAAATTAAAGCAAAAGCAAAGACTGGATTCCCGATACAGGCATTCGGGAATGACAAAAATGTGGAGATTCCTCGCTCGCTTGGAATCGTTAGGAATGACAGAAAATGAATGGATTCCTGCCTGCGCAGGAATGACAAAAGCGAAAAAACTAAATCCCCCCTCGCCCCCCTTTTCCTAAGGGGGGATGAAAGATAGAGCGGATTGCTTCGTCGCTGCGCTTCTCGCAATGACAGCTGTATAGCGTGCGTTTCGGGCTGGTAGTCTGAGTCCGTTTATAGCTTGAAAAAGACGGCGGCGAGGCCGAGGAAGGCGAAGAAGCCGACGATGT
>CAZUDM010000018.1:0-60538 GCA_964618635.1 uncultured Spirochaetia bacterium
CCAGAGGACGAGGAGGGGACATTCGATCCTCTTTTCGAAGTCGGCCTCGTCGTGGGCGAGGTCGATTGTCGCGGCCGCCCTGTAATCCTCGCAGCTCGCGTGTATCGCTTCGGGCGCGCTGAAGCAGCGGACGTATTCCCTTACTGCATCTTCGTCGAAAACTGCTCCGGGTGCGCTCCATCTCCTGAGCTTCTCGCGAAGATAATACTCCGGGTCGCATCCGATCATCCTTTCAGGCAGGCCACCGGGCTGAATGAGGAAAAACCAGTGGTAATACCCAGTCGCGAACGCCTTGTCGGCGCGCATGAACATGGTGTGCGTAGGGGCGATGTCCATGACGCACGCGGCTTCGACCCTTTCGGGATGATCGAGCGCCATTCTGTGCGTGACCCGTCCGCCCCGGTCATGCCCAGCGACGAAGAATTTCCGAAAGCCGAGAGCCTCCATTACCTCTACGCAGTCTTCGGCCATGGCACGCTTGGAGTAGGTATAGTGGTCGGGCGTCGATTCGGGCTTCGAGCTGTCGCCGTAGCCCCGGAGGTCCATGCAGACGACGTGGAAATGCCCGGCGAGCGCGGGGGCCGTCAGGCGCCACATCGCGTGCGTCTCCGGGTAGCCGTGAAGGAGCAGAAGCGGCTTTCCCTCGCCGCCGTGGACGAGGTTGATACCGGCCCCCGGGGTCTCTATATAGGCCTTCTCGAATTTGTCTCCGAACATCGGGAGTAATTATAAGTGAAACCTGTCGGCGTATACAGCCCGTGCAAAAGATGCGGCGCTTTCGCACGGGAATCAGGAATAGGAGACCCTATGACATGCGAAAATCAGTACACCCAGCCGAAGGCGAGGTCTACTGTGCTTTCGTTGTTGAGGTCGCTCGCGGCGATTATCCTGTAGCCGTAGTCGAGCTTTATAAAGACTGCGTTCGCGAACGTGTACGACAGCCCGCCTGTGAGCACGGTCCTTTCGTATCTCGGATTGTCGAAGAGGTCCCGGCGCGGGTCGAACATCGTGTCGTAATAGTCCACCCGCACGAAGGGCTCCAGGCGGTGAAGGTGATCGAGGCCGACGTACGTGTTTATGTTATAGCCGAGCTCGGCCCACGCCGAAATCGCGTTGTCCGAAACTGCTGTCCTCGGGACGTCGAGGTTGTTGGAGAGCCTCGCATTTCTTTCCGAGATCTCCGCTGCGTCCCACAAATGTCCCCATACGAAGAGGCCGCTTCCGCGCCATCTTCCATAATTGAATATGGCGTGCGCGTCGAGAAGGAGTATCGGCGCGTCCACGTCGGGAAGGTCGTCCTTGGGTCTGTTGGCCGAAGTGTCGAAGCCGTAGTATGCCGAGGTGCCGACGAGAAGCCCGTAGTCGAGGAACTTGTAATCTATTCTGCCCACGAGCGCGAGTCCCGTCGCCTTTATGGTTTCGAATTTCCCCTGGTGTCCCTCGCGTACCCAGTTAAGCGAGCCGAAGCCCGTGGAGTCGAGCCCGTTTACGACCTGAAATGTTAGATTCAGGCTGTCGGTCGCGTAGTACTCAAAGCTGGCGCCCATTTCGTCCCATACGGCCGGAAGGACCATCGTCTCCGATTCGGGCCGTCTGGCCGCCAGGTAGTCCGTGGGCTTGCTGAGGAACGACATCAGCCCGAACGCGAGGTAGAAGCGTCCGGCCTTGAGCTTTCCCCAGTCGCTGAATTTTTTATAGAGGTAGAGCTCCTCGACGTATACCTCCCCGCCTTTCTCCACCTCCTGCTCGTATTCGCCGAATTCCTCGTACTCTATCTCGAACGCGGAGCCCGTGCCGCCGTGCTCGAATTCGATCTCCGCTTCGAAGCCGAGCCCCGCGAACATCTCACCCTCAAGCTCGAGAACAAATCTCGTGAGGTCGAACTCGAGCCTGTTGTCGGAGCCCGAGCCTCCGGGCCGCGTCGGGTCGGGGCCGTAGCCGTACCACGAGAACAGGATGTCGGCGTATCCTTCCCACGTGAGCTGGAAGGGTCCTTCGTCGACGAGCTTCTTGTAGGGCTTTTCGCCCCTGTTCACCATCTCGAAGAAGTCTTCCTCGCCGGCGTCGCGCTCCTCGTCTTCCTCCGCTTTCAGGGTTTTTTCCTCTGTGCTTTCGCCCGGCGCTGCGGGTGCAGCCGGCGCGCCGGGTGCGGCTTTCTCGACAACGACAGGCTTCTCCCCGGAGAGCTCGTCAACCTTTTTTTCGAGGGCCTCGATCTTCTCGGCGCTCTCTTTTTTCAGCTGCTCGATCTCATCCACTCTCCGCGCGTTGTCGAGCTGGAGCTGCTTTATCATTTCCTTCATCTCCTGTATCTCGTCTTTGCTGGGCTGGGCCTGCGGGTAAGCGAAGTCGCCCGGGAAAAACAGGGCCAGGAAAACGACAACAAGCGAAGGAACAATATATTTTTTCATCTCGCCGATCCTCAAAGTGCATTCAGGAATTTGATGAGCTTTTCTCGCTCGGTTTTAGTAAGTCCCATGAAGCTTTCTTTTGCGCTCCGTGCCTCGCCGTCGTGCCAGAGTATCGCTTCCTCGAGGGTTCTCGCACGCCCGTCGTGTAGAAAGTTCTGTACGCCCGAGACTGTACGCGTAAGCCCTATAGCCCAGAGCGGCGCAGTCCGCCATTCCGTCCCGGTGGCGCTGTGGTCGGGCCTGTTGTCGGCAAGACCCTCGCCCATGTCGTGCAGCAGCATATCGGTGAACGGCTGGATGACCTGATCGCTCAGCTCGGGGAGCTCATGGACGCCGGTTCTTACGACCGACCTGTGGCACTGCTCGCAGCCTATGTCGTTGAATATGCGCTCTCCGGCGGGAACGTCCGGGTCGTCTGTATCGAGCCTGAGCGGCACGGCCAGAGTCTGTGTGTAGAATGTCGTGAGCTCGACGGTTTCCTCGTCGATGTCGGGCACGGGGTCTTCGCCCGGCATGTCGGGGCTCGAGACCCCCATGTCTTCGAGGTATGCCTTCACAGCCTGCTCCCGGAGGTTGTGCGACGTCGCCTTGTGTCCGAATCTCCCCATCTCGGCCCGCGCCGTGACACTGTTCCAGACCATGTTCGGCCGCCCGGAGATACCGTCGCCGTCCGCGTCGTCGGGGTCGGACCTTTCGAGAATGGTTTCCTCGGCTACGGCTTCGAGGAGCCCGAGGCCGATTACGGGCTGCGGCAGCCTGATAGATGTTTCGATGTGGTCCGGAAGGGGCTCGCCGTTTGAAAGAATCACGTCGAGTATGGGCCGCCTGAGGCTGTAGGGTGTCCCGTCAGGGTACGTACCCGGTACCTCCTCCCAGCTTAGCAATACCTCGGCCTCCGGTTCGAATCCGAACGTCGCGTGGTCCTGTATCTGCTCGCCCAGCCCTTCGACGGGACGGTTCCCGCCCGGGACGAGCGGCGTGCCCCCGGGGTCGGAGACCCTGACGAGCCCGTGGCTCCTGAGGCCCGTATTTCCGAACACCGGCTGCCCTCTCCCGTTTTTCACGTGGCACGATTCGCACGACACGTTGTTGAATAGAGGGCCGAGGCCCGGATTTACGGGCGCGGGCGGGGTCACGAAAATGTCGCCGAATGTCACGTCGCCGTTTAGATGCTTTGTCAAAGACTCCTCCGATAGATTCGCCGCAGGCACCTCGAATGCAAATGACGTGCGGTTGTAAACGCTCGTATCGCCCCCTGCCCTAATCGGTTCTTCAGGTCCCGGAGCGTCGGTGGAGCCTCCTCCGCCGTCGCAGGACGAGAGCAGAAACACTGAGCAGAGGGAGAACAGAACAAAGATGCAAAAGAGCCGGAATGAATTTCCCGGCACGGCCTCACCCGTTTTTAGCATGATCCCCTCTCTATAAAAGCCTGTCCCGGAAACCGACCTACCTCGGCGCCGGGACAGGGCACTGATTTCGGATTACTGTCTTATGACGGGCAGCACTTCCCCGTTGAGCGTGTCGAACACCGTTATGCACGCTTCCTGGGCCGCTACGATTTCGTCCGTCGCGTTGGGGTCGAGAATTGCGTCGCGGAACGGCTGCGGAATCGCGAGTATCGCATTTATCGCATCGTTTATCTCGTCCTCCACCCTTGCGGCGAGAGCGGGGTCTGTCTCGGCCACGAGCTCGTCGAGCCCGGTGCCGTTAATACCGAGAAGGGGCTGGTCGCCGGTATAGGAGTAGAGAACCCCCCTTATGTCGTCCGCGAAGTCCGCCCGGGAATTGAAGCTGAACTGACTTTCGACGAGCTCGATATCCTGATTGTCGAAGGGCTCGGCGATTTTACCGTTCGCCACCTCGTCGAGGATTATCGACATGCCTTCTATGATCTGCTCGAGAGCGCTCACCTGTGAGGGGAAGACCGAATTGCTGCCGGCTGTCTTCATGACCTCGCCGAAGGGCTCGGGCCCTGCCGTCCAGTCGTTAAGAAGCTCGGTGGCTGTGATCTCGATGTCGGTGACCACGGCTATGAGGTACTCAAATTCCCTGTCGCCGAGCTGGTCTACTGTGAATGCGAAGAGGAGATATTCAGCCGTGTGAAATCCCTTGAGAGTCGGGTCGAGGTTCCTCACGAATTCCGGCGTGAGGGCGTTGCCGCTCGCGAGGACGGCGTCGAGGTCTGTCCTGTTGACCGGCCAGCTGTCGAGGGCCGGGTCGTGTCCCCTGAAGTCTACAGGTCCGAAGAGCCACGCCTCGCTCTGCTCCCACGGAATTCGGGATGCGATCCATGCTGCCTTCGCGGCGTCGAGGTTCTGCTGTGTTCTGTTCGCTTCGAGGGTTTCGCACGCTTCCCTGAGCGCGGTGGCCCTTTCCTGAAGAAGCCCGTATGTCCCTACCACTACACCGTCGACGTAGTCGTCGAGTATATTCTGAATGAGCTCTTCGTTGGGATCGGGTCCCGGTCCGGGGCCCGGGTTTGAGCTCGAGCCTCCTCCGCAGCCTCCGACCGACAGGAACGAAACTACAAAAAGCGTAAATGGAACTACAAAAGCCAATACCTTATTCTTGTTATGCATGATAACTCCTCCTCTATATCCGCAGGCCTCAGAAGGGCCGTATTGACAAGATTGATATTCAAACTCATTTTCATTCTATATGAGATGACTTCCTTGTCAAGAAATAAAGTTAATGATAAGAGGCTATTAGATGCTATAAACTATCAGGTGGTAGTAGTTATCGCTATTTTGGAATTAGTGTATTTGCAAATAGTGTATAATCATCATCTCGTAATATACTATCAGTGTATATACAATTATCTTGTCGCGGATATGCTACAAAGAGGCTTGATTTAAATCACATATGACGCATCGCGGGTTATGGAATACTTTGGCGCCCGGGGGTTCATTTGCGGGTGATAAACCGGAATTAGCAACGGACGAGCGATTATGCGCTCATTTCGTCCCACGGTCGAGCGATCTGTATTGGATCGCCTCGGAGATGTGACGGGCGAGGACGTTCTCGGAGCCGTCGAGGTCGGCCACTGTGCGGGAGACCTTCAGAATCCTGTCGTACGCGCGGGCGCTGAGGCCGAGCCTGTCTATCGCGGTCTGAAGGAGGCTCGCACCTTTATCGTCGGGCTTCGAATATTTCCTGACCATGGAGGGCGACATCTGGGAATTGGAGTGGATCTTCGATCTCTTAAAGCGCGCCTTTTGAATCTCTCTCGCAGCGTTAACGCGGCTTTTAATGTCGGCCGAAGTTTCTCCAGGGGCGTCGTCGGTAAGCTCCCTGTACCTTACCGGCGGGACTTCGACATGAATGTCTATCCTGTCGAGAAGAGGGCCCGACACCTTCGCCCTGTACTTGTGTATCTGTATGGGAGAGCAGGTGCATTCCTTGAGAGGGTCACCGTGATAGCCGCAGGGGCAGGGGTTCATCGCGGCCACGAGCATGAAGTTCGCGGGATAGGTTATCGAGGTTATGGCCCTCGATATGGTGACGACTCTGTCTTCGAGGGGCTGCCTCAGAACTTCGAGGACGTTTTTCCTGAATTCCGGGAGCTCGTCCAAAAACAGCACCCCGTTGTGCGCGAGGCTCACCTCTCCCGGCTTCGGGACGGCTCCGCCGCCGATAAGGCCTGCGTCGCTTATCGTATGGTGGGGCGGCCTGAACGGCCTCGTCGCGAACAGGGACGAGTGGTCGGGAAGGAGTCCCGAAACGGAATATATTTTCGTCGTCTCCAGCGCCTCGTCGAAGCTCATGTCCGGCAGTATCGTAGGCAGCCGCCTCGAAAGCATGGTCTTCCCCGAGCCGGGAGAGCCTATCATCAGGACGTTGTGCCCGCCGCTGGCCGCGACTTCGAGCGCACGCTTCACGTGCTCCTGCCCTTTTACTTCCTGAAAATCGACGTCGTAGCTCCTCGCCGCAGTGAAGATAGAATCGACGTCGATTACGGTCGGCTCTATGCTCCTCTTTCCGGAGAGGAATTCGACCGTCTCCTGGAGCGACTCGACTGCAAGGACTTCTATCCCGTCGACGACTGCCGCCTCTTCGGCGTTTTCCCTCGGGAGGATTATTCCCTTGAGGCCCGTGTCTCTCGCGCATATGGAGCTCGGTAGCGCCCCCTTAACGGGCTTAACCTTCCCGTCGAGTGATAGCTCGCCGAGTATGACGTAGCTTCGAAGAAGGTCCTGCTCGATGAGTCCGGTGGCGGAGAGTATCCCGAGCGATATGGGGAGGTCGAAGGCCGAGCCTTCCTTTCTTATGTCGGCGGGGGCGAGGTTTACCGTTATCCTTCTTGCCGGAAACTCGTATCCGCAGTTCTTTATGGCCGCCCTTACCCTTTCTTTACTTTCCTTGACCGCCCCCTCCGGCAGACCTACTGTGTTGAATTGCGGAACGCCGAATGCGAGATCGACCTCCACTTCGACTATGTATGCGTCAACCCCGAGCACCGCGCTTGAAAGGACTTTGGAAATCATAATAACGGGCTAATTATAACCTTTAATTATTTATGAAGTGTAGGGTCCGGGATGAAAAACCGGCGGATATCGGTGGAAACGGGGCATGGGAATGCATTAAGATTTTATTATTATGTACTTTAGCTATTCGGCCCGGACGCCGGTTCTCTCTGTGTTGGCAGCGTACGGGCTGATATGGTAAGGATATGGAGAGTGCCGCGTATAGAGCTGCGGCCTGTCCGTGGGAAATAGATTCGTGAGAGTCGTTTCCTATCTATAAGGTGAGAGAGAGCGTGATTGAAGTGAAGCCGCTTCGCCCCGACGAGAAAATAGCGATAGCAGTTCCGACGAGAGACAGGCCTTCGTACCTCGCCGTCCTCATTGCCTGCATATTGAGCCAGACGTATACGAACTGGATGCTGGTGATAAACGACCAGAGCGAGACGCCCGTCGAGAGGGATCACGCGCTCCAGGACCTTTTTAACCTTGCGAAAAGGACTGGGCACGACGTCCGGATAATACGCACCGAGAAGGGATCGGAAAGGCATCAGAGCGCGATGGAGGCCGTACCCGAAGACATAGAGCTTATACTCCGGATAGACGACGATATGTTCCCGGAGCCTTCGTTCCTCGAAAAAGTGCTGAAGCCCTTCAGGTTTTTCCCTGACGAGCCGCTCGCCGCCGTGGGCGGCCTTCACCCCGAGCCCGGGAACGGCCCGCGTGATCTCGACATCGCCCTCAGCGATCCCGAATGGATCCCCAGATTCGACAGGCCCGACTGGAGGCTCCAGGGACATTTCTATTACAACTCTCCAGAGATACTGGAGGCCGAATCGCTCGGCGGCGGTGCGATACTCTACAGGCGAAGCGCCGTCGAAGACGCTGGTGGATGGGCTGTCCCGGGGTATTCGGATATGGCATTCAGAGAGGAGAGCGACCTTTGCGCGAGGCTTTACGCGAAGGGGTACAAGATGATGATCACGACCGAGGCTATTGTGTGGCACCTCCTGGCTCCGGGCGGCGGGGCGAGGAAATATTTAAAGACCGGCAAAGGAAACATCATGGTCTCGGGCAGGGGCGATATGGCGTCTGACGAAAGCGTGTTCGCCGAGACGCTGCGTGGTATATCGGAGACCGGGAAGCCATCTTCGCGCGGGCTCAGGCGCTACAAGCTGAGCGAGCTGGAGACCGGAATCTGTAAGCCGTCCGAATTGAACCCGTCCGGCCTGACGCTGGGCATCGTCAAGCGGCTTATAAGGAAACTAAAGGCTGTGCGCCGGCATATCGGAACGGAGAGGTGAGAATGGAAGCCGCCGACTTGTAATCCTGAAATTATTGGACTGCATTATTCTGATTTAATAGCAAAATACTTTCTTCAGCTCCTTGTAAAGATAGTCGATACAAATCTGTATCTTTTCCGTATCGATGAGTTCTTTCTGTGTAATTATCCATATAGGTGCGCCGAACTTAGGATCGGGTTTGCTAAGCTCCACTAAAGAGCTGTCCATGGTTTTATATATGGAAGGGAGAAGACCGATTCCGAGTCCGGCTTTGACAACGGCGTAGATGTTTTCCATGGAATTGGCTTTAAGCGCAATATTGTCCTCACCGACCTTCGTTCTCAGGTATTTTGTCGATTTGATATTAGATATCTTTTCGGTGCCGATAATAAACAGATTGTCCGAATAAAAATTCGGAGAGCTCACCCTTGGCTTATTCTTTATATAGTCTTTGCTTGCATAAAATGCCCAGGCTCCTTTTCCTATGTTAATAGCATACTCGTGCGGTTCTACGGCATCGGATGAACGTATCGCGATATCGGCATCTCTTTTGTAGATATCGAAGAAATCCTCATCCACTATAAGCTCAACTTTCAACTGTGAATATTCTTTATGAAGCCTGGATAATAATGGGGGCAGCACCACGTTGGCAATTACGTTCGTTGTCGTAATTTTGACTGTTCCGAAAATATCGGACAGCTGACCGTCGATGAATTGATCAATCTCCTTTATTTCGTCGTTCAGCCTTGCGGACTTTCTGGCTAGTCCTTCACCCCATGTGGTCAAGATATAACCTTGACTGGTTTTTTTAAGAAGCTTTTTCCCAATTTTCTTTTCGAGTCTTAAGATGCGTCTATAAACCGTTGTTTGATCTATTTCCAAAACGCGCGCAGCTTTAGACATATTCAGCATTTTTGAGACCTCTATAAATACTCTTAGATCGTCCAAGTTATACATCCGATACCCCCTATATTTATTTAAATTTTCACTCTGCATATATGCAGGATAAAAGCTGCAAACAAACTGATTGACTTGCAATAATGCATATCATATTATACCGAAGGTAAACGGGGTTTTTAAGCCATTTTTTATGAAATATCCAAGCAAAATTAGGGGTCAAAATGAGCACAGCAAGTAAATCAAACAAGGAGGTCGATATGAAAAATTTACCAGGTTTATTTTTGTTGATGGCAGTATCTGTATTTACCGTTCTGCCTTCGAGCGGTGCACGGGCAGAGCAAGGGACGTTGCCGGCTCCTCAATTGGTAACGAACGCATGGCTGTATATAGTGGGGTACGAGGCGGACCCCGAGGCTTTAAAAGAGATTTTACCCAAGGGATTGAAGCCTCATCCCAATAACAGGGTCGTTCTGAATATGTATACGGTTCCCGACGGCTCCGACACATCCGGATTCGGACCATATACGCTGACATACGTAACGATCGAGGTCGATGGTCACGATTCTTACACAAAAGACGCTCCAAACGGGTTTCCGGGCAGATACTTCGCGTATTATTTCAACAGCTCCCCCTTGATGAGGGAATTTACGAAAGCCGCAGGCATTCCGGCTCAGGATGGATTTACCACGACGGTAGTTAAAGACGGAAAGCTCACGGCGACACTCAAAGTAGACGGAAAGCCATTTATCGTATCCACGGCGGACGTCGGGTCCGAATTCGAGGGGGTAATCGGAGGACATTTAAATTACTTCGGCCTGTTAGATACCGGACAATCCCAGGAGGTTGTTAAATATCCGATACCGTGGATCGGATATCCGGTTAAGACAGAAAATCCGACGGTTACGTTTGAAATGCCGGAAGACAATCCTCTGTACAAATTAAAACCCAAGAAAATAGATTGGGCTGTGCGGGTAAAAGCAAGTTTCGTATATCCGCAGTATCAGGTTTTAAGCGAGCTGCAATCTGCGGACAAGAAATAACATTCTGTGCTCATTTTGACCGATAAGGTGTTTTAGTAAAAGGAGGAGATACAATGAAATTCGGAGTTGGATACTACAGCCTTCAGTCGCCGCCTCATAACCCGAGACTCCATAAGGACCTCTACCCCGAGATGCTCGAAGAGATAAGCCTCGCGGACCAGATGGGCTTCGATTCCGCATGGCTCACAGAGCACCACTTCCTGAAAGACGGCTACTGCCCGTCCTCCCTCGTAGCTGCCGCCGCCATCGCCGCCAGAACCAAGAATATACGCATAGGGACAGGGGTTCTCCTCATGCCGCTGCATGACCCTGTACGGGTGGCGGAGGACGCAGCCGTCGTCGACCTCATTTCCGGAGGAAGGCTTATCCTCGGCATCGGTCTCGGCTACCGCCCCGAAGAGTTCTCAGCCTTCGGCAGAGCCCTCAAGGAAAGAAGGGGCAGGATGGAAGAGAGTATAGAAATACTCCAGAAGGGCTGGGCCGACGAGCCGTTCAGCTTCGATGGCTCATATTATAAATTAGAGAATACGAGCATAACCCCAAAGCCGATTCAGAAACCTATCCCGATATGGATAGGGGCGTTCACGGAACCGGCCATAAGAAGGGCCGCAAGAATAGGGGCTCCGCTCTTTGTGCCGGCTATAGGGATTATTCCTATAATTAAATACCTTTTCGACATGCACGCGGGGCTCCTTCAGGAATACGGTAGGAATCCCGAAGACTTCGAGAAACCTCTCGTAAGGGAAATATACATATCGGACCAGAGTGCAGACGCTACCTGGGAGAAGATAAAGGAGCATGTCACATATACAGCCAAGGGCTATGCGTCGTGGGGGTCGATGGTGGACAGGGAGGGCAATTTACTGTCTGACCCGAACGATCCGATTCTCTACGACATAGCGAGGGAGCAGTCGATAATCGGGACGCCCGAGGAGTGCATAGAGACTATAAAGCAGTACCAGGCTGCCCTCCCGATCGATAATCTTATCTGCAGGTTCAAGTTCCCGGGGATAACACACGACGAAGCCCTAAGATCCATGAAGCTCTTCGTAGATAAGGTCCTGCCCGAGGTTTCTTAGATTGGCCAAGAATTTTTAATAACCGAAGAGGGAAGGGGGTGCGAGAGCCGCGACCCCTCCTCTATATTTTATTTTCCAGTCATTTTTTAACTGCGTCGACTTCGAGATATTCTCCGAAAAGCGTCGTCGTGCCGTCTTTGGCAATGTTGAACTCCGAGAACACCTGCTCGAGGTCCTTTCGAAGCGCGCCGCGCTTCTCGCCGTCGAGCGCCTGAGACGCACGGTTGGTCGGTCCATAGTTGTCGAAGAAAAACTGGACGACTTCGGGCACGCCGAAGGGGTAGTGCCAGAGGGGATAGATCTTCTTCGTCAGTATGATGTGGCTTACTGTATTGCCGAAGCGCGTCTTCACCACCTCTTCGTTTCCCCAGAGGAGGGGAGAGGGCACGTCCGAAGGCGGAGGCAGGTGTTTGCCTATAGTCTTGAACATCCGGCCGACTAATCCCTCCGGCGTCCAGTTGACCATGAGTATTCTGCCGCCCGGCTTCGTAACCCTCACGAGCTCGGATGCCACAAGCTCCGGCCTCGGCGCGAACATCGCACCGACGAGCGTCGTCACGACGTCGAAGGTCCCCGCTTTATAAGGAAGGCTCTCGGCGTCACCCTCGTCGAACTTCGCGTCGAGCCCCTCGTTTCTGGCCCTTCCCCGCGCTGCGAGAATCCAGTTGGGCGCGATGTCGACTCCCGTGACGTTGACCCCGGCCCGGGCCGCCGGTATCGATATCTGCCCCGCGCCGCAGGCGACGTCGAGGAGCTTCGCGCCGGGCGCTATATTCCATCCCCTGAGGATTTCAACGGCTCCCGGCTCCATGTAAGTCGCGAATCTGCCGTAGTCACCGGAATTCCAAACGTCCTTCATCCTCGATTTTACTGCCTCTAAATTTTGTATCGTGCTCATCTTTCTCTCCTTATGAGTTTATTTTTTGTTTAAGTGAAAGCGGGAAGCCTTTTGCCGGCCCCCGCTTTTTGACGCCGGCCTATATCCTGACGCTGAATACGAGAATGGTGTTCTCATCGCTTTTGGTCCTTACGGCAGTTTTCGAAGAGTCGTGCTGAATGTGAGTCTTTGCTGGGGCCAGGTAAAAGCTCATCGGGCTCGACTCCACTTCGCCGCCTCTCGTTTCGGTCTTTACCTCGTTCGCGGCCGGGGCGCCTGTGTAGAGACCCATGTAGTCCGTGGCCGAAGAAAGAGACGCAAAGCCGAGCGTAAGACCGAGTGCTGTAACTGCGATTAATGTCTTCACTTCTGTCACCTCCTTTTTGTTTATTTGTCCGGACATAGGCGCAACGAGTGTGCCAGAAGGGTAGAACATGGATAAAATGAAGTTATGGCAAAGGCTTACGCACAATATTGGCTGGATTGTTTGTTGACGGAATTTCGCGATTAGCGATTTCTCGCGGATTTCAGGGTGAGATTTCGAGAGAAACGGCAGCGGCGGTTTATCTGGAGGGTATTTCGATGCCCAGGGACTTTATTTTCGAGTTGAGCGTCGAAGGGGGGATGCCAAGCATGGCGGCCGCGCCGTCTTTACCGGACACCTTCCAGCCGGCTTTTTTGAGGGCACGGAGTATGTTGTTCTTTTCGAGCTCCCTCAAGTCGCTGTCGGAGAGGACGGCATCCGGGCCGGAGTCGGCTCCGGGTGAGGGCTCCTGAGTGACGGACCTCTCTCTCAGCTCAGGCAGGGCCCTTTCGAAATTCGCCCTTCCGCCGATTGACGTGATGACAGCGCGCTCTATCACGTTCTGAAGCTCCCTTATATTCCCCGGCCATGGGTAAGACTTCAGGCGGGCTATGTCGTCGGCAGAGAGCGGGCTCAGGGTTATGCCGTTCCTGACTGCGAATTTTTCCGTGAACGCGCGGGCGAGCTTTTCTATATCTTCTGAGCGTTGCCGGAGGGGAGGGAGCTCTATCTGAAAGACGTTAAGCCTGTAGTAGAGGTCTTCCCTGAACCTGCCTTCTCTTACCTCTTTAAGAAGGTCCCTGTTCGTCGCCGCGATCACGCGGACGTTTACTTTTACCGTTTTGGAGCTGCCCACTGGCTCGAACTCCCCTTCCTGAAGCACACGGAGGAGCTTCGACTGGAGGTCTAAAGGCAGCTCGCCTATCTCGTCGAGGAATATCGTTCCGCCGTCGGCTATAGAGAAGCGCCCTTCGCGCTTTCGCGTCGCCCCTGTGAAAGCGCCCTGCTCGTGACCGAAGAATTCGCTCTCCATGAGGTTTCCGGGTATGGCCGGGCAGTTCACTTTTACGAAGGGTTTGTCGGCCCTACGGCTCGAAGAGTGTATGGACCTTGCAATGAGCTCTTTCCCGGTTCCCGTTTCGCCGAGTATAAGAACTGTAGCGTCTGTGCCCGCTACCTTCTTTACGTCTTCGAGGACTCTTCGGAGCGCCTCGCTCTCGCCTATTATCCTGTCCTCGCCCGTAAGCGACTTTATCTCTTCCTTGAGATATTCCGACACGCTGGTGAGAGAGCGGATTTTATTTTCAGCTTCGAGCCTTTCATTCACGTTACGGAGTATGAGCGTGTAGAACCTCTCCTTCCCCATCTCGTAGCTCGAAAGCGTGGCCTCGGCGGGAAACTCGGCCCCGGCTTCGCTCACCGCCCTTATGCCCTCGGGTATCCAGATGAATTTCTCGCCTTCGGGCTTGGCGTCGAGAAACTCGGAGATCCGCAAAAGCTTCCCGCTGCTTTCCTTGGTAAGAAGGAGGTTAAACAGCCTGCCCTGCATCCTGCCGCTCCCGTATCCGAACAGCTTCGCCGCGGCGGGGTTGAGTCTCGTCACCTTAAAATCGCTGTCGAACTCGATTATCGCGTCCATCGCGCTGTCGAAGAGTCTCCTCAGCTTCTCTTCCCTCTGAATGATCTCCTTCTCCGCGCGGAGCCGCCTCATCTCGGCGCTTGCGCGGTTGGCGAATATGCGGAAGACGTTAAAGACCTGGGGGTCCTCGGGTATCGGGAGCTGGTCTATGACGGACAGGTGTCCGAGTATCTTTCCGTTGGTATCTTCAAAGGGCATCCCGAGGTAGCTAACGGCGTGTAAATTCGGGAGGGCCTTTCCCAACTCGGGGTTTCCATGAAACTTCTCGAAGAGCCTGTCCTTTATGTGCACGAGCCTTTTTTCCTCTACCACGACCTCGCAGGCCGTGCCCGCGATGGGGTACTCGAAGCTCTTGACCCAGCCGCCCCCGAGGAAAAAGGCTATCGAGCGGAGATGCTTCCTGTCTTCGACGTATTCGGTTATCCACGCCCCGTGCGTATGGAGGACCTTGGACAGGTTCTCGACGAGCGAAGAGAAGAACGCCTCCCCGACTTCGGAAGACGTACCCTCCAGTATGGAGCGTATCGCCTCGTTTTCCTCTACGCCCTTGAAAGGGACTCTCTGGGTTTCCATATGCGGGCTTGCCCGGAGCTTCGAACTTTGCCCGGCGCACCCTAGATTATAATCTATTGCAGGCTCAAATTCCTAGGCCGCGTATGAGGGTGGAGATGCCCCGGCCGGGGATGGAATAAAGGTTCAGGAGAATATATTTCGGACGATGACGAAGGCTGCCACCAGGAGTATGGCGGCTGCGAAGATTTTCTGAAGCGAGGAGCCCGATAACTTCCGCCCGGCCGCCTGCCCCAGAAACATCCCGGCGATACCGCCGATCACGAACCAGAGCGTGACGTCGCCGAGGACGGCGCGCCCGGCCCATATTAGGGACGCCACGCCCGCCGCGCTTATCAGAACTATGACCATGAGGGACGTGCCGACGGCCCGGTGGATGGACATGCCGCTTAAGAGGACGAGGGCCGGGACGATGACGAATCCCCCGCCGACACCGAAGAGCCCGGCGAGGATTCCCGTGACAATTCCGAGAACGATTAAAAGCCCGACGCAGCACGAGGTCATCATCAGCGCGCCCGCGGCGTCGCGCTCGCAGGAAGGTCCGGTAATTGTGCAGTCTGTCCCTTCTGTAAGCAGCATTTCGTTCTGTATTAGCTCCGCCTTCTGCCAGAGCCGGACGGCGACGATGATCATCATTATGGCAAAGAGCGTAAGAAGAAGGGTTTCCGAAAGAAGGCCCGCGATCCACGTGCCGACGGGGGCGCCCGCCATCCCGGCGGCTGCGAAAAGAAGCCCGGTCCGAAGCTCGACCTGGCCTCGCTTCCAGTGAGAAAGGAATCCGACAGTCGAAATCACCCCGACCGCCGAGAGCGACGTGGCCACGGCGTCCTTCGCGGAGATGCCGAGACCGTATACCAGAAGCGGCACGGCGAAGATCGCGCCGCCGCCCCCGGTGAGGCCGAGCGAGAGACCGACGAGCGCTCCGAATATAAGGCTGGCTACAGGCATGTGCGGTGGTGTCTCATATCGCGAGGAGTCAACTCTCTTCGACCGGGAATCCCGCCGCCGCCCAGGCCCTAAACCCGCCCTTCATATCGACCACGTCGAACCCCGCGCGCTGAAGGAGGCTCGACGCGATGGCCGAGCGCTCTCCACCGAGACAATGAACGACGACGGGCTTCGACCGGTCGATGCCGCTCGTATCACCGGGCAGGGTGCCTATAAACCTGTGACGGGCCCCGGGTATGTGCCCTTCCCTGTACTCTGTCGCGGCGCGTACGTCGAGAACTGTAACGGTGCCGCTCTCGATACCCGGACGAAGCTCTTCGGGAGCGCCGGACGAGTAGGACTCCGTTCTGAGCCCGGCATCCTGAACGGCGCGGGCATCGAAATATCCACCGACGCTGTCGATACCGATAGAACGCAGGCGGCTAAGGTGTCCTTCTATAGATGCCTCATCTGAAAGGAGGTAAACCGGCCGGGAGTAATCGACAATAAACCCGGCCCACCTGACGAGCGACGCGGCGGGGATGTTGATCGTTCCGGGGACGTGAGCCCCGGCGAACTGTGCGGAGGGCAGGGTATCGATCACAATGTACCGGCTCGCTGCTTCGGGGAGGAGGCCCGGGTCGAGGGCCTCAACCGGCGGCAGCGTGCGAACGAGCACCGGTCCTTCCTTGTTTACGCGCTTCATCACGGCGAAATAAAAGGGGGTTTCGGGCTGGTCGGACAGGATATAGTCGACGAACTCCTGCTCGTCCCGGAATTTGAGGCCGGGATTGAACCGCTTTTCGTAGCCGACCGTGCTCGAAGGGACAGCCCCCAGGCCCTTCCCGCACGCGCTTCCGGCCCCGTGGGCCGGCCATATCTGAAGATGATCGGGAAGGTTACAGAAACGCCGGAGGGAATGGTAGAGCTGGCGCGCCCCGGCGTCGGCGCTGCCCGCGACGCCGGCGGCCGTCTCCAGGAGGTCCGGCCGGCCGATTGAGCCGACGAAGACGAAGTCGCCCGTGAAGATCCCCATCGGCTCGTCCGCCCCGCCGCCTTCGTCCGTGAGGAGATAAGACATGTGCTCGGGCGTGTGTCCCGGCGTGTGCACCGCCCTGAGGAGGACGCTGCCGACGCGGAACGTGTCGCCGTGCTTAAGGAGCTGCGTGTCGTACCGTCCGGCGAACTCGTACTTCCATTCGGCCGGGCCTTCGTCCGAGAGGTAAAGCCTCACGCCTGTTCTGTCGGCCAGCTCGCACGACCCGGAGACGAAGTCGGCGTGGATGTGTGTTTCGGCCGAGCCGACTATACGAAGCCCCTCCTGCTCTGCGGCTTCCAGATACTGCTCGATGCTGCGCCCGGGGTCGATCACTACGGCCTCGCCGCTTTTTTGGCAGCCGACGAGGTAAGAGGCGTGGGCTAATTCGGGGTCGTAAAAGTATTTGAGAAGCATTCCGGTTCTCCTTGCAGCAAATTGGTTGAATTCAAAAGCGGCCGGCTATCCGCTCAGTGCGGACGAGTTACTCCCGCGTGATGCGCCGGGCCGCTCTCCGGTTTTTCCCTGACCTGATTCCACGGCATGCGGGCCAGCAGCATGGCCATGCCGCAGGTACCCGTTACTCCCGAGAAGACCAGCCCCGCTCCAACGAAGGCCGGCAGGACTACCCAGTAAAGGCTTACGAAGGCAGCCAATACGCTTCCGAGGAAAACGAGAGAGCCGGCGGCAATACGCACCTGCCGCTCGAGGGGAATCGTCTTCTTCCCGCGAACGACGGGCAGCCCCGCTTCCTCCCATGCCAGAATCCCTCCCTCGACGTTCACCACGTCGACGCCCGCGGCGTTAAGCAGCTTCACGCACGCCTCTCTGCCCCGGCTCCCGGAATAGCACATGACGTATAGAGGCCGGGCTCTTCCTTCGAACGCAGACGCATTCAGCCTGTCGAGAGGGACGTTGCGTGCGAATTCGACGTGTATCTCGCGGAACTCGGCGGGGGTGCGCACGTCGATAAGCTCAACGCCTTCCCCCGACGCCCTGAGCTCCGAGAGCTTCTTCGGTGTAATCGTTTTGACATTCATTTCATTCTCCTTTCCGGACATAATAAATTAATCGATACATCGGAATATGACCGACTGTTCGGGCAAAAAAAACGGACTTCACGCGAAGGCCTCCTCGCAGCGCTCCTCGACGCACTTCATAAGGTTTTTGAGGTGAGGATCGGAGACGCGGTAGAAAACGCTCCTGCCCTCCTTCTCGCTTTTAAGAAAACCGCAGCGCTGCATGAGGCGGAGATGCTCGGAAGCCATCGCCGTCGGCAGCCCGCAGGCACGGGCCAGCTCTCCGACGGTGAACCTCCCGGCCAGCATCATCTGGATCATCCTGAGCCGGTGCGGGTGAGCCAGCACCCGCAGGCACTCGGCGGCCTGCGCCAGAGCGCCCAAGCCGATCAGCTGGAGGGAATCGCCGTTTTGTGACTTTTTCTTTCGCATATAGTAGAATATATCGGAAGGTTCCGAACTGTCAATAGTATTTTTCCAAGGCCGGATTCATGAGTCTCTGTCCGGGGTACGGGCACGCCGAGGTTCCTCTGAAAGGTTATGCGAACGTGACAATCCCCCGGATTGCTGATTAACTATAAATTAATTGACTTCGGCCGGATTGTGATGCAGTTTTATCTAGTCTTGGTAAGTGATTACTTACAATGAGACGATTGCTGACGCTGTATTCAAAAAATTAATTTTATCAGCGGCTTATGGTTTCCTGCAAGCGGGAACTTCATTCAGGAAGGTGCCTGCGGCTCGTGTTCGGAGCCGAACTGCGCGGCTGAAATTTCAGATTCGAAAATGGGTAACGAGGAATTATTTTGCGATCACGGGAGGAAAACCCGGATGTCCCGCGTCTTCAGGCGAAGTGAGCTCCTGTTTTTCACCTCATTATTAATAGTGCTTTTCCTGTCCTCTTCCTGCGACCGCGGGGGATCGGAGGCAAAGGGCCGACCCGACGGCGGCCAGAGCGAAGGGGTCCCCGTCACGGTCGCGCGCGTTACGACCAGGGACGTTCCCATTCGTCTGAGCGCCATAGGAAACGTCGAAGCCTACTCTACGGTCGAGATAAAGCCCCAGGTCGAGGGGCAGCTCTCACGTGTTTACTTCAAGGAAGGGGAGAACGTCAGAAGCGGCGACCTTCTTTTTCTCATCGATCCGAGGCCGTATGAAAACGCGCTCAGGCAGGCGGAGGCCAACATGGCCCGCAATACCGCAATGATGAAGAACGCGGAGCAGAACGCCCTGAGATACGAAGACCTTATAAGCAAGGGAGTGGTATCCGCCCAGCAGTATGACCAGGTGAAGGCGGAGTTCGAATCTTTGAAGGCATCCGTAAACGCCGACAGGTCCGCAGTCGCGAATGCGAGACTCCAGCTCGAATACTGCTCGATACGCTCCCCGATAGACGGGCGCATAGGCGAGATACTCGTCCACGAGGGCAATACTGTGGAGACCCGTACGACCCTCCTGGCCGTTATAAACCAGACGAAGCCTGTTTTCGTCAATTTCTCCGTCCCCGAGCATTTCCTGGCGCTCATACGCGAGTACCTCGCGGATTCGGGGGAGCTCAAGGTTTACGCAGTCGTTCCGTATACAAGCCGGAAGAACGACGAAAGCCCCGAGATGGATCGGGATACCGAGGCCGTAGGCGTGAGCCCGGGCGATCAGACCCCGGCCGAGGGAAAGCTGAGCTTCATAGATAATAAAGTCAATGAGACGACGGGAACCGTCAGGCTGAAGGCCGTATTCGAGAACGCAGACGAAATGCTCTGGCCGGGGAAGTTCGTAAACGTTTCCCTTAACCTTACGACGCAGGAGAACGCGACTATAGTGCCGGCGCGCGCGGTGCAGTCGGGACAGAGCGGGGATTACGTTTACGTGGTAAAGCCGGATTCCACAGTCGAATCGCGGCCGGTCGTACCGGGCCCGAGGGTCGACAGGGACGTCGTCATCACGAAAGGACTGAAACCCGGCGAAATCGTCGTTACGGAGGGCCAGCTCAGGCTCGCCCCCGGGATGAAGGTGAGGACGAGCGACAGTCCCGAGGTCCTTTCACGGGACGGCTCCGATATAAGCACGAAAAGGTAATGGAATAATCAAGGACAACGGGGGAACTTACCTTTGAACCTTTCCGGAATATTCATCAGGCGCCCGGTGATGACTTCGCTCCTGATGGCCGCCATACTGCTCTTCGGCATAATCGGCTACAGGGCCCTTCCGGTAAGCGACCTCCCGAACGTCGATTTCCCTACCATACTGGTTTCGGCAAACCTTCCGGGAGCGAGCCCGGAAACCATGGCGGCAACCGTCGCGACGCCGCTCGAGCGGCAGTTCTCGACCATCGAGGGCATAGACTCTATGACCTCCGTCAGCTCGCTCGGCTCGACCCAGATAACCATACAGTTCAGCCTCGAGAGGGAGCTCGACGCCGCGGCGCAGGACGTTCAGACCGCTATAGCGCGGGCGAGCCGGCTCCTGCCGCAGGACATGCCGGAGCCCCCGACTTACAGAAAGGTCAACCCTGCCGACCAGCCTATACTGTATTACGCGGTGACTTCGGCGACGCTCCAGCCCTGGGAGCTGACGGAATACGCCGACACCATCATGGCGCAGCGTATTTCGATGGTGAGCGGGGTCGCCCAGGTGCAGATATTCGGCGCCAAGAAGTATGCAGTCCGCATACAGCTCGATCCCAATGCCCTCAGCAGCAAGGGCATAGGCATCAACGAGGTCGAGGCGGCAGTCAACGCGTCGAACGTGAACATGCCGACGGGCTCGCTCTACGGCCCCGACAAATCCTACACCCTACTCGCGACCGGGCAGCTCTATAACGCCGAGGCCTATAAAGACATCATCGTCGCTTACCGCGACGGGTCGCCCGTCAGACTGAGGGAGCTCGCAAACGTAATCGACAGCGTCGAGGACGACAAGAACGCCGCGTGGTTCGTAACCAGGAATTCAAATGAAAGGGCTGTCATTCTCGCGATTCAGCGCCAGCCGGGGACGAATACCGTCGCCGTCGCGGACGCTGTGAAGGCTGTAATACCCACGCTCAAGGATTACCTGCCCCCTTCCGTCAACCTCAACATTCACTACGACCGCTCGCAGTCGATAAGGGAATCCATGGACGAGGTCAACTTCACCATGGTGCTTACGCTGTGCCTCGTAGTCATGGTGATATTCCTCTTTTTACGGAACGTTTCGGCGACGATCATACCCAGCCTCGCCCTTCCGCTCTCGATCGTGGGGACGTTCATCGTCATGTATCTATGCGGCTTCAGTCTGAACAACATCTCGATGATGGCGCTCATCCTCGCCATAGGGTTCGTCGTGGACGACGCCATAGTCATGCTCGAAAATATCGTGAGGCACATGGAGATGGGGAAGAAGCCTCTTCAGGCGGCCCTCGACGGCTCGAAAGAGATAAGCTTCACGCTCGTTTCGATGACGCTCTCTCTCGCCGCCGTATTCATCCCGGTGCTTCTGATGGGCGGCGTCGTAGGCAGGCTCTTCAAGGAGTTCGCCGTATCCATAACCGCGGCGATTCTCATTTCGGGAATCGTTTCCCTGACCCTGACCCCGATGCTCTGCAGCAGGTTTTTGAAACCTGAATCCGGCAGGAAGCACGGGCGGCTTTACAATGCGGTCGAGCGCTTTTTCGACGGCATGTTCAACGTTTACGAACGGAGCCTCAAGCTCGTGCTCAAGCACAGGCTCGCTTTTCTCATGCTGAACATCCTTATACTCGTAGTCACGGCTTACCTCTTTATGATAATACCGAAGGGTTTTCTGCCCAACGAAGACCAGGGCACCATCTTCACGATGACAGAGGCTACGCAGGGAACCTCTTTCGAGAAGATGGCCGAGTACCAGCAGCAGGTCGCCGACGTTGTTATGTCGAGCCCGTATGTTTACTCTTTTTTCTCGAGGATCGGCGGGGGAGGCGGAACGACGGGAACGAACCAGGGCAGAATGTTCATGCGCCTGGTGCCGAGGGACGAAAGGCCGAGCTCGTTCGAGATCATCGACGAGCTTCGCCCGAAGCTCGCGGAGCTGCCCGGGGTCAGCTCGTTCATGCAGGACCAGCCGGAGATAAGGATTGGCGGACAGCTTACGAAGAGCCTCTACCAGTTCACGATCCAGAGCCCCGACATGGAGGAGCTCTACGAATACGTTCCAATACTCGAAGCCAGGATGAAAGAGCTCCCCGAGCTCAAGGACGTTACGAGCGACCTCGAGATCGCGAACCCCCAGGTGAACGTCGAAATAATGAGAGACAAGGCGTCTGCGCTCGGGGTCTCGGCGGCGGAGATCGAGAACACGCTCTACAACGCCTACGGCGACAGGTGGGTCTCCACCATATACATGCCGACGAACCAGTTCCAGGTTATCATGGAGCTCAAGCCCGAGTACCAGGACGACAAGAACGCCCTTTCGAGACTATACGTGAAATCGTCCAACGGTAATCTCGTACCCCTCGATACGGTCGCCAGATTCACGGAAAATCTCGGTCCCAAGACCATAAATCACTACGGCCAGTTCCCGGCTGTCACGATATCTTTCAACCTTACGACGGGCGTATCGCTCAGCCAGGCCGTCAGCAAAATCGACAGGCTGGTTGAAGAAACGCTGCCGGCTAACATGAGCACGAATTACCAGGGCGTGGCGCAGGAGTTCCAGAGGTCGCTCAAGGGGCTCGGGCTCCTCCTCGTGTTCTCGATTCTCGTAATTTACATCATACTCGGAATTCTCTACGAGAGCTTCATTCACCCGATAACGATTCTCTCGGGTCTCCCCTCGGCGGGGTTCGGGGCTCTCATAGTACTCCTCCTTTTCGGAATAGAGCTTAACGTCTATGCATTCGTCGGCCTCATCATGCTCATAGGCATCGTGAAGAAGAATGCCATCATGCAGATAGACTTTGCGCTCGAAGCCCAGAGAAACGAGGGCAAGAGTCCCGTCGAGGCAATATACCAGGGGTGCCTCGTCCGGTTCCGCCCTATCATGATGACGACGATGGCCGCTCTTCTCGGCGCGGTGCCGCTCGCGCTCGGCCACGGCGCGGGGGCGGAGTCGCGCCAGCCGCTCGGTCTTACGGTCGTCGGCGGCCTCCTCTTCTCGCAGCTCATAACGCTTTACCTGACGCCCGTCTTCTACATATACATGGACAAGCTCCAGACCTATATCCCGAGCCTCTCGTTCCCGCGGTTCTGGAAGAAGGGCACGCAGGAACATTACGCAGAGAGATAGCTGCCGCTGCAAGCGGGCGATTTTAACGGATTGCAGCGGGTGCTTCGCACCCTCGCAGTGACTGTAAAAAGGAATCACCCTCACCCTCAAGGGAAAGGCCGTGATAATCTTATCTAACAACATTCGGATCGATCTCGTAGGCGACCCATTCGTCGGAGTCCCTGACCTTCCGAATAAAGTCGAACCCGCTCAATCTCTCCTTTACCGCGCCGTCCCTGACGATTATAAACCTCGCGTTCTCCTTCTTTAAGCGGGCGAGTATTTCCGCGTCGCTCATCGAGAGAAAATCGGAAGGGGTGCCTGCGTATTCGTCAGTTATCGGCCTGTCGTACCGCACGACATTGAAGTGCCTCACGGCGAGCATCACGTAGAGAAAATCCCAGTACGCGCGCTCTATGATTACTATGCCCTCTTCGTCAGGCGATTCGTTTTCAATGGCGTCCCTGACGAAGAGGCCGACGTTCACAGCCTCGCGCGCTCCCTTCGTTTCGTATTCCGGCAGCTTGAGGAAGCTGGTCCAAATCACGTAAACGACTAGCGCAGCAGCCGCGCCGCGGAGGAGCCACGAGATCGGCGCGCGGACGTTGCGGAAGAAGAGTGTGTAAATGCCGAGGGCGGAGTAGGGCGCGAACAGTATGAAAAAGGGAAGGGCGTAGCGCCCCGGCGCGGCGGCCGCCGGGACGGAGTAGACGTTGTAGACCGAATAGACGGCTAGGGCGACGAGCCCGGCCGCGAGCGGAAAGAGTGCGGCGGCCCTGCGTTGTCCCCTCAATGCGGCGTATATGCCCACAGGAAAAAAGAGCCAGACGATCCAGCTCGCGGACTGGTATACGAGCCGGGGATAGTAGGCGAGCTTCTCCCGGAGCCCGATGTCGTAGTCGGCATAGTAGGGGAGGGTCCTCACGGCGTGATCCCTGAACATGTGAAGCCATTCACCCGTCGCTGTGCGCTCTATCGGGAGATAGAGGATGATGAATAGATTGCCAAGGAGAAGGAACCCGGCGATCCCGGAAACCGCTCTCCAGTTTTTCTTTCCGAGAAATCCGGCAGCGAAGCCCGCTACGAAAAGGTTCGCCGCGTTTACGAGGATCCAGCTCTGGCTGTGAAACCCCGTGGAGATGAAAAAGAGAATCCCTCCCGCTAGCAGAAGAACGCCGCGCCTTTCTTCAATCCACTTTGTGACGTAATAAAGCCCCGCAACGAACGGCGCAAGGTAGTAGATGTCGAGCATCGGCGTTCCGCTCAGCCAGACGAACCAGTGATTGAAGACGAGGAAGAGTCCCGCGATAAGCGTTACGACGAGCGATTTGAAAATGTAGCGAACGAGCTTCAGAAAATAAACGAGAAGGACGCAGGAAAAAATGAATACCGTGATGCGCGGCGTCCATATGACGTTGTCCCAAATCTTTAGAGCGAGACCATTGACGTATGTCTCGAAGGGCAGCCATGCGTACATGTAGATCCCGAGCGGTATGCTGCCGTCGAGCGCCCATCTCGCAGCCGTAATCCCGCGCGAATATTCGTCGGCCGACAGGCTCAGAAAACCGAGGCTGTAGAGATAAATCCCGAGCGCGAGTTTTACGCAAAGGAGTATTAATACTGTAAGACTGAATCTGGAAAAATGCGGCCAGTGCGTCACTTCGGCGTCCGTTTCAGGTTGACATATTATAACGAATATCCTAAACTTTAATTCAACCGATGCGAAGTAATTATTTAAATGATAGTGCGTTATGAAAGACCCCGACCCTCATTTGTGTGACCGAACACAGAATTCCGTCAGTACATCTCCTGAAAAAATTTATATAACTCCGGAATACTCGATCGAATATACTTATCTCCGGAATCTGATCTGAAATGATAAACGAGCTTGACGCTCTCCGGCTTATCGGCGAGCGTTTCTCCAGCAGCGGAAATGGCGTTGAGGTCGGGATTGGCGACGACGCTGCCGCGCTTCGCGCGGAGCCGGGAAAGCACCTCCTCGTAACTACCGACTGCCAGGTAGAGGACGTTCATTTTATAAAATCCCTCATTTCTCCCGCCGAACTCGCACGGAAATCGGTCGCAGTATCCGTCAGCGATATCGGCGCCATGGGAGGCGTTCCGAAATACGTGCTCGCGTCGCTCGGCTATACGAAACGCGAGGACGAGCGCTTTCTCGAAGAACTGATGCGGGGCTTCGAATCAGCCGAAAAGGAATTCGGCGTGAAGCTAATCGGCGGCAACCTGAGCTCGTCGGAAAGGATTTTTCTCGACATAACCGTGCTCGGATTCGCCCCGCCCGGATGCGTCGTCACGCGGAAAGGGGCTTCGCCCGGAGACGTGATCTACGTGAGCGGGACTCTCGGGGACTCCGCGCTCGGTCTCATAATACTTAAGAAGGACGGAAAAGACGGGAAGGGCAAGCGCCTCGTGGAAAGGCACCTCCGCCCGGAGCCGCGTCTCGCTCTCGGCAAGGCGCTTGCGGACGAGAAGCTCGCGACGGCAATGATAGACGTGAGCGACGGGCTCGCGCTCGACCTCAAACGAATAACCGTAACGCACGGCGTCGGGGCGAGCGTTCACGTCGAGCGCATTCCTCTATCCGGCGATTACCGCGCGCTCGCCGGTAAATATACGGATGATTTTTACGGGCCTGCGCTCACGGGCGGTGAAGATTACGAGCTCCTTTTCACCTCGCATCCCGACAGGCGCGACGAGATAATGAAAATATCCGACAGGCTTAAAATCGGCATCACAGAGATCGGGAACGTTTCGCCGGAAGCAGTGCTCACGATAACCGATTCAAGCGGCAACGAAATTGCTTTAAAAGAGGGAGGTTTTGTTCATTCCGGTAGCTAAATGGACGAAGCTGCGCTTACATCTCATCTTCTTCTAATAGTTCTCCTTCTCATTATTTCGGGCTTCTTCAGCACGTCCGAAGGCGCTCTCTTCTCACTCGGGCGGCACCAGATCGAAAGCCTCAGGAAAGAAGGAGAGAGAAGCTCGAAGTATATCGAGAGGCTCCTTCAAGAGCCGTACAAGCTCATCGTCACCATACTCCTGGCGGACGAGGTCGTAAACGTCGCCTACGCGAGCGTTATAGGAATCACCGTGAGCAGGCTCTTCGGAGGGCTCTCGGACCATACGGTGATGCTCCTGTCTATCGCCATAGCGTCGCCGAGCCTCCTTCTTCTGGGCGAAATCGGCCCGAAGACACTCGGGGTGAAATATCCCCGCGTAATCTCGAGGCTGATCGCGTATCCCCTTCACTTTTTCTACACTGTAATTGCCCCCGTGAGGTGGGTACTGATGATACTTTCGATGGGATTCACGAGGCTCTTCGGCGGCAAGATGGAGTACCAGCATGCTAACGGCTTCACGACGGACGAAGTCAAAGCGCTCGTGGACATAGGGAGCGAGGAAGGCGTAATAACGGACGAGGAGATGAATCTCGTAGCGAGTCTCTTCAAGCTCGAAGATGTCCCCGCGTACAAGCTGATGACGCCGAGCGTCGACTGCTTCGTCCTGCCGCTCAATACCGGGTGGAAGGAGGCCATATACGAAATCAAGAAGAGGGGTTATTCGAGGACCCCGGTTTACGACGGGGACAAGGACAATATCGTCGGCGTTCTCTATTCGAAAGACATGCTCACATCCGGGCTCTCGGGGGGTGAAAACCTGGGAAGCCTGTTGAGACCCCCTTATTTCATACCCAGGACGAAGATGGCTTTCGACCTCCTTACGGAGTTTCAGCACAATAGAAACCACATCGCGATCGTCGTCGACGAGTACGGACGGTTCGACGGCCTGGTTACGCTCGAAGACATACTCGAAGAGCTCTTCGGGGAGATAGAGGACGAAAGGAGGGTGCTGAAAAAACCCGCGGTCAGGTGCGAGAGGGACACGTTCGTCTTGCCGGGCACGATGAAGATCGAGGAGTTCAACGATACTTATCTTTTCATGGTGCTGAGGTTCGGCGGACTCGACAGCCTGGGCGAGGACCTCGAACGGTCTATACTTCCGCTGGAGGAAGACCACGAAACGATCGCCGGGTTCATATTCGACATGTTCGGAAGATTTCCGAAGGAAGGGGAGAACGTCTCCCACGGGGCTGTTACATTTCAGGTGAACAGGATTTCGGGAAAACGCATAACGGAGATAAGGGTTCAGAGGCGGGGCGAGGAGGTGGCCGATGTCGCTTGAGATCGTCATAGCCGTCGTGGCCGTAGCGCTCCTGATCCAGGGCTTCTTCGCGGGGGCCGAGATAGCCCTCATATCCTGCGACAAGATAAAGCTGAAGACGCTGGCGGACAGCGGCTCCCAGAGTGCAAAGCTCGTGATGGGCGCCTTCTCGGAGATAGAGCGGTTCGTGAGCACCACGCTCGTCGGGATAAATCTCGCGCTCATAACGAGCACCGTTGTAATGACCCTCTACATCGAAAAGGAATACGGCAGGGGGTCCGAATTCTATGCAGTCCTGATTCTCTCCCCTCTCATAGTCATATTCGGGCAGATCGTTCCGAAGGCGGTATTCCAGAGAAAGCGGGACACGGCGATCCTCTGGGCGATATATCCCCTTCTCGTCGCCTCGTGGATACTCTCGCCGGTTCTCGTAGTCGTCAACATTTTCACGAAGAAGATACTGACGCTTATCGGGAATACGAAGAGCGTATTCGTCACGCGCGAGGAGCTTATCGGCGTTATAGAGGGCGATACGAACGTGCCGAAGGTCGATTACAAGGACAGGATCATAAAGAGGATATTCAGGTTCTCGGAGACGACCGTAGCCGAGATAATGATCCCTCTCATTAACGTGACCTCGCTCAGCGACGAGGCCACGGTGCGCGACGCCGTGCGCACGATAAACGAAACGGGCCACACGCGAATACCGATTTATTCGTCCCAGATGGACAACATCACCGGCATGCTGCACTCCTTTTACCTCCTCGGCGAGAACCCCGACGAGAAGGTCAAGAGCTTCGCACGGACGCCGTACTATGTGCCCGAGGCCAAGTACGTCGACGAGCTTCTGGACGAGATGAAGGAGGGGATCGCGGGCCTCGCGGTCGTAATCGACGAGTACGGAGCCGCCGTCGGAATCATCGCGCTCGAAGACATACTGGAAGAAGTCGTGGGCGAGATAGAGGACGAGTACGACAAGGGCGCGCGGCTCTGGAGGAAGACGGGGGAGAACGAGTATCTCGTGAATCCGAAGATAGAGATAGACGTGATAAACGACGAGCTCGCGCTCGGCATACCGGAGAGCGACGATTACGAGACCCTCGGGGGGTTTCTCCTGACCCAGTCGGGCGCGATTCCGAGGCCCGGGGACAAGATAAAGCACAACGGATGGCAGTTTACGGTTACAAAGGCGACCACGCGCTCGATAGACGAGGTGAGGGTCGCGCAGAAAAAGAAAAAGTAATTTCCCCGTTCCTAGAGGTCTTTTACCTGCTTTAAAAGCTCTTCTTCGAGGCTCTGCATGAGCTCCTTTTCCCTCTTCTTTTTGTGGTCGTGCCCGAGAAGGTGGAGTATGCCGTGGACGATGAGCTTCTTCGTTTCCTCGTGAAACGTGTTGCCGTACCTGACGGCGTGCCTTCTCGTCGTATCGATGGAGATTACTATATCGCCCAGGAGCGGTACCGGCCCCTTGGCGTCCTGCGGGAAGGAGAGGACGTCCGTCGCGCGGTCGATGCCCCTCCACGACCTGTTCAGGTCGCGCATTTCGGCGTCGCCGATGAAAGTGATGGAAAGCTCCGAGCGCCCGTCGACCCCGAGCTTCCTCAGCACAGCGCCCGCGATCCTTTTAATGAGCGCCCTATAGCGTGAGTCGAGCTCGCCGGTCTCGTCGGTAAGAGCGATTTTCATGGGGCTATATTTTACTCGGAGCGGCCTACGGGCGAAACTCCCGCGCCGTTTTCGCTGTGCGCGGGGCATTGGACACTCACTCAATTTCTGATATGATTCTTACGAGTTATGCCCGAGAGAAAAGCCAGGACGGAAAGAGCCACCTCGGAGGTGAAGGTCGAAGTAGAAATAAACCTCGACGGAGAGGGGAATTTCGACATCGACACCGGCATACCGTTCTTCGACCACATGCTGGCGCAGTTTTCGAAGCACGGCTACTTCGACCTCGACATAAAAGCGGTCGGGGACATAGAAGTCGATTTTCACCACACGGTCGAGGACGTCGGCCTTGCCCTCGGGGACGCTTTCCTTAAGGCGCTCGGGGACAAGAAGTCGATAACGAGGTTCGGAGAGGCTTTCGTTCCCTTCGACGAGACGCTGGCGTTCGCGTCGGTCGACCTCAGCGGCCGGCCGTATCTCGTGTACAACGTTTCAGTGCCCAAGACGAAGGTAGGGGAATTCGACATCGAGCTCGGCGAGGAATTCTTCAAATCCTTTTCCAACACCCTGCTATGTAACCTCCACATCGAGCTCAAATACGGGGACAACCTCCATCACGTGATCGAGGCCGTATTCAAGGCCGTCGGCCGCGCGCTCGACAAGGCTTCTCAAATCGACCCGAGGTCGGGCGACGTGCCTTCGACCAAGGGCAAGCTGTAAACAACGCCGATGATCGTCATTGTAGACTACGGAATGGGGAACTTGAGAAGTGTCGGCAAGGCGTTTCTCAGCCAGGGTATCGGCGCGTCCGTAACGAGGGACCGGGGTGAGATATCGCGCGCGGGGGGGCTCGTCCTCCCAGGAGTGGGCGCGTTCGGGGACTGCATGAAAAACCTGGCCGAGTACGGTCTCGTAGATCCGATAAAGGAGCACATCGGCTCCGGCAAGCCGTTTCTCGGAATATGCCTCGGGCTTCAGCTTTTGTTCGAGGGGAGCGAGGAATCTCCCGACGTCCCGGGACTGGGAGTCCTCGAAGGGAAAGTCGTCAAATTCTCCCCATCGGAAGATGAGAGGCTGAAGGTTCCCCACATGGGATGGAACAGGATTTCGATAAAAAAGGAAACGCCGGTGCTTGCCGGAATCCCCGACGGAAGCTGGTTCTACTTCGTCCATTCCTACTATCCGGTTCCGAAAGACCCGGGCGTGATCGCGGTCACGTCAAATTACGGCGTCGAATTCACTGCCGCCGTCGCGAGGGATAACCTCTTCGCCTGCCAGTTCCACCCGGAGAAAAGCAGCGCAGACGGGCTCCGCATCCTCAGGAACTTCGCCGCGCTCGCGGGCGATAAAATAAAGGCTGCATCGGCTTAATTCACGGGATATTTCGCACCGCTCGTCCCTGGAGTCGTCTGCGCCGGCGGCTCCGCCGCCGAGGCCGAATTCCCGTAGATGGCCTTATAGGCACCGTAGCTTCTAAGTATCCTTCTTATGTAATTCCTCGTCTCGCGGAACGGTATCTCTTCAATGAACTCGTCCTTTGGGAGCCCGTAGTACTGGGTCTTCCACGTGGCCGCCCTGTTAGGCCCGGCGTTGTAGCTCGCGAGCGCAAGCTCGACGTCGCCGCCGAACTCGTCGAGCACCTGCTTTAAATAAAAGATGCCCATTTCGATATTGATGCGGGGGATCGTAAGCATCTCGACGGTGAAGCCGCTTATACCTATCTGGCTCGCGACTGTCCTCGCCGTGGGCGGGATTAGCTGCATCAGACCGACTGCGTCGGCCGGGGATACGACGTCCTTCTGGAACCTGCTCTCTTCCCTGATGACAGAGTATACGAGCAGCTCGTCGACGCCGTACTTCCTGGCGAAGGGCGCGACTATATCCTTATATCCTCTCGGGAACGAGAGGCTGTTGGCCTGTGGGAGGCCGAGGTCCTGCGCGACTTTTATAGAGCTGTTGTAATCTTCGACCTTCGCGTAAAGAAGGCTCACTGCCACGAACTCCTCCTGGGTCGAAGCTGCGCTCTCCATCTTCATTATTTCGAGCCGTGCATCCTCCGGCAGCCCGAGCTGGATAAGAAGCTCTGCCTTTTGCTTTCTCGCTGCGGCCTCCGGGCCGAGCACCGTGGTTTCAGGGCTTATATTGGCGAAGGCGGGCGCAACGCCGGTTTTCTGCTGCGCGAGGTAGGAGTGATACGTCGGGGGAGTGAGAGACGCGAGTGCGGTGTATTCGGCGAGGGCCTGGTCGCGCATGCCCTGCTTTTCGAGAGTCCTCGCCTTCCAGTACCTGGCGTTCGACGCGTTAAAAGAGGACGACGAATCTGTGAAGGCCGAGAACGTCGCGAGCGCTTCCGGGTACATCCCCTTTCTGTAATAAATCCAGCCGAGGTTCCACGCGCCGTCCTCGGCGAATTTGTTCTTCGGGTAAGTCCTTATGAGGACGTCGTAAGTCTTGATTGCGCTCTGATCCTGGCCATTGATCTGGTAGAGCCTCGCGGCGTTGTAAAGCCCCTCGGGAGCGAGCTCACTCGAAGGGAAGAGGGTGCTTATCTGCGAGTATAACGATGCCGCCTCGCTGTCGAGACCCTGTTTCGATTTCAGCTTCCCTCTCCAGAAGAGGGACTCGGGCGAGCTTATTCCGCCGAGCACCATCTCGGCCTCGTTCAGCCTTCCGGCGTTGACCATCGCGATCCCCATGTTCGTCCTCGCCTGCGGGGTTTTGGCGGTGACCATCTCGTAGCTCTGTATCGCCGAAGACCACCTGGAGTATTTAAAGAGCGTGTCGGCCCTCTGGAGGTAATCGGCCTGCGTCGGGATGAACGGCACTCCCTGCGCGGTGCTTACGCGGCGTGCCGAAGCCTGCGCTGGGGACGCTTCCTTGGAGTCGGGATACTCCACCCAGACCTGCTTGTAAGTCGCCACGGCCTCGGGATAACGGCCCTGTTTTTCGAGCGCTTCTGCGAGGCTGTAGAGATACGACGATTTCTCGCTACGCGTTCCATCCTCGGCGTAAAGGGATCTGAAAATCCTCTCGGCGTTGGCGTAATCGCCGGATTGTATATAGATATTGCCGAGCCGCTCGAGGGTCTTCTTCCTGACGCCGCTTCCGGGGTACTCTGTCAGCACGCGGTTAAAGAGAAGCGCGGCCTGCGGATAATTGCCGAGGTTTTCGTATCCCGCGCCCTGGTAGTAAAGGACGTAATCGGCTACGAGGGGAAGCTCGGTCTCGACGCCTGTCAGCCTCGTAACACCTTCCTGAAACTGCCCCATCTGGATGAAGCAGTAGCCCTTCTTGAACCTATCCTTGGCGTCGGGCTTGGCGGGCAGATATATCTCCGACTGGCAGTTGATCTGCGCCGAAGAATCCGGCCCCGGAACGACGAATGAAAGCACGCACAGCGCCAGAACCGACGCGCCGTATTTTATGTATGAGCCAGGATTGTTCTTGCGGATATACATCGGAAATTACCTCCTTACTCTCTGGGGGTCTAGATAATCCCTTATGCCTTCTCCAAATAGATTAAATGAAAAAGCCGTAATAAAAATAGCGAGGCTCGGAAAAACTATGAGGTGAGGGAAAGTCCTTATGCCCTGCCAGCCGGTGCTTGCGAGCGTGCCCCAGCTCGATTCGGGCGGGGCTATTCCGAGGCCGAGAAAGCTGAGCGTCGATTCCGCCAGGATCGCGTAGGGCACGGAAAACGTGAGCGTGATTATGAGCGGGCTCAGTATGTTGGGGACTATATGGACTCCGAGTATACGAGCCGGCGACGCACCCAGACTCTTTGCCGACTGCACGTATTCCGCTTCCTTTATCTGGAGGACGCTTCCCCTCGCTATCCTCGCGACCCTCATCCACGCGGTGAGCCCGAGCGCGAGAACTATTCCGAGCACTCCCCTGCCTATAACGAGCGTAATGAGGACTATGAGAAGAAGGTCCGGGAGCGAGTAGAAAATGTCCACGACCCTCATCATGAGCTCGTCCACCTTTCCCCCGATGTATCCCGACACGGCGCCGTAAACAGTGCCGATTACGAGGGCGATCGCGGCTGTCCCCAGCGCGACGGCTATCGAAACCCGGGAGCCGTAGATGATTCGGCTGAGCATGTCCCTCCCTTCCTGGTCGGTGCCCATGAGATGCTTTTTGCCGGGCTTGCCGAGCGCGTTTCTGAAGTCCGTCTCGTCGTATTTGTAAGGTGCGACGTAGGGGGCCGCTATCGCGATCCCGATTATCGTCAGGATTATTACCGCTGTAATTATTATCTGGGCCTTTAAGAACAAGACTTCGGCATCCTCCGGTCTTATATAAAGATATTAACTCCATGAGGATGAATTGAGAAATAATTTCGGTCCGGGAACGTGAAAAAGCGGGGGGAGGGGGTCCGTCAATCCCTTTCGTAGGAAGCTGTGACGACTGTTTTTATTCCGCCCCTCACGTTGAAGTCTCCCGTGACCTTCGCCCTTACGGGGCTGCACGCCGAGACGATGTCGTCGAGTATCCTGTTCGTAACGTGCTCGTGGAATGTCCCGACGCTCCGGTAGGAATATATATAGAGCTTCAGGGATTTCAGCTCTATGCAGAGCCTGGCGGGGACGTACTTTATATGTATGGTGCCGAAGTCGGGCTGCCCTGTCTTCGGGCAGACGCACGTGAACTCGGGGCACGATATATCGATCTCGTATTCCCTGCCCGGGAACTGATTCTCGAACGTCTCCAGCTTGTGAAAATCCGACTCTGCCATATTTTAATGAAATCTAGGAGTGTACTTCTATCTCGATTTCATAACCGCCTTTCGATTTTTTTATCCTGCTTTCCTTAAACCCCGACTTTATGAAAATGAACCCCTTTTTGGCGGCGTCTTTTACGGCCTTGTCGACCTTTGTTTTGAGCTCCGTTTTATTTTTGGCGCTTACCGTGAGCGTCTTTGCGGGCATCGTTTTCTCCTTCCGGGCCTTTAAGTTTCGTAACTCTATTTTATCGAATGCGTGCGGCCAATCAAGGTACTTGACTCATGATATGTTATTATAAATACTAAACGTCCACCGCTGGGGCATAGTATAACGGTAGTACTATGGACTCTGGATCCATCAGTCTAGGTTCGAATCCTAGTGCCCCAGCCATTTTTATCTCCCATCTTTCACCTTGAAATCCCGCAATTCTCCCTTTCAAGTGAAACTGTAAACGTCGCTGAATACGTCTCCCTTTGTGGAGTTGCCGCACAGCGTACGCTTTCTCGATATCTGTTCTGATTTATTTCGCCGATAATTTTGCCCTCAATTCGGCACTCGATAGTCAAAAAAAGTCCAGGCTGACAATTATTTTCCATGGCTCCCTGAGAATCAATCAACGATGATTAGAGTTGACACCGATTTTCTAGTGGGGTTATAATTCGCTAGACTCTGAATGAGCTAATGTAATCATTAAATAGCCGATTAGATTATAGACAATTCTTAAGGGGGATGAGATGAGAACTCTAAAATCTATCAGTTCAGCAGTTGGCTTTCCGATTTTGTTTGCAGCCTTCGTTTTTTCCCTCGTCGGAAACGCCCTCGCCCAGACTGAAGGGAACAGCTCCGCATACGGCGTATTCGCCGAGCTCGACCTTGTGCCGCTCCTCGGGGGCGGAGTCAACATAGACCTCGGCCCGATCGCCCCGTCGTCGGGATCCGCTCCGCCGGATTACAGCGACTCGGATACTGTCCTCAGCGCGAGCCTGTCTTCGGGATCGACCGGCAGCATACTGAGCACGGGTGTTTTGTCGACGGCAGCGAGCTCGGACATAGCGAACGATACCACGTCGTCGAACGCGACTGTAGACGACCTAAGCGTCAGCATCGTGGGATTGCTCCCGCTTCTCACTATCGGAGCGGATACCGTTTCAACGACGGCCGAAGTCTCAGGCAGCTGCTCGGACGAAACACTGACCGCGACGGGTACAACAACCCTTGAAAACGCCGGAGCGGGGGGCACGCTCGGGATAGGGCTTACGATATCTTCAAATCCTCCGCCCAACTTCGAGCTCCTTAACCTCCTCGGAATAAGAGTGGTCCTCAACGAGCAGATAGTAACGGGCGACGGCGTAAACAGCAGGGGCATAACCGTAAACGCTATACGCATCGACCTGACCAACACGATACTATCCCTCATCGGCGCCCTTAGCGGCGACATTGTAATCGCACAGTCGCAGGCGGAAGTCGTCTGCAACGAGGTGGAAGGCTCGTCCGACCTCGCGATAGTAAAAACCTCGTCGCCCAACCCCGTCGAAGTGAATACCGCCCTCACGTACACCCTCACCGTCACGAACGGCGGGCCGGACGATGCGACTAACGTGATAGTGACGGACGTTTTGCCGGCCAGCTTTACTATAGGCACTATTACCCCGAGCCAGGGTGCGTGCAGTCCGCTCGTGGGAACTACGCTTACCTGTAATCTGGGCACGATTGCGAACGGCGGGAATGCGACGGTTACAATCGAGGCGACGCCGACACAGACGGGAATTATATCGAACACCGCCGTCGTCTCCGGCGACCAGCCCGATCCGGACCCGACCGACAACTCTTCCACGGAATCGACCACCGTCGAAGGCTCGGGAACGGAGCCGACGGAGGCAGACCTTTCCGTAACCAAAACCTCGAGTCCTGACCCCGTAATAGTGAATCAGGATTTGACTTACACCATTACAGTCACGAACCTGGGACCCGACCCTGTCACCGACGCCGAAGTGGTAGATACACTTCCGGCCGGTGTAACGTTCGTCTCGGCGACGCCCGGGGGCTGCAGCCACGATACAGGCACCGTAACCTGCGCGATCGGCGCTATGAGCGTCGGTCAGACCGTTGTGATTACTATAGTCGTCACGCCGACTGCGACCGGCGAAGTGGTCAATAACGTCACGGTCGACAGCGGCCTCGACGATCCGAACACGGACAACAACAGCGACACGGAAACGACGGACGTCGAGGACGAGCCGGAGAGCGCCGATCTTTCCGTTACGAAAGTGGGATCGCCGAACCCGGTCATCGTCAACCAGCAGCTGACGTACACGGTTACCGTATCCAATGCCGGACCGGATGCGGCAGTGAACGTCGTTCTGACCGACACGCTCCCTGCCGGGGCGATATTCGTTTCGGCAACGCCGGAGCAGGGCTCGTGCAGCCATGCGGGAGGGGTCGTGACTTGCGACCTCGAAAACATTGCGGGCAACAGCGACGTCGTCACGACTATAATCGTCGTTCCGACCATACCCGGCGTGGCCTCCAACAGTGTCGTCGTTACGAGCGACGTACCCGACCCCGATCCCGGAGATAATTCAGACGAGGAAGAAACCGGCGTGAACCCGGCCCCTCCTGGCCCGACGCCTTCAGTCCCGCCGTCGGAGCCTCCGTCGAGTCCCGTTCCTCCGCCCGGGGGGCCCGGGCAGGTGACCGCCATTCCGGCACTTTCGGAATGGGCGATGATGCTCCTTCCCGTGCTCATGATGATAGCTGCCCTGTATCTTCTCAAGAGACAGGCGCGGGAGAGAAGAAGCCGCGGAATGTGATCTACGGCAACCATAAAAAGAAAGCCGCCCCGAAGGATGTCCCTTCAGGGCGGCTTTGTAATATCCGGAGATAAAGGAGAATATGCCTTGCGTTATTTGTTTACGGCGTAGGACTCGTCGCCCTTAATCTGGTCGAGGGCGATGAAGCTTACCCTGCTGTCGAGGCTCTCGGAGTCCACGCTCCTGGCGAGCTGCATGTCGTAGATGTTGCATTTATTAGCCGTGATTATCCTCTCCGGCCCGACGCCCTGGTCGACCATGTAGTCCTTCACGCTCTCTGTTCTCATGACCCCGAGGCTCGAAGCGGAGGATTCCCTCGAATCGCAGTACGCCTCGATCACCACGAATGTGCCGGGCTCGTTTTTCAAAGCTTCCGCGTTTTCATCGAGGACCGGCTTTGCGTCGTCCCTTATAAAATGACTGTTCGTATCGAAAAATACGTCCTTAAGCTCGGGTGTATACGGGTTTGACACCGCAGCGCCCGAAAGAACGTCGTAAGACAGCTCCCCGCCTGCGGGCTCTGAACCCACGGACTGCTGGGATAAGACCGAACTCCCGACGCCGTATACCATAAGAACGCCCAGAGTTCCCGGGATTATGTATCTCGTAATCCTGTTCCAAATCGCTTCCAAAGTGTTAACCCTGTCCATTTTGTGCCTCCTTCTAATCATGACAGTATGTTTGCAGGCATACAGTGCAACAGCCGTGCCAAAATGAGTCGAAGGCGAATTGCTGAATGATTAAAGCGGGTTAAAGCGGCAGAAATTTAAAGTTTATTCGGTGGGCGAGCCGCCTGGTACATATAAAAACAGTGGGAATTGTACGAAATAATACAGATATACCGGCTCCGCTATTCGGACTCGATGCTCTTTAACTCCTCCCGCGCCCTGTCTGCCTCGGGGGTGTTCGGGAACCTGTTTATGAGAGTCCTGAAGAAATATTTTGCCCCGTCCTTTCTGCCTATTCTGACGAGGGACAGCCCCTGTTTGAGATATGCGTCGGCAACCCGGCTATCGTTGGGGTATGTGTCTATGAATACCTGATAGGCGAGTATGGCGTTTAGAAACTGTCCCTGATTATAAAGCTTGCCGGCCCTTAAATAGAGGTCTTTTTCCTCTGTGGGCGCCGATGCTCCTCCGGCGGGGGCGGGCGGACCTACTGTTTCTTCCGAAGGTACGGCGGCCGAAGGCCCGCCTGTGGGCGGTTTTGCCTGCAGCTCGTCGATCTTCAAATATATGTCTGAATAATTCTGCTCGAGGTTCCGGATTCTGGCGCTTTGTATCTCGATCCTTCTCTGTATGTCCGTGAGCGTGTCGGACATTCGATCCATGCCGGTTTCGAGGTTTTTCTGTCTCTCGCTGAGCTCCTGGATGGTTCCGGGCGCCGTGATGCAGCCGGTAAGGAAACAGGACAGTGCAAGCGTCGTATACTGAATATATTTCATTATGGCTTCTTCCCCCTCTCGCCTTCGATGCCGGAAACCCCGGAGAAGAAATTATTTGATATAAAGCATATATTGTCAAAAACCGTTCACGGGCTTCGGATAAAAAGCAAAAAGGGCGGACATGAAAAAAAGGCCGGCAGGGGTTTTGTGCCCCTGCCGGCCCTGCATCCGGCGAATTCATTCGCCAATGGATGAAAGTGTGAGAGTCTTTCTTTAAGCGCTTCTATCTACTTTCTCAAGCGATACTACGGTTCCGTCTTCAATCTCCGCCTTAACGAAGTCACCTACGGAAACCCCGTCGACTATCCCCTGGTCTTCGAGCTTGAGATTGTGCGTCATTCCCTGCTCGTCTTTAAGCGTGACGGACTCGTTGCCCGACGCTATTTCCGTTATCTCACCCCTGATTTCCTGCTGCTGGTCGAGGGCGGAATCGTTCTGGGCTGCGGGGTCGTTCGCCTTGTCGCTCTCGAAGTCACGAGCCGTTTCCGCATACGGAGCATCCTGATCCGGTTCCGCTACGTTCTCTCCACCCGGGAGCGCCGCGTCGTCAGGATTGTTCATATTATCGCTGCGGCTCTGTAAGTCGGAGCTGTCAGGGCTGTTCATATCGGCGCGGCTCTGCTGGTTATTCATGAACGAGTCCTGAGCGCCGGCATCCGACCTCTCGCTGCTTGCCGGTATGGTCAGGGTCTGCCCTACCTGAATCTGGTCGGGGTTGCTGATATCGTTCGCCTGCGCGATCAGCTGCCACTGGTCGGCCGAGCCAAGATGCTCCTCGGCTATGCTGGCGAGCGTATCGCCCTCCTGAACGGTATACTGGCTACCCTCGCCGGAGAAGTCAGAGCTGGATCTCGACTGGGTCTGTTCCTGTTCCGGAGCGTTCTTATAAGTGCCCTCGGCGTGAACCGCTGCAACTCCGCCGAGCGTAAGTCCGGTCAATAAAAGCGAAGTAATTAATAAGTGTTTCATGATAATTGCCTCCTAAGTGCATTGGATTTTGACAGCCATAAAATGCAAGAGGCGTGCCAGCCATGTGGTATCCTCATAAAGATGCAATGTTCATAGTTGTTTGCTAATGTTTTATACTGTTTGTTAGAATGCATGGGGGTCGGGTTTCCGTAAACATATAAACAATCGGCAGTGTACCGATTCGTACACTTCGCGCCGGACCTGATAATTACGGGTAGGGCTTCTCTTCCGGAATATATCCATTCACATACGCGGGAGAGAGGAAGTTCTATGCTTCTTCATGTATACAGGGGAGCCAGAGGAATTGAATTTAAGCACACAGATAAGACTCGGTTTTGCGCTTATGCTCACGCTCATGCTCATAGCCGGCGGTCTGTCTCTTTATAACGCGCATAAGCTGAACGAGGCGGCTGCGAACCTCGAAGGCCGTTACACCACGCTCTATAAGCTCTTCGGCGGTGCGGCTTCCCCTGTGGATTCCGACGCCGGGTTCGGGAAGGAGATGGTGGAGCAGGCCGTAACCATAGTAGGGGAGCAGGTGAAATCCAATTACACCTTCCTCCTGGTTATAGTCGGGGCCGCCCTTCTCTTCGGCGGCATGATCACCGTCCTGTTTCCCTGGAAGATCACGAAGCCGGTCGAGAGGCTCGTCAAAGCCACGCAGACTGTAAAAAAAGGCGATTATTCGTACCGTATAACCGGCATCGAAGGAACGGGGGAAATATCGAAGCTCGCCGGGTCCTTCAACGACATGCTTCGGAATATAGAGGATACGCACAAAAATAACCTCGAGCTCCTCGAGCAGACAAAGAGGTTTAACGAAACCCTGAGAGAGAAGGTCGAAGAGGCCACGCGCGCCATAAGAGAGCAGCAGAACGAGCTCATACGAGCCGAGAGGCTGGCGACAATAGGCGAGTTTGCGACGAGAATCGCCCACGAAATCAAGAACCCCCTTTCCGGCATAACCGTCGCGCTCGAAATCATGAGGGGAAAGGCCGGGAACGAGGAGCAGGGCAATTCCATAACGGAGGTTCTTAAGGAAGTACGCAGGCTCGACGGCATACTCAGGGACCTTCTCCAGCTCTCGGTGCCGAAGGAAATGGATTTCAGGGAAACCGACCCCGCGGAAGTCGTCGAGAGGTCTGTCGTTTTAGTCAGGCCCCGCGCCGAGAAGAAGGGCGTAACGATAAACGTAAAACCGGGAGCGGCTGCGCCGTGCCGTCTCGATTACGAAAAATGCCAGCAGGTCCTGATCAATCTCCTCATAAACGCGATAGACAGCACGGAGACGGGGAAGGGTACGGTAACGGTCGAGACCGAAAGCGTAGACGGGTCGCTCCATATAAGGGTGAGGGACGACGGAGCGGGTATTCCCGAATCCGATATCGAAAAAATATTCGAGCCCTTTTATTCGAACAAGAAACAGGGCACGGGCCTCGGCCTCCCTATATCGAAAAAGATAATCGAAGCCCATTCCGGCCGGCTCACGGTTTCGAGCGAAGAGGGAAAGGGCTCCCTGTTTACAGTTATAATTCCTTACGAAATCCGAAATGAAGAGAATATTCCGGCAAGGGAAGCGGGTTCCGGTAAATTCATATAGGCAGGGTTTACACCGCGTGCGAAATAATGACGGCCGAGAGGGGTGAATGAGTAATACGATACTGATAATAGACGACGAGGAATTTCTCTGCGACAGGCTCAAGGAAAGCCTGACCGACGAGGGGTATTTGGTGAACACGGCCAACATGGGCGATGTGGGCATCCTCATGGCGAAGAGAGACAATCCGTCGCTGGTGCTTCTCGATTACCGGCTGCCAGACATGGACGGCCTCGAGGTCCTCGGGCAGTTAAGCGCCGTCGATCCCGCCCCGGTTACGATACTCATGAGCGGACAGGGCAACGTAGACACCGCAGTCGAGGCTATCAAGAAGGGAGCCTACGATTTTATAGAAAAGCCGTTTTCCCTCGACAAGCTCAAAGTTATAGTAAAGAACGCTCTCGACAACGCGAGGCTCAAAAGAAATCTCGACATGAGGCTCAAGACCGAGCAGAAGGAGTACGGTTTTCACTCCCTCATCGGCAATAGCGAGGCAATCAGAAATATAATAGAGCTTTTCGAAAAGCTCGTGACCACGGACCCGAAGACGATCCTCATCGGTGGGGAGAGCGGGACGGGCAAGGGCCTTGCGGCGAAAGTGCTTCACCACAACGGCGTTCGGGCGGAGAAGCCCATAATCGAGCTCAACTGCGCGGCCATACCGGAAACACTCCTCGAAAGCGAGCTCTTCGGACACGAGGCGGGCTCCTTTACCGACGCCAAGAAAATGAAGACGGGAATCCTCGAGGACGCGAACGGCGGCACTATATTCCTCGACGAGATAGGCGACATGAGCCCGACGCTCCAGGCAAAGCTCGTCAAAGTGGTGGAGGAAAGGACGTTCAGGAGGATAGGCGGAAAGCGGGACATAAAAGTCGACGTGAGGGTAGTCGCGGCCACCAACAAAGACCTCAAGACACTCGTCGAAAATAATCAGTTCAGGGAAGACCTCTACCACAGGCTGAACGTCATCAATTTCGAAATGCCGACACTGAGAGAGCGCAGAGAGGATATTCCTCTGTTAACGCGGCATTTCATAGATTTCTTCAACGTGGACTTCAATAAGAACATAGAAACAGTGCCGGAGGAAATCGAAAAGGCGTTCATGAGCTACCACTGGCCGGGCAACGTCAGGGAGCTTCGGAGCACCATCGAAAGGGCTGTTCTTCTAAGCACGGGGAACATTCTCGACCCGAAGTACATTCAGCTGGACGAGCAGGGGAAGGGGGTCAAGATACACAACGACGAGCATAAGATGTTCTTCGAGCTCGACCTCGACAAGATGACTCTCGACACGGTCGAGGAGATGGTAATCAAAAAGGCCCTCGAGCTCACGGACTGGAATCAGACGAAGGCGGCCGAGCTTCTCGGGGTAACGAGGCAGATTCTCAGAAACCGTATGATAAAAATGGATCTTCTCAACTGACGTCTCTCCCGCTGTCTGCGAGGGACGTCCGGCTGAGTTTCACTGCGGAACCAGCGCTTGAAGCTCCTCTTGTCATTTTCTCTCCTCCCTGAATCGAGGGGTATAATATTAAAGAAATGCTCAAGTGATTATCTAAGTCAGAGCTTCCTTTATTAAAGATAAGGAGGAATTGAAAATGGCTGGAAGACCCATTTGCCGCGCTGCGGCCGGCACATTCCTGATTGCATTGATTCTATTTACCGCTTCCCGCGCGGAGGCAACGCCTTTTGCGTACCTCACCGATCTCGGCGAAACGGTCACCATCGTAAATACCGTGACGAACGAGGTGTCGGGGTCGGCCTCGCCCCCTATCGCGAGCAGCCTTTTCGGTCTCGCCGTCAGCCCGGACGGGGGCAGTGTATACGCGGTCGACGCTAACCGGCTGATCCACGTTATAGACGTTTCGGGCAGCACTCCGACTTACGACAGCATAAATCTCGACGACTCCCTGAGCCCGTTCGGCCTCGTCATAACGCCCGACGGCTCTACGCTTTATGTAGCGAACGCCAACAGCAACACAGTGTCCGTCGTCGATATAGCGACGAAGGGAGTTACGTCCATAGACATTGAATGCGATCAGGGGGGCACGAACAACTGCTCGTCGACCCCGTCCATTACGGTGACGCCTGTCGCGGGCTCAGGCCCCGTTTACGTTTACGTGGGGACGAATGCCGGGGTTTCGGTTATAGATACTTCCAGCAAGACCCTTAAAGAGAACATCCCCGTTACATGCGGGAACGATCAGCCATGCGGACCTATCTGGCTTGCCGCGAGCCCCGACGGCAAAACGCTTTTCATATCTATATTCGGCCAGGACCAGGTGCTCGGCATGGACATATCCATGGATAACGTCATCGATATTATCGCCGAGGTCGGCACGAGCCCGGAGGGGGTTGCAGTGACGCCTGACGGAAAGACTGTCTACGTCGCGAATATGAACGGCCAGTCCGTGTCCGTATTCGAGGTCGATTCGTGCGGCCCGGAGTGTACGGTTTCTACCGTATCGGGAACGGTCGTCAGCGAGCCGTCGATAATCGCCGTCTCTCCCGACGGCGGCAGCGCCTACGTCAGCGGGTCGGGCTCCTCGCTTTCCGTCATAGACACCTCGACCAACGCCGTAACGGCTACGGTGAGCGGCCTTTCCGGGGAGACTTTCGCGATGGTGATCTCGGACGGCGACAGCGACGGCGACGGGATACCGGACTCTGTCGAAGGGAGCGCCGATACGGACGGAGACGGCGTTAAGGATTCACTCGATACGGACGCAGACGGCGACGGCGTTCCGGACAGCGAGGAAGCGGGCCCCGATCCCAGGAATCCCGTCGATTCCGACGGCGACGGCATACACGATTACAAGGACCCGACCACGGGCGGCGGCGATGGCGGAAACAGCGGGGGAGGGTGTTCCCTCTCTTCTGGAGATACTGGAGGAACGTTCTCTTATCTGCTTTATCTTATGATCCCCGCTCTCATTTTAATGAGAAGGGCGTTTAGAAAAACTGTTCCGGTTAAAGCGGACCGGTAATTTACCTGAACCTGACTGTGAAGCCGGCCCCGTATAATCAACACATACGGGGCCGGGTTATATCGCTCAGCTTTTCCTGTATCTCTTCCTTACCAGTATAAAAGCGGGCACGAGTGCGTAGAGAAGAAGGCCGCCTCCGAGGGCAGCCGCACCGCCCGCGGCTCCCGAGAGCGCGCATCCGCCCGAGCCTCTCGATCCGCGCGGTCCCGGCGGCCCTGTCGGTCCCGGCGCTCCAGGGTCACCCGGCTGACCGGGTGCTCCGTTGCACACGTAGGAAGTGTTCTGGACCTCGCCCGGGTCGAGCGCGCCGTTTTCGTTTACGTCTATGCCTACCTCTATCTTTATTCCGCCGAACTCGCAGTTTGGTCCCGGCGGCTCGTCCGTGACAACGATCTGCGGAGCAGGCCCGGGCGGCCCCGGCGGACCTGGTGGTCCGGGAGGACCCGGCGGCCCGGGCAAGCCGTCCTCGCCGTTACAGGCGTAGAAAATCTCCTCGACTTCGTCCGGGTCGAGGACGCCGTTCTGGTTCGTATCCCTTCCCGATTCTATCTTCACGCCGCCGTCTTCGCAGTTCGCGCCGGGCGGCTCGGCGGAGGCGTTCACCAGAGTGCCCGCGAACGAGTTTATAAAATAGCAGCTCACAGGCGATGTTACGTCCGCAATTGTAAAGCTGAGGACTCCGGTCAGATTATTTATCGACGATGTCTCGGGCAGCGCCGTGCAGAAGATATTGAGCACCTGGTCGTCCGGTATGTTTTCCGATACCGTGTAGCTTCCCTCTACAACAGTGCATGTCGCGGTCTCGGAGTCGCTCAATGTGAACGACGGGGTTATCCCGCATTCTATCGAGCTTTCGAAACCCGTCGAAGCGAAAGAGTATTCCGCTTCCTGTCCTGTTGGAACCGTCAGCTTCGTAATTGCTACGATGGACGCGCCCGCCTCGAAAGCCCCGGAGTCGCATGCGGGTCCGAACGGGCGGGGGAAGTGGCGCTGGTCTGCGCCTATGGGAATACCGGTCGGCAAGCCGTCGCTGCCCAGCGCGTCGCAGGCCTCAGTCGCTCCGTTAAGCGGGGCTCCCGCCAGGAGCGCCATGGTCTGCGTGGGTCCGCCATTATTCGCGAGTGGTCCGAGAGAAATCTGCACGTCGTCACCCGTAAAATTACAGGAGCCGTCGTCGGAGTAGTTGCCGCCGGCATCGTTCATTGTGCCCGCAATAAAGCAATTATCAAAAGAGTTGGAGGCGAGTATGGAGTTTATGATGTTGGTGACCGGGGCGCCTGTGATTATCTCCTGACGGATACCTCCTCCCACGGAGCCCGCTTCATTGTCCGCTATGGTCGTAAAAGATATATTTATGACACCGTCGACATTGAAAATAGCGCCTCCTTCCTCCACGGCTTCATTCCCGCTAAGCGTGCAGTTGGTAAGGCTTTCTATCGAGCCGTCCTCGCCGATATATATCGCGCCGCCGTTTCCGGCTATGTTCCCGCTGAAAGTGGAATCGGCGATATTTTCTATAACACCGAAAGTTCGAATCGCGCCGCCGAAGCCGCTGGAATTTTCACTGAACGTGGAGTCGGTTATGTTCTGTATAGTGCCGCTGTTGAAAATGGCGCTGCTGCCGTTTTCCCTGAAAATCGAGCCTGATATATTTTCGATCGTACCGCTGTTAACAATGGCGCCGCCTACGTCGCTGGTTGTGTTGTTGCTGAAGACGGAGTCCGTTACGTCCAGTATTCCCTCGGTATCAATGGCTCCTCCCGAAAAAAAGTTGGCGGAGTTTCTGCTGAAAACACAGCTCGCTATTGTAAGATCTTCGAGATTTAATATAGCTCCACCCTCGAGCTGGTTGCCTCTGATAAGCCTGAGGCCGCTTATGGATACGGGAATGACGGCAGCCGTACCGTCCGTTATGTTGAATATTCTCGACGCGTCGTTCGCGTCTATAGTAATAATGTCTGCGCCGGGGCCTGTGATGGTGAGGGCATCGGTTATCTCCATCTCGCCGGTCGAAAGCGTTATGGTTCCGGTAAGGCTGTCCTGAAACACTATCTCGTCGGCTTCGCCGTTGCCGTTAGCGTCCAGTATGGCCTGTCTTAGCGATCCCGCGCCCGAGTCGTCGAGGTTGATTACAGTAAAGACGGCAGCGGAGGCCCCTCTTGCCAGAAGCGAGAGCCCCGCGCATGCGAATAAAACCAGGAATGTCATTCTGAGCCGAAATGGAAAGGTATTCATCCTCTGCTCCCCGGAATCTGCGGCTGCCCTGACAACCCGCCGCAGTTTCCTAATATGGTAGTTGATACGTTAATACCGGATTAAATTAATGACTTCAAAATGATTATAAACTATGGCTGTATACCCATACAAGACCGGTTTAAAATAGCCCTGAGCGCATGGGGGCAGTCGGAAAGTGCTTTGAATTTACAGTCAAAAATAGTAATATCATTTTATACGCTCTTAAGGAGGTTAAAGGCATGGGGATACTGTCCTGGATTATATTCGGCCTCATAGCGGGCGCGATTGCAAAGCTCCTAATGCCCGGAAAGGACCCGGGAGGCTTCATCTGGACCATTATCATAGGTATAGTCGGGGCATTCATAGGGGGGCTCATCGCGACGCAGGTTCTGGGAGATGCTGATTTTCAGCAGGGTTTTAATCTCAGGAGCTTCATATTCGCCGTCATAGGCTCCATAGTTCTCCTGCTCATATACCGCATGGTAAAAGGCAAGTCAGCCTAGGCTGCCTGCGGTTGGAATCGGGCGTTCGAACGGTATCATTTCATTATGGCCGATCTTAACAAAATCGTCCGGTTCCTCGACGACTATCTCAAGACCTCGGACATCGAAGATTCCTCGTGGAACGGCCTTCAGGTCGAGGGGAAGGAGAAGGTCGAAAAGGTGGCCTTCGCCGTGGACGCCGGGATCGAAACGTTCGAGCGCACGGTTGACGAAGGGACCGACATGCTCGTCGTCCATCACGGCCTCTTCTGGAATAACCGTAACCCTTCGCTCGCCGGGTGGACGCTCGGGAGGGTCAGAATCCTCCTCGAAAACGGCATATCGCTTTACTGCAGCCACCTCCCTCTCGACAGGCACGAGGAGGTCGGGCACAACGCGCAGATACTCAAGCTCCTGGGCGCGAAAATCGACAGCGAGTTTCTCAGTCACCGCGGGAAGAACGTGGGATGGACAGGACGGCTCAAGAACGCCCGTACGCTTGGCGAAGTCGAAAGTAAGCTCACAGAAGGCCTCGGCGCCAAGTGCACGACGCTCCACTTCGGACCCGACAGGATAAAGACGGTTGCAGTGTGCAGCGGCGGCGGGAGCTACGGGGGTTTTTACGAGGCGCTGGACTCGGGCGTGGATCTTTACATCACCGGCGACGCAGTGGAAATTTACTACACCGCGAAGGACTCGGGAATGAACGTCATATTCGCAGGCCACCACGCGACCGAAACCATAGGTCTCAAAGCCCTCGCCCGGATCGTCTCGGGGCAGTTCGGAGTCGAGACTGTTTTCATCGATCTGCCGACCGGGCTCTGACTTTCCGCCGAATGCGCGAGGCCATCCTAACCCCCCGCAACATTTGACAGAACTCGCCCGGATGCTTAGACTATCTTAAATCGAGGAGGTTTCAGAAATGGGAAGCGACAACGTCGTTAGAATATTCGACACCACTTTGAGGGACGGGGAGCAGGCTCCGGGCTGCGGCATGACCGCGGAAGAAAAGCTCAGGGTCGCGCACCAGCTCGAAAAGCTCGGGGTCGACATAATCGAAGCGGGGTTCCCCATTTCGTCCGAGGGGGATTTCCAGTCTGTAAAAGTCATAGCCGAAAAGATACGCGGCTGCGAGATTGCCGGTCTCTGCAGGGCGAACTTCAACGACATAGACAGGGGCTGGGAGGCCGTCAAAGGGGCGGAGTACCCGAGGATACATACCTTCATCGCCACCTCCGACATACACCTCAAGCATAAGCTCAGGAAATCGCGCGACGAGGTGCTGGAAATCATAAGCACGGCTGTGAAGCACGCGACTCACTACACCGAGAACGTCGAATTCTCCTGCGAGGACGCGACCAGGACGGACCTCGACTATCTCTGCCGGGCCGTCGACGTCGCAGTCAGGTCCGGGGCGAAGATCATAAACATCCCCGACACGGTCGGATATACCGTCCCCGAAGAGTTCGCCTATATAATAAGGACTCTTAAGGAAAGGGTTTCGGGTCTGGACAACGTCATTCTCAGCGTACATTGCCATAACGACCTCGGCCTTGCGGTGGCCAACTCGATCGCCGCCATAAGGGAAGGCGCGAGGCAGGTCGAGTGCACGATAAACGGCCTCGGCGAAAGGGCGGGTAACGCTTCACTCGAAGAGATAGTCATGGGGCTCAAGGTCCGTAACGACCGGAATCCCTATGTAACCAGGATAAATACCGAGCACCTCTATCCGACGAGCAGGCTTGTTTCGCAGGTGACGGGCGTGAGCGTGCAGCCTAATAAAGCCATCGTCGGCGCGAACGCCTTCGCGCACGAGGCCGGGATACACCAGGACGGCGTACTAAAGGAAAGAATCACCTACGAAATCATGGACCCCGAGGAAGTGGGCATCCCCTCGAACAAGCTGATACTCGGAAAGCATTCCGGGAGGCACGCGTTCAAGGACCGCCTCGAAGAATACGGATACTTCCTCGAAGGGGAGCCTTTCGAGCAGGCGTTTAAAAAGTTCAAGGACCTCGCCGACAAGAAGAAATACGTGTTCGACGAGGACATCGAGGCCCTCATAAGCGAGGAATTCGTCAGGTCCTCCGACTTTTACAAGCTCATATCGGCCAACTATTCGGGCGGCTCGGACATGCACCCCGTGGCTACTGTGAAGCTCCTCATCGACGGGAATGAAGTGACGGTTTCCGAAAGCGGGGACGGCCCCGTGGACGCGGCCTACCAGGCCGTGTCGAAGGCGACGGGACTTTCGCCTGTCCTCGAAACCTACGTGGTTGCCTCCATAACGGAAGGCATCGACGCGCAGGGCGAGGTTACCGTGAGAGTCGCCGACGAGGGCATAATCACGCAGGGGCAGGGCGCCAACACCGACATAGTCGTCGCGAGCGTGAAGGCGTACATCAACGCCCTCAACAAGCTCCGCTGGCGTAAAGAGCACCCGAAGAAAGTCACGTCGCAGGGTATGTAAGACGCGCGCGCCGGTTTTTGCATTCGCCGGCTCCTTATCGCGCCGACTGCTATATACTTAGACAGATATGGCTTTCCCCACAAAAACCATCGAAACCTTTGTCAGGGCAGGGTATCCCATAATCTATCTCGTCTCGTGGGAAGAGGAGCGGGTAGAGAATACGATAAGGTCCATCGGGAAGAACCTCTACCCGGATTCGCCGCGGTTCTCCGTCTGGTCGTGCGTGGACGGCCTCCGCGACGGCTCGGGTCCTTCTTCCGAATCGAAGGGGCTCATCGAGGCCCTGGACAGGGTTCTGGAAGAGCCGGGAAAGGGATTCTACTTTTTTAAAGACGTCGGGTTTTATTTGGACGATCCGCGCGTAATAAGAAAGCTCAAAGATACGTACCAGAAGCTCAGGAAAACGCCGAAGACGCTTTTCATTCTTGCGAGCGGCGTGTCGATTCCGCCTGAGCTCGAAAAGGAAATGGCTGTCATCGACATCGACCTTCCCGACAGGGCGGAGACGGGAAAGATATTCGACTACGTCATCAAGTCGCACGCCGGCGAAGTACTCCAGAATTCGATGAGCCCGAACTTCAGGGAAGCCGCGATTAACGCGCTTCAGGGTCTTGGCGCGCTCGAAATGGAGCTCGCCCTCCGGCGGACGCTTGTAGGGAAGGACGAGCTCGGGGACGAAGCGGTCGACGCCCTCCTCGAAGAGAAGGCCCAGCTCGTGAGAAAGACGGGCACGCTCGATTTCGTCAGGAGCCGGGTCGACATAGACGAAGTAGGCGGGCTCGAAAACATAAAGGAATGGCTCGACGTGAGGCGGCTCGCGTTTTCGAGCGAGGCAAAAGAATTCGGCTTAGACGTTCCCAAGGGGGTTCTCCTCATGGGGATAAGCGGGTGCGGGAAGAGCCTCTGCGCGAAGGCTATAGCGACGTCGTGGAACCTGCCGCTCCTCCGGCTCGACCTGAACCAGGTCTACAGCGAATCGCAGGGAAGCCCGGAAGAGGCCTTCAGAAAGTCGATCAAAACAGTCGAGGCGACGTCGCCCTGCGTCCTCTGGATAGACGAAATCGAGGCGGGGATAACGAGGAGCGGCGAGAAATCGGGGGACAGCCCAACCTCTAGAATATTCGGCTATTTTCTCACCTGGATGCAGGAAAAGAAGTACCCCGTATTCGTCACGGCGACGGCGAACCAGATAGACCTCCTTCCGCCGGAAATTTTAAGGAAGGGGAGGTTCGACGAGATATTCTTCGTCACGCTCCCGAACCAGAAAGAGAGGAGGGAGATATTCAGGATTCATCTCTTAAACCGCGGCAAGAACCCGGACACCTTCAACCTCGATTCCCTCGCGAAAAATACAGAGGGCCTGAGCGGGGCCGAGATAGAGCAGGCCGTCATATCCGCGCTGTTCGAATCTTTCTCGAAGGGGAACGAGCTCACCGACAGGGACCTCATCATAGCGGCTTCGTCCATAGTGCCGCTCTCGACTACTATGCGCGAGGAGATATCGAAGCTCGAACGCTGGGCGGCGAACAGGGCCGTGAAGGCGTCCCGGTAAGCGTAATAGTCCGCTCGATTCCCTCCCTGGGCTTTCAGTTGTTGCAATAAAGTTAAGACCCCGGCAGCCACGTGAAGGGCGCTCACTCTTATGTTCTCAGCCTGAGTCTATACATAGTCCGTTTTACTATTTTAGTGTCAAAAAAATCCGGGGGGGCAGTCGACGTCAAGGGTACCTTAACATGTTGAAATTATATAGTATTTAATCCTAATATACGGGGCTTTATATCGAAAATCTAACTTGTTTATTGAGCTGCAATAGGACAAAAGTCTTATGTTGCATCTATACCAAAGTCCGATTGTGGTTCTTACTTTTTCTATCTAATATTCGAAGATGAAAAATGTCGTTCAGTCCCTATTCAAGAGCGGCATCGGCATTAAGAAGAAATATACTGCGTCGGAGAAGTCGAAGTTCCTTCCGCGCTCCATACGTATTCCCTATTTCGAGAAGCTCAAATATGAACTACAGGATCACAAAACGGAACGCAATCCTGAAGCGCAGAAATTAAGCGGCAGCGCGTACAACCCATCCGTACATGAAAGATCAGTGAAGTATCGTAGAGAAATTGACGGACTCAGGGCAGTTGCAGTTCTTGCCGTGATTTTTTTTCATGCAGGTTTCAAATCATTTCAAGGTGGTTACGTCGGTGTGGATGTGTTTTTCGTAATCAGCGGTTATTTGATTACTACCATCATCCTTTCCGACATGAACAACCGGAAATTCTCTATCGTTACTTTTTATGAAAGAAGGGCGCGGCGCATTTTGCCCGCTCTTTTTTTTGTGATGTTATGCTGTCTGCCTTTTGCATGGTTCTTGCTACTGCCAAATGATCTGAAAGATTTTAGTGAAAGTCTCGCCGCTGTCTCGGTATTTTCGTCAAACATCTTATTTTGGCGTCAAAGTGGTTACTTCGATACCGCTTCAGAATTAAAACCGCTTCTTCATACCTGGAGTTTGGCAGTTGAAGAACAATACTATATTTTGTTTCCGCTGTTTTTGATGTTGTTGTGGAAATTTCGCAAGCGGTTGATCTTTGCGGCGCTGATTGTTGCCGGTGCGGTGAGCCTGGTCGCTGCACAATGGGGTGCTTACAATAGACCTGACATGACTTTTTTCCTGCTGCCCGCTCGTGCCTGGGAGCTGGCGATTGGTGCCCTGATTGCCTTTTACTTTCTTTATAACCGTAAACATGCAGAGCTCATCAAATCAAGCAAAAAGGCAAGTGAAGTGTTTGGCTTTATCGGTTTATTTTTGATTTGTTACTCAGTTTTTGCGTTTGATGAGGATACGCCTTTTCCGAGTCTATACACACTGATCCCGACCATCGGGACAGGTCTGATAATCATATTTTCAACATCCGAGACCGCTGTTGGCCGGTTCCTCGGTATTAAAGCGATGGTCGGGATCGGTTTGATCAGTTATAGCGCTTACCTTTGGCACTATCCTATATTTGTGTTTGCGAGACGCGCAAGTTTGGCGGAACCAGGAACTGCTCTGCTTCTCTTTTTGTCTGCTTTATCGATTCTGCTCGGGTTTATCAGCTGGCGTTTTGTTGAAAGTCCATTCAGAAACAAAGGTTTTATCTCCCGTGAAAAGATCTTCTCTTTCAGCGCGTTAGGTTCTTTTTTATTCGTGATTATTGCCTTTGCCGGTATTTATACAGGGGGTTTCATTTCCAGATATAGTGGAGATGATTTAAAGATGCTCGATATGAGTTTTGTAGAAAATCGGGATAAATATGTTACTTCTCGTTTTTTTCGGCTGCTTGGAGATGAGTTTGATAAAAATGATTCTCGACCTAAGGTCTTGATCATTGGAGATAGTTACGCACAGGATTTGACAAATGCCTTATTTGAAGTGGATTTTAATAAGAATATCCAGATAACAACACATTATATCAGCAAAGAATGCGGGAACCTGTTTATCCCGAGACCGCAGTTTGAGGATGAAATTTCTCCCGTCGAGGTTGGCGCATGCAAAGAGGAAGGTCTCTTTGAAAACGAACATTTACGCAAGAGAATGCTTGAAGCGGACGAAATATGGTTTGCGAGTTCCTGGCAAGATTGGCAGTCGGAATACATTGCGCAAAGTGTGGAGAATGTAAAAGCTCTTACGGGGAAAAAGGTAAAAGTTTTCGGGCGTAAAAATTTTGGTTATATCAATTTATCAGAACTTTTAGAAATGACTGAAAAAGAGCGGATTGCGATTCGAAATATTGTGCCGACAAAACAAATAGATGTGAATAATGAGATGAAAAATAGTCTTTCATCAGAGGATTTTGTTGACGTTGAGAAATTGTTGTGTGGAAATGACGTAAAAATTTGTCCTATTTTTACAGATGCAGGCGAGCTTAAAACATTCGACGGAACACATCTTACACCCTATGGAGCGAAATATTATGGTAATCAACTCATCCGAAGCGGGGTGTTGGCGAATATCTCAAGGTCCAGGTTCAGGTCGAAGGATGATATGAAGAGAAAAAATTAGCTCAGAGATATGTGAACAACCGCCTGGTGTTTTGATCCGTTAATATAAGTCTGTGGAGCAGAAGGGGGGGTAAGTCTTCGGAATACCTCTACCACTGTGGAGACTTCCGGGGAGGCTAGCGGCAGGATTATATACTTTCCTATTCTCCTGAAATTAACTTGCTTTTAATAATCTCTCACTATTTATTTCCAGTAATTATTATGTTACACTAGCGGCTTACATGGGAGATATGTAAGTATCAGATTTCTAACCATTGTCTAACCAATTAGACTTAATTCGCGTGATAGAGCTGATATCTAGAAATTTTCTTGTCCTTTCCGTGGGGATGTAGCTCAGCCTGGGAGAGCGCCGCGTTCGCAACGCGGAGGTCGAGGGTTCGATTCCCTTCATCTCCACCATATTTCCCTTTGTTTATAATTCCGTGATTCCCTTTCGGTTAAGACTCGTTTCCTCGACATAGTCCCTTTACAATTTGGACCGACCGGATTTCTTCGCCGTGCTTACGCTACATTTGTAGCGCTAATGCTACAACTTGTGTTGCATTTCGACTACATATTGTGCAATAATGTGGTTAATCCGGTCTATCCATAAATCTCGAAAAGCCCAGGCCGATATATAAAGGGAGGGTCAGCCTGATGGTTTACGTTTTGAATTCGCGTCGTGTAGTTATGAATCTGTTCCTGCTGGTTCTAGCCGGTTTTTTCAACATATCCGGCTGCGGTGGGGATAATGTGCTCATTGGTGCGCCGAAAGTCGAAGAGCCTTCGGCCGAAATCAAACCGGCTAACGAAAGAGCGCCGCTAAGCCGATTACTCGAAGTAAGAACGCCCGTGGAAACCAGGGTATCGATCGACATCGGCGACGGCGTAAACACGTCCCGCGTCGAGTTCGACGAATTCGGCACCAGTCACTCTTATCCCGTGCTCGGTCTCCGGCCGGGGAGGGCGCATACCGTTCTCGTAACCGCGGTGGACGAGGCTGGAGAGACGGTGTTTGAGAACGCCTTCGAAGTTACGACCGATCCACTTCCCGAAGACTTTCCGCAGCTCGACATAACGAGCGATCCCGGGCTCATGGAGCCGGGCGTCACGCTCTTCGAGGCCGGCGGGTTTCTCATAATCGTAGACGCGGCGGGGGACGTCGTCTGGTACTACCGGATAACCGACTCCGCGTCCCTCGACAGGGACGTGAGGAGAATGCCGAACGGCAACCTGCTGCTCCTCCTTCCCCTTCACAGCATCGCCGAGCTCGACATGCTGGGAAACACCGTCAGGAGATGGCACGCCGTGCGGTCGGCGTCCGGCGCCGAAGGCAGCATTCCCGTAGACGCGACGGCGTTTCATCACGAGGTCTTCGCCATGGAATCCGGGAATTTTCTCGCCCTGAGCTTCGAGCTCAGGGAGTATCCCGACTATCCTACGAGCACCACGGACCCAGACGCCCCGAGGGAAACATCGAACGTCGTAGGGGACGTGATAGTGGAGTTCTCGCCCGACGGAACAGTGGTAAACGAATGGCACCTCTTCGATATACTAGACCCGTACCGTCTCAATTACAGCTCCCTCATCGGTCTTTGGGATAACTTCTTTCAGACCGGGTTCGGCGTCGAAGGACCGACGAGGGACTGGTCTCACAGCAATGCTGTCGTTCACGATACGAGGGACGATTCCCTGATAATATCCCTCCGCCACCAGGACGCGGTGATAAAGATAGACAGGCGGACAGGTGGGCTCGTCTGGATTCTCGGAACGCATTCCAACTGGAATCCGGACCTCTTCGGTCCGTTCCTCTTGAATCCCGTTACCGATGACGAGCTTTTCTTCCAGTATCATCAGCACGCGCCGACGATCACTTCGGAGGGGAATATAATACTGTTCGACAACGGCAACTTCCGGGCAAGCCCATTCGAGCCGGTCTTTTCACAGAACGAGTTCAGCAGGGCGGTGGAATACAACATCGACGAGTCTTCCATGGAAGTCTCGCTCGTATGGGAGTCGACGGGATTTTCGGCTGAGCCGATTTTCGCGGGCTTTTTAGGCGACGCCGACAAGCTTCCCGAAACCGGTAACGTGCTCATGACCTTCGGGGGACACATACCTGCCATCATCGCCGAGGTGACGCACACGACGCCGCCCGTGAAGGTATTCGAAATCAGTGTCCCTAACGAGAACGGAGGCCAGTATATATACAGGGCCGAAAGGCTCCCGGGGCTTTATCCATAAGAATGACGGGAATGGTAAATTCCAAGTCGGCGCTGCCCGTCCGATATCTCAAAGACGAGGCCAGCCGGGCATTCACGTCGCCCCGGACGAAATCAGCGGGCATCGATTAGTTTAATATTAGCTGACTGCTCCCCGCTTTATGCATTCCCGGGTTCCCGATACATGTAGCGGCGGCTATAATTCATTTGGTGGGATAAATTAATTTTAACCCTAAAATGATATCGGATATATATTTGTATATTACATACTTCTGCAAAATTATGAACGGAGAGGCGTCCAGGCCTTCCGTTTTCATATTGATGAGACTTACTATATAGTTTTGCTCCGGAGGATAGCGGATATGTATCTAAAAAACCAGCAAGCGGACAGCCTGGATGCGGACTTCCGGGAAGACCACGAAGTCGCAGTGGTCATTCCCGCTTTCAATGAAGAGAATGCCATTTCCGAACAGATCGACAATGTGAAGACGGTAATGGACAAAACGGGATTGTCGTACGTTCTTATAGTTGTGGACGACGGCTCTACCGATAATACCGCGGGGGAGGCGGGAAGGCATGACGTAAAGCTCATCAGGCTTCCCCGTAACAGCGGATACGGGGCAGCGCTTAAAGCGGGCTTCGCGGCGGCAAATTCAGAATATGTCGTTATCATAGACGCCGACGGCACATACCCTGCAGATGCTATTCCGAACATGATGTTAAAAGTACCGGAATACGATATGGTCGTCGGCGCCAGAATCGGCCAGAATACGCACATCCCGTTTGTCAGAAAACCGGCGAAATGGTTCCTTCAGAAGCTTGCCAGCTATCTGGCCGGGCAGAACATTCCGGACCTTAACTCCGGCCTCAGGGTGATCAAAAAACCGCTTCTGGAGAAGTACAACAATATTCTGCCATCCGGCTTTTCTTTAACGACGACAATTACACTCGCACTTCTGTGTAACAACTATTTCGTATACTATTATCCCATCGATTACTACAAGCGAATCGGGAAGTCGAAGATACGCCCCGTCGAGGCGTATAATTTTTTCCTCCTCATATTGAGAACGATCGTATACTTCAACCCGCTCAAGGTTTTTCTCCCTGTGGGAGCGATCTTCTTTACGGCCGGGTTTCTAAAGCTCATATACGATATATATATCGGCAATCTGTCTGAGAGCGCAATTATGGGACTTCTAAGCGCTTTTATCATCTGGGCTATCGGCCTTTTGTCCGACCAGATATCGAGAGTCGGAATCGGCAGATAGGAGAAAGCGCGACGATGAAGCGGTTTATCAGGTTAACCCGTACAATTTATTTCAGGGCCTTTGTAAGCTTGCTGGTCATTAGCCTGATATTAACCTGGCTGCCATTGTCGGAAATATGGAGCGCGGCCCGACGCGTTTCACCTCAGGCCTGGGTTCTGTTCGTTCTGGCATTCGTGTCGATTCACATCGTGGGCGTATTCAAGTGGCGGTTCATAGTCGGCATGGGTAAGCTGAAGCTCCCGTTCTCCTTTGCCTTTCGCTGCTATTTTTACGGACTCTTCGGCAATCTGTTTCTGCCCTCCGTGATCGGCGGCGACCTCGTCAGGGCCGGAATGGCGGCTGGTCAGGTGGAGGAGAAAGAGCAGATTATAATAGGAAGCCTGATAGACAGGTTTCTCGATGTCTGCGCGATGCTGGTATTGATTTTTTTCGGGGCTTTTTTTGCCGCACAGGCGCTTTCAGACCAGCACCGGAAAATCCTCGCCATTGTATCTGCGCTTCTAGCCATATTCCTTGTCGTCTCCGTGGCGTTAACCTTCGTTCCGATACCGGGAAGAGTCCCGGAGAAGCTGCAGAAAGTAATTTTACGCACGCGCTTTGTCATGATCCATATTTTAAAGAAGCCCGCGTATGCACTCGGAACCCTCTGTCTTTCGATTTTCATACAGGGAAGCTTTGTTCTCCTGAACGCGCTTCTGGGTTCGATGTGCGGCATAAAGGTGGGCATCCTCACGTGGTTCGTCGTATGGCCGCTGGCCAAGATAACAGCCATGGTGCCTGTGAGCCTCGGCGGAATAGGGGTGCGGGAAGTCGCGCTTGCGGCCTTCTTTGCGCCGTTCGGGGTTTTATATTCGGATGCTGTCGGATACGGGTTTGTCTGGGAGGCGGTCGTGATTGCCGGGAGCCTGCTCGGTTTCGTGCTGACGCTCCTTCCCTGGAAAAATCCGTTTTCCATAAAGAAGGCAGTGACGAATTGATTTTGCACCGATAATCAGTTTTGAATAATGAAAATAATTCGCATGGCAGACGTATGATATGGGCGCACCACTTCCTCACATAGTAATCCTGGGCGCCGGACCCGCAGGGCTTGGGGCCGCTTACCGGCTGGCGGCGGAGAAGCTTGCAAGGGTTACGGTTCTCGAACAATCGGACAGTGTCGGCGGCAATGCCGGCAGCTTCGAATTAAACGGTTTGCGTCTCGATTACGGAAGCCACAGGCTCCATTCTTCATGTGATCAGCGTATACTCGACGACATCAAATCGCTCCTGGGCGGCGACCTCCTCCTCCGGCCGAGACACGGGAGGATAAGGTTGCAAAAAAGGTGGATCCACTTTCCTCTGAAACCTGCGGATCTCGTGTTAAAAATGAATCCAGCGTTCTCCGCCGGGGTTTTCGGGGATTTGATCCGGAAGCTGGCTAAAGGAAATTCGAAACCCGCCCGGGACGACGACACATTCTCTACGGTTCTCCTCGGGCAGCTCGGCCCGACTATATGCGAGGGATTTTATTTCCCCTATTCCAGAAAGATCTGGGGGCTCGACCCCGGCATGATTTCCGGCATACAGGCCAGACGAAGGATCTCCGGCAATTCGGTAGGAAAGATTCTCCGAAAGGTGCTGGCCGCGCTTCATAAGGGTAAGGAGAACAATAAAAATTATTTCTATTACCCCAGATCGGGGTTCGGGCAGATATCAGAGGCGTTATACGATGCCGCAGTTAAGTCCGGGGCAGAAGTTTCGCTCCGGTCAAGGGTCACAGATATACAGCTCAAGAACGGTGTGGTAGGTTCAGTGACATACGAGCATGATTCGGCGGCACATAGCATAGACGCTGATTATGTCTGGTCGACCATACCCATAACCATCCTGGCCCGTTCTCTCAGGCCGGGTGCGCCCGACGAAGTGCAGGCCTCGGCTTCGAGGGTGAGATTCAGGTCGATGATTCTCGTATATCTCGTTCTCGAGCAGGACAGGTTCACCGAATACGACGCGCATTATTTCCCGGAAGCGGATATACCGATAACTCGGCTGTCCGAGCCCAAGAACTATACCGACACCGGAACCCCGGCGGGTATTACGGCGCTCTGTGCGGAGCTGCCCTGCGGCACGGCGGACGATTACTGGAGTATGAGCGGCGACGGGCTCGGAAAAGTCGTGCTCGATTCCCTTAAAACAGCCGGTATACCGGTAACGTCAAAAGTCCTACACGTCGAGGTGCGAAGGCTCGCCAGCGCTTACCCGATCTACGACATAGGCTACGAGAAGCATTTCGAGATTATGGATAATTACATCGAAGGAATCGGCAATCTCCTCACGTTCGGTCGTCAGGGTCTCTTTGCTCACGATAACACGCACCACGCTTTGTATATGGCTTATGCAGCCGTCGATTGCCTCGATGACAAAGGTAACTTCGATTTAAACAAATGGCTTGGCTATCGTAAAGTATTCGAAAGCCACGTTGTCGAAGACTGAATTCAAAAACCCATAAGCTTGCGGAAGCTTACAAATGCGAAAGACACAAGAGGATAAGCTCTGGTCGTTCATACTCTGGGGCGTATTCACCGTAATCATGGTGCTCATACTTACGCATTCCTATTACAGGTGGTTCAGTCACGATGAATTCGAGCACATACATACGTCGTGGAAAATGCTCAAAGGGCAGAAAATCTACGTCGATTTTTTCCAGCATCATCACCCGTTTCTGAGTTATTTGATCGTGCCGGTCATCGCGGTATTCGGAGAAACAACAGCTTCAATATTCGCCAGCCGTTTCCTGATGTTCGTGATGATGTCGGGCATCCTGCTCGTAACCTATCTCATCGCGATGAGAGAGTTCGGGAAAAGGGAGATCGGCGTTATAAGCCTTATACTGACATCTACCGTCGTGGTGTTTTACGGCGAGGCGATCGAGGTGAGGCCAGATGTGCCTCAGGCCCTGGCGGGCCTGCTCTCGATATATTTCCTGTTCGCCTATTCGGAGAATAAATCCAGATTGAGCCTCGCGTTAAGCGCTGTCTTCCTGGCCGTGTCATTTCTCTTCCTTCAAAAAGCCATCGCCCTCATAATCGCCATGGGGTTTTTATTCCTTTACGATCTATACCGTGGACGATTGAGCATAAAAGACGCCTTTTTCTTCGCGGCGATATTCATTCTTACCCTGCTGCCGTACTATGCGTATCTCTTCCTGAGCGGAGCCCTGGACAAATATTTCGTCATGAACTGGACGCTCAATATTCACATACGGCAGACGCAGGGGTATTCAAAATATTATCTCATCGTCGAGATATTTCGTGAAAACATAATTACCTGCATGCTTTATCTCCTCGGTTTGGTCATGCTTCTCAGATCCGGTAAGGCCAGGCAGCTCACTATATTATCGGTCCTTCTGATTGTGACGGTTCTCCTCCTCTACGAGAATCTCTGGAGGCAGTATTTTATGTTTACGGTGCCGCTTGTCGGAATAGTTGCAGGTTATGCTCTCTATACCGTTTTTAACAGCCGGATCAGCAGATTAATAGTCATATTATTTGCCGTTTATATGCCACTCGGCATGATGCACGATTTTTCGTCGGTTTTAAGTAACAGGACTTTCCACGACGAAGTGCAATCGAAACAGCTCGATAAGGTGAATTACGTGTTGTCGTTGACGAGCGAAAACGACAGGGTATATGACGGGAATATAAATATTAATCTCTTTAGGGACGATATAGACTACTTCTGGTTCTGCGTGGGTCCGGACGATTGTCTGGATGCCTACAGAGAGATAGCCGGATACGAGTACGATATATACGAGCTGATTTCAGAGCACGAGCCCAAAATCATCAACACATTCGCCATAGATAATTTGAATGACGACAGAATAAAAAAACATTACACGAAGTCCCCAATGTATGACGACATACTCATAAGAACGGATTAAGAACCATTCAATCCGTCCGGGCCTGATTGGCGAAAAAGGTATTCCGGATAAAAAGGCTCTCTACGCCGTCCGGGCTTTTTTCTGCCTCTTTTCCATCTCCGATTTAAGATAGGCGTTCGGGTCGTGGTATATCCCGCCTTCGGGGAGATAGTGCCAGAGCTTTCCGAGGTCCTTCTTGATCATATCGACGTAGAACTGCGGGACGACGCTCGTCTCACCCTCGAAGAACGCCCTGAACTGGACGTCGTTCCGAAGGAACGCCCTTATCTTCCTGTAGTACCTGAGCCTCCCGGAGCCTTCCGTGGAAATTGCGCGCATAAAATTCATCCACCTCGGTACTCTCGTTCGCGTTGCGCGGAAACGGTTATATATGGCGCGCCACGAATAGGAATACTCGGCGAGGCCTATAAGGAGGTCGTAAAATTCCGGCCACGAGTAGTTCTTCGGCTTTACGTTCGACGCGTGGCTGTTGTTCAGGAAGTGAAAGGGGAACGCGAGCACCCTGCCCTCGCTCTGGTATTCGAGATTAAGCGGAGCAGCCTTTCCGAAGGCTGTTATAAGCGGATATGCGGGGAACGCAGCCGGGGCCTTGTCGACGAATCTCTTTGTCAGCTCGAACGATTCGGCTCCCTTGTCGCTGTCGAGCCCGACGACGAAGTTCGTCTGCACGTATGGGATATAGCTCAGGATTAAATTTATATGCTCGGAGACAACGTTTACCTTATCGATACCCTGCTTCGCGCCGGTCTTCGATTTGTTCCCCATGTCGAACCACGATT
>CAZUDM010000019.1:0-54485 GCA_964618635.1 uncultured Spirochaetia bacterium
AGCAACAACCGGGCTATGTCGAAAAAAGACACTACGTGTCCCCCGTCCCGGCGGGCAACGCCCGCTGGCAATCGAAGTAGCGGCGTCGTTGCCATTTCACCTGACACACTTCAGGTGCTTATAGCACTCAATATGCTACGTCGAAAAACACACTACGTGTGTGGTCAAGCAAAAGTAGAAGTCTTAATCCTTTGCTTTTCCATCCCCCCTTAGAAAAAGGGGGGTACGGGGGGATTTAGCATTTGCTTTTTATACGCCTGGGGCTAACCCTTTTCGAATGCAAAAGACCTTGCCGATTCGAGCGTATTCCAGAGGAGCATGGATATCGTCATCGGCCCTACCCCGCCCGGAACCGGCGTGATGTAAGAAGCCTTTTCCCTGACCGCCTCGAAGTCGACGTCCCCCGCGAGCTTCCCCTGCTCGTTTCTATTGATGCCGACGTCGATGACGACTGCCCCTTCCTTCACCATGTCCGCCGTGATGAAGTTCGCGCGCCCGATGGCAGCGACGAGTATGTCGGCCCGCCTCGTAACCTCGCCGAGGTCCTTCGTCCGGGAGTGGCAGATCGTCACCGTCGCATGCGAGTGAAGGAGGAGTATCGCGACGGGCTTTCCGACGATGTTGCTCCTTCCGACGACGACTGCCTCCTTCCCCTTGATCTCTATATTGTAGTATTCGAGCATCTTCATTATCCCGTGCGGAGTGCAGGATATAAACTTCGGGTGCCCCTCGACCAGGAGGCCAACGTTATACGGATGAAACCCGTCCACGTCTTTGAGCGGCGACACCGCCCGGAGGATGTTCGTCTCGTTTATGTGATCCGGGAGCGGGAGCTGTACGAGTATGCCGTGGATTTTGTCGTCCGTGTTCAGCCTTTCGACGAGCGCGAGCAGCTCGGCCTCCGTCGTCTCCTTAGGGAGCCTGATTTCCTCTGAATACATGCCGGCGTCCTCGCACGCCTTCCTCTTGTTCCTGACGTATATCTCGGACGCCGGATCGTCGCCGACGAGCACCGCCGCGAGCCCCGGGACTATCCCCTTCGATTCCGAAAGCTCTTTCACGCCGTCCGCCACCTGCTTTTTCACGTGCGCCGATACGGCCTTTCCGTCTATTATCTCAGCCATGACAAGCTATTCTCCTTCTTTCATTTTCCAAAAGTGATTGAGCGGGCCGTTCCCCGAGCCGAGCGTGAAGGAATTTTCTATCGCCCCGGTCACGAATTCCTTGGCCGCTTTTACAGCCCCGAGCGGCGAGGCGCCCTTCGCTAAGGACGCGCATATGGCGGCTGCGAACGTGCAGCCTGTCCCGTGCGTGTTCTTCGTGTCTATCCTTAGCGACCTTAGCTCCCGGAACGTGTCACCGTCGAAAAATATATCGACGGCGTCGGACTCTTCCGTAAGATGCCCGCCCTTTACGACGACGTATTCCGGGCCGAGCTCTTTAATCGCCCGAGCCGCCTCTATCATCGCGTCGAGCGTGTCTATTTTGAGCCCCGTGATCTCCTCGGCCTCGGGGATGTTCGGCGTTATTATGCGCACGAGCGGGAAGAGCTCTCTCTTCATCGCATCGCGCGCCCCCTCCTCCATGAGGACAGAGCCGCCTTTCGATATCATCACAGGGTCGAGTACGACGTTCTCCTGCCCGTGCTCCGCGAGTTTCCGTGCGACTGCCGAGACTATCCCGACGTTAGAGAGCATCCCTATCTTCACGGCGTCGGCCCCGATGTCCGAAAGAACCGCGTCTATCTGAAGAGCGACGAAGTCCGGCGGAATGTCGTTTATCCCGAGCACGGAGACCGTATTCTGCGCGGTTACGGAGGTGATGACAGACATGCCGTAGACGCCAAGCGCGGTAAAGGTTTTGAGGTCGGCCTGGATACCCGCGCCGCCCCCCGAATCCGACCCCGCTATAGTAAGAGCCCTTTTGGGAAGTTGACCCACGCGGATTTATTCTACTAAGCTTTCCGGTCGTTTACAAACGGCCGGCCTCCGGCTGGACTAAAAATTTTTTAAATGTAATATATTGTCTGCTAAAAATTGCAGAGGAGATGAAGTCATGGCAGAGATCACTGAAAACGACGAGGTTCTATTCCCCGAGCTATTCAAAACAGACGGCTCCGGAGAAGTCAGGCTCGTCGCCGGATACTCGAAGGAATCCAACAACTGGACCTTCCCGAAATACTTGGCCGACCCGGTCAGCTTTTCTGACGACGTAGAGGAAAGGCTCCTGAGCCCGTTCGGCGAGCTTCATTCCTTCACGGTAGTCAGAAGGAGCCTCCCGGAATTTCCGGTTCCATACGCTCTGGCTCTCGTCGATTTTCCCGAGGGCGTGAGGGTCATGGCCCAGGTCGAGACGGATAACCCCGAGGGCCTTAAAATCGGGCAGAAAATGGGCGTGACGGTGGGAGTCGTAAAAAAGGCGCAGGACGGCAAGAACGTAAAGTCGTACAAGTTCTACCCTGTAGACAAGTAATTTTCCGGCAGGAAGAAAAACATCACAGCCAGGATCGATGCCCGCCCTGCGTATCCGATGCAGGGCCGGAACATGGCTCCGCCCATTCGGAAATCCCTCCGGAACCCCTCCGCACCGGCGCGGCCGAAATTTAATATTTACTTTTATGTATTTATCGTATATGCTGGAATTATAACGACTAATATTATAGTCTAATGAAGACTCCCCTTCTCATAGTCCTGCTGCTCGCAGGATTCGTCACCCACGGCAAAGACGTATTCGCTATAGACACCGAAACTGTATACTCCAAGGAAAAGGCCTATACCGAGCGGCCGGCGGACGAGAACAAGATTCTCGCAGTCAACGTCGCCAAGTCCGGCCTCCATCTGGACCTCCTCGGCACGGTTGTAAACGGCAATATATCGAAGGCGCTCGTCAAGAACCCGGTAACGGGAGAGATCGGGAACTACGTCGCCGGCGACGTGCTCGACCTCGTTCGGACAGAAATAGTCAACGTCGTCGAAGTTGCGAACTGCGTCGTGCTCCTCGAAAGGGCGGGCGCGCTGGAGACGATAGAATGCAATAATAAAATGCCGACTGTAGTATTCACCGGCCCGGCCGCGCTCGCAAAATACAGGATAGTCCGCCCGGGCGAGAAAGAAGACGCGTTTGCGCTCTCGGCCAGTTTCTCCTCCGACTACGACAACGAAATCCTGACGGCGAGCGTGAAACACGACGTCGATCCTTACTTAGTAAAGGCCGTCATAAAAGCGGAATCCAATTTCGACCCCAACGCCATATCCCCCAAGAACGCCCAGGGCATGATGCAGCTCATCCCCGCGACAGCCAGCGACTACGGCGTCGACGACCCGTTCGATCCGGTCTCGAACATAGAAGGCGGGGTCAGGTACCTGAAGGACCTCATGGAATACTTCGACGGCGACATGAAGCTCTCGCTGGCCGCATACAACGCCGGCAAGGGCGCGGTTATAAAGCACGGCTTCACAATCCCCCCCTACCCTGAAACGACGGACTACATAACGAAAGTGCTCGGGTACTACAAGATAATGAAGGCCAGGAATTATGTCTCGAAAAACTAAACGCGGCCGCACGGGAGCGGAGGAATAAAATGACATCTCGCCTCGGCTCCCGAATTCAATTCCATTCATCGCCGGGACGCCGTGAAAATTATTCTGAAGAATTTTGGTGCTTTACATGCTCCGAATTTGACAAAACGCGATTTTCACCTATAGTATTAAATTCACTAAACAATTCGGCGGGCCCATAGCTCAGTTGGTTAGAGCGACGGACTCATAATCCGTTGGTCCCTGGTTCGAGTCCGGGTGGGCCCACACATTAAGTTTTGTTTTTTGATTCAAGATGGAAGTCGAGATAACACACAAACTCGCAAGAAACACCTCGCTGCCAGTCCCCGCTATAGTACAATCCTCGTATATTCCTTTTATTCCGCTAAAGATCAAACCCGCTAAAAAAAGGAGAAAAAAATGAGGGAGCAGCTCGTCGTTCTCGACACGCTCCAGCGAATCGATTTGGAGCTCAGTAAGCTTGAAGAAAATTTAAACGACTATCCCCGGAAAATTTCAGATTTTGAGCTGGAACTAAAAGCCGCAAAAGAACGCCTCGAACGTCTGGATTTGGAAAAACAGACGCTTCAGAAAAACAAGACCCGCCTCGAACAGGAAGTTTCGAATAACGAAGAGCTCATCAAGAAAGCAGAGCAGAAGCTGTTCGAAATCAAGACCCATAAAGAATACGAAGCACTCCAGAAAGAAATAGCCGATACCAAGCGAAGAAATATAGACCTCGAAGATAAAGTCCTCGAAGATATGACCAGGATCGAGACTGTAGAAGCCGAAATCGCGGCCGGCAAGGAAGACCTCGCCGCCAAGGAAGCCGAATACGGCGAGAAGATAAGCGGCTACAGGGAAAAGCTCGAAGAGATAAGGAGCGTCTACGAGCCGAAGAAGGAAGAGAAGGAAAAGATAGCATCCCGCATCAGCCCCGAGCTCCTGCCCATTTACAAAAAGATAAGCAAGAGAAACGGCGGCGTGCTCGCCATGGCGAAGAAGGAAGTCTGCACGGGATGCAACATGAAAATCCCTTCCCAGCTCTTTAACGAGGTGCTCACTCACACGCGATTCATCCAGTGCCCGAACTGCCAGAAAATCCTCTATACGGAAGAAGAATTAAATAGTGCCGCAAACCCAGAATAGTCTTCCGTTCAAAGACGGCTCCGGCGAACCCGTGGATATATTCATAGACGGCGCCGCCAGGGGCAACCCGGGGGAATCCGGCATCGGCGTCTACATCGCCGAGGGCGGAAAGCCCCTCCGCGAGATAAAAAAGTACCTCGGCACCGCTACCAATAACCAGGCCGAATACACAGCCCTCATAACGGCCCTCGAAGCCGCAAAAGACCTTAGAAACAGGCAAATCCGCATATTTACGGACTCCATGCTGCTCGCGAACCAGGTAAACGGCCTCTGGAAGGTGAAGCATCCCGGCATCGCCGAGCTTCACAAAAAAGCCAAAGCCCTCCTCAAGGATTACTCGTCCATATCCGTCAGCCACGTCAGGCGTGAATACAACCGCGAGGCCGACAGACTTGCGAACGAGGCCATCGATGAATATCTTTAAATGGTAGAAGCAAGCAGGCCGGGCAGCCGCTGGTGCGCGCTCTCGGGCGCGTGCTGGAGGAAAGTCCGAACTCCAGAGGGCAGAGCGCTGGGTAACGCCCAGGTGCCGCGAGGCAACGGAAAGTGCAACAGAAAACATACCGCCAACGCCCTTCTCACGGAGGGCACGGTAAGGGTGAAAAGGCAGTGTAAGAGACTACCGCGCCGGCCGGTGACGGCTGGCGGCATTGTAAACCCCGCTCGGTGAAAGACAAAATAGGGAAGCGCTTTTCCTCGTGAAAAATATGGCGGCCCGTCAAAGCTTCCGGGTATGTCGCTAGAGGCGTTCAGTAATGAACGTCCCAGATGAATGGCTGCTCAAGACAGAATTCGGCTTACAGGCAGGCTTGCTTCTACCCCTTAAATTTAACGCTCACGAATTCCTTCTTTCCGATCCGGAGCTTTACCTCGTCCCTCACCGGGGCAGGTGCGTTGGCGTCTGTCAGCTTCTCGCCGTCGGCGCTCACTCCCCCCTGGGCTATGAGCCTCTTGGCCTCGTTCCGGCTTTTTATGTTGTGGGACGCTTTAACGACGAGGTCGAGCACCGTGATATTTTCGCCTGACGACAGCACCACTTCCCGCGCGTCTTCGGGGAACTGCCTGTCCGAAAATTTCGTATCGAAATCCTCCGCTGCCGACTTCGCGCTTTCGTCCCCATGCAGCCACGCCGTAAGCTCCCTGGCGAGGGATTTCTTCGCATTCATCGGGTGCCCGTTTTTCAGAGCCTCGATTTCCTCTTCGGACCTTCTCGTCAGAAGCTCGTAGTAAAGCCACATCACGTCGTCCGGGAGGGACATGACCTTCCCGTACATGTCGACTGGGGTATCGTCGACGGCTATGTAGTTGCCGTACGATTTCGACATCTTTCTGACGCCGTCTAACCCCGGGAGTATCGGGAGCAGTATCGCAATCTGCGGCTCCTGACCGAAATGCTTCTGGAGCTGCCGCCCGAGGAGGATGTTAAACGTCTGGTCTGTACCGCCGAACTCGACGTCCGACTTCATTTCCACGGAGTCGTACGCCTGTATCAAGGGATACATGAACTCGCTTATCGATATCGGAGTCCCTTCGCTATACCGTTTACTGAAGTCGTCCCTTTCGAGCATCCGGGCGACGGTTTCGAGCCCCGAGAGTCTTATGAGGTCGGCGGCGCTCAGCTTCCCGAGCCAGGCGGAGTTGAACATCACCTCCGTTTTTTCCCTGTCGAGCACCTTGAACACCTGCCTCTCGTACGTGCGGGCGTTGTCTTTCACCTCTTCCTCGCTGAGCGCGGGCCTCGTCTCCGAGCGGCCGGAAGGGTCGCCTATCATCGCTGTGAAGTCGCCGATGAGGAAGAGGACGATATGGCCGAGGTCCTGAAAATCCCTGAGCTTCCGGAGGAGGACGCAGTGGCCGAGGTGAAGGTCCGGGGCCGTCGGGTCGAACCCCGCCTTTATCCTGAGCGGAGCGTTCTTTTCAGCGGATTTCCTGAGCTTGGCCGAAAGCTCCGCCTCCGAGATTATATCGCTCGTCCCTCGTTTTATGATCGAAAGCTGCGCCTCTGGGTCCTTAAAGCTCAAAACGTTTACGCTCCTATCAAAAGATTATTATCGGCATACCGAAATAAATATCCGTATACGGACAAGTCGCTCAAGAATATAGAATATCGGGGGGCTTAGTCAATCCCCGGCATAAACCGCGGCGGCAGTATAAACCATCTTCGGCACTATCACACGCAGCGAAATCTGGATAAAATAAACCCCGTGACTTACGAGATCGCAGGAAAGAATCCCCGCCTGATAATATCGGCGGACGAAATCGCCGCCCGTGTACGCGAGCTCGGAAGAGAGCTCACGGCCGCATACGAGGGAAAGAACCCCGTCCTCGTCGGCATCCTCAAGGGATCGTTTATCTTCCTCGCCGACCTCGCGCGGGAGATAAGCTGCGAGGCCGAGATAGACTTCGTCCAGACTTCGAGCTATAGAGAAGGCACGTCGCCGGGCGATCTCGAGCTTCTCATGGGCCCATCCATCCAGCTTTCCGGAAGGCACGTCGTACTGGTCGAAGACCTTCTCGACACCGGGGTCACGTGCAGCTTCGTACAAGACCTCATCCTCTCGAAAAACCCGGCATCCTTCGCCCTGTGTGCGCTCGTCGACAAAAAGGAAAGGCGCGAGGTTCCGATCGAAGCCGACTACGTCGGGTTCACTATCGAGAGCGGCTTCATCGTCGGCTACGGCACCGACTGCGCCGAGGCCGGAAGGAACCTCCCGGGGATATACGTCCTCGACTGACCCGGGATATGCATCTGATATACTTACCGGGATAGGTATAATTAATTCCGTATTATTCGACACACAGCGAAACGGCAGTAGGGAGAGCAGAATGGGTTTACGTGAGCAGATTCCGCAGGACTTGAAAGACGCCCTCAGGAGCAAGAACAGCCTGGAGCTGTCTGTCCTCAGGATGCTGGAGTCCGCGATAAAGAACAGGGAAATCGATAATCAAAAGCAGGCGCTCAGCGACGAGCAGATAATCGGCGTCGTCTCGGCGGAAATCAAGAAGCGGAGGGACGCGGCCGCCGAGTTCGAAAAGGTTAACAGGCCAGACGCGGCCGAGGCCGAAAGGAAAGAGATCGAAATACTCATGAAGTACATGCCCGCCCAGATGAGCGAGGAAGAGATAAGGGCCGAGGTCGTAAAGGCCATCGCCCAGTCCGGCGCGTCCGGCATGAAGGACATAGGCAGCGTGATGAAGCTCGTCATCCCGGCTGTCAAGGGCAAGGCCGACGGGGCCGTAGTGAACAGGCTCGTAAGGGAAGAGCTCGAAAAGACCGGCCAGGGGTGATGGAATCACATTTCCACTTGCAGGGGAAAGCGGCGCGGTAAAAATCTTTATCCACTAACGGGAGATAACAATGGCTGAAACGGCGAAGCATCACAGAACAGGCTCTGAAGGAATCGCGTGGGACCTGTCGGACCTCTACTCGGGGCTTGGCGACAAGAACATAGAAAAAGACCTTTCTTCGCTCCTGACGAAATCCCGCGCTTACGAGAAGAAGTACAGGGGCAAAATAAATTCCCCGTCCGTTACGGCGGCGACTCTTCTGAAAGCCGTAAAGGAGCTCGAAGCGCTTAGCGAGCTCTCGGGCAGGCTTCTCTCCTTCGCATACCTCATCTTCGCCGCCGACACCGGGAATCCCGAGCACGGCGCATTCCTCCAGAGGATCCAGGAGAAGGCGACCGAGGCGAGAAAGCACCTCCTTTTCTTCGAGTTAGAGCTCGTGGCGATACCCGAAGCCAGGATGAAAAAGCTCCTCGCCGACAAGAAGCTGGAGCACTACCGCCATTTCCTGGAGCAGGAAAGGCGCTACAAGCCCCACAGGCTCACGGAGCCCGAGGAGAAGATACTCGACGAGAAGGCCAACACCGGTTCGAGAGCATTTAAGAGGCTCTTCGACGAGGTGCTGAATAACGTGAGATTCAATGTGAAGATACGCGGCAAGGTGAAGACGATGAGCGAGACGGAAACCCTCGCCCTCCTCTACGACACCGACCGCGAGAAGAGAAAGGCCGGTGCGGAAGGGCTAACCCAGGGGCTCCTCGATAACGCCCACGTCCTCACGTTCATATTCAACACGCTCGTACAGGACCACTACGTCAACGACCGCCTCCGCTCATTCTCGCACCCGATGCAGTCGAGGCACCTCGACAACGAAATCGACGCCGAAACGGTCGACGCGCTGATGGAATCCTGCGAAAGAAACTACGACATGGTCGAGACGTATTACAACCTCAAGAAGAAGCTCCTCGGCCTGAAAGACTTTTACGACTACGACCGCTACGCCCCCATCTTCAGCGAATCGAAGACCATACAGTACGACAAGGGAAGGGACGTGATACTGTCCTCGTTCGAAGATTTTTCACCGAAAATATCCGGCGTCGCAAAGGAGTTCTTCGACAAGAGCTGGATCGACGCCGAGCTAAGGGACGGAAAGCGCGGCGGCGCGTTCAGCCACGGCACAGTCCCGAGCGCTCATCCTTACGTGTTCATGAACTACACCGGGAGGCTCAGGGACGTTATGACCCTCGCCCACGAGCTCGGCCACGGCGTGCATCAGTATCTATCACGTAAGCAGGGCTACTTCCAGTCGAACACCCCGCTGACGACAGCCGAGACTGCCAGCGTATTCGCCGAGATGCTCGTCTTCCACAAGCTCACCGAGTCCGAGACGGACCCGAAGACGAGGCTCGCTCTCATCTGCAGCAAGCTCGAAGACATATTCGCGACGGTGTTCAGGCAGGTCGTTCTCACGCGCTTCGAAGAGAGCCTTCATGAGAAAAGGAGGGAAAAAGGCGAGCTCACTCAGGACGACGTAAACGAGCTATGGATAAACGCCAACCAGCCGATGTTCGGAAAGTCGGTAAAGCTCACGAGCAATTATAGGGTCTGGTGGATGTACATACCGCACTTCATCCACTCGCCGTTTTACTGCTACGCCTATTCCTTCGGCGAGCTGTTAGTGCTCGCGCTCTACAACATGTATCTGAGCGAAGGCAACAGGTTCGTCCCGCGCTACATCGAGCTCCTGTCCTCGGGCGGGAGTGAATCGCCCGACATACTCCTCGAGCGTGTCGGCGTCGATATAAAAGACCCCGGGTTCTGGCAGGGCGGGCTCGATCTCTTAAGAGATATGGTGGACCAGGCGATAGACCTCTCCGGCTCTGTTCTCAAATCCGGAAAGCGGAAGAAATAAAACCGGGAAGAAAAACGGTCAGTTGTTCTGCGAAAGCACGTAGTGAAGCACGTCGCTCAGCTTTTCCATCTCGTAAGGCTTGGGCAGGACGCCCTTAAATCCGTACTTCTCGTATTTCTCCAGTATGGGGTCGCTCGAATACCCGCTCGATACGATAGCCTTCACCTCGGGATCGAATATAAGGAGCTTTTCTATGGCCTCTTTTCCCCCCATGCCGCCCGGCACGGTGAGGTCCATTATGACCGTATCGAACGGTCTTCCCTCCTGCTTGGCGCTCTTGTAAGTCCGAAGCAGCTCGCTCCCGTCCCTCGCGAATTCGACCTCGTAACCTATGTGCGAGAGCATCTCACCCGCGGCCTCCCTCACTTCGAGCTTGTCGTCCATTATGAGGACCCTGCCGCTGCCCCGCTTTATTACAGCGTTGATTCTGGATTCTACTGTCACCGCACTCCCCCTCGCCGGAAGATATATATAAAAGCTGGTCCCGACGTGAAGCTCGGAATCTACAGCTATGTATCCCCCGTGGTTCTTTACTATGGAGTACGAAGTCGCGAGGCCGAGGCCGCTGCCCGCCTGCTTCGTCGTGAAGTAGGGATCGAATATACGCGATATGTATTCCCTCGGTATGCCGATGCCCTGGTCCGCTATGGTCGTTTTTACGTAATGCCCTTCCGTAAGCGGTATTCCCTTCTCGTTCTTCGCATCCACGTTTTCGATGGTTATAGTTATCTTTCCGTCGTTCGTCATGGCCTGGGCCGCGTTGATAATCATGTTGCTTATGACCTGGCTTATCTGCGCCTCGTCCACTTCGACAGCCCATATCTTGTCGTTTACGACGAACTGAAAATCGACGTTCGACCCGCTCATCGTAAAGCTGACGGTATCCCGTATGATTTTTTCGAGGTTGGTCGCCGCCTTGCTGTCGAGTGACTTCCCCTTCGAGAACGTCAGGAGCTGTGAGGAAAGGTCCCTCGCCTTGTGACACGCCCGGAGCGCTTCGAGCAGCCTCTGCTTCACCTTGTCGTCGGATATATCGGGAAGCGAGCTAAGCGAGATATTCCCCATTATCGAGGTGAGGAGGTTATTGAAATCGTGCGCGACGCCTCCCGCCAGAACACCGATCGATTCCAGCTTCTGGACTTTCAGCAGCTCCTCTTCGAGCTTCTTGAGCTCGGTGATATCCCTGAATACGAGAACGACGCCGATTATGATCCCGTCCCTGTCCCTTATAGGGGAGCTGCTGGCGGAAACGTACCTGCATCCCTCCCTCTGCTTCGTGACCAGCACCGTCCCGCTCTCTAACCCTACGATGTTGTTGGCCCTGATAGCCTTGCTGACGGGGTTCTCCTTCGGCTCGCCCGTCTCGACGTTCACTATAAAAAACACCTCGTCTATGAATCGCCCGACGGCTTCGTTTCGGAGCCACCCGGTCAGCCGCTCCGCTATGCCGTTTATGAGCACCACCCTGCCCTCCGTATCGGTGGCGATGACCCCGTCTCCGAGGGAGCTCAGCGTTACCGCGAGTCTCTCTTTTTCCTCGAAGAGCTCCCGCTCGATTTTTTTCCTCTGGTTTATGTCCTTCTGCCGCTCGAGCGCATACCTTATCGAGCGCGTAATCTGGTTCTTGTCCGTCTCGCCCTTGACGAGATAGTCCTGTGCGCCGAGCTGAACGGCCTTGACGGCGTTTTCCTCGTCGCTGACGGCGGTAAGCACTATGACCGGTATGCCCGGGAAGTGACTGTGGATTTTTTTAAAGGTATCGAGGCCCCCCGAATCGGGCAGCAGGAGGTCGAGCAGTATCAGGTGAGCGGGCCTTTCTCCGAGCATCTCGAGGCCCTCGACGAGCGTGCCCGCTGTCCGGATATTGAATTTTATATGTTCCAGGCTCTCGAGATTTCTAACGACGAGCCTGGCATAACTCTCGTTGTCCTCTATAAGTAAAAGGTCTACGGGAAACGCAGCCATGTATGCATATCCTCTTATGTCTCACGTATTTAATATCCCCACCTCTGACAACAGATATGATTGCAAGAACCATACCAACTGAATTTCCCGTTCTCTAAACAGTTTAAAACAAAAACTATTTCAAAGTTTCGCGCAAATTTTGCACATAATCCAATTACAAATTCCGTAACGACTATACCATACAGTGACAAACTTTTGTCTTGAGAATAGACCAACGATTACAAACCATGAAAACAGTTTGCGAAATCTGAGAAAAAGAGGAGGAGAAAGATAGAAGAAGAGAACGAATAGGAGAATGAACTGAATCTTGTCTATTCGAACCGGCTAGCTGTACTTGCTCATATCTATAACGTTACCTTTAGGCGTCCTTTCATATTTTTTATTTTTCTCGGCGTACATAAGCTCGTCGGCCTTGAGGAGGAGCCTGTCTATCGAGCCGCTGGTGCTCGGGTTGTGAGTTGCGATACCGAGGCTCATCGAAAGCTTATATGGCCGCATGCCTTTCGCGTTGTGCGCATCCACGTTTTCGTAAAGTCGCTTCTTTATCGATTCGGCGCCTTTTCCGTCCGTGTCCGAGGTAAGTGCAACGAACTCGTCCCCGCTCACCCTGGCCGTCACGTCGGAATTCCTGAACGTCTGCTTTATGACCGTGGCCGTATCTATGAGGGCCTGGTCGCCTATATTATGCCCGAACGCGTCGTTTATCTGCTTGAGGCCGTCTACGTCTATCAGTATCAGGAGAGACTGCTCCTTCCTCCGCTCGGCCGCCTTTATGTGGTGGTCGGCGAATGTCAGGAACCCTCTCCTGTTGTAAAGCCCTGTGAGGTCGTCCGTGATGGAGAGGCTCCGGAGACGCTCCTCCATCTTTTTCCTCTCCGTAACGTCTCGCGAATTGACGACGACGCCGAGCCCACCCATCTCGGGCGGGCAGAGCTTGCCTATCGACTCTATCGTGAGCCAGTAGCCGTCCTTGTGCCTCACCCTGAACTCGGCCGAGTAAAGACGGTCCGCGTTCTGGAGACCCTGTGCGAATATGTCGAAGACGCGCGGGAAATCCTCCGGGTGAACGAAGTCGAAAACCCGTCTTCCGAGGAGCTCTTCGTCCTCGTATCCCAGGATACGGCGGTGAGACGGGCTCACGTACTTCATCGAGCCGTCCACGTCGAGGATTGTGATAAGGTCGAGCACGTTTTCGATCATGAGCTTAAACCGCTCTTCGGTGCTCTTGAGAACGTCGTCGGCCTTCTTTCTTTCTATCGCGTATCTTATAGAACGGACGAGGAGCCTTGCGTCCACCTGCCCCTTCATCAGATAGTCCTGGGCCCCCATCTGAACGGCCCTTAAAGCGAGGTTCTCGTCGTCGGTGCCTGTGAGGACTATTATCGGGACTTCCGTCGCTTCTTTTATAGCCTGGAGCGTGTCTATATTGCCGCTGTCCGGGAGGTCGAGGTCGAGAAGTATGAGGTCTATCTCGCCCTTTTGGGCCCTGTCGAACCCGCCCGCGAAGGTGTCGTGATGCTCGACGTCCATGGCGTCCGGGGATTTTTTTGTAAGTATCCGTTTTATAAGCTGGGCATAATCCAGGTTATCTTCTATGAGTAATATTCTGATGGTTTCGTCGGTCATTTCGCTAAATTCTACTGCAAGACGATAATATTTTCTACAAATTTATAGCGCCCGAGCTACAACGAGCCGCCTCGTGCAGGAGGTAAGGATTCGACCTCCTGAATTCCTTGTCCCTGTACATCGAGACGTCCGCCCTCGACATTAAAGCGTCTATCGAGCAGGGGGCCGAAGGATCGTACGAGGCGACCCCGGCGCTGACTGAAAGCGCGTAGGGATTTTGCCTGCTGAAGTTGTATATGTCGAGCTTTTTCCGGAGCTCCCCGAGCGCCGCCTTGAACCTCGCCTCCGGGGAGCCGGGGGCGAATACCGTGAACTCGTCCCCTCCTATCCTGGCGATAATGGCCCCTTCCCTGAAAATCTTCCTCAGCTTTTCGGAGAATACCCTGAGCGCCCTGTCGCCCTCCGTGTGTCCGTACCTGTCGTTGATCTCCTTAAGGCCGTCGATGTCGAGGAAGGAGAGCATGCACTTCCTTCCGACCTTTTCGGCCATTTTAAGCTCTTTTCCGACCTGCTGAATAAACCCGCGCCTGTTCGAGAGCCCGGTAAGGTCGTCTGTCGTCGACAGGCTTCTCAGCTGCATGTGCATCCTGTGCCTCTCTATGGCGTAGAGTATCGATTTTAAGAGATGGTCCGCCGTTATGTCCTTTTTGACGAGATAGTCCTGCGCCCCCATCTGCACGGCCCTCACCGCCTCGGATTCGTTCAGCGATTCCGAAAGCACGATAAAGGGCGTTTCCGGGGCGAGGGACGAGAGCTCTCCGAAGGTTTCGAGCCCGGAGGAATCGGGAAGGTCGAGGTCGAGGATGATGACGTCGGCGGGAGTCTTCGATAGAATTTTCACGGCGCCCGAGAGCGAGCACGCCCTCGAAACGCCGAAAGAAAGGCTGCCGGGCCGCGAGAGAAGATGCTCTATCGCATCCCCCTCCGGTGATCCCGCCTCTATAAGGAGTATTTTCGTCTTCCCAGCCTTCATACCAACCTTACCCTTCTCCATTCGCCGCGCCGGACTCCGGCACGAGTAACTTTCAACCAACCGGGACAGATATATTGCGAATTTACATACAATTATCATGCCGTTAAAACATAATTCTCATATATGACGTTTAATACACTGCGTTTGTTATATATTTTCTCGATCGAATTCACCCGTCGAGATACCCGCTCTCGCTGGAGCGCAACAAAAAATGTCAGTTAAAGGCGCGTGCTCAGGGCAAATTATGACCTGAATTGTCTCAGGAGAGTCCGGATCGGGGTTAAAAATCCGCCTTATTTTACTGGGCAATCCGCCGGCCGAAGGGCTTCGGTCGGGGTAAAAACGGGATAGTGCAATTACATCCCGCATGATATAATCTTCGGCACCCATGCCTACCATAAAAGAAACGCGGCACCAGATGGTTCAGTTCGTATCCCCCGAGCACGCCAACACCCACGGCACGCTCCACGGCGGGAGGCTCATGGACTGGATCATGCTCGCCGGGAGCATAAACGCCTCGCGTATGGCGAGGGGCATAACGGTCCTCGGCGCGACTGACAGCATAGATTTCGTAAATTCCGTCAAGGTGGGCGAGATCGTAACCCTTGATACCACGATCGAATATATAGGCACGAGCTCGCTCGAAGTGGCCGTAGCCGTACATTCCGAAAACCCCGAAACGGGCGTACGGAAATTCACGACTTTCGCCCACCTCGCGTTCGTATCCGTCGACAAGGAAGGGCGGCCGCGCAAAATCAGCGAGCGTATAACCCCCGACGGCGAGGAAGAAAAGGCGGTTTACGACGCAGCCAAAAAAAGGAAGCAGCAGCGCATCCCGAAGTTCGAGCGGCGCGACGAGCAGGCGCGGAACGTCATAGACGAAACCGAGATAGTTCGGCTCAGGCTCGAAACGACGAAGGTCGTCCTCCCCGAAGACACCTTCTACGGGAGCTTCATGTCGGTCGGAAAGCTCATGCTCGACATCGACGAGACGGCCGCCATACTGGCGATGAGGTTCGTAAAAGGCGTCCTCGTCACAGGCTCCGTCGACGAACTGTTTTTTTACTCTCCCATAAGGGTAGGCGACATAATCGTCTTCAAGGCGGGTATAAGCTACGTCGGCAAATCCTCCCTGGAGGTCGGCATAAAGGTCATATCCGAAAACGTCCTCACAGGCGAGCAGAGGCACACCTGCACGGCGTTTCTCTCCTTCGTACACGTCGGGCCCGACGGCAAGCCGCAGCCGGTTCCGATATTCTCGGCGGAAACCCCAGAGGAGAAAAGGCTCTGGAAAAAGGCGCTCGAACGGAAGGAAAAGAGGTCCGAAAGGCTCCAACGCATCGCAGGCATTTCCGGAAATTCCTGAAAAACCGTTTCCGGCGCGGCCTCCCTTGTGTTAACCTCTTCTTACCGCCCCGCAGTTTCCCTTACAGCGAATCTGCCACGCACGGAGCGGTTCACGAAATGTTATACAGGTCTTTCCTCTTTCTTCTGGGTTTCATCGTTCTGGACATAGCCGCCGTGCCCGCCGACATGCTTCACCCCGACACGCACGTCCGCGGCGAGACGGAAAACCGGACGGACGACGGCGAACCGTCTGACGGCGGAGTCGTTCAGCTCCAGAACGGAATCACCCTTCTGGATCTCGTAGAAGCCGTGAGCGAGATAAACGGCGAGGTCTACGTTATAGACGGCTCCGTAAAACCGGCCTCAATAAACATAGTCACGCCCGAGGGCGGCCTCGCGAAAGAAGACCTCGCGGCCCTCTTCGGAACGATATTAAAGGTAAACGGCCTCGCGGTGATCGAAGCGAACGGCATAAACAAGATAGTCAACTCGGGCGACGCGGTCCACAGCGCCACCCCGGTAAAGACAGGCCCCGGCAAATAACCCATCCCGAAACCTTACTGCACCCCGCCGCCCTCTCCCGACCTCCTCACCACTATATAGTTCGAGAGGAGTATGAACGCCCCGCCGAGGAGGGTGTAGAATCCTATGCCCTGCGAGAGAAAGGCCCACGCGAGGACAGTCGCGCTCGCAGGCTCCAGGAGAAGCACGATACCGGCCACGGACGCAGGCACGCCGACGAGCCCGCGATAAAAGAGGAGGTGCGGCACGGCGCCGCCGAGGATTGAAACGACGACGAGGCAGAGCCAGTCCCCGGCCGGAAGCGCGATAGACAGCCCCGAAAACCCTTCCGACGGCAGGAGCACTTTCAGGAGAGGCAGGAGCAAAAGGAGCCAGAGCGCCGCGGAGACGGACCACCCGAACGTGGTGGTAACGTAATGGAGGCCCGTGACGGAGCTTCGCTTTCCGAGTACGACCCAGAGCGAAAGCAGGATTCCCGATACGAGCCCGCACGCTATCCCGGCGTACGAGCCCGCCCCCGCCTCCCACGACTGCAGGAGACATACGAGCCCCGCGAGCCCGAGAAATGCCGATACCAGCTTCCGCTTCGTTATCTCCTCCCCGAGCGCCGCCCTCCCTATGAAGATAGTCCACACCGGCTGCGTGTAGAGGAGAAGCACCGCAACCGCCACGGGCACGCCGAGCGCGAGCCCCGCGAACAGGGCAAGCTCCAGCAGCCCGCCTATGAGGCCGTAGACGGCGAAGAACCCGAGCGCCCCGCGCCCGGCCATGAGCTTCCTGTTGTAGAGAACCACGGGCAGCAGGATCAGGCCGACTATGAGCGGCCTGTAGAACGCCGTCTCGAAGAGGGAGAGCCCCCTGTCTATCAGGAGCTGCCCGCCCGGGGCTATCGTTCCGTAGAATATCCCCGCCAGTATCAGGTACCAGTATTCCCGTCTCATGGTTTATATTCCGGTTTCTTTCGGCGAGGGTAACCGAGGGCAGCGGCCGGCTGCAGAATGGATTATTTAAGGTCGGCCAGCTTCGGCATCACCTCTTCGGCGAGGAGCCTCATCGACCTCTCCCACTTGTCCCGCGGCTTCCACTCGTGTCCCATCACGAGGAGAACGCCGAACCCGCCGACGTATTCGTAGAGCTCGCGTATTCTGGCGGCGACTTCGTCCGGGCTCCCCGCTATCCAGAGATTGTCCAAAAGGTAATCGGGGGTAACGTCCGAATCCGCCATGCCCTTGTCCATCTTGAATATGTCGAGATTCCCGCGAATCCTCGGGACCATCTTGAAGAAGTACTCCGTGAAATCCCTCGCGAGCGTCCCCTCTTTAACGTCCCTCCTCGCCTCTTCCGTCGTCTCGGCGACGTAAATGTCGCGGGCCACTCTCCAGGCCGATCTGTCGGGGACTTTTCCCGTCGCGAGCGCCCCGTCCTCGACGGATTTCCAGTGCGTCCGGAGGACGTCCTTAGTGATGAAATTTATGCTCATCGGAATCCATCCCCTCTCCCCCGCGATCCTTAGCGTCCCCGAGCCGGCAGTGATACCGGCGACGGCTATCGGGGGATGAGGCTTTTGATAGGGTTTCGTATGCACGCCGAGGCCCACTTCCGGAACGGGATTCGGCACCCTGAACTTCCACCTCTTGTTTTCGTAAAGCCCCGGCTTGGGGTCGTTCCAGAGGTTGAGTATGAATTCGAGCGAATCGTTCGTGAGTTCCCTCTGCTCCCCTGTTTTCGGATCGACGCCGAACACCTCGAAGTCCCCTATGAAGCTCCCCGCGCCGACGCCCCAGTAGAACCTCCCCTTTGCGAGGTGGTCGAGAACTGCTATCCTGTGGGCGAGGACGAAAGGGTCGTGATCGGGAAGGCACGAAACGCCCGTCCCGAGGATTATGTTTTTGGTGAGCGGTATCGCCTTGGCTATGAGAAGGTCCGGCGCCGCGAGGTTCTCCCACCCCGCCGTGAAGTGCTCGCCTATCCACGCCTCCCTGTACCCGAGGCCGTCGAGAGTTACTACCTGGTCGAGGTCTGCGTCGAGCGTCTCCGTCAGGTCAGAGCCCGCCGGGTGAAGGGGCATTGTGAAGAATCCGATTTCCAATTTCGGCTCCGCCTCAGCGTTGATTTTATTCCGGTTTCAGGATATTAACACAGAAGATATTTTTCTACAAAGAGAAGCGCCGTATCCCTTATTACACCGCCGCCGCGGGCGATTTTTTTGGATATCGCGGCGGTGTATCGTATAATTTGGACCGCTACGGTTTAACGCCATGACATCCGCCTCTACCCGCGCAGCAGCCGCAATCCGTGAATTCCTCAAGCTCGAGTCCGCAAGCGGGATCATTCTCGTGGGCGCGGCCGCCGTCGCGCTCGCGCTGAGCAATTCCCCGCTATCGGGGCTGTACAACCTTCTCATCGAAACGCCGCTCGAAATCAGGCTCGGCGCGCTCGAAATAGCGAAGCCCCTTCTTCTCTGGATAAACGACGGGCTCATGGCGATATTCTTTCTCCTGGTCGGCCTCGAAATAAAGCGCGAGGTTCTGGACGGCCAGCTTTCGAGCCTCTCACAGGTGGCGCTCCCGGGCATCGCGGCCATAGGCGGAATGGCTGTCCCGGCGCTTATATACGTGTTCTTCAACTTCAACAATCCCGGCGCGCTCGGCGGATGGGCCATACCGACGGCGACCGACATCGCATTCGCCCTCGGAGTGCTCGCGCTCCTCGGGAGCCGCGTGCCGCTGTCGTTAAAGCTCTTCCTGCTGACGCTCGCCATAATCGACGACCTCGGCGCGATAGTTATAATCGCGGCTTTCTATTCCGGGAAGCTGTCGCTTCTATCCCTCGGCCTCGCCGGTGCGGCGATAGCGGTGCTGGTCGCGATGAATCTCCTCGGCGTGAAGAGGATCGCAGCTTATATAATTGTCGGCGTTCTCCTCTGGATATGCGTCCTCAAGTCGGGCGTTCACGCGACCCTCGCCGGCGTGGTTCTCGCGCTCACGATCCCGATGAGAACGAAGGAAGACGAGCCCTGCCCGCTGCGAGACCTGGAGCACACGCTCCACCCCTGGGTGGCCTTCATCATCATGCCGGTATTCGCCTTCGCCAACGCAGGCGTATCGCTCGAAGGCATGACGCTGTCCGGCCTTTTCGGACCGATACCCTCGGGCGTCGCGCTCGGCCTCTTTCTCGGAAAGCAGCTCGGCGTATTCGGGTTCGCGTGGGCGGCCATAAGGTTCGGGTTGGCGTCGCTGCCGGAGGGGGCGACGTGGCGCTCGCTTTACGGCACCGCCGTCCTCTGCGGCATAGGGTTCACGATGAGCCTCTTCATAAGCACTCTGGCTTTCGACGGCGGCATGTACGACGCCGGCGTCTCTTCGCGTCTCGGCATCCTCGCGGGCTCGTTCGCCTCGGCTATAGCCGGATACCTCATACTCAAAAGCGCGCTCTCGTCCCCGCGGCAAACCTGAGAAAAAACGAATCTCTGACGCAGCGCCGGGAGTGTATAATAGTGACGGATGACTCAACGCCCGGAGGAAGTCTGCGCTCGTGAAAATTCTTAGCGGCCTGAAAGGAATCGTCCTCTTCGTCTCCCTCTTTTACCTGACCTTCTACATCCCGATGACGCTCACATTCTACTCGCCGGAGTGGATGAAGCTCAACTGCAGGTGGCACGAGCGCTGCGAAGCGATAGGGGTCGAAAACGCCTACAGGGGCATGGACGAGCTCGCGGCGTATTTCAGGCACCAGGGCGGGCTCGACAGCTTCAGGACGAAAAAAGAGAAGCTCCACCTGGAAGAAGTGAGGGGCATGTTCGACACCATGCTCGTCGCCGGGGTCGCGGCGGTTGTGCTGCTCGCACTCACGTTCGAGAGAAAACGCGCCGCGCGGTTCGCGCTCGTAAACGCGGCCATAATCCTCTGCCTGCTTATAGTCCTGCCTTTTTTCGGGACGTTCTGGAGGGACGTATTCCACCCCCTCCTCTTCGACAACCAGCTATGGCTGAACACACGGGCCGACCTCTCCTTCTACCTCATGCCGAGGCAGTTTTTCAAATACACGGTCGCGCTCCTCATATTGTCGTCGGTCGCGCTGAACCTCGTTATATGGCTCCTGCTGAGGAGGGCCCGGGACAAAAACATTCCCGGCTGGAAATAAGCGTTAATCGAATATGTCGCCCGGCCTGCATGTCTCGGGATTCACGCACGGCTCGAATTCGTGCTGGTTACTGTGGTCGGACGCCATGCCGTACCTGTGGCCGAGCTCGTGCTTCCACACAGAGAATTCCCCGCAGCCTTCGAACCCGCCCTCGGCTATAACTATTGCGTCGAGTCCGGGATAATAGATACCGCCGCACACGTTCCGCCCTTCCGCATCGCATTCGAACCTGTTGGGAACGACGTAAACCCTGAGCTGGGACAGCGGGGGAACGACGGTGCCGTCGCCGAGCTCGACGTCCTCGAACCCGAGCTGCTCACCGCCCTCGAAGAGACAGTCGAGGAACTGCCTCGCCCTGTTGTCGAGGAGGTTTAAAACGTGATTGGTCCCCGCGCTGACGCCGTTCCTTATCGCCACCTGCATTCCGTAATATGGCGTCTGTAGATTATAGTCCTGCGCTTCCACGATGTCGGCGTCTATGAGCGGATCGACAGGCCCGACAAAGAAGTCCTCGACTTCCTCGCAGGAAGAAAAGAAAAGGAAAATACACAGAGTGGAAAAAACTATCGCGGCTTTCATCCCCGACCCTCCGGTTTTTTTCCGAATAGAATAACCTATCGAATTTTTGTATGCTATTGTCAGTCACGCGGAGAAGAAACAAGGAGGCCTGAGACATGACGATAAAAACCGTTTCACGCGCATTGGTGATTCTTGCGGCGCTGTTTCATTTCTGCAGCTCACACGCATGGAGCTCCGACAATGCGCTGCCTCCGGGATGCGTAGAGTCCGGGTTCAAACAGGACGGCGGGGAAGTCGTGCTCAACCCCGGCACTGCCGATAAACAGGGCCTCTTTCTCCTGCATAACGTCTCGGGCGAAACGTTCCAGGTGACGCACCCTGTTAGCAACGGAACCGCCAGCGCGGGATGGACGTCCGAGATTGGCCCCGGCAGGTGGTCGGCCTTCGCCGCGAACTCGGAGGATTTCAAACTTTCCTGCATGCAGTTCGCAGACGGGAGCATGAAAAACCTTCCGTGCGAAAAGGTGCTGAAAGTCTGTGAACTCCCGAACCCGAAAATGCCCGCAGATTTATCGGGGAGCTTCTGGGTGTCGGAGGATAAGAATGCGGAAGGCGTTCTCGCCGAGATAAAGTCGCGCGGTATAAGCTGGGGAAAGTAAGCGTCTAGTCTATAGCGCCCCTGTAAGACCAGTCCAGGAGCTCTACAGGATGGGCGGTCTTCATTTTGAGCCCCTTCTGACGTATGCCCTTCTCGATCTGGAGGAGGCATCCCGGGTTCCCGGCGACGATGTATTCGGCCCCGGTTTCCTCGACGTGAGACGTTTTCCGGGCGAGGAGCTTTCTCGACATCTCCGGCTGGACGAGGTTGTAGATTCCCGCGCTGCCGCAGCAGACGTCCGACTCCGTAAGCTCCGTGAATTCTATCCCCGGTATCTGCCTGATGACGCTCCGCGGCTGGTCCTTTATTCTCTGCGCGTGCCCGAGGTGGCAGGCGTCCTGGTACGTGACCCTGATATTGAGGTCTTTCAGCTCCCCCGTGAGCCCTGCCTCGGATAAAAATTCCATAACGTCCCTGGCCTTTGCCGAAATCGCTTCGGCCCTTTCGGCGTACTCCGGGTCGTCCTTTAAGATGTGACCGTACTCCTTTATCGTCGAGCCGCACCCGGCGGAGTTGATTATAAGCGCGTCGACTTCGAGGCCCTCGAATTTTCTTATGAGGCCCTTCGCGAAATCCCTCCCCTCGGAGAGCCTTCCCGAATGCACGGACAAAGCGCCGCAGCACCCCTGCCCCTCGGGGATGACGACCTCGCACCCGTTCTCCGCGAGAACTCTTACGGTCGCCTCGTTCGTTCGGTTAAAGAATACGCTCTGGACGCATCCCGTGAGGAGCGCGACCCTGAATCGCTTTTTTCCCTTCGCGGGGACGACCTCCGGCAGCGGCTGCGGGGGAAGGAGCGAGTTCACCTTCGGCAGCATCTCCTCCATCTGCGCAAGGTTATCCGAAACGGCCCGGAGAATCCCCGAGGACTCGACGAGGCGCCTTACGCCGAGCTTCTCGTATATATAAAAGAAGGGCGTCATGAGCCTGAGCCTTTGCGGATACGGGAAGAGCGAAAATATGAGCGACCTGAAGAGCCTCTGGAAGAGCGGCCTTTCGTAGCGCCTTTCTATCTGCGAGCGGCCCGCCTCGATGAGGCTCCCGTACTGCACCCCGGAAGGGCACGCCGGTATGCACGCGAGGCATCCGAGGCACTTGTCGAGGTGCGTAACGAGCGAGCCTTCGAGCGGTATCTTCCCCTCGCCGGCCGACTTCATGAGATATATCCTTCCCCTGGGCGAGTCGAGCTCGCTTCCGGTTTCGAGATACGTCGGGCACGAGGCGAGGCAGAAGCCGCAGTGAACGCAGTCGTCTATAAGCTCGGGGCTCGGCCTGTCTACGTCGTCGAAGGCTCTAAAGGCAACGCTCTCCATATTGTAAATGTTTAGCCTTTTCCGATGGTGAAATCAAGGGCGACGGGCTCCGCGTCTTTAAGCGCACGCCGGAGATCGTCGTCGCTCTCGAACGTTTTCTGTTCGAGCCGCACGGCCGGGACGCTGCACTTTATCACTGGCGCTGTAAACGGATACGGGTCCATCGTGAAATTGAAGCCGTCGGAAGAACTCATTTTAATCGTGGCGGAGTCGCCTTCGTAATTCATAGGGACGTCTTTTATATCCATGTCGTACCACCCGTGGCAGAGCGTGAGGGATATGATGTCGCCCACCTGTACGAATCTCAGGTTGATTTTCACGTCGAGGGGAAGCGCGTTCATCTCGTCGGACTCGATCTCGATGCCGAGGTTCCCGGAGACGAATTCCCTTATCTCGCGCTCCAGCAGCTTCGCCGAGCCGTTTCCCGGATTCTTGTTGAGCGACTTCTCGTTGAACCTGCTAAAGTGAAGTGCGACGAGAGAGGAAGCGTAGGGACGCTCCTTCGCATGGCCGAGATAGGAGCCCTTCCAGATACCGTACTGGTCCCCGGATTCCATCTCCATGAAATTTGCGGGGTATCCGTTCTCGGGATTTATCTTCGGCCGCGAGTCCCAGCTTTTCCAGCCCGAGTCGTGCTCCGTGACTGCGAAGATCACCTCGTCGAACGGCTGCGGCGGCGAGAACACGCCGTTCCCCCAGAGGGCGATTATCTCCCCCGCCAGCACCGCGTGGTCGTGCTGGGATACGAGTATCCAACCTTCGCTGTCTTTTCTTCTGATCATCTCGTAGCGCGGCGAACGGGCATATTCGCCGAAGCCCAATTATGCTAACAAAGCGGAGTGATAGCCGCAAGCATTTTTTTAGTACCGGGACAATATCTAGACGAGCCTTCCGGGATTGAGAATGTTAAGCGGGTCGAAGCCGGATTTTATTTTCTTCATGAGCGCGTATCCCGAGCCGAGGTCGCCCCATACTCCCGCAGCGGTTTTTACGTCTGGCGGCGCGTCGTTTATAACGAGCGTCCCGCCCCCCGATTCCGCGACCATTCTCAGCGAATCTATGGCAGATACGAGCGCGTGATTGTCTCCCTCGAGGGTTATCATCACTATCCCGTTCCCCGCGCGGGCCGAGGCGAAAGCTGTGACACCCCCATCGGCTATCATTTCGAGCACTTTAAACACGGACGGCACTTCGCTTATAACGACCCCGGCTTTGCAGACTGCGCGACCTTCTCCGGCATCGCCGCCGGGCAGATCCCTTATCTCGCTCCAGAAAGAATCCTCGTCGCCGCCTTCGACGACGTACGCTTCTGCGCCGTGCCTGCCGAGTATCCCGTTTACGAGGTCCGACTGGTCCCTGACGGCCTTCTCGACGTTCGCTATTCTGACGGCCAGGTGATAGCGTCCGCGCTTCACGAACATACCGGTGCGCGCGGCAACGGCTTCGGCGAGCGCGGGAGTTATGTGTTCGAGGGAGGTCATGACGAGGTCCGAGTTAAGGAGCGCGTGCACCGCGGCCTGGGAATCTTCGAGCGAGCCGAAGCCGGCGATGCACGTCCGGGAATATTCGGGGACCGGGTAGAGCCTGAACGTCGCTTCGACCAATATCCCGAGCGTCCCGAGCGAGCCGACGAAGAGCTTCGGGAGGTCGTAGCCCGCGACGTTCTTCACGACCTTCGCCCCGCCGCTGAATACGCTACCGTCCGCCTTAACGACCTTCATGCCTATGAGAAGCTCACGCGTCGTTCCGTACCGTAGCCTCTCGGGGCCGCTGTCGTTTGAAGCGATTATTCCGCCGAGCGTCGCGCCCTTCGCGGCGTGGGGCGGATCGACAGGCAGGAACTGGTTCTTCCCGCCGAGCCCTTCCTGAAAGGCAGAGAGCGTGATGCCGCACTCCGCCGTCGCGACGAGGTCGGCGGATTCGTGCTCCAGTATCCTGTTCAGCCTTTTGACGGAGAGCGCGGCGTCCGCCCTTTCCAGGGCGTCGCCGAGGCCCCGCTTCGTATTGGAACCCATGGGCACCACGGAAAGCGAATCGCGGGAGGCCGCCTTCATTATCTCTGCGACCTCTTCGACGCTCCCGGGGAATAAAACTATTCGAGGTGCGACGCCGCCCACGGAATAGGCCTCCGCCTCAACGCCGGATAAAGCGTTCTCCGCGCCCACTATCCCGGCAAGACTGTTCAGTATCGCGCTGTCGCTCATGATATAAGGATTTTAATACATAGCATTCGGCAAGAATTCAAATCGAGGCGGTAATCAGAACATCTCCCCGAGGCCCGCCTTCTGAAGGGGGTGCTCCGCGTAAGGCTTCGCCCCCTGCTCGACGCACGTCCTCGGCGTCGGAAAAACCTTCCCCGGGTTCGACAATCCCTTCGGGTCGAACGAGCAGCGGACGACGTTCATCGCGTCGAGGTCGTTCTCGGCGAACATCTCGGCCATGTATATCTTCTTGTCGTTCCCGACCCCGTGCTCCCCCGTTATGCTCCCCCCGGCGTCGACGCACGCCCTGAGAATCTTCCCCGCGAGCTCGTGCGCCTTCTCGGGCTCGCCCTCGTTCGCCGCGCTGTAAAGAACGAGCGGATGGAGGTTCCCGTCCCCCGCGTGAAAGACGTTCGCCACTTTCAGCCCGTACTCCCTGCTGAGCTCTTCGACTTTCCCCAAAACCTCCGCGAGCTTGCTCCTCGGTATGACGCCGTCCTGAACGTAATAGTGGGAGCTCACCCTCCCCATCGCAGGGAAGGCGTTCTTCCGCCCCTTCCAGAAGAGGTCCCTTTCCTTCGCGTCCTTCGCCATCTTTATTAGCGTTGCGTTGTTTTCCCTGAGCACCTCTTCCACTATCGGCATCTCGGCCTCGACGCCCGCCGCCGGCCCGTCGAGCTCTACGAGCAGTATCGACCCTGCATCGACGGGATAGCCCGCGTGCACGGCCTCCTCGACGGAGCGTATGCAGAGGTTGTCCATGATTTCGAGCCCGGCGGGGATGACGCCCCTCGCCGTTATGCCGGAGACGGCGGCCCCCGCGTCTTCTATCCTGTCGAATGCCGCGAGGAAGGTTTTCACGGTCTCTGGCTTCCTTACTATCCGGAGGACTACTTTCGTCACGATTCCAAGCAGCCCCTCGGAGCCGACTATGAGCCCCGTCAGATCGTACCCCGGCCTGTCGAGGGTCTTCCCGCCCGTCTCTATTATTTCGCCGCCGGGCAGCACGACCTCGAGCCCGAGGACGTGGTTCGTCGTAACGCCGTACTTCAGGCAGTGCACCCCGCCCGAGTTCTCGGCGACGTTCCCGCCTATCGTGCAGGCGACCTGGCTCGAAGGGTCGGGGGCGTAGTAGTAGCCGTAGGCGCTCACTGCCCTGGTAACGTTGATGTTGACGACCCCCGGCTCTACGACGACCCTTTCGTTCGCAATATCCACTTCGAGAATCCTGTTCATACGCGAGAGGGAGACGACTATCCCCTCTTCCGTCGGGAGCGCCCCGCCCGAAAGTCCTGTCCCCGCCCCTCGCGGAACGAAGGGGACGTTCTCTTCGTAACAGAGCCTGAGGACGCCCGAAACCTCCGCCGCGCTCCTCGGGAGCACCACGAACATCGGGATTATCCTCATGCCGGTGAGTGCGTCGGCGTCGTAGGCTATCAGCTCGTCCCTGGCGGATACGATCCCGTCCTTTCCGAGGATGGCTTCGAGCCTTTTTCCGAAGGCGAGCTTCCACCCCTCCGTTCTCTTGTGGTATGATTTATTGACCGATTCCATGTGTATTCACTCCAGAATGATTATAGCACCCGGGTGGCTTCGAGACCAATCGGCGGCGCGGGCCGCGCGCGGCTTGACAATCGGCGTGGAGACGGTAAATTTCACTGTTTAATCCTAAAGCTTTGAGGCGTGAAAAAATGAGCAGCTACATGGCGCGAAGTGAAGATTTCGAGAAAAAATGGTACATCATAGACGGTGAAGGCAAGACTGTGGGCAGGCTTTCAACCAAAATTGCCAGGTTACTGAGAGGCAAGGAAAAGCCCCAGTTCACCCCGCATGCCGACATCGGCGACTTCGTCATCGTAGTCAACGCCGACAAGGTGAAGTTCACAGGGAAGAAGTGGGAGCAGAAGAAGTACTACTGGCATACCGGGTACCCGGGCGGGATAAAGTCGATAACTGCCAACGACCTCGCCAAAAAGAAACCCGAAGAGATACTCAGGAAAGCCGTCTGGGGAATGCTCCCCAAGAACAAAATGCAGGATAAACTCATCAGCAGGCTGAAGGTTTACACGGGAACGGAGCATCCGCACGTCTCGCAGCAGCCTGAAAACCTGGAGGTTTGATCTACGACATGGCCGAAGTGAACTACTACGGAACAGGAAGAAGAAAGACGTCCACGGCGCGCGTATGGCTCCGCCCGGGAGACGGAAAAATTTCCATCAACAGCAGGGAAGCCGCCGAATATTTCCCGAGGGAATCGTGGCTCCTCCACGCGCTCGAGCCCCTTCAGACGACCCAAACCAAGGGCAAGTTCAACGTCTTCGTCGACGTTAAAGGCGGAGGGCTGACAGGCCAGGCCGGCGCTGTAAGGCACGGGATAGCGAGGGCTCTCCTCGAGGCCGACGGCGCTTACAGAAAGCCTCTCAAGGTCGCGGGCCAGCTTACGAGAGACCCGAGAATGGTCGAAAGGAAGAAGTACGGACTCAAGAAAGCGAGAAAGGGACCGCAGTTCTCGAAGAGGTAATTTCCGTCTTGGCAGAAACTAAAAAGAAGTCCACCAAAAGAGAAAGAAAAATACAGGCCCCCAGGGGCAAGCTCGGAGTTTTGATACCCGGAATGGGCGGCGCGGTAAGCACGACGTTCATCGCCGGAGTCGAAGCCATAAGGCGCGGCATCGGGAAGCCCATAGGCTCTCTCACACAGATGGCCCGCATAAGGCTCGGGAAGAGAACGGAGAAGAAATCCCCGCTCATTAAGGATTTCATAGACCTCGCCGAGCTCGACGATATCGTCTTCACGGGCTGGGATATCTATTCCGACAACTGTTACGAAGCCGCTATAAAGGCGGGCGTTCTCGAAAGGGAGCAGATCGAAGCCCTCCGGGAGCCGCTCGAAAAGCTGAAACCGCTTCCGGCGGTATTCAGCAGGAAATACGTCAAGAATCTCGACGGAAAGCACCTAAAAAAAGGCAAGACCAAGATGGACCTTGCCAAACAGGTCATCGACGACATCGAAAAGTTCAGGAAGGAAAGCGGCGTTTCGAGGCTCGTCATGGTGTGGTGCGGAAGCACGGAGATTTACATTAAGCAGTCCCCCGTGCACGCGTCCCTCAGCTCCTTCGAAAAAGGGCTCAGGGAGAACCACGACGACATAGCCCCGAGCATGATTTACGCCTACGCCGCGCTCAAGTGCGGCGTTCCCTACGCCAACGGTGCGCCTAACCTCTCGGTCGATTTCCCCGCGCTCATGGACCTCGCCAAGAAGAACGGAGTTCCGATAGCCGGGAAAGACTTCAAGACCGGGCAGACGCTCATGAAGACGATCCTCGCACCCGGCCTCAAGAGCAGGATGATAGGCCTTCACGGCTGGTTTTCGACGAACATACTCGGGAACCGCGACGGCGAGGTGCTCGACGACCCCTATTCCTTCAAAACGAAGGAAGAGAGCAAGCTGAGCGTCCTCGAATACATGTTCCAGCCGGAGCTCTATCCCGATTTATACTCCGACTATTATCACAAGGTAAGGATCAACTACTACCCCCCGAGGGGCGACGCGAAGGAAGCCTGGGACAACATCGACATATTCGGCTGGCTCGGCTATCCGATGCAGATAAAGGTGAACTTCCTCTGCCGCGACAGCATTCTCGCGGCCCCGATAGTGCTAGACCTCGTGCTGTTTTTAGACCTCGCAAGCAGGGCTAAATTCGACGGCATACAGGAATGGCTCTCGTTTTACTTCAAGAGCCCGATGCACGGAGAGGGGCTGTATCCCGAGCACGATCTCTTCATTCAGCTCATGAAGCTGAAGAACACCCTGAGATACTTAAAGGGCGAAGAGCTCATCACGCACCTCGGCCTCGACTACTACGACCTGATGTAATCAGGGCCCATGTAATACAGATTCAAGCGGAAAATTTGCTACGGAAGAATTGCGCCTTCCGTCAGAAGGGTTTTACGCGGCCTGTGCGGCCCACGTGACGGGAGGATTCGACCTTCGGCGGAGAAGTTATACGCGGCCCGTACCGGGTGACGGCGGAGCTTTACACAGCCTGTGTGACGCGGGAGATTTTTACCTTCGGATGAAGCTGCCCAATGAAGCTACGTAGTTATCAGACCTGCGAGCTGATCGCGAGCCACTTGCGGGTGATGTAAAGGTTACCGTTGCTGTCCCTTTCGCCGTGAAGCTCGAGAGCGGGCTGAACGGCCTCTCTCATCGCGCGGACGGCCTCGTCGACGGGATAGCCTCTCAGCGCTCCCGCTGCGTACTGCTGGAAGGAGCTGATGTACTCCCAGGCCTCCCTCTTCATGTCGACGGCGAACTCCTTGGCCTCTACGAGCTTGAATCCCGACTTCTGTACGAGGTCTTCGTAATACGCCCTCGGAAGGAACTTGGAAGCCTCCGTCCTGGAATCGTCCTTGAGCCGGCTCACGCCCCTGTCTCTTAAGTACTGGACGGCGGTCTTGACCTGCGTACGGTAAAAGGGCAGCGTTTCGAGCGGCCTCGCCTCTTCGTAAAACGCCGTGTTGAAGAAGAAAAAACCTCCCGGCTTGAGCGCCCTCTTTATCCTCTTTACGCTGTCGAGCTGGTCCTCTTCGGAAAGATAGTGTATTCCGTTCCCCCACACAGCGAAATCGATGCTGCTGTCGGCGAGCGTCATGTCCTCGACGGACGAATGGACGAGCTTTAACCTCTCGACTGTCTTTTCGAGCTTCGACTGGGCGAGCTTGAGGGCCTCGCCGGACTGGTCGAGGCACATTACCGCGGCCTTGCGCCAGCTCTCGGGAAGGTAATCGAACACGATCTGGACCATTGTCCCCGCACCGGTGGCGATGTCGAGTATGGCGTCGATGCCGTCGGTGCCCTTCCTCTTCATCAGCTCGACCCAGCTACGGATACAATCGCCGTTCACCTGCCTGTACTCTTCGGTGTCTGCGAAAGGCTCGTAGTCGTATTTTTCCCTTATCTCTTCCATTATCAACCTCTGCATCTATTCACTCCCCAGTCACTTATTATATGAAAATTCCGCTTGCGGATTATAACATACCGAACGCTAAAAACAACAAGGCGGGCTCCCCGGGAGGGGAGCTATATATTATACACCACGTTTGTTTCCCCAGAGAATTTTATGCAGCTGAGGGAGAACTCTCACTTTCTCCAGCCTGTCTGCGAGCACCCTGTCCGTCAGCATTCCGAGCCCCTCGCCTCCCACCGGCTGAAATATTATATTCGCCTGAATTTCATTTTCAGATATAACCTTTTTCGCGTACTCGTAATCGGCGTCGCCACCGATGACAAACTTGAGCTGGTCGCCGGGCCGGAGCTTGAGGAACAGCCCGAAATCCATCCTCTCCTCCATGCCGGACCCGGGACACTTGCAGTCCATGCTTATCACTGTATTGTCGCCCCAGAACGCGGGCGGGGGCATCTTGTGCCCGCTCGTTTCGAGGACGATGCTGTAGCCTTCATGGGTGAGGATCTCGGCCAGCGCCGCCGCCTCCTTCGCCTGTATGAGAGGCTCGCCGCCGGTGATGCAGACACGCCTGCAACGGTAGGACGCGATCTCCGCGACGACGTCCTCCAGCGGCACGTCTTTAAAGTCTCTCCCTTCGACTGCGTACATCGTGTCGCACCACGAGCACCGGAGGTCGCAGGCGAAGAGCCTGACGAAAACAGTCGGCAGCCCTATCTCTATCCCCTCCCCCTGGAGGGAGAAAAATATCTCGCTTATCTTCATGTCCTGTATTCTGTCGGGTCGGGGACTCCCGCCTCGGCGAACGCCCTCTTCCTCTCCCTGCACGAGCTGCACGCCCCGCAGTGAATCTCCCCGCCCTTGTAGCAGCTCCAGGCGAGGCCGAACGGCACCCCGAGCCCGGCCCCAAGCCTCACTATCTCGGCTTTATCCATCGCGGCGTAGGGGGCCTCTACGCGAAGCTCCGGGACGTCCGTGGCAAGCCTTTCAGCATGCTGAAACGCCTCGACGAACTCCACCCTGCAGTCGGGATAAACGCCCCTGTCGGAATGGTGTGCACCGAAGAGAACGGCCCCCGCACCGGTGCTCACGGCATATCCGACGGCGATCGAAAGGAATATGGCGTTCCGGTTTGGAACGATGGTCGTTTTAAGGGTGCCGTAGTGCTCCGAAGTTTCCGGGACGTCCGGTATCTCGACGTTCGGGTCGGTCAGCGCGGAGCCCGAAAGAATCCCTTTTAACTGCGACAAATCCACCACCCGATGGGAGATGGAAAGTTCTTCACATATGGCCCTGGCCGAGCCGATTTCCCTTTCGTGCTTCTGCCCGTAGATAAAAGTCAGGGCCGAAACTTCATAGCCATTCGACGCCGTATCGTAAAGGAGCGTCGAGCTGTCGATCCCTCCCGAGAGGATTACAACGGCCTTCCTGTTCATCCAGTAAGTCTATATGTTTATGGAAATGCGGACAAGAAAACGGCCCCCGCGCCGCGCGGTTTTACTTTGTCCCCGACGGATGGACGGAAGAGCCTCCCAGCTCCCCGAGCTTTTCTTCGAGCTCTCCCACGCGCGCTATGGCGTCCTCGATTTTCCGGCCGAAATCGTCGCCGATTTCCCGATTCTTCCACCCGGCGAGGTCGCTCTTCATCTGCCCGAGCGCGGCCTGCATGTCTTTGACGCCGTCCGAAATGCCGGAAGCCCCGGCCTCGCTTCGGCTCCTTTTCCCGTTTACGAAATACAGCCAGAATACGGCAAAGAGAAACGCCAGTATGAGCACAGCCTGCGGAACCGCCGTTTCGAGCGTCGGATAGAAACCGAGGAGGTCAATCTGCGGCAGGAATTCGAGCGGCGTAATGCCGACCATACCCGCCTCCTGGAACTCCCTTATGCCTTTTCCGAGAAGAATGAAGGCGAGGAGGTAAAGGAAAATGCTGGTGAAGGAGAAGAAGTATTTGAGCGGAATCCTGAGTGCGAGCTTGAATATAACGTAGAAGAGAACGAGCAGGACTACTGCCCCGACGACCGCGCCCCATACGACGGCAGAGCGCGAATTCTCGGCCTGGTACCAGAGCGCCTGGTAAAAGAGCACCGTCTCGAATGCCTCCCTGTAGACGGCGAAGAACGATACGCTCGCGAGCGCGACGACGCTGCCTGTCGAAAGGGCCCTCTCGACCTTGCCCTTTATGTACTGCTTCCACACGCGGACGTCGACTTTGGATATGAGCCAGTAGCTCACGTAAAAGAGCACCACCGCCGCGATGATGGACGTTACGCCTTCGATGACCTCCCTCTGTGCGCCGCTTATGGAGATGAGCTTGCTCGCGGCGAACCATGTCGCGAGCCCCGCGACGAGGGCCAGTATCCATCCGTAGTGAATGTACTTCACCTGCCGCCTCGCCCCCGAAGCCCCCATGAACGCTATAATCGCCGCGATTATGAGTATCGCTTCGAGCCCTTCCCTGACGATTATCGCGAACGAGTTCACGAACGAAAGGTACGTATCGGCCTGACCGCTCGCAAGGACCGTCCCCGCCGTCGTCAGGTCTCCGTCGATGACGGCGCCGAGCGCTAGAACCTCGTCCACGGACTTCCCGGATTTCATCGCCCCCCTGAGCTCGCCGAACCGCGATTCTATGCCAGTAGCCAGCGTCTTGTCCTTGACGAAAAGGTCCGCCTCCACCTTCTCGAACCCTTCGAGATACGCGTCGAGCGCCTTGTTATAGGCCGCGTCGGTCTCCCCCTTTTTATAGAGGTCCATCGACTCCGCGAGGAGCGACTTCGTGAACGCGACAGGGGATTCCCCCGAAGGCGCTTCGGCGGACGCCGCTCCCTTCCTTAAATGTGCGAGGACGAAATTTTCGGCTTCCGGGTTTTTCACGTGCTCCGAAATTTTTTGACCGAGCTCCGAGTTGGACAGGGTCGCGAGGGTTTTGTAATCCTTGAGATCGCCGGGCACGTCCGAAGCCGCCGCTTCACCGCGTGAAACGTCCTCCGCGCTCCACCCGAGCGACATCACGTAAAACGCGACGTCCCACTTTTCCTCGTCCGAGAGCTGCGGGAAGGAAGGCATGCCCGTCCCCGCTATGCCGTAGACCATCGTGTTATACACCTTGAATGGTGAGAGAACGGACGAGGTTTCCGGGTCGACGAAATTCGCCGGCGCGGGGTTGAGACCGCTCGCCACCGGACCGTCGCCCGCCCCCGTCATGCCGTGACAGAGTGAGCACTGCGCCGCGTAAAGTGTTTCCCCATTCGCGATTGAAGGCGGCGCGGGCGGATGCGGAACAATATTGTAGGCGGTGATTATCTTCGTCTTTATCGACGCCGAAAGGGCTTCGACTTCGGCGGGCTCGGCTTTATCGTCTATAAGGCCGCTCAGCTTTTCGAGGTCGGGCCCTAGCGAGGCGCTGTCGCCCGTCTCCTTCTCCATCTTCGAGAAGAGCTCGCTCACCTCGGAGGAGAACTCCAGCATCTCCTTATATTCGTCGTCGTTTATGATCTGCCCGCCGCTGACGGCGTTACGGTAATCGCCGCCGATGTAATCGACGAGCGAGAGTATCCTCTTCGCTTCAGGCGGAGTAGATGAGTACGAAGGCAGCGTGAAAAGGAACAGCAGGAATACGGCGGCCGATATAATAGCGGTTTTTCTCATCTAACCCCTCTTGTGTGCGCAAAGCGCGCGTGCGAGCCTGTGCTTTCCGCGATGCTCATAAAAATAAAGCCCGCCGAGAAGTTGAAAATGAATATCAATTAGGCGGAATTTTAAAGATTACCGCATACACCCATGGCGGTCAAGAATGCCCGGGTTGCACCGACCCGAGTTTTAATTATTATTATTGTGGCCGCTAAGGGATAATCATAAATAACGGTATTCAATAAAAATTAATATATGGAAAAGCGGAGATCATGAAGAAGCTTTTTGAAGAGTTTCCGCCCTCGGACCCGTCGGATTGGGAGAGGGAGATCGTAAAAGACCTCGGCGGGAAGGACGTATCCTCGCTCGACTGGAAGCCCTACGAGGGATTCGCCGTAAAGCCCTTCTACACTGCCGACGACATGGACGGCCTCGGTTATTTGACGGGGGCCCTGCCGGGAGAGTTCCCCTACCTAAGGGGGATTACGGGCGGGAAGAACCCCTGGCGCATAGACGAGCGCGTAACGGCTCCATCACCCTCGGACGCAAACAGGCTCGCCCTTAACGCGGTAGAGAACGGGGCGGATTCGCTCACGTTCATCTGCGAAGTCAGTGGCGGCGCGATATACGGCATACCCTTGCAGACGGCTTCGGACATGTCAAAGCTCCTGAAGAAGATTCCGCTCGAAAACGTAGCCATCAATTTCAGGGCGGGCGACGGGGCCGCCGGGATACTCGCGCTCTTCCTCATCGAAGCCGAAAAACGCGGCGCTGATCTCGCGAAGCTCACAGGGTCCGTTGAGTCCGACATCCTGGGACGCCTCGCGCTCACGGGAAGATTCCCCGGCGGAGAAGACGAATCGTGGAGGGAACTCGGAATTCTCGTTTCGCACCTCGCGGAGCACGCGCCGTCGCTTAAAACGATACTGGTCAACGGCGGCGTGTTTCATGACTCCGGCGCGTCGGCTGTCGAAGAGCTGGCGTTCACTCTCGCATCCGGCGTGGAGTATCTCGACCGCCTGACAGCACAGGGCCTCTCCCCCGATACGATAGCCGCACATATGAAATTCTCCTTCTCCGTCGGCTCGAACTACTTCATGGAGATTGCTAAACTTAGAGCGGCAAGGCTTCTCTGGGCGGAGATAATGGAAAGGTACGAACCGGCGCGCGAAGAATCCAAGCGAATGAGAGCTGAGGCCCGCACGTCGTCGTGGAACAAGACGATCTTCGACCCGTACGTGAACCTCCTTCGCGGCACTGTCGAGGCCATGGCCGCGTCCATCGGCGGCGGCGAGGCGATAAGCGTCCTCCCGTTAGACGCCGTCTACAGGAAGCCGGGCGAGTTCACCCTCCGCATGGCGCGCAACACACAGCTCATTTTAAAGCACGAATCCTACCTCGACCGCGTCAGGGACCCGGCCTCCGGCTCCTATTATATAGAGAAGCTTACGGACTCCATAGCCGCCGCGTCCCTGGAATTATTCCTCGAAATCGAGAAGCGGGGCGGCTTCGTGGCAGCTTTCAAAAACGGATTCATACAGGAGCACATCGAAAAAACGAGGGCGGCGAGGGACGCGCGGATTGCAGTGAGGGCCGACGTTTTCGTAGGCGTGAACCAGTACCCGAACACGACCGAAAAGGAGCCGGACCTGTCCGCGCCCGTTTCCGAAACCGCCCTCAAGCGCCCGAAGAAATCCGTGGGCAGGGAAGCATTCGCATCTGTCAGCGACCTTATGACGCAGCTCTCTAAAATGGGCGCGACACTCGGCGGCGTAATGCCGCCGGACGCTGGCTCCGGACCCGTCGCCCGGCCGCTCAAGCCCTACAGGGGCGCGGCGGCGTTCGAAGACCTGCGGCTCAAGACAATTGAGTACGCGAGGAGAACCGGCGAGACACCGGCGGTGTACCTTCTGCCCGTCGGCAGTGTATCGATGCGTAACGCGAGGGCCGCTTTCTCGGCCAACTTCTTCGGATGCGCCGGTTTCGCGATTGCTGGCGGCGAGCCCCACGACTCTATAGAAAGCGCCGCCGAAGACGCCCTCCGGAGCAAAGCGAAAATAATAGTCATATGCAGCTCCGACAAGGAATACCCGGAGCTTGCCCCCGAGATATGCAGATTAATAAAAAAGAATAGTTCGGACGCGTATATCGTCGTCGCGGGAAATCCGAAAGAGCACATCGACGAGCTCAGGGCAGCGGGCGTCGACGATTTCATTCACGCGCGCTCGAACGCCGTGGAAACGCTCGAAAAATTCCAGAGGCTCTCGGGAATAGATTCGGCAAGAGGTGAAAGGTCTTGAAACCCGATTTCACAGGCATCGATTACAGGAAGAAAAACGGCGGAGGAAAAGCCGCAAACGCGGAGCGCGACTGGATGACCCCCGAGGAGATTCCCGTCGGCGACGTGTACACGGAAAAGGACCTCCTCGGCATGGAGCACCTCCACTACGCCGCCGGACTCCCGCCTTATCTTCGCGGCCCCTACGCGTCGATGTACACGACGCGGCCGTGGACTATCAGGCAGTATGCAGGTTTCTCAACGGCGGAGGAATCGAACGCCTTTTACAGGCGTAACCTCGCCGCCGGGCAGAAGGGATTATCGGTAGCTTTCGACCTCCCGACTCACAGGGGCTACGACTCCGATCATGAGCGAGTAGTCGGTGACGTCGGCAAGGCGGGCGTCGCGATAGACTCCATACTAGACATGAAGATACTCTTCGACAGGATTCCTCTCGAAGAGATTTCCGTATCGATGACGATGAACGGCGCGGTGCTTCCGGTGCTCGCTTTTTACATCGTCGCGGGCGAGGAGCAGGGCGTAAAACACGCCGACCTCAGCGGCACTATACAGAACGACATACTGAAAGAATTCATGGTGCGTAACACCTACATCTACCCGCCCGCGCCGTCCATGCGCATCATCGCCGACATATTCAAATACACGGCGGAGAACATGCCGAAGTTCAACTCCATCAGCGTCAGCGGCTACCACATGGAAGAGGCCGGGGCGTCTTCGGACATCGAGCTCGCCTACACACTCGCCGACGGCCTCGAATACGTCCGCGCGGGCATAAGCGCCGGGATGAAGATAGACGACTTCGCGCCCCGCATCTCGTTCTTCTGGGGCATCGGCATGAACCACTTCATGGAGATCGCGAAGATGCGCGCTGCGAGGATGCTCTGGGCGAAGCTTATAAAGAAGTTCGAGCCGAGGAACCCGAAGTCGATGGCGCTCAGGACTCACTGCCAGACTTCCGGCTGGAGCCTGACGGAGCAGGACCCGTTCAACAACGCGGTGAGGACGTGCGTCGAGGCCCTCGCCGCCGTCATGGGAGGCACGCAGTCCCTCCACACGAACGCCCTCGACGAGGCCATAGCGCTCCCGACGGATTTTTCCGCGCGCATAGCGAGGAATACGCAGATCTATCTCCAGGAAGAGACGAACGTCTGTAGGTCCATAGACCCCTGGGCGGGCTCTTACTACGTCGAATACCTCACGGGCGAAATCGCCCGCCGCGCGTGGGCCCTCATCGAGGAGATAGAAGCCCTCGGCGGCATGGCGAAGGCGATAGAGACAGGCCTCCCCAAGATGAGAATCGAAGAGGCGGCGGCAAGAAAACAGGCGAGGATAGACTCCGGGCAGGACGTTATCGTCGGCGTTAACAAGTACCAGTCCGGGCAGAGCTCGGACATCGAAATACTAGAGGTGGACAACACCCTCGTCCGCAAGGCGCAGATCGAACGCCTGAAAAAGCTGAAGAAGGAACGCGACAACAAGGCTGTCACGCTCGCGCTCGACGCCATAACGAAGTGCGCCGAAACGGGCGACGGAAATCTCCTGGAGCTGGCGGTCGACGCGGCCCGCAAGCGCGCCACGCTGGGCGAGATATCGTATGCGTGCGAGAAGGTGTTCGGGCGTTACGTCGCCGTCATACGCTCGATCTCCGGCGTCTACTCGGGCGAGATGTCGCAGGACAGGGAATTCCGAAAGGCGCGCGAGATGTCGGACAGGTTCGCGAAAATGGCCGGCCGAAGGCCGCGAATACTCGTCGCCAAGATGGGGCAGGACGGCCACGACAGGGGCGCGAAGATCATCGCGACGAGCTTTGCAGACTTAGGCTTCGACGTCGACATCGGCGCCCTCTTCCAGACCCCGCTCGAAGCCGCGCGCCAGGCAGTCGAAAACGACGTCCACATCGTCGGCGTATCCAGCCTTGCCGCCGGGCACAAGACACTCGTCCCCGAGCTCATAAACGAGCTCAGGAAGCTCGGCCGGAACGACATCATGGTTGTAGTCGGCGGCGTCATACCGAAGCAGGATTACGAATTCCTTTACAGCTCGGGGGTTACGGCAGTCTTCGGTCCCGGCACTGTAATATCCGTCGCCGCGCAGGAAATACTCGGCATCCTCATCGGGGGCATGAGCCCGGGAAGCTGACCGGCCTTTCCGCGTGAAACGGCGTGCCGGATTCGCATAATTCCATATGGACATCGGGGCCGCCGTCTGAAACAATATTACTATGGAAAACGCCCCCAGGTACGAGATCGGCAGGACAGTAATAAGCGACCTCGACGGCATAGTCGCCATCGAGAACGTCAGCTTCCCGACGCCGTGGCCGAGGCGCGTGCTCGAAAGGGAAATACTCTCCAAGAAATATTACAACGAAGTGATGAGGTTCGGGGGCATGGTCGTCGGGTACGTATTCACGTGGACAGTCCTCGACGAGATACACATCCTGAACATAGCAGTGCACCCCGATTTCAGGAGCATGGGGCTCGGCGAAAAGCTACTCAGGAATTGTCTGGGCAAAGCCGCCGCCGAGGGCCTTAAGATCGCGATACTCGAAGTCAGGGTATCTAACGTGCGCGCGAGGACGCTCTACGAAAAAATAGGATTCCGCACGATTCACACGAGGCGGAAGTACTACTCCGACACGGGCGAAGACGCCTACGTTATGATGTATGATCTGAAACGGGACGAGGCCTAGTTCTTCCTTTCGGCCACGTAATCGGCAAGCATCTGAAGGGAGTTTTTGTAGCGGCTGTCGGGGAGCGCGGAAACCGCCGTCCTCGCCTTGTGTATGAAATCCTTCGCGGTCTCTATAGTCCTGTCGACGCCGTGGTATCTCTCGACAAGCTCCCTCACGAACGCGATGTCATCCTTCCCGAGCTCGTCCGTCCCGAGGAACATCTCGGCCACCTTATCCCTCTCGGCCTCGCTCGACCGCCAGAGTGAATATAAAAGAGGGATCGTCATCTTGCCTTCGACGAGGTCCTGCCCGACGCCCTTTCCGAACTCCTTTTCCGTGGACGAATAATCGAGCGCATCGTCAACCAGCTGGAACGCGACGCCTATGTCGAAGCCGTACTGCGAGAGCGCGTTCTTCGTCTCATCGTCCGCACCGGCCAGTATCGCTCCCACGCGGCCGCAGCTCTCGATGAGCGAAGCCGTCTTGTTCTCTATTATCCCGAAGCAGACCTCTTCCGAAACCTCCAGCATGTTGCTCGCGCTCATGACTTCGAGCACCTGCCCCTCGGCGAGCTTCGCCGCCGCGTCGGTGACGGATTTTATGAGCTCGAGGCTCCCGCACGCCTGTATGAGGCCGAGCGACTTCGCCAGCATGAAATCCCCGACGAGCACCGTCGCCTTGTTCCCCCAGACGACGTTCGACGCCGGCTTTCCGCGCCTTAAGCTCGCCTCGTCCACGACGTCGTCGTGAAGAAGTGTCGCGGTATGGATCAGCTCCAGCGCCGCTCCCGCATAAATCCTCTCCCTCCCGCTCGTAAGCCCGCTCGCCCCGCTCGCCAGGAGAACCACTGCCGGACGAAGCCTCTTGCCCCCGCTTCCGAGAAGGTATTTCGATATCTCGTAGACGAGCGGCACAGGCGACTCGATATTCTGCTCGAGCTCCCTCTCCACTTCGTCCAGCTCGGGATTTATAACGGAAATAATTTCGGAAAAATCCATCGCAATTTAAGTTATCTGAACAACCCCTGTTAGTCAAAAGAGCCTAAATCGCCGGTATCTCTGGAAAATGTCAATTCCCGCGGAGCGCCGCACTTTCCGGCATAATCTGCTAGAATATTACGCTTCATGCACTGGCTCGACATCGCGATACTCGCCGTACTCACCGTCTCCGCCCTCGTCGGGATCTCGCGCGGCCTCATAAACCAGGTCTTCTCCATGCTTGCCCTCGCCGTGGGACTCGCGGCCGGGCTTCTGTTTTACGACGTCCTCGCAGAGGCTCTCCGGGCGCGCGGCATCGTGCAAAACGAGCCGATGTCGAACGTCATAGCCTTCGTGCTGCTCGTCGTCGTTTTCTACGTATTGATCCAGCTCCTCGGATGGCTCACGTCGAAACTGATCGGCACTCTCCGGCTCGGGCTCCTCAACAGGCTCGCGGGCGGCGCGCTGGGCGTCGTTTTCGGCGCGATAACCGTAACGCTTATCATCTCGTCCCTGAGCTTTTTCCTTCCGGAGGACGACCCCGTCTTCAAGGATTCCGTTCTCCTGCCCTACCTCGACGAGGGCGCGGAGATAGTAAAGGCGACGCTCCCCGAAGACTTCGGCGAAAGCCTCGAAAGGGCGAAGAAGCTCGTCCGCGAGGAGGGTTTCGAAGCCGCGATGAGAATAAAGGATTCGGACGCCGTGAAGGAAATCCTCGGAGGCGGCGCCGCGCCGACGGAAGCTCCTGCCGAGACCCCAACAGGAACCATAAAAGAAACGCCCAGGGAAACGCCGGAATAAACCCCTCCGCCGTCTCTCCACTGCACGGCGGCGTTATTACAGTCCCCCCGGGGCCGTTTCCTTAGTCCCTTAATTTTGGTAATATAATTGCGCTATGATAGGCGTTGAAACCCTCGATGAATTCGTTATAAGAAAGCAGACGGAATACCCCTACGCCCGGGGCGACCTCTCGAGGCTGCTGCGCGACCTCGGCCTCGCGGCGAAGGTGGTCAACAGGGAGGTCAACAAGGCCGGCCTCGTAGACATTCTCGGCAGCGCCGGGACGATGAACGTCCAGGGCGAGGAGGTCAAGAAGTTAGACGTCTACGCGAATACGCGATTCATCGCCGCGCTCGAGCTCGGCGGCCAGTGCAGGGGCGTCGCCTCCGAGGAGAACAAGGACTTCATCACCTTTCACGACGAGGTGTCGAAGAACGCGAAATATATCGTCGCGCTCGACCCGCTCGACGGCTCTTCCAACATCGACGTCAACATATCCGTCGGCACCATCTTCTCCATATACAGGAGGGTGACCCCCGACCACAGCCCCCTCACGCTTGAAGACTTCCTCCAGAAAGGGAGCCAGCAGGCCGCAGCGGGCTACATCATATACGGCTCTTCGACGATGCTCGTCTATACGACGGGCTACGGCGTAAACGGCTTCACGCTCGACCCGTCCATAGGAGAGTTCTGCCTGTCTCATCCCAACATGAGCATCCCGAAAACGGGGAAGATTTACTCCGTGAACCAGGGCAACTTCCTCAGCTTCTCCGAGGGCCTGAAGCAGTACATCAGATACTGCCGGGAAATCGACAAGCCGACCGGACGACCTTATTCGTCGCGCTACATCGGCTCGATGGTGGCCGACATACACAGGAACCTCATTACGGGCGGAATATTCATCTACCCCGGAACGGCGGAGGCGCCGAAGGGGAAGCTGAGAATCCTCTACGAATGTAACCCGATGGCGTTCGTAGTGGAGCAGGCGGGCGGCAGGGCAACGGACGGCGCGAGGAGAATTCTCGACATCGAGCCCAAGGAGCTTCACGAGAGAACACCCATATTCATCGGCTCCGAAGATATGGTTTTGAAGGCCGAGGAATTCCTCCAGAAATTCGGAGGCTGCTGACCGTTTTTATACAACGAAAAACGAACGATGCATACGCTTTTGTAGTTGATTTCAACACGAGAAATTCGCGTAAAAAACAACATATATTAGCGCTATGTTCAGGCCCCTGAAACTCTCTTGACTTTTCTATGTCAGGATGTATCGTTTCAAGTAAATCATTACTCCAGGGAGATTTCATTATGTACATCGAACTTGAATTGCTTGCAAAAGACGATGACTGGGATGACGACGACGAGGAAGAGTGGGACGAGGACGAAAACGAAGACGAAGAATCCTGGGACGACGAGGACGACGACCTGTTCGATGAGGACGACGAAGAATGGGACGACGAGGACGACGAGGAAGAATGGGAGCAGGAAGAGAAGAACAGCATCAATTGATTTTCATTTTTTCATACGTCACGGCATCCATTCGAGCTAAGGACAAATCAACCGCAGTTTCACAATCCCCATTTCAATTCTGAATATGAAAACAAGCGCTCTTCGATAAGGAGAGCGCTTAACATATCGGCGCAGTTTTCAGACTGCGGCACGCGCGCTGTCACAGGTTTCACTTTCTGCTTCGGAGCTTCACTATATGCCGGGTTGAGTGTATGTGTTTCTGGGGCGCAACTGTCAGGCGGTGCGCTCGAATATGTAGAAAACGTAGCCGTAGCTGTCGCCGGAGGATTTGAAAACCTCTATCTCCCTTAGAGTCTCCGCCGCCATTTCCCTCACGGACGAGTCCAGATGGTCTATCAGCTTTCCGGCGCGCGGACCGAGCACGTCGTAATAGCCATGGGTCCACGCCTCGCGCGGGAGAGTGTAGGTATCGACGGCGCGCAGCCCCGCGCGCTTGCCCGACGCAATATTCTGTGCCGTGGTTTGTATCGCGGGGTATACACTGAACAGAAATTCCATCACGTCTGACGGCGCGGCTTCGTCTAAAAGCACAAGCTCGCTCACAACAATTAATCCGCCCGGCTTCATCGCCGGGGCCCACGTGCGGAGCGCGTTCTCGAAGCCGATGTTGTAAGCCGCGCCCTCGGACCAGAGAAGATCGATATCCCGGAAGACGAGCGGAATCTCCGCCATGTCCATGAGATGTGTTTCTACGAGGCGCCCTACCCCGGCCTCCGACGCGCGCCGCCGGAGATCGTCGAGAAAAGGCCCGTGTGAATCGACTGCGTGAACGACGGTTCCGAGCTCCCTCGCGAGCGCGATCGTCTGCCGCCCCGTGCCGGAGCCTGCATCGACTATAGTCTCGTACCGCCTCTCGGGAAGCCCCTTTAAAACCTTCAATGTATAAACGTCGCCCCCGGGGCCGAGCTGCCCCATGCCGCCGAAAAGTAGGTCTATCGGATCGTATTCACTCATTGCGTGTCAACAAATTTCTTGTTAGTCCGGAGAATCAGGACTAAGACCAATACTGTATTCATAGCACGTCAGCAAATCCCCGATTCCAAATATTCGTTTCGATTTCGCATATCCATTTCTCACCGCGTCCTGCTCAGCAGGTATCCGAACCCGGCGTTCCCCACGCGCGGCTTCCCGTCCTCGTCCAGGAGCAGAAGAAGGTCGTCGTTTATCGCCCAGAAAGATTCGAACTCGCCGGGCGCGCTCGAAACCAGCTCGTAAACCACGGCGTCAGGATAGCCCTCGACCTCGCCGTCGACCCTCCAGACTCCCTCGTTCACGTGCTGCTCGTCGCTCTTGCCGACGTACACGCGGACGAGCTTGTAAGTCGTCGGCGCCCAGGTTTCATTGTCGCGGTAAAGCGCGAGCCCGATCTTGAGGGCGTTGCAGTCCTCGCACGGCGCCTTGCCTTCGAAGACGCCGAAGAGAGGGTCGCCCCGGCTGTTCGCGGGCTGAAAGAGAGTTTCCTCCGTGGCCTCGCCCCTGTCGAAATATGCGCTCCTCAGCCAGAACGCCCCGCCTATCAGGAAGACGACGAGAACCAGGAAAAGCACAACAGTCCGTGCAATATTCACGAAACCATATTAACACATACGGAGCGGTGCCAAGGATGAAAGTTACCGGCCTTTCACCCGCCGTCTCTGATTTAGGTCGTCTACAAATCTGAAGCGATTAAATGCTTGCTCTGCCTGAATTATATCTTTACTCTCAAACGCTTTTGAAGTCTGGTACAAGAACAAATCAACCAGCTTATTTTTATCATGCGTCTCGGTCATTAGATAAAGCTCAGTCAGGGGCATACCGAACACCTGATCGTAATCATGATAGTGTAAGTCTTTCATATGCTTTTACCTCTGTAGATTTTAAAAGTATTAGGTAGAAGCAAAAAAAGGAATGTCAATATATCATAAAGAAATTGTGATACTTCCCCTTACCCCCCTACTTGATGCATTGCGCTACATGCAATAAATTAAATATTTAATATGCATCAATCCCGAATTATAATTTATTAACACTTTAAGAATTCGAATTCAAGGAGGGGAGTAAGCAATGAGCACATATCTGGTTAAAGTAAACAATAAGGTGGGAACGTGGAATTATGTGGCTACGGGTAACACTGTAGAGGAGGCATTGAATCATTATAGAACAAATTATCATACCGAACCTTCGGAAAAGGTCATTGGTGTGAACTACATCACTGAAAGCGAAGATTATGAGCAAGTATTGAAACATGCGAAATCCCGGATGGAAGATATATGTTTAGAGGTTAAAAATTTGATGTGTGTTGTAGAAAATTTGGCAGTAGATATAGATGACAGAGCTTGCCACAAGAAATACAGTTTTGCTACAAACAAAGGATATGAAATTAGACAAGTACTTGATGCTGCCAGAGATAAGCTGAATGCGATTGATGAATACATTCACTTAATTCATGGCTTTACAGAGCAGTGATTAAAACATCCGAGGGGCTTCGGCTCTCTTAAATTGGGAAACATATGAGAGAACATAAATTTAGCGGTTCAACTACTGTGACTTTCGGTGGTGAAGTGAACTTGATTATCCGTTATAAGCTGCAACAGCATGTCACCGCAGGGCTATTAATTCTCGAGTTCCTTTTCAATTTTCTTCCAACCATATTTAGCTTCGACTGGATTTCTAATTCAGCTATCCAAGTTATCAACGTGATAGCACTTTTTATCATTCTGATCTTAAATTACACCTTATTGGATTTCCTAAGGCGCTTTAATTTTATAAAGAGGCGGTTTCCTACTGAGCGTCTCTAAAACTGATATCATTGCACGCCCGCAGCCGGACCCAAACCGGCACGGGTTATCATTTCGCCAGTTGCAGGATTCTGTACGCCCCTCTTAATACGATCCCGAACACTATCGCTCCGATGATCAGGTCCGGATAACCCGAGTTGAGCAAAAGCACCAGAATTCCCGCGACAATTACCCCAAGCTTGATAACTACATCATTCGAAGTGAAAATCAGGCTCGCCTGCATGTGAGCCTCCTTGCTGCCGTTGCTTTGCAGTAAATACAAACAAAAGCTGTCGGCGATTAAAGCCAGGATCGAAACGACGATCATCGTCTGGAAGTCAGGCATTTTTTCGACCCCGACAAACCTCCTTATTATTTCTATAAAGCCCAGGACGGCGAGAATAATCTGAAAGTAGCCCGCAAACTGTGCGATATTCTTTTTTCTCGCCGCGGCCCCGCCGACTGCGATCAGGGCAAGTCCGTAAACGATGCCGTCCGCCATCATATCCAGGCCGTCGGCGATCAAGCCCATCGAGTTTGAAATCGCCCCTGCTGCGATCTCGATAACGAAAAAGGAAAAGTTGATTGCCAGGACAGTCCAGAGAACCTTCCTCTCACGATCCTGACTATCGACGGCAGTGAGCTCACTGGCCGGAGCGGTCGAAAGAATCGAGGCGTCGAGCTTCAATGCTTCAAGCCGTCGGGAAATTTGCTCGTTACTGTCCGTATGGAAAACGTGTAAAAGTCGATTCGGTATGTCGAATTCCAGCGATCGTATATTTTCTAGGCCGTCGAGCCTCATGCGAATCACCTGCTCTTCGGAGGGACAATCCATCCTGGTTATTTTGAATGTCGTTTTCTGCATAGGAGTACGGCCCGCCTGGCCCAGGGCGGACAAAGAAACGGCGAGGAAATTGCTGGTGCCAGTGCTCGGACTCGAACCCGGCACGGCCCGCTACTTACCCGGCGGCGGGGGCACAGTCATTCCGTGACGCCTGAAGACCTCCAGCATCGCGGCAATGTCGGGCGGCCCTCCGCCGGCGGCATCGATCACAGCTGCGGCTTCACGGAAGTACTCGGGGCCCAGTATCGCGGGACTGATGACGACGAGCTGTTTTACGTCTTCGCCGGTGAGGTTATCGAAGCGGTGCAGCGCTCCCGGACGTATGCATAACGACTGCCCCGGACCGACCTCGACCGGGACGCCGTCCACCGTCCAGGTCAGCACGCCCTCGATGCCGTAGAGGATTTCCTCGAAGGCATCGTTCCTGTGAGCAGGCGCCGCCAGCTTCTGCCCCGCGGGGACGAGAACCTCGAATATCGAAACACTGCCGTTGCAATCGTCGCCCGTGAGCAGAAACCTGATACCCAACGGGCCGATCTTGATAATTTCTTCGGAAGGATTAACTCCGGTATTAGCCTGTCCCATAATATCCCCCGCTCTGACGGCATTGCATGCCCGGGGCCGGACTCGAACCGGCACGGGCGCGAACCCGAGGGATTTTAAGTCCCTTGCGTCTACCTATTCCGCCACCCGGGCTGACAACATATCACGAACTACCTGGAAATAATAACAGGAAGGAATGTATTTTACAGCGTCCGCAATTTCATTCAATAGCCCGTTAGGCTCTCGCTGCCTCCCGTTGTATCCCGGGAGCGAACGACCCTTCACTTAACGCCCCAAATCGGCTAATTTATTATTATCAGTCAATTTATCACCGAACAATTCCGCACCATGAACAGATCGCTCCGCAGGCATCACAAAGAACGCATCCTCAGGAAAATGGAGAGGGAGGATTATTACACCCTCTCCGCTTCCATGGAGGAAGGAAGCACTACCGGAATGAACACCGAACGCGAGCGCCTGAAAGCCTACAAGAAGCTTCAGGATCATCGCAAGCACTGCTCGTGCTGGATGTGCGGCAATCCCAGGAGACAAAAGCTCGGCCGGAAGGAGCGGCTGACAGTGCAGGAGCTTAAAGCTACTGAGCGGGCCGATTCATTTTAGCCGAGTTACGGCTCGGTTTTATCCCCCTCCCTCAGACTCTGCAAATACCGCACACGTAGCAGCCGCTTCTGCCACAGGTTCTCCCTCGGGTCAGGCTCGCCGGGCTTCCCCAGTTTGAAAGCCTCGGCGTCGAATCTTCTCCTTTCCTCCGGCGAGAGGGCATCCATGTGATTCGCCACGTCGAGCAGCGTCACACTATCATCATCTGATCGAGAGGCCCGAGACGAAGAAGCGCAGGCTTCTTCACGCGCGCGCTTTGTCTTTTCGCGTGCCTCTTCTTTTACTGTGTATTCCTTCTCGGCGCTTCCTTCAACTGTGTATTCCTTAGTGTTCATATTTTGAACACCCGGTTGTTCACCACATGAACACCCCTGTTCATCTAGTGAACAGGTACCGGACATTTCATTCACCATGTCTGCCGAATCTGTCATGTAGAGTGATGGCTCGCCGGTGCGGGTCTTCTTCCTCGTGTTTCTCTCTTTTGCACCCTCGATTATCTGATATAGCTCTTTGGAAACGAAGCAATTGTGCGAGCGTCCGGGAACAGGCTCCCTCCGGATCAGACCGGCTTCAATCAAGGACTTCATAGCCTTGTAAACGGTATTCCTCGACCCGAACCCGCAGTCGCTGCATATCTTCTCGACGGAAGGGTACGACCGCCCCTTCTTGTCGGCGCGGCGCATGAAATATATGAGGACGAGCTTTTCGTTCGCCGTAAGGTCTAGATCGAAAACAAGGTCGGGCACCTGGAAATATCCCCCGCCCTTTTGCTGAAGCCCCTCCCCGGGCCCGGAATGCTTACTCAAAACAGAATCAATCCCCCCACCCTCCGCCGTCCCTGTCCCCTCAGGGCAAAAAAAGACGGGAATATACGTACACAGCCCGGCGGCTCCGCGGGCGGAATACGTATACTCCCGTCATCAAATCCCCAACTCCCTTGCAATACGAAACGGCAATAAATTATCCGGCGCATATGAATACGACATCCGCGCCTTTACCCCTTTATTCAGAGGTTAAACCAGCGATAGATTTTGCTCAAGGGGGAAATTTTGGAGGCGGCGCCCGGATTCGAACCGGGGCATTGCGGTTTTGCAGACCGCTGCCTTACCACTTGGCTACGCCGCCTTTTCGCAATCAATACGGCAACTTACAACTGCTCATTAATGGCCGAATTTTAATTGGTAGTGATATTGGTAGTAATTTTGTCAAAATTTGCCAAATTTTCAAGTGCTTCTTTGACCGAACTTTCGGGATGAGTATACCTCATGGTTGTTTTGATGTCACTATGACCGAGTATCTTACAAACAGCGACTATACTGCCCCCTGATTCAATCATCCTAGTCGCAGCAGTATGTCGAAGGTCATGAAACCTCAAGCCCTCTATACCGGCTCGTCTACAAGCGGCGTCAAACCCATTTTTAACTTCTTTGAGCCTCCTTCCCTTGTCACTCAAAAAGACAAACTCGTTCCCACCTGATTTTAGTTTTAATTCGGCCAGCTCCTTTCTCAAGATTCTGTTTATGAATATTTTCCTCTGCTTCTTGCTTTTAGAATTAGTCTGACTCACAGTAATCAATCCGGCATCCATATCGACATCAGACCACTTCAAACCCAGAATCTCGCCTCTTCTCATTCCAGTATTTAACGCAGTAGAAATTATAGGCTTTAAATAACCTATTGATGCTTCAATTAGCCGACCCTGCTCTTCAGGGCTTAGTATTCTCTCCATAAGATTATTCTCTTCTAACATGCCGGCTATCGACACCGGGTTCTCGCCAAAAAACTTCTTCCACCTTTTAGCCAGATTGATTAGATGCCTCAGTACAGACAAGGAACGGTTAACAGTAGCCGGGCTTACCTCTTTTATCCGCAGCAACTTGAATTCCTCAATATCTTTTGTGGATATGTCGGATAATTTTTTAGAACCGAATATCTTACACAGAGGCTTAAGCAACTCTGCGTCTCTTGACCATGACCGTTTCTTTTTGACATCTCTGACATAGGTAAGATATTCGTCTTTAATCTCGTTTAAAGTTGGGATCTCGGCTTGAAGCATATCGAGCTGCCCCAGCCTCAATTTCTTCTTCAGATCGTTCTCGTATTGCCTTGCAACTGTCTTGGTGATTTGTCCAACTCTTCCGACGCTCCTTTTAATCTTTTTCCGGCCGCTCAGCGTGAGCTCGACATACCAGTATTCGGTTTCTTTACCGTTCTTACCTTTAACCCTTCTTTTAAATATTGCCATCTACTTTCCTCCCTCCAGTTTTTTGGGATTCCTTGGTTCGCTGATGTCGTGCCCTTCCATTTTCATGATTTCGTGAATCCAGCCCCTTACAGTTTCCGAGGCCGTAAGCATGTTCTTGTCGGCGTAGTCAGCAAGAAACTGGTATTCCCTGGGATGAAGCCATACCTGAAATAGTTTTGTCCTGACCCTTTTCTCTTTCACTGTATATATATTATACTTACACTTGGTAACCCAATCAAGGTATTACATAAGCGATTCAAGGTCAAGTCCAGTGATTACAACACAACATAAATCATCTGAGCGATTCAGAAATGGCTTCCAAGTTGCGGTGAACTTTTTGACCTATTTACAGCTCGATACTCAACATTTGAGTTTAATATGTAACTGAACGGAAGTGATGCAATATATAAGCGACCGGAGTGAACAGTTAATAAGCAATCCATCAAGGGGGTTCATGGGCCAAGGATTCATCACAATAGAGATAGACCCTACATATACCAAAATTGAATATTGCAAAACATTAGAGCTCTTAGACCAACAAAAAGTCTGTAGTTATGAGATTATTGGCAATTCGTTTTCGGTAATTCCTTCCTAATTGAGTTTCAACAGCTATATCATGATATACAAGTTTGGTTATGGCTATTAATCTTAAACAACTTTTTATCTTTACTGAATGGAATCGTACTATGTGTTACCATGAAGTAAATAGAAATAGGAAATACCAATCGTTTGATAGATAAAGATTTGATAGCAATCTAGGTTATTCTCTGTTAATCCACGTCGCCTCGCCTTGTCCAATTCGACGAACAGTAACTTTCGAAGTTTCTTCAGAAAAATATGCATGAAAGAGGCTAGGCCCCTGATCATCCAAAAAATGTTCTATGCGAATAACCTTTTGAAAATCAGGTTTACATACCCAAACCGAACCATTATTATCAACTTGGATTCTATACTTTAGTCCTATGGTTGATTCCACTTCTTTGCTTCCTTGATCAACATCGAGCTGCCATTCCTTTATAGACCATCGTTGTATTCGTCCAATCAGCATCTCTGTTCTAAATTGCCGCCAAATAGCTGCGCTATCTGGAGTCGGCCAATCACCACGATCGGTTAAAGCCTCAACCTGTTGGCTACGTAGCCATTCTACCATACCTATTCTATCAACAAACACTGGAGTCGTATCGGTTATCGCCACCAAAGCCGCTCGTCTGGAAGGCAATCCAGAGCGAACCAACATCGCCATCATAAACTGGGGAAGACCAGCTTCGAGTGCAGCAGCTGCACTTCCTACACCAATGCGTCCGCCTAGTATCTTTCTACGCATACGAATTGCTTCAAGTGCCCATACAAGACTATAGGAAAACGCATCCTCAATAATTTTTACATTAACTGGACCGATTAAATCCATCTCAACTCCTGAAATCCAGCTTAGCAAAAGGTTCTTCCAATCATCAGATAATTCCTTTGGAATAAAGGGATGCACATTAAAAATCATTTCTGCAATACTAATGAGCGAGTTGTATAAAATTTGAACATCACCTCTGAGGGCAGCGTCATCGGCTGCATCAAGCAAACCAGAGAGATCATCCGCCATAGCATCAATAGCTAATCCCGATTCCAGTCCAACACCCATCGCAAAATGAACATGTCGCTGACCAGGATTAGTATTTGACCATATAATTCGAGCTCGTGAATCTAATATTTGACGATAGAACATCTGTATAGGATCGGCTAACCGACTAATCTGCCTCGCCCATAAAGAACCGTTGAGAACTTCATCAATTAGTTGGGGAAGGCTTTCAGCGTCCGAATCTAAAGCATCTATTAATCCTAAAATTGTCCTATCTAGTTTTTCAAGTAAATGAGCTATTGGCTCCTGACCATCTAACTCGGCTGGTGCATCCCAAGCCTCGCGGGCATTGGCAAGATACTGCATTGCGTCATCACGACTTAAAACGCCAGTATTGGCCAAACGATCAATGATTTCACCCACAAGTAAGATTAGACCACTTTCAAGTGATCGCATCTTCGAAGTATTCACCAATTCTTTCCACTGTCTGCGCCGCCATTCCGATTTATCATAAATTGTATGGATGATTAACCCTTCAATATCCACAAAAGCGCGTCCAGCACGCCCTGTAACGTTTGAAAATTCTTCACCGGAAATCGGCCATTTAGAACGATATATATTGGGTACAAGTAAAACGGATGCGTTTAGATTTAACCCCTGAGCTAGTGTTGGTGATGCTACGGTCATCTTCAATGCTCGCTCGGCAAGTAGTTTTTCAAGTTCGCGGAGGAAAGGATTTGGCAAGCGTCCATGATGTATAGCAATGCCATACCTCAAACACTCAACAACCGGATTGCCTTGCCCTAACCATTCTTCACCTATTGCTATAATTCGCTTGAGATGAGTATTGTCAGTTAACAAGCTGGGCAAATAACCACGTTTTATAAGCTTAACAATTTCTTTCGCGTACGCCTCAACATGAGTACGTTGAGTGCAGTAAATTAATACACTCTTTCTCCGAAGAGCAAATTCCCAAGCTGCAGCAATAGTAAGTTGAAGTTTATTCTTTGGAAATTGCGACCTGTCAGGTAGGATCGCTGGTTTCGCTTCAACGAATCGGCGAATATATGGGCCTCCTCCTTCAACATCATATTGAAGTAAAGCTGAATTTTTCCACCATTCAAGTGTGCCATAGCGTTGACGTGTCGGACGCCATTTCGATACAATCGGAGTCCCCGGCACATCACCACGTATCCAGTTTGTAAGATCATTCAGTTGCTCACCTTCTGGTAAAATCGCGGAAAGGCAAACTATCCGACGTGTAACCGCATCTTTCCGACGCAACAATCTTTGGATAAGAACTTCAAAACGAAGCTCTCGCTCTTCTGGCCCTATCATATGCCCTTCATCAAGAATAATTAAACCTACATCATCAATAAGAGTGGAATCATTGCGAAGTGCGAAATCCAATTTTTCGGGTGTAGCAATAACAATTTCTCGATTTCTGAGTGCATCCTCATCACCCAGAACCATCCCATTTGCCCCATAAAGAGACGAAACGGTATAACCAAGTGGACTAAAAGTATTTCGAAAGATACGTTCCATCTGTGCCGAAAGTGCACGTAACGGAGTCAGAATCAGTACTCGCTTATTAACGGATAAAGACATAAGCGCAGCAATTTCGGCTATTCGTGTTTTACCAGCACTTGTAGGTATCGATACTACCAAATTATCAGAAATATCTGATGCACGTTTGGCAGCAATCAATTGCGATGGCCATAGCTCAACATCAGCAGAATCCCTATTGTAAAGTGATCCGATGAATAATTCCCTGATTTCCGGAAAACGAACACTTCCAATTGGTCCCTCTTGAGGCAGAACCACATGCATACTCTTGGTCCACAGATCGGTAATGATATTCATGGATAATCGAGCGATCCACCAAATAGAAACTGAATTAGTTTTGCTGGCTAACGACACCGCACTTTTCAAAAACCGAAATGCTTGGTCTTTGAGTGTATTGTCTCCAGTTAAAAGTGCGAAATCATAATATGCAAAGGCACGAAAAATTGTGGATGTGAGAATGGTAGCTATTGCATCGTCAGAATCTATATCCGAAGCACTGAGTTTCGCAGCCAATTCAGAATCAGAGTAGCCTTGGTTAAGCAACCATGCTTTTGAACGTGCTTGAAGTCTTTTCAGATTACGTAAAATCAGATCAGACAAGGCTAATTCTATGGGAGCCATGTTCGAGTTTTCATAATGTTGATTTATAAGTGAATAAGCCATTGCTGAATATCCGGCAAGGTGGTAGGCGGTCGCACCAATAACACTCAGGAAACCGTGGTCTGGGGCATTAGCGTCGCCGTTTCTTACTAAAGATTCAAAAGCAGATGCAGCCTTTCGGAAGCCATCCTGCCATATAGGTTTCTCACTAGCTTGTCCGGTTTCCATAAGTGCTAAAGACGCACGAAGCACTGAAAATCCATATTCGGCCAGATCGGCATCGATATCCTCACCAAACTGAGGCGCATATTCTGGGAGTACACCATTACTTCGCATTGCAGCACGTGCCTCACCACGTGTTAACAATTTTCCACGTAACCCTTCAACTGTTACAGAAGCTAGAAACTCCTTAAGTTCTTCAATCGTCTCCAAGGTCAAGAACTCCACTATAAATATTGTCTATAAAATCTTGGTGATCATGGATGTGTAAATGGATACTCATATGACTATTATTATCATTTGCAATTCTGAGATCCTCGGAAAGCTCTTGTAAAGGATTATTACCCGACATAACGAACAATCCATGTTCTATCCGTGATTTAGGTACGTTTCTAGTTGCAATTTCAACTCTCAGAAGACGCCCAAGTTGCTGCAACTCATCGTCTATTGATTCTAAAAGTCGATCGGCAACAAAAAGTAGAGAAGATGGCGTTGGTCGCCCATCATCCCTGTTGAGAGCTTCGCGGGCTTTTTTAACTATCCTACTGTCAATATATACTCCACTCTTTGATTCACCTTTTAGCAACTTCAGCGTTGCTCCCTCCTCACAACAAACCCCGAGAAAATCATCGCCTCTTAACGGCATTTCACGATGGTCTTTATATCTCAATCGACGGACTGGTACTGAATATCCCATACCTTCTTCTACAATCTCCGTCGCCAATATTTCGCCAAGCTCACCTGATCTTGTCTTTTTATTTTGAGGGATCCTTGCTTTAAGAATCTCCGCGGTCCCGTTGTATCCTAGATTCTTTATATCACGTGCTATGTTATCAAGACAAGCGTAATGAGAACGCACAGCTTCGATAAGGCGATCGTGAACTTCTTCGCGTCCTGTGATTTTCTCCTTCAGAGTCCATAACCGCTTATTGGCATTATTCATCTTACTTATATCGCACCAATCATCAAAAAGTCCCACAATCATCTCCCTGTTTATTTAATAGCCAACCGAGCATTATAATCATCGAATTTCAATGCTTTGGTGCGGAATTGTTTAGCTGCTAAATTAATAAATCTATAACGGCAACTCCGGTCAACCTGCAAGGTTTCTAATCAAGTGTTATTATAAATCATTTAGTATTAACATATAACTGCACAATTGAGTTCTGGTCTGGAGTGAGAATGACAAAATATAATCTAAATGTTCTAGGTAAGATAAATTTCGAGATAAGACAAATTGGCAACAAATATAGAAACAACTTATTAGAATGGAACCATGTAAGTCGTATAATCGAAAAGGAAATTTTACCGATCTTCATTGAAATTTATGAGGAGCAAGTTGCAACCCTTGCCTGTCAAGTCTCGAGACTGCGAGCGAAATCTAATCAGTTCTCATTCAGAAATGATCCCGAACGCGATAGCAGAATTATCACATTATTCGACTTTGGATACTCTCGTGGAAGGATCGCAAAGGAAGTTGGGATGAGTAAATGGGGAGTTTCCAAAGCTCTCCGCA
>CAZUDM010000020.1:0-54473 GCA_964618635.1 uncultured Spirochaetia bacterium
GGCTGTATGACCGTCCCTCGTCGGCGAGCGTGAATTCGAGATACTCTCCCGCGTCGGCCCCGTTTATGAAGCTCCCGTCCTTGTCGCTCACTAAGACGACGGCCCTTATCTCGTCGTCGCTTTCGAGCATGTCGAGGTCTTTCTCTATCTTGTCCAAGAGCTCGTCGATCGTCAGATAGTCCTCGTGCCGGAGCCTGTTGACGGCGCTTCCGGGCGTGTCGACGAGGAGGGTCGCGACCCCGTCGCTGTCGACGGTGTAGGAAACGCTACCCGTTTTGTGCTCACGCTCTTTGGTCGTCATTCCTTCTCCAGGACAATCGCCGCCCCGAGGCCTCCCGAAGCCGGGAGCGCGACGAGACCGAACTGCCCTTTCCTCTTTGCCATCCTGTAAACGAGCGTCGTAATCAGCCTCGCGCCGGTGGCCCCGAGCGCGTGGCCTATGGCGATGGAGCCGCCCGAAACGTTGAACCGGTCCATGTCGATTTCTCCCGCGGCCTGCGTGCGTCCGAGCTTTTCCTTGGCGAAGCTCTTCGATGATAAAGCTTTTACGTTGGATATAACCTGCGCCGAGAAGGCCTCGTGCATTTCGACGAGGTCTATGTCGCCGAGGGATATGCCCGCCCTGTCGAGCGCCTTTATTATTGCGTAAACGGAGCTCGTCAGGAGCTCGCCGTCCGGATTGGAAGCCGAGTAGCCGTACGACTTCACGTATGCAAGCGGCTTGTAGCCGAGCGCCTTCGCCTTCTCCTCGCTCATCAGCAGTATAGCCGCAGCGCCGTCCGCGAGCGGGGCGGAATTGCCCGTTGTCACCGTCCCGAATTCCTTGTCGAAAAGGGGCGGAAGGGCCGCGAGCGAATCCATGCTCGCATCTTCAATTATGGAGTTGTCGTTCAGTATCGCCTCCTTGAAATTCGGAGGTATGAAGGTGTGTATTATTTCGTCCTCGAAAATTCCCTCGTTCCGCGCACGGGCCGCGAACGTATGGCTCCTCAGCGCAAAGCCGTCCTGCTCGGCGCGGCTTATCTTGTACTCGCTCGCTATTTTTTCGGCCGCCTCGCCTGTCGTGAGCCCCGTGTACCTTTCAGGCATGACGGCAAGCACTGGCCCCTGCCCGGAAGCGCCTATCCTTAAAAGCGGGCTCACTTTATCGATGAGATTTTTGCCCCGTGCACCTTCGAGCCCGGCAGGCCTCCTTCCGGCCGAGAATAGATACGGGTTTTCGGATGCGCACTCCACGCCGCCCGCGATAACGGCGTCCGCCGCGCCGGAGAGTATGCTGTCGACGGCGTTCGTGAAGGCCTGCGCCGAAGAGGCGCAGGAGCTCGAAACCGTGAACGCCGGGACGCGGTCGGGAATCCCGGAGCCGAGGGCAACGTCTCTTGCGACGTTCGGCGTCCTGACAGACGGCATAACGTTCCCCAGTATTAGTGCGCCAATATCGGCCGGGTTTATTTCCGTACGGTTAACGAGCTCCGTCACGGCTATCTTGCCGAGGTCGAGAGGGGTGAGGTCTTTATAGAGGGTGCCCGACCTGGCAAAAGGCGTCCGCAGACCGGATATGATGGCGACGCGCTTTCGGTTTTCAGGTTGGCTCACAGGAGGCTCCGCTGAAATAATAGTTATCTATTTTATCTGTGACTCGTGTGATAAGGAAGCGAATATGTCTCAAGTGGTGAATAAATCGTCCGGCTTTCCCGCGAGTCGTCCCCGGTGCGTGCCGGAGAAGCCCCGTCACTCCGCCCTCGCGCGGCTTTTCGCCCTAAGCTTAAGCTCGATGAACTTCGAATGGTCTATATTGAGCATGTTGAGGAGCTTCCGCGCTATGTAATTTTCGAGCTGGTCGAGAGTCCCGTCGGAATAAATCACTTCCCACACGAGCTCCATGATCTCGTACTTTTCCTCGTTACTCAGGCTCCGGTTTATGACATTCGTAAAGTGCCAGAGGTCGGTCGCGTCCTTTCTTTCTGCGATGGAGCTTGCAATCAGCTCCTCCGCTTCGGCGTCCGTCATTGAAAACCTCTTCTTGAGGGCCCCTATTATTTTCCCCCGCTCTTCAGCGGAAAAGGTCTCGTCCGCCGTCGCCGCCTCGAGGAGTATCACGCACGTGGCCGTCTTTATCCTGTCCCCGGAGGAGCCGGGTTTCGCCGTCCTTTCGCCCTCTACGCCGCCTTCGAACAATTTTCTGAATACGCTGAGCATGTCTTCTCCTTCGTCTGCCGCCCCCGACAAGGCGGAGGCCTCGTTAAAATCAATATTATTTGGACGCTCGGCCCGGAGTCAAATAATCCCGCTTTACCTGCCGGAATCTTGCAGAGAGGCCCAAAACATGTAAGATTATCTGAGCAAATTCCGGAGTTAAAAGGCCATGACTTTCCCAGAACAGCTGAAAGCCAGACTAGACGCAATAATATCTTCTTCCGAAACCAAGCAATCGGCCCTAATACCCGTTCTGAGAGAGATTCAAAACGAATACGGCCACCTCTCCAACGAATCCATGGAGAAGACGGCCGAGATGCTGGACCTTCCCCCTTCGAGTGTCCAGAACGTGGCGACTTTCTACACGATGTTCTTCAGACAGCCCGTCGGGAAGCACGTCGTCTGGCTATGCCGTACCCTGGCCTGCGCCTTGAGGGGCGCCGAGCAGATGGAGCATCACGTGTGCGAGCGGCTCGGGGTGAAATTCGGCGAAACCACGGCGGACGGCAAGATAACGCTCATGGAAGCGGAGTGTCTCGCGTCGTGCGGCACCGCCCCAGTGATGCTCGTCGACGATACGCTCGAAGAAAACCTCACGAGAGAAAGGGTAGACAAGCTCCTGGAAGAGCTCAGAAAAGACTGACTTGCCCGTCGTTATAGAATAAACTCACACTGCGGCTCTGCCGCGGCCGGACACTCAGCATGGACCTCAAACAGGCAAGAGAGCATGCGCTCGAAATGTATAGCGAGGCCGTAGAAGCGGCCAATCCGAAAAAATGCGTACTCGACCACGTGAGGCTCGCGGGCTCGACGCTCATGGTCGATTCGGCGAAGTACGACCTCGACGAGCACGAATCGATTTACGTCATCGCCTTCGGGAAAGCCGCGAGCTCGATGGCGGAGGCTGTCGAGGAAGTCCTCGGGGACAGGCTCACCGGGGGGCTCGTCGTCTCTAACACACAGCCCGAAAACCCTTACAACAAGCTCGGATTTTACCTTTCGAGCCACCCGATACCGGACGAAAGGAGCGTCAACGCCGCGAAGGAAGTCGTCTCGATACTCGAAAACGCAGGCGAAAAGGACCTCGTCATATTCCTCATATCCGGCGGAGGAAGCGCCCTCCTGGCGCTGCCCGTCCCCGGCATATCCATCGAGGACAAGGAAAAAGCTACGCTGACGCTCTTGAGGTCGGGGGTGGACAAGTACGGCCTCAACGCCGTCCGGAAGCACATCTCCCAGATAAAGGGCGGCGGTCTCCTCAAAAAGGCGCTCCCGGCGAGGGTCATAACCCTGCTTCTTTCGAACGCCGTGAGCGACAGGCTCGACGCCATCGCCTCCGGGCCGACTGTCCCCGACCCGACGACGTTCGAAGACGCCTGGCGCGTCATAGAGGCCCTCGGAATAGAGCACAAGCTCCCGCCGCACGTAGTGGTTCACCTCGAAGAAGGGCGGCTTGGCAACGTTCCCGAAACCCTGAAGGAAGGGGAGATAGACCCGGACAAGGTCCAGACGCTTATAGTCGGAAGCAATTTCAAATCCCTCAAAGCAGTCCAGAAAAAAGCGGAAGAGCTCGGATACAACACGCTCCTCCTCTCCTCCCAGATAAGCGGCGAGGCGAGGGAAGTCGCAAAGGTCGTAGCATCCATCGCGTTCGACGTCGAGAGGTTCGGCATCCCTGTGGCAAAGCCCGCGTGCATCATATTCGGCGGCGAGACGACGGTCACAGTTCACAACACGACTGCCGTCGGCAAGGGCGGGAGGAGCACCGAAACTGCCCTCTCCTTCGCCATGGAGATCATAGGGCACGACATCGCCGGGCTATTCTGCGATACGGACGGTATCGACGGCCCGATAGACGCCGCGGGGGCGATATGCGACGGGCAGAGCAGGCTCGTAGCCAGGGCGATGAACGTGAGCGCACGCGAGCACCTGGCCCAGAATAATTCCTACGACTTTTTCGACAAGCTCGGAGACCTCGTCTTCACGGGCCCTACGGGAACTAACGTGATGGACATAGGAATCGTCATTATCGGATAGCAGTCCTTCCGGCGCGGAGGCGTTCCGGTGAAATACGCCGTAATATCCGACATACACTCGAACCTGGAAGCGTTCCTTTCCGTTTTATCAGAGATAGACGCCATCGGGCCGGAAGCGATCATATGCCTCGGCGACATAGTAGGCTACGGGGCCGACCCCAACGCCTGCACCGATATAATAAGGGAAAGGAATATACCGTCCGTGATGGGGAACCACGACGCCGCGGCGTCAGGCGTTACGGAGACCTACAACTTCAACTCCGCGGCCAGGGAGGCGGCTCTCTGGACGAGGGAGGAGCTCACGAAGGAAAACAGGAGCTTTCTCGCCACGCTCCCGGAGAGGATAGAGACGGAGCATTTCATGGCCGTCCACGGGGCGATATCCGACCCCGACAAATACATCCTCGACTACCGGGACGCCGAGCCCGAGTTCGGTCTCATGGGCAGACACGCGCTCTGCTTTTTCGGGCACACGCACGTCCCCGCGCAGCACAAATCCCCCGCCGGGCCGGAGAGGCGGCTCGTAAACCCGGGGAGCGTCGGCCAGCCGCGCGACGGAGATCCCCGCGCCGCATATATTATCTACGACACCGAATCGGGAATCGAATTCAGGCGCGCCGAATACGACATACCCTCGGCCCAGAAAAAAATAATTGAAAACGGGCTCGATAAGCGCCTCGCCGAAAGGCTCTCGTACGGCTGGTGACGGAGCGTCCGGACCGCCTTGTTGAAAACGGCGGCAGGTGCTTTAATATACTAGCCATGGAGATGCTTACCCGCTCACTTCCCCAGAATATCGAGGCCGAGCAGGCCGTGCTCGGAGCGATACTCATCGAGAGCACGTCCATAAATCAGGTCATGGAGGTGCTGACCCCGGACGACTTCTACAAGGACGCTCACAGGAAGATATACAGCGCCATGATAGAGCTCGACAGGGAGAATAAGCCCATAGACCTCCTCACCCTGTTCGATTATCTCCGGAATAACGGTAACCAGCTGGAAGAAGTGGGCGCGAGCAGCTATCTGACATACCTTACGGAGCTCGTCCCTGCGACGGAGAACGTCAACTACTACGCCCAGCTCGTAAGGGAGAAGGCGATTATCAGGAACCTCGTCATGGCCGCGACGGACATCGCCCACCGCGGTCACGACGGCAACATAGACATAGACGAGTTCATAGACAGGGCCGAGCACACGATACTCGACATATCACAGAACAAGATAAAGCCGAGCTTTTACGACTCGAAGTACCTCGCCTCGGCCGCGCTCGACATAATAGAATCCCTCCACGCGCGGAAGGAGATGGTCTCGGGCGTGCCCTCAGGCTTCGAGCGGCTCGACTACATGACGACGGGGCTTCAGCCGTCTGACCTTATAATAGTCGCCGCGAGGCCCGGCCTCGGGAAGACTTCGTTCTGCCTCGACATCGCGACCAATGCCGCCCTCCACGCTGGCAAGTGCGTCGGCATATTCTCCCTCGAAATGACGAAGGAGCAGCTCATGCTGAGGCTCCTCTCGATGAAGGCCATCGTCAGCTATTCCCACATCCGGAGCGGCTATATAAAAGACGAGGAGCTCGAAAGCCTCGTGAAGGCGGCCGACGACTTCAGCCGCGCAAGGATTTACATCGACGACACGCCCGCAATAACCGTCCTCGAAATAAGGGCCAAGGCGAGGCGTCAGAAGCGCGACAAAGGTCTCGACCTGATAATCGTCGATTACCTCCAGCTCATGAGGGGGAGCAGGCGTGCGGAGAGCAGGGAGCGGGAGATAGCCGAAATATCCGGCTCTTTAAAGGCCCTCGCGAAGGAGTTGAGCGTCCCCGTCATAGCCGTCTCACAGCTCAGCCGCCAGACGGAATCCCGGGCAGACAGGCGTCCCCAGCTTGCGGACTTAAGGGAGAGCGGCGCGATAGAGCAGGACGCCGACCTCGTCATGTTCATTCACAGGGCGGACGCCTACAAAAGGGGCGACGAGGAAAGGGACGGCCTCGCCGAGCTCATCATAGCCAAGCAGCGTAACGGACCCGTCGGCACCGTGAAGCTCACATTCCTCGACAGCAGTAGAGGTGTTCCGACGTTTAAGGACAGGGACGAAACCTACGACGACGAATATATGTAGCGTGTTTGAGAGGAATGACTTCGGGGAGTTTTAATCCCTAGGGAACCGCTTTCTTGACCTGTATATCAGCGCTCAGACCATCCGCTAGACCATCATGGGTACGACGACGGCGGGGGATTTGACTTCCTTCCTGAAGAGCTTCTCGTCCTTCTGCCAGGCCGTGAATTTTTTGACGAGCTCGGCCAGCCTGTCGTTGACGGAGCTCCAGTGTGATTCCCAGGCGTAGTCCTTTTTCCTGCCGCTGAAGAAAATGTCGGCGAATATCTTCCTCTCGACGGGGAATCCCTTTTCGGCGATCCAGCCTGTCCTGACGCTGGCGTACCCCGCGCCGAAGGCCATGGAGAAAGTTCCTTCGAGACCGAGCCTTTCAGCGGCCCGCGTCGCGAGCTCTATGTAAACGTAAAGCGCTTCGGGGGTGCTGTACCCCTTTTCGGGAAGCTTCTCATCCATCCTGACGAGGTTCTGGACGAAGTACATCGGGTAGAAAGTAGGCGAGTAGCCGGAAACGGATTTCGTCGGGCTTTCGAGGGGCTTTCTTATTATGACGTCTTCCTCGATTATCCCTATCATGAAATCGGCCTTGTTGAAGCCGCCGATATCCCCCGCCCTGGCGAGCGATGTCCTGACGTTATCCCACTCCCTCTTGGCGATGAAGAGCGCCCTTTCGAGCTTCCGCTCGCCCTCCCCGTACTCCCTGTCTCTTATAAATTCTTCGAGGTCCATCCGGCGTTCACTCCCGTGGTGACAAGTAATATACCCTGATATGCGGCGTTCTCAATCGGGGCGCGTCTAAAAATCGGCGCTTTGCCCGGGGAGACGCGGACGCCGCGTTGTTTTTCCGGGGCGGGTGTAGTAATATGAATTTTCACCCATTCGAAGGAGGCCGCGTCATGCCCACTCTAGTAACGGGGGCCACGGGGTTTTTAGGCTCGCACATCGTAAGGAAGCTCGCCGGGAGGGGCGAGAAGGTGAGGATACTCCTCCGCCGGTCGAGTAAAACCGTCAACATCGACGACATGGACGTCGAGAAGGTCTACGGCGACGTTACCGACATGGAGTCCGTGAGGAAGGCGATCGATGGCTGCGACACACTTTACCACGCGGCGGGGGTCGTATCTTTCAAGCAGGCCGACTACAAGAAAATGGAGGACGTTAACGTCGGCGGGACGAATAACGTTTTTACCGCGGCGATGGAGGCGGGGATCAAGAAGGCCGTCTATACGAGCAGCATAGCCGCGATCGGGCTAAAGCCCGGAAAAGAGGTCGCCGACGAAAACACCCCCTTCGATCCCGAGGGCACCGACATAGAATATATCCTCTCCAAGTACCGCGCCGAGCAGGAGGCGCTCAGGTTCGTGGAAAAGGGGCTCCCGCTCGTTATAGTCAACCCCTCGCTCGTCATAGGCGCGGGGGACGTTTATGTTTCGACGTCTGGAATAATACTATGGTACTGCAAGAGGAGGCTCCCCGGATACACGGACGGCGGGATCAATCTCGTCGACGCAGAGGACGTCGCCGAGGGTCATCTCCTCGCCGCGGAGAAAGGACGCGTAGGCGAGAAATACATTCTCAGTAACCGCAACATCACGATAAAGGAGCTCTTCGAGGTGATGGAGAAGGTCACCGGAATCCCGAGGCCGAAGCTCAAGATTCCCTACCCCCTCGCCTATGCCGGGGCCTACATAGCCGAGAAGATATTCGGTATATCCGCGCCGAATTACGTCGCCATGGACATCGATTCCATCAAGGGCTCGAAACATTTCTGGTACGTCGACAACTCGAAGGCCGTGAGGGAGCTCGGATTTGGGCCCGTCCCGCTCGAAGTGACTATAGAAAGGACCGTCAAATGGTTTAAGGAGCACGGGTATCTTTAGCCGCTGACTGCTGAAGCGGCGGCGCACGTTTCGATTCTGGCAACTGCGGCGCCGTTTTGGCGCGCTCCCTTTATTTGCACAGGATTGCCCGTTAATATAATCTTCGTTTATGCCGGGAAACTCCTTCGGACAACTGTTTCGCATAACGACGTGGGGCGAATCGCACGGCGCCGCAGTGGGCGTCGTCGTCGACGGCTGCCCTTCAGGGCTCGAGCTTGCGCCATCGGACATTCAGTTCGAGCTCGACAGGCGGCGCCCGGGCCAGAGCAAGATAACGACCCAGCGTAAAGAGCCCGACACTGTCGAGATACTCTCCGGCGTATTCGAGGGGAAGACCCTCGGCACCCCGATTTCCCTCCTTGTAAGAAACACCGACGCCATTTCCAAATCCTACGAGGACATCAAGGACACCTACCGCCCCGGACATGCGGACTTCACCTACGACGCAAAATTCGGATTCAGGGATTACAGGGGCGGCGGCAGGTCTTCGGCGAGGGAGACTGTCGGCAGGGTGGCGGCCGGAGCCATCGCAAAGAAGATATTAAACCTCAGCGGCATAACCACTTACGGCTTCGTCAGGAGCGTCGGGAAGATAGTCGCAAAGAAGACCGACTTCGACGAGATAGAAAGGAATATAGTAAGGTGTCCCGACGCGTCGAAGGTGGACGAGATGATAGAGCTCATAGATAAGGTGAGAAGGGAGGGCGACTCCATAGGCGGGACGGTCGAAGTTATTACCAGGGGACTTCCCCCGGGCCTCGGAAGCCCCGTGTTCAACAAGATAGACGCCGACCTCGCGGCGGCACTCATGAGCCTCGGCGGTATAAGGGGGTTCGAGGTAGGAATGGGCTTCGAGGCGTCGAAGCGAAAGGGCTCCCAGGTAAACGACCTCTTCTACAAGGACAAGGACGGGAAGCTCGCCTTTAAAACAAACAACGCAGGCGGCCTTCTCGGGGGCATCACGAACGGCGCCGACCTGATAGTCCGCATCGCGATAAAGCCGACGTCTTCCATATCTAAGGTTCAGAAGACCGTCGACAGGTGGGGTAATCCGAAGGACCTCGTAGTCAAGGGAAGACACGACCCGTGCCTCTGCCCGAGGGCAGTCCCCATAGCCGAGGCCATGGTAAACCTCGTCCTCGCCGATCACCTTCTCCTTTCCAAAACGGCCAGGATCTGAAAATTATCCAAGCATCTTTAATTCTTCAAAAGATACTGTCGTCTGCCGGCATCCGAATAACGGCGCGACATGACGTATGCGCCGCGAATTACACGATAAAGTAAGCGTTTGGACTACAGGCCATTCGCGTCCCAAACTACACTTGCAGTCCTTTCCTCTTCCGGATTATGCAGCGATTTATTACGCTTAATGTATTGAAACTAATTACGAACTGCACTAGACTTCCCATTGGGTATCCCCCTCGAAAAAGGCAAACCGCGTGAAAGCGCGGGACGCAAAGCCACAAGCCTAAGGGCGTCCGGGAAGCCGGCGCCTATGGTGGTTGGGTTGCCGAAGTAAGAAACTTGCAATAATTGCAATAATCGACGATAATTATACCAAAGCTATAAACGATATTCTTAACTATATTAAAGAATATTGGCAAAATTAGCTACCCACAGAGGCGAAAGAGATGGGTATCGTAATAAGGGATAACAAGGATCGTCGCAGGGACGATCGTGTCCCCGCGAGCTTCAAGGTCTATTCAAGAAACACGGGGAAGCTCATAGGCAGGGCGAGAAATTTATCCCCTAGCGGCATCTTCGTAGAGACGGAAGAGCAGTACGCACCCGGCACGAAAATCCTCGTAGAATGCGACCTTTCCGAGTGGTCGCTCCCGGTCAAGGTTTACTGCGAGGTTAAGAGGATCGAGCCCGAAGGGGATTTGCCGAGAGGGATAGCACTCGAATTCGTGAGCCTCTACGATTCCGACAGGGCCAAGCTCGAAAGCTTCATAGCCAGTAACGAAAACAAGCTCAACTCCGACTACTATTACCTTTCCGACTTCAGCGACATACCAGACAGGGACCTCTTCAAAAAAACCGAAGTATTCTGGCAGTACAAGCTCGACATGGAGTCCAAGGGGTATATAAGGTACAGAAGGCCCCTCGCCTCGCCGTCGGCCAACAGGGTGATAATAGACGACGACTTCACCGGCAAAAAGAAAGAGATGATAATGATGGGCAGCAACAACTACCTCGGCATCACCTCCCATCCCAAGGTCGTCAAAATAGCCCTCGAGAACCTCCAGAAATACGGCGCGGGCGCGGGCTCGGTGCCGCTCCTCGCGGGCTCGTACGACATACACAGGCAGCTCGAAATTAAACTCGCCGAGGTTAAAGGGTGCGAAGACGCGATAATATTCCCGAGCGGATACGTCACCAACCTCGGATGCATTCAGGCCCTTGTCAAGAACGACGACCTCGCCGTCATCGACAGGCTCGCGCACGCCAGCATCATCGACGGCTGCATGCTCTCGACCGGCAAATTCAGGACGTTCAAGCATTCGGACGTCGACAGCCTCGAAGGCGTCCTCAAGCGGAACCAGGACAATTTCAACGGGAAGCTCGTAGTAGTCGACGGCGTATACAGCATGGACGGCGACATCGCCCCTCTCCGCCAGATAACGGAGGTCGCCCACCGCTACGGCGCCAAGATCATGGTGGACGAGGCCCACGCGACGGGCGTCATAGGCGACAGGGGACGCGGCACGCCGAACTATTTCAAGATGAAGCCCGGAGACGTCGATATCGTAATGGGCACGCTCAGTAAGTCCCTTGGCGGCATCGGCGGCTTCATAGCCTCGACGAAAGAGGTAGTCAACTACCTCCGCTACTACACGAGGTCCTTTTTCTTCTCGTCGAACTTTCCGCCGTCCGTTGCGGCGTCGGTCCTCGCGGCGATTGAGGTCATGGAAACGGACGAGCAGCTCCACCGCAATCTCTGGCGCAATATCAAGTACATGAGGGAGAGCTTAAAGGCCCTCGGATTCGTCACCGGGCCCAGCGAAACGGCCGTCATACCCGTCCTCATAGGCGAGGAGCTGAAGCAGAAAAAGATGAGCCGGAGGCTCCACGAGGCCGGCCTTTACGTGAACGCTATCCCCCACCCCGCAGTCCCCAAGGGGCAGGAAAGGTTCAGGTTCAGCATGATGGCCACACACACCATGGAGGACATGAACGAGGCCCTCGGAATCATGGAGAGCCTGGGAAAGGAGTTCGGCGTCATAGGAAGCGCGCCCGTGAGAAACATCCCGGAGGACGCGAGATACGCCGTCAGGGAAATCTCGTCTCCGGCCGACATGGAAAAATCCGTCAGGTTCTCGTGGGACGTATATAAGGATTATCCGGCCTGGGTTCCCTACTTCCTCATAAAAGACCAGGTGAAGCTCGTTTCGTACGATTACTTCTACTTCAGGAAGGTCTACGGAAAGCGCTTCGTGGCCGAGGAAAACGGCCGGATCGTCGCAACAATGAGCGCCTTCATCGACAACTACTACAACAATTTTCACAACACAAAGGCCGGTTTCGTCGGCTTCTTCGAGGCCCTTCCCTTCAAGGAAGAGGCCGTCCGTCTTCTTTTCGCCGAGGCGGAGGAATTCCTCGGGAAAGAAGGCGCGAGGGAGATTATCGGCCCCGTAAACGGCATATTCGGCCTCTTCGGCGGGGGGCTCCTTTCGAGTAACTACGGCAAGGTGCCGTCGTTCTTACAGGTTTACACGCAGCCCTACTATCACGATTACTTTGCAGCCGCCGGCATGGCGCCGATAAAGAAGCTCCTCCATTACACGATCGATTTCAAGTCCGAAGAAAACGCCGCGAAGATACGGAAATACGCGAAGGGATTCAAACCCGGGCGCGTAAAGATAAGGCACATGAAAAAATCCGAGTGGGAGAACGAGGTCAGGGGCGTCGTAGACGTCTTTAACGAGTCGCTCGCATATCTCTGGGGCAACGTTCCCCTGGAATACGACGAATTCATCGAGATCGCGGACGAGTTCAAGGCGCTCATCAAGCCCGAGTTCTGGCTCGTCGCAGAGGCCGGCGGAAAGACAGTCGGCTTCATCGGCGGCTTCCCGCAGTACGCCCCGGTATTCAGGGGGCTCGACGGCGAGATGAAGCCCCACAGGCTTTTAAAGCTTCCTTTGAAAATGAAGGGCATCAGGGAAGGCGTGCTCATGATATCGGGCCTCCTGCCGGAATACGCCGGGAAGGGCCTCGGCACTGCGCTCCTCGCCGGCGTATGCGCGGAGATGATGGACAAAGGCTACGAGAAAGCCGCTGGCACGTGGGTGCTCGAAGACAATCCCGCATCGCAGCGAATGGTCGAAAAGCTGGGCGGCAGGGTCGACATACACTGGGACATGTACGGAAAGCGAATAGATAAAAAGCCAATAAAAGAAAACGATAACGAGAATGTTGACGAATAAGGAATGATGCCGGCGATAGACAAGGACAGGCTCAAGAAATCGGCATTCAGCGTTCTGGCTTTTCTGCTGCTGATATTCTGCATAGGGAATCTCGCACTGGGGATCACCTGGATAGACAGGTCTTACCCGGGGTTTTTCTTTTACGGCAACACGGTCGTCACCGACATAACCCCCGGCGTCGAAAACGGCGAGAAGCTCACAAGATTCAAGGACAGGGTCATAGAGGCGAACGGCGTACGTATAAACAATCCGTCCCAGCTTTTCAGGATAACCGGTGCTCTCCCCGTCGGCACGGACGTCGAATACAAGATCGAAAGGAACGGCTCGACGTTTAACGTTTCCATACCCACCCAGACCTTCAAGGCTCGCGATTTCGCCCAGATGTTCGGCGTCATATTCACCATGGGGGTGGTGTTCTTCGTAATCGGCGCGCTCGTTTTGAGGATGAAGCCGAACGCGCGGGAAGGGAGGGCATTCTTCCTCTTCTGCGCAGCCATATGCATATGGTTTACAGGCTCCTTCGACGCGCAGGCGTCGCACATCCTCGATCAGCTCATATTCTTCGCCTGGGTGTTCAGTCCCGTGGCCGGCATACACCTGATGTTCATATTCCCGTCGGACACCCGCATAAAGGCTTCGGCCCAGAATGTCGTATCGCTTGCATTCCTCTTTATATCCGCGATGCTTTTCATCCTCAACTACATATTTTTCCATTCGTACGACGTCTGGAGGCACGTAAACACCGTCACCTGGATGTACGTCGTCCTGAGCACTGTCATATTCCCCGTCTCCTCGCTGATGACCTATCTCCGCCCCGCTTCGGCGCTCGAAAAGCAAAGGGCGCAGATAATACTCCTCGGGTGCATATTCGGCCTCCTCGTGCCCGCTGCGGCCGCGGCCGGCATTACGGTCTTTAACATAGACATGCCGTATAACCTGATGGCGCTGACCGTCGTGATATTCCCGCTCTCGATAGCGTACGCCATAGTAAAGCACAAGCTCTTCGACATAGACGTCATTTTGGAAAAGGCCCTTACCTACGGCCTCCTCACCGGGGCCGTCGTCGGGATGTCGGCGCTCACTATATTCGCGTTCAACGTCGTCTTCGCACGGTACGGCGGCTGGAGGAACCCCGCATTCTTCGTAGTTCTCAGCGCCTTTCTCGTAATAGCGCTTAACCCGCTCAAGAACCGAATACAGGATTTCGTCGACCTCACATTCTTCAGAAAGAAATACGACTACAAGCGCACGGTCGAAGAGGTCAGCTACGCCATGACCTCGCTCTTAAGCCTCGACAAGATCGTCGACAAGATAATCACCATAATAGAAAATACGATGTTCGCCTCGCCCGTCCTGGTATACATCTACAACCAGGAATCGGGCACATACGAGGCGTTCGTAAAAGACGGGAGCGACCTCCCCCCCGGGGCGGACGAGCCCATACGGGAGGACAGTCCGCTCGTCCTCGAGCTCAATCAGCAAAAGAAGGAGCTCTTCAGGGAAGACCTCGTCTCGGACGATAAATACAAGCTCGACTCCGAGGAGCTTCTGGCCGAGTTCGACAGGTTCACGGCTTCCCTCTTCATGCCCGTTTTCTTCAAGAGGCAGCTTATAGGGTTCATAGTTCTCGGCGACAAGAAATCGAGGCTCTCCTACACGTCCCGCGACGTGAACCTCCTCAGGATACTCGCGAACCAGAGCGCCATAGCGATCGAAAACGCGCTCGCGTTCAAGCTCGTAGAGGATTACGCCAAGAAACTCGAAAAGACGAACAGCGAGCTCAAGGACATGCAGACACAGCTCGTTCACGCCGAGAAGATGTCGGCCATAGGTCAGCTCGCGGCAGGGGTCGCGCACGAAATAAGAAACCCGCTCAACATAATCGAGGGAGCGCGCTACTACCTTTCGACTTATATGGTCAACCAGGAGAACGCCGAGACCGTCGGCGAATATCTCGACTACATCAAGCAGGAGATAGACAGGACCAACAGGCTCATAGACAGCCTCCTCAAGTTTTCGAGGGCCGAGCCGCCGTATTTCGAGAAGGTGGACATAAACGCCGTCCTCGAGAACGTGGTTATTCTGGTGAGAAAGCAGATTTCCGACAACGACATAAAGCTCTCCACGAAATTCGACCCGGAGATCCCGCTCATCATGGCCGACCCGAACCAGCTCTGGCAGGTCTTCATAAACATCATACTGAACGCGGTGCAGGCCATGCCGAAGGGAGGCAGCCTCGGGATAGAAACCTCGATCGGCTATTCGGATTCCGGCCCCGTGCCGTCCCGGAACGTATGCATCAGTTTCGAGGACACGGGAATCGGCATAGCGAAAGAAGACATTACGCGCATCTTCGACCCGTTTTTCACCAAGAAGGACATGGGAACCGGTCTCGGGCTTTCGATAGCGTACAAGATAATCGAGAAGCACTCGGGCCGGATAATAGTGAGCTCCGAGAAGGATAAAGGCACGGTCTTTACGATTGAACTCCCCGTAAATAACCTTAATATTAGGGAAGGAGAGGCAAATGGCTGAGGATTTGAAAAGGGTTCTTGTCGTTGATGACGAGCAGCTTATTCTGAAAATCATCTCCGACATACTGACCAAGGAAGGGTACGACGTACTCGTCGCGAATAACTGCGAGAAAGCGGCGGACCTCCTTAAAACCACCTCCTTCGACGTAGTCCTTTCCGACATCAAAATGCCGCTCAAGAGCGGTATAGACCTACTGGAGGAGATAAAGAACAAGGACCCGAACATTCCGGTAATCCTCATGACCGGGTTCGCCTCGCTCGAAACGGCCGTCGAGGCTGTACAGAACGGGGCCTTCGACTACCTCATAAAGCCCCTCGATTACGGGAAGCTGAAGAGCGTAATCGAGCACGCTGCCGACAGGTACGAGCTTTACAGGGAAAACACGCGGCTCCTGAGAGACCTGAAGGAGCTCAACACGAACCTCGAAAAAAAGGTGAGGGAGAGGAACAGGGAGCTCGAAAACACACTTAACAGCACTATAGAGAGCATAATAACGACGGACAGGGACCTTGTAATAGTAAGCTCGAACCCGAAGACAGCCGAGATATTCGGCAAGGAGTGCAGGGGCGAGAAGCTGAGCTGGCTCTTTCAGGGCATAAACTTCGACACCATAATCCCGAAGATACTGAGCGATACTTCTTACTCCACGAAGCACGAGATAAGATACGAAGGGAAGTTCCTCGAAGTCTCACTCTCGCCTCTACGCGACTTCGAGTCGGGGGAGATATTCGGAGTCATAGCCACGACCGAGGACATAACGGAGAAAAAGAAGCTCGAAGCGCAGCTCATACATTCGGCCAAGATGTCGGGCGTCGGGCAGCTCGCGGCCGGAGTCGCGCACGAGTTCAACAACATCCTCTCGGGCATAATCGGCTACACCAGCCTCGCCCTCACACGCGGAGATATCGACAGCATCAAGAAAGACCTCCGCATAATAGAAAGGGCTTCCGACCGGGCCGTCGAAATAGTGAACAAGCTGCTTTCGTTCTCGCGGCAGAAGGGCGAGAAGTTCAAGGTATCCCAGATCGAGAACGTCATCGACGACGCGCTCGGCCTCGTCGAGCACACGTTCGAGACGGAAGGGATACGCATCCTCCGGAGCTACGAGAACGTCCCGCCGATAAGGCTCAACCTCGGCGAGCTCCAGCAGGTGTTTTTAAACCTCGCCATAAACTCCAAGCACGCAATGCCCGGCGGCGGGGCTATAGCCATAAGCACGAAGCTCGTCGACGACTTCATTAGAATCGACTTTTCCGACACGGGCGTCGGCATACCTCCCGAAAACCTTTCGAGGATATTCGAGCCCTTCTTCACGACCAAGACGGGCGACGGCCCGAAGGCGGGGACAGGTCTCGGCCTCTCCGTCATATACGCCATAATCGAAAGGCACGGCGGCCGCATAGAGGTATCGAGCGAGCCGAATAAAGGAACGACGTTTACCATATTCCTCCCTAACGTGCAGTCCGTGGCCAGAACGCCCGAGCCCGATACCCCGCAGCGACAGAACCCCAGCGGAAAGGTGATTGAGCTCAGGCGGAAGGGGAACGTGCTCATAGTAGACGACGAGGAATTCATAAGGGACATAGTAAAGGAATGCCTCACCAGCACGGGACACAACGTCATCACGGCCGAAAGCGGCGAGGAAGCCCTAGACCTCATGAAGCAGAACCACTTCGATATAATGTTTCTCGACTTCTCCATGCCCAGCAAGGACGGGCTCGAGCTGCTGAGGGAGATAAGGGCGATAGACCGGAACGCGAACGTCGTCATAATAAGCGCGCGGCCGGAGGAGCAGCTCCCGGGCGAGCTCTCGGATGAAGGCTCCTACAACATAATCAAAAAGCCCTTCTCCGTCGACCAGATACAGAACGCCGTAAGCAGGGTGCTCGGGGCCGAGACCGCGAGCAGATAAGCCGGCGGCTGGGTATAATAATGCTCCTGTGACCCGAAACCTGAGATTCAGCATATTCGTAAACGACGACGAAATTTACTCGGGCGACTTCGGAGAAGTCCCGGAGAAAAAGAGAGCGTCCATAACGAGCGACCTCGCCGAATGGTCGGACTCTCTCGGGAAAAGGGGCCTTAACGAGCTCATCTATTCCCACCTCGCCTGGTACGAGGAGAAAGACCTTTTCTGCTCGGAATGCGGCGCCAGGGACGAGGCCGGCGCCGGCGGCAGGTGCGCACGCTGCGGCGGGGAAATGGTCACGAGATACGTCCACGAGCGCAGCTCAGGGCTCGACATGATAATGACCTGCGTCGGCATGATAACCCGGGTAAAGATTACGAAGACATAAGGCGGCGTCTTTTCAAAACCCGAAGCCGGGGTATAATCTCTTTACCTCAACCACCAGAGGGATTCTGAATGAAGCTTATCGTCAAGGGACAGCTCTTTCCAAGCATCTGGAACATAGCTGAGAGCATAAGAAAGCTAAGGAACGAAAGGCGTCTCGTCAATCTCGGCGCGGGGGCCGTAACCGTGCCGGTCTACGAAGTCGAGCTTCCGGCGGGCACGCACAAGGACGGGCTCTATTTCGTCACGCCGAAAGGAATGCGGCTTTACTTCAACCCCGGCGACCAGTACCAGATAGGCTACCTCGCCTCGGAGCTCGATTCGGACCCGATGGCGGCAAGACACTTTCCCGCCGAAGCGGCGTTGGCGGCCGGCTGACTCCCGCTTTGACGCGATAACGCGTTTGTGTACCATTTACTTAAATGGACGATCACGGCCACTCACACGGTGTAGGCGGCGGCTCCCAGAAAAAAGCGCTTTTGCTCGTGCTCCTCTTCACCGGAGCGTTCATGTTCATAGAAGCTGCCACGGGATTTTATACCCGAAGCCTCGCCCTCCTTTCCGACGCCGGGCACATGCTGACGGACGTCGTCGCCCTCACGATAGCCTTCATGGCCGTATGGCTCTCCTCGATGCCCCCGACGGCGCGTAAGACTTTCGGCTTCTACAGGGCCGAGATACTGGGCGCGTTCATAAACGGACTCCTCCTCGTCGGGATATCGGTATGGATAATCGTCGAGGCATTCCACAGGATGAGCGCCCCGGAGCCGGTAAAGAGCCTCGAAATGACCATAGTCGCCGTCGCAGGCCTTTTACTTAACCTCGGCTCGGCTTATGTCCTCTACAGGCTCCGGAGCGAGAACCTCAACCTGAAGGCGGCCCTGTATCACGTTATAAGCGACGCGCTTGGGTCTGTAGGCGCCATCGCGGCCGGTCTCGTTATGATATTTACGGGCTGGTACTACGCCGACAGCATAATAAGCGTCCTCATATCGTTGCTCATACTAAGAGGGGCGTGGAACCTCATCCGCGACTCGTCGCACATACTCCTCGAAGGCACCCCGAGCCGCATCGACATCGACGCCGTGGAGAAATCCATATGCTCCCACGAGGGCGTGATAAGCGTTCACGACCTCCACGCATGGACGCTCACGCAGGGGCACGAAGCCCTGAGCGCGCACCTTGTCGTTTCCGACATGCAGTCGGGCGAGGCGCTCATGGGCGAGATAAAGTCGCTCCTTCTCCGGAAATTCCACATAAGCCACGTCACGCTCCAGATCGAGACGGAAGAGTGCGACGACGCGGGCGGCCCCTGCTACGGGAACACCGACACGGGAAAGGCGTAGCCTATTCCGGGTCTGCGACCGGAACATCGACAAAAACCTGCCTGGAATTTGAATAAAGAAAGGGCCCGGCGGAATACCGGGCCCGAGATTTATCGGATTTACATTACGGAACTTACTTCGCGCTCAGAATCTCGGACGCCTTCTTGGTGGCCGCTCCGAAATCGAACTTGTAGCCGAGGCCGTTAAGGACGCTCTCGATGGCTGCGACGCCTGTGATTGTGTCGGTGACGTCGATGTCGCCGATGTGCGAAATACGGAAAATAACGCCCTTCGCCTGGTCCTGCCCGTCGGCGACTGTGATTCCGAACTCACTCGCGAGGGCCTTTATAACCTTGGACGACCCTATCTCCGGCGGCGCTATAACAGTCGTAAGCGCGGGGCTCGGAACGCTCTTCACGTAAGGCTCGAGCTCGATCGCCTTCATGGCCTCCCTCATCGCCAAGGCCAGCTTTTCGTGGCGCTTGTGCATGGCTTCCCTTCCCTCGGCCCTGAATCTCCTGAGCACGGCCGCGAGGCCGATTACGAGCGTAACGGCCGGGGTGTAGGGGGTGGTGTTCTTCTCGGCGTTCTTGAGCGCCGGCTTCAGGTCGAAATAGAACTTCGGGAGCTTCGAAGACTCGTAGAACTTCCAGGCCTTCTGGCTGAGCGCTATGAATGAAAGCCCCGGAGGCAGCATGAACGCCTTCTGCGAGCCGCCGACGAGAACGTCTATGCCCCATTCGTCGAAGGGAAGTGGGAAGACGCCGACGCCCGTGATGCCGTCGACTATGGATATGACGCCGTCGCGCTTGCGTGTTATCGCGGCTATCTCCTTCGTCGGATGGAGAACGCCTGTCGAAGTCTCGCTCGCCTGAAAGAGGACAGCCTTTATGGAAGGGTCGGCATCGAGTATCTTCTCCACCTCGGCCGGGTCGGCGGAATATCCCCACTCGACTTTAAGCTCTGCCGTTTCGAGGCCGTAGGCGCGGGCTATCTTGCCCCACCTTTCGCCGAACTTTCCGCCGTTGATCACGAGAACCTTGTCCCCGGGGGAAAGCGTGTTCACCACGGCCGCTTCCATCGCGCCCGTGCCTGACGCAGCGAGAACGAAAACCTCTTCCTTCGTATCGAAAATATACTTCAGCCCCTCTCTCACCTCGGCGAAAATAGCCTCGAACTCCTTCGTCCTGTGGTGGATGATCGGCTTTGCCATTTCTAAAAGAACTTCGCTCGGGACGGCTACCGGGCCTGGTGTGAAGACATAATTTTTCACTGTTGGAATCTCCTCCGTATGTACGGTGTTGGAATAGTTCCGCAAATGGATTGCGGGTTGTTGTCATGTTCTGAAAACACTTTTTCGAAACGGCCTCTTGCCCGTATGTATATGTGCGACAACTTATCCAGTAATGGCGATTGATTACGTTGCCGACAGGATAGAAACCATAGAAATCTACCCAAAATTCACGATAACTCAAATTGCAGGGCAAGGAAGCCCGTTTGCCTGCAGATGAACGAGGCCCGGACATGGCTGCAAGACCTGTCCCACACGGGCTGCGACCCGGGACCGGAATCCCGAAAAGCCATCTCATCCGCCAAAGAGGCATTATTATTTAGAGAAGCATATAATATCGAAGGAGGTGCATTCATATGAACGGAATATTGAAAAACGCGGCGGGAATCTCTCTCGCAGCATTGTTTCTACTGGCCGTCTTGCCCTTCGCTTCGGCGGCGCAGGATGCCGGAGCCCCTCCCGACCTTAAGGGGGTCTGGAAAGGAACAGCCGACGTCTATTACCCGGACGCCGTGAAGAAGCTCGATACGGAGATCAACGTAAGCGAGCAGGACGGATGGTATTTCAAGGGGACGAGGGGCTGGAAGCTCGTCGATCCGCCGGAAAAGCCTCTCGGATACATAATGAACGACCCGGTCAACAAGGCGGACGAGCCCTACCTCGGCGTCGTAGGATTCGACGGCAAGAGCTTGACGCTCGTCGAAAACGGCGACTGGGGAGTCATGAAAGGCGCGCTGGTCGATAGCAATACGATGGAGCTCATTTACGCCGAGCCCGGAGATCACCCGCTCGTATTCAGGATCGTCCTCAAGCGGGAAAAGGCCGGGGAGTAATTCGCGTACTTGCGGCCCTATGTACGTTGACGGATTAAGACCACGTCCTACCCGGCCATGACCGGCGCAGATATTCTTGCATTTGAGCCCCGGGCACTTATATTATCCCCATACGCGAATCCAGAATTACATTAAATCAAGGGAGAAAACGATGACCGGAGAAAACAGGGAAAGAATCCAGGACCTTAAGAAGAGGCTGACCACACTCGGAGACTTTCTTTGACCTGCCCGGCAAAACAGCGCGTCTTAAAGAAATAGAAGAGATAACCGGAAAATCGGGCTTCTGGGACGATGCCTCCAGCGCCCAGGGCGTTCTGAGAGAGCAGTCCCTCATAAAAAACGCCGTCGAAAGCTGGGAGAAGCTCTCCCGCGAGCTCGAAGACGTCGAGGTTTTGGAGGAGCTCTCGCTCGAAGAAGAGGACGAGGAAGCGTCCAGAGAAGCCGGTGAGAAGCTCGCCGAAATCGAGAATAAGGTCGAGGCGCTCGAATTCAAGCGTATACTCGGCGAGCCCGACGACGCCCGGAACGCTATCGTTTCGATAAACGCCGGGGCGGGCGGGACGGAAGCCCAGGACTGGGCCGAGATACTTTTAAGGATGTACCTCCGCTACGCCGAGCTCAACGACTACAAGACCGAAATGATCGAGTACCAGGAGGGAGACGAGGCCGGGCTCAAGGGCGCGACGTTCCTCGTTCAGGGAGACCACGCCTTCGGATACCTCAAAGGCGAGAGCGGCGTCCACAGGCTCGTAAGAATATCCCCGTTCGACGCCAACAAGAGGAGGCACACATCGTTCGCGTCCGTGTTCGTTGTCCCCGAGATTGACGAGGACATTGAGGTTGAGATAGACGAAAAGGACCTCAGGGTCGACACGTACCGCGCGAGCGGCGCGGGCGGCCAGCACGTCAACAAGACGGACTCCGCCATACGTATAACCCACATCCCGACGGGCATAGTCGTAAGCTGCCAGAACGAGCGCTCACAGCACCAGAACAGGGCGACGGCCATGAAGATCCTGAAGGCGCGCCTCTACGAGCTCGAAAAGGAAAAGCAGAAGGAAAAATTAAGCGAGCTCCAGTCGACGAAAAAAGAGATCGGCTGGGGGAGCCAGATTCGTTCTTACGTTCTCCATCCTTACCGCATGATAAAGGACCACAGGACGGACTTCGAGACGGGGAACGTCGATCCCGTCCTCGACGGTGATCTGAGCGAGTTCATAAAGAGCTATCTCCTGATGAACTCGGGGCAGAAAGCGTCTTAAGGGTGCGGCGGAGCTGCGGGCGCGCCCTATGATTACTCCCCAGCGGTGGTATATTTATGCCCGGAAAACGACACCCGAAAGGGGCCGCAAGTCGGCGCAGCAAAGCCTCTCCGGAGGGGGCAGCCTTGAAAATCGGCATAATCGGTAAAACGAGCATAGAGAAGACCTTCGAGCTGGTTTCCGCCCTCAGTAAATGGCTCGTGGACAGGGGCGTCGAAGTCTATCTCGACAAGCCGCTGGCGAAACGATCCCCGGCGGGGAAAGCGGCAGCGGCCGAAAAGATACCCACGCTGGTAGACGTCATACTCGTTTTCGGGGGTGACGGCACATTCCTCGGCGTCGCGCGCCTCGCATGCAAACACGGCACCCCCATTTTAGGCATCAACCTCGGCGGGCTCGGATTTCTCACCGAGATAACCGTAGACGAAATTCATCCCATGATGGAGCGCATCCTCGCCGGCGACTACGAGGTCGAAGACCGCCACATGCTCCTCACGACGATACGCAGGGGCCGGAAGAGGATCGGCAGGCACGAGGTCTTGAACGACGTCGTCATAAACAAACAGGCCGTCGCGAGAATTATAGACCTCGCGATATACATAGACGGCTCGCACGTGACGACGTACAAGGCGGACGGCCTGATAATCTCGACGCCCACGGGCTCGACAGCCTATTCGCTCTCCGCCGGCGGGCCTATAGTTCACCCTACCCTCCCCGTCACGATACTCACGCCCATCTGCCCTCACACACTGACGAACAGGCCGCTCGTCGTAGCCAGCGACATGAAGGTCGAGATAGCGATAACGACGCAGGAGCCCGATACGTACCTGACTCTCGACGGCCAGATAGGCATACAGTTAAGCACCGGCGACGTGGTCGAGGCCGTGCAGTCGGGCACGAGCGTAAAGCTGATAAAATCCCCATACAGGGATTTCTTCACCATACTCAAAACCAAGCTCATGTGGGGGGAGAGATATGGCAAGGTCAACGGATGAGCAGTTCCTACACGACTGGGTGATCAGGAAGATAAAGGAAAAGTACGGCCGGCTTTACAGCGAAGTCCGCACGAACCCCGGGGACGAGAAGACACACGAATACAAGGGCAAGTACCCGGACGCCATACTCGTAAACTACGGGCAGGTAGTGCAGATCGTCGAGGTCGAAACGGCGGAGACCATAGAGCCCGGAAGGATCGCCAAGTGGAAGGAGCTCTCCGAGCTCGGCGTCAAGCTAACCCTCCTCGTACCAAAGGAGCAGCAGAACGCGGCGAGGGACCTCTGCTGGAAGAACGGCCTTGCGGCCAAGGTCAACCTCGGGAGCTTCGAGGTCAACCTCAATATCTGATACGCCGGCTTATCCGGCGCTCGCGCTCTAAAACCCCCGGAAACTTTCCTTATTTGATCTCACTCCGGGAGCGGTTTCACCCCTCTCAACCCTCCCCCGCGGCGGGTATAATAACCATATTGTTCGGAGGCGCCGGCGGGGCCGTATCTTCTTGCCACCCGGCGCAAATTTGTATAGGCTTTTCCCGCATCCAAGGAGGCGAATTAATGTCGATACTCGAAAAGGCGGACCCCGAAATATACGCGGCCATAAAGGCCGAAACAGAGCGGCAGGAGTATAAGCTCGAATTAATAGCGTCTGAGAATTACGTGAGCGAGGCGGTGCTCGAAGCGCTGGGCTCGGTGCTCACGAACAAGTACGCCGAAGGGCTTCCGGGCAAGAGATATTATGGCGGCTGCGAATTCGTCGACGTCGCCGAAGACCTCGCCCGCGACAGGGCGAAGAAGCTCTTCGGGTGCGACGCCGTGAACGTCCAGCCCCATTCGGGCGCGCAGGCCAACATGGCCGTCTATTTCTCCGTCGTCGAGCCGGGCGACACCGTGCTCGGTATGAACCTCGCACACGGCGGGCACCTCACTCACGGAAGCCCCGTGAATTTCTCGGGAAGGCTTTATAATGTCGTCGCCTACGGCGTCACCGAAGACACGAACCTCATCGACTACGACGAGGTGAAGAGGCTCGCACTAGAGCACAGGCCGAAGCTTATCATCGCCGGATGGAGCGCGTACCCGAGAGACATCGACTTCGCCAAGTTCAGGGAGATAGCCGACGAAGCCGGCTCCCTCCTCATGGCCGACATAGCTCACCCGGCGGGGCTCGTCGTCGCCGGGCTGTATACGAACCCGGTGCCCTACTGCGACTTCGTCACGACGACAACGCACAAGACCCTCCGTGGACCGAGGGGCGGCATGACGATGATGAGAGAGGAGCACGAGAAGAAGGTCAACAGCCGTGTGTTCCCCGGGGTGCAGGGGGGGCCGCTCATGCACGTCATCGCCGCCAAGGCGGTCGCGTTCAAAGAGGCGCTCGAGCCCTCGTTCAAGGAATATCAGAAGCAGATAGTTAAGAACTCGAAGCGCATCGGCGATAAGCTCATGGAAGCAGGCTTCAGGCTCGTATCCGGCGGCACCGACACTCACCTTAACCTCATAGACTTAAGGGAAACGGAGCTCACGGGCAAGATAGCCGAGGAGACGCTGGAACAGGCCGGGATTACTGTAAACAAGAACGCAATACCCTACGATCCGCGCCCGCCCGCAGTCACGAGCGGAATAAGAATTGGCACCCCCGCTATCACGACGAGGGGAATGAAAGAGAAAGAGATGGACATAATAGCCGGGTTCATCAGCGAGGCGTTCAACAACACCGGCAACGAGAAAGTCCTCTCCAGGATAAAAGACGACGTAAGGGAGCTGTGCTCGCAATTCCCGATATACAGGCACAGGCTGACGTAAATGAAATGTCCCTACTGCTCCAGCCTCGAAAGCAAGGTCATCGATTCGCGCCTTGCGAAAGAAGAAACGTCCATCAGGAGGCGGAGGGAATGCCTCGACTGCAAGAGCCGCTTCACGACGTACGAGAGGGTCGAGGAAGTCGAGCTCCTCGTGGTCAAGAAGGGCGGAGTCAGGGAGCCCTTCGACAGGAGCAAGATAATCGCGGGCATGATAAAGGCCTGCGAGAAAAGGCCCATCAGCATGGAAGTGATCGAGTCCTTCGTCTCGGATTACGAGAGAGAGCTCCAGGAGCGGGGCGAAAGGGAAGTCGAGAGCAGCGAGATAGGCGAGAGGGTAATCAACAAGCTCTACGAAATAGACGAGGTCGCGTACGTCCGGTTCGCCTCCGTCTACAGGTCGTTTAAAGACGTAAACCAGTTCATGAACGAGCTCAAGGAGCTCCTCAAGGAAAAGGGCGGCAAGGGGCTTGGAGACACGAAAGACAGCGCCGTCCACCCGCTCACTCTCATACAGGAAAAGAAAGAAAAATAATGCTTACAGACACGCACGCCCACCTCGATTCCCTCGAAGACCCCGAGGGCGCGGTAGAACGGGCACGCTCTAACGGGGTCGAAAGGATAATCTCTATCTCATCGGGACTCGAATCTTCGAGGAATACCCTCGCCTTCGCCGGAGGGCGCGAAGGCATATACGTCGCAGTCGGAGTGCATCCACATGCCGCGGCCACTGGCGACGAGCCGACGCTTTCGGCGATAGAAGAGCTCGCGGGCTCTCAGGGCGTCGTCGCCATCGGGGAGACGGGGCTCGACTATTTTTACATGAACTCAGACAAGGAGACGCAGATACGCTCCTTCACCGGGCAGATAGCCATCGCCCGGCGGCGCGGACTGCCCATAGTCATTCACGTGAGGGACGCGGACGAAGACCTCATCGGTATACTTAAATCAGAGGACGTCTCCGAAAAGAGGGGCGTGATTCACTGCTTCACCGGCAACTACGAGACGGCGAAGAGGTATCTCGACCTCGGGTTTTACATATCGTTTTCGGGCATCGTCACGTTCAAGAAATCGGACGAGCTAAGGGCGGCGGCGGCCGGGGTTCCCGCCGACAGGATTTTGATCGAAACGGATTCCCCATACCTCGCGCCCGTCCCATTCAGGGGAAAGCCGAACGAGCCCGCTTATGTGAGATACGTCGCCGAAACGGTGGCGGAAGTCAGGGGACTTCAGGTTGAAGAGCTCGCGCGCCTCACGTCCGAAAACGCTACGAGGCTTTTCGGCCTCGACGGCTGAAGCGCCCCGCATAGCCCCTCGAAGCCCGTCCGGAGGCACGTTACTATGAACAGAAAACCCGTAATAGGAATCACGATGGGCGACCCGAACGGCGTCGGCCCCGAAGTGGTAGTGAAGGCCCTGGCCGACAGCGGCGCCGAATACGACGCGGTGGTTTACGGAAGCCGCGACGTCCTTTATGCGGCCTCCGAGCTCACCGAAGTCTTCCCGAAATACGGCCTCGTAGAGGCTTTCGAGCTAGGGATGAGCGACGTCGTTCCGGGCAAGGTGGACAGGAAGGCCGGGGAGGCCAGCCTGGCTTACATAAAATCCGCCGTCGCCGCGGCCATGTCGGGCGAGATCGACGCCGTCGTCACGGCGCCGATAAGCAAGGAATCGACTCACCTCGCGGGCTCCCCGTATCCCGGCCACACCGAGATGCTGAAAGACCTCACCGGAGCCGAAAACGCAGTGATGATGTTCGAGGGCGGGAAGTTCCGCGTAGTCCTCGTCACGATACACACGGCCCTCGCGAACGTTCCCGGGCTCATCACGAAGGAGCGCGTCCTCTCGACGATTAACATTACGCACGAATCGCTGAGGACGCTCTTCGGAATAGACTCGCCGCGGATCGCCGTCTGCGGCCTTAACCCCCACGCCGGGGAATCAGGCGCATTCGGAAACGAGGAGATAGTTCACATAATTCCGGCCGTCCTCGAAGCGAGGAAGCTCGGCATCGACGCCGAGGGCCCCTACCCCGCCGACACGCTCTTCTTTCACGCGAACAAGGGAAAGTGGGACGCCGTCGTCGCCATGTATCACGACCAGGGCCTGATACCGTTCAAGATGCTCTCTTTCGAAGAGGGAGTGAACATGACGGCCGGGCTGCCGATTATAAGAACGTCCCCCGACCACGGTACGGCCTACGACATAGCATGGAAGGGAATCGCCGACCCTTCGAGCATGAAGTCCGCTATAGATGTCGCTGTCAGACTGGCACGGGTCCGCATAGAGAAGCAGGCGAAATAAGTTCCAGCCGCCGAGAGCAGCCCCCCGAGAGAATTATTTCCTTCCGCCGAATATAGCGATCTCGAAGACCTTGAAAAAGCAGTCGACGTCCCTGAACCCTGCATCCCTGAGCCATGCGCACTGCTCGTCTACCAGGGCCGGTTTGTCCTCTTCCTTGTCCGGCCTGTTCCTGTAGATGTCCGCCGCGGCCTCCTTGCTCGCTCCGGGATCGACACTCAAAAGACATTCGTGCAGGTGATCGGTGTAGAACTCCTCGAAGAGTCGCTCGACTTCAGGGGTCGCTGACTTCACATGCTCGAGGTTGAGAAACACGCCACCCTCGGACAGGAGATCGTGTATTTCGGAATAGAGCTCCTTTTTCCTTTCGTCGTAGAGATGGTGAATGGCGAAGCCCGAGACTATGACGTCAAACGGCGCATAGGGTTTCACAATTTCTACCCACTCCGCCGAAGAGAAATCGGCCTTCACCAGACGGTGACCGTCGCCCTTCCCGAGCCTTTCACGCGCCGCTTCCAGCATCGGCTCCGAGAAATCGACGAAGAGGCACGCCGCCTCCGGGAAACTGCCGAGTAGATAACGGCCGAGGACGCCGTCGCCGCATCCGAGGTCGAGGATCCGCTTCGGTGCGGGGGCCCATTCGCGTATTACACACTCCATGACCGACGTCTGGAGCCCCGCTCCCGGAACCGCGCCCCTCTCGTCTCTCAGGAACGCCTCGGCGTTCTCCTTTACCTGCCAGATACTTCCTGCTTCAGCCATATATGCCCCTTTAAAAGAACTGTATATGTTCCGGGAATTTATTCATGATTAAAAACCGGAAATTAAATATACCCGGCGTAGAGTAAACGGCAGGGACTCAGCTGTACGCCATGCGCGGCGTGTAAAGGAGTGGAAGAACCTCGCCGGATCTACCGAGTATGGTGAGGTCGAATAGGGGCGAGTTAGGAGTATGCTCAATGTTGATTTCTATGACCGTTTTTCCCGCCTGCTTCGCGACGAGCCCCATAGACGCAGCCGGCTCCACGACGCCCGACGTCCCGATGATGAGCATGACCTCGCAGTCTTCTATGGCCTTGAGCGTCTTGTCTATGACTTCCATCGGTATAAGCTCGCCGAACCAGACGACGTTCGGCCTTCCCATCCCGCCGCAGGAAGGACACAAAGGCGGCAGCTCTTCGAGCGGGACGCGGTAGTCCTTCGTTATCAGCCCGCACTTCGTGCATTTTATCTCCCACAGGTTTCCGTGCATCTCCAAAACGTTCCTGCTGCCGGCCATCTGGTGGAGCCCGTCTATGTTCTGTGTTACGAGCGTAAACTTCTTCTTCTGGTTTTCGAGCTCAGCCAGCGCGAAATGCCCCGGGTTGGGCCTGGCGTCCTTGACGGCGCACCGCCTCCAGTCGTACCACTCCCACACCAGCTTGGGATTTTCCCGGAAGGCCTCGGGCGTTGCGAGGTTTTCGGATCTGAAATTGCGCCAGAGGCCGTCCGTTCCCCTGAACGTAGGCACGCCGCTTTCGGCTGATATCCCCGCGCCCGACAGCACGGTTACAGACGAGGAGTGCTCGAGTATAAGCCTCGCCTCAAGCAGATTCTTCTCTTCCGTGTCTCCCATATCTCCCATACTGTAAGTTTACAGCAGATAGTGGAGATGCTGGGAGTTTTTTACCATCCTGTTATGGAGAGAAAAAACGAACCGGCGGGAGAATTCAGCAATAGAAAATGGACAACTCGAAGCCTTTTCAGAAATTAAATCGCGCCGGGTATACGAGCTTTCCGGACGAGGCGGTTTCGGGATAAACGACGGCCTTCTCGCCGCCCTGCCACTGCACCGTAACCATTTCGTGCCCCGTCTGGCTGCCGTTCGCGTCGGTTTTGAAACGCCCATAGAATGTGCGGAGGTCGATGCTCCTCGCGGTCTCTCTCAGAGCTTTCCCGTCGAGCGTACCGGCAGCCTCGACGCACTTTTCTATAACGACGCCTATGTTGTAGCCCTGCGCGGCGACGAAATCGGGTGCGTGCCCGTAGGCGGCTTTGTACCGCGCGAAGAACTCCGCCGACGTCGGCCCGGCGTCGGGATTGTCATCGGCACCTTTCTCCCACTGGCTCGACGACATGAAGCCCTCCGCGTAATCGCCGAAGGTCTCCCTGAAAAGTCCTATCGACGCTGCCGCCAATGCAGCCGCCCGGGGTTTAGCGCCCGTCTCGATCATCTTCCCGGCCAGGAGAAGGTCGTCGTTCGCCCTGCCCATGCCTATGACAACGTCGGGCTCGTATTCGAGGGCCGAGGGCAGGAGCTCCGAGAAATCCTCCCTTCCCGTTCTGAACTCGAACCTCTTCACCTCGAATCCGTATTCGGCTCCGTACCTGTCGACGCCGTGCGCGACGCTCCGTGAAAACCCGCTGTCGAATGCGCTGAAGGACGCTATCCTCCGCGCATCGGGGTCTTTTTGTCTTACAAGTGCTATTATCCCGCGCGAATATACGCTCGCCGGCGTTATGGCGCTGACGAGGCACGTGAACCCGCGCTCGTCTATCTCGTCGGTCGAGCCGCCGTGGTTCCAGAGTGTGACGCCCCGCGGCTCCGCCTCTTCCGCCGCGGCGAGTGCGAGCGAGCTGGAATAGGGGCCGAGGAGAATGTCGACCTTTTCACGCGCGAGAAGTCTCTCGATAATTCTGCGGCACCTGTCCGGATCGCTCTCGTCGTCGAAGTGAACCAGCTCGACAGGGACCCTGCCTCCGAGGTCGGGGACGTACATCCCTCCCCTCTCGTTCACGTCCGAGACGTAGAGCGTGAGCCCGTTGAAGCTCTCGACGCCCTGGACCGAGTAGCTCCCCGTGAGCGAAATGGATATGCCCAGCCGTATGCGTTCCATGACCTTCCGCCGCACGGAGCCCCGAAAATAAAAGGCCCCGCATATGCACTAGGATAATGCATTTGCGGGGCCGTGTGTATTCGAATTGTTACAGGTGGAACGACGTCAGGCGAGCTTCGCCACGGTCTCTTCTATCCTGTCCATACCCTTTACGATGTTTTCCATCGAGGTGGCGAAGGATAGACGCACGTGGGCGTCGGAGCCGAACGAATCGCCCGGCACGACCGCGACCTTGGCCTCTTCGAGGAGGAATTCGGTAAAGTCGAGCGAGCTGTTGACCGCCTTGCCGTTGTATAATTTTCCGTAGAAAGACGAAACGTTCGGGAATGCGTAGAACGCCCCCTTCGGACTCACGCACTTTATGCCGGGGATCGAGTTCAGCCTCTCGACGATGTAATTTTTCCTCTTTTCGAATTCGGCCGTCCTCTCTACGATGAGGTCCTGCGGGCTCGCATACGCGCTCACCGCGGCCCACTGCGATATCGAGGTCGGGTTCGAAGTCGACTGCCCCTGCATGTCGCCCATCGCCTTGATCACGCCCTTGTCGCCGGCGGCGAATCCGATCCTCCACCCGGTCATGGCATAGGTCTTCGATGTGCCGTTAACGAGTATGGTCGCCTTCTTCACGTCCTCGCCGAGTGACGCCACCGGAGTATGCTTCTTCCCGTCGTAGACTATCTTGTCGTATATTTCGTCCGAAATTATCGTAATACCGGCCGCCATCGCGACGTCGACGATTGCTTTGAGCTCGTCCTCGCTGTAGGTCACCCCCGTCGGGTTCGAAGGGTAGTTGAGAACGAGGGCCTTCGTCTTCGGGGTGATGAGCTTTTTGAGCTCGGCCGGGTCTATCCTGAAGCCGTCCTCTTCGCGGGTCTCGAGTATGACCGGCTTACCTTCTGCAAGTATCACCTGCTCGGGGTAGGAAACCCAGTACGGCGCAGGGATTATGACCTCGTCGCCGCTGTCTATGATCGCCTGCGTGAGGTTGAAAAGCGTGTGTTTCGCGCCGCAGGATACTATGAGCTCGGGCTTCTGGTATTCGAGACCGTAGTCGAGCTTCATTCTTTCTATTATCGCGTCCTTCAGCTGATCTATGCCGCCGACGGCGGTGTACTTGGTATAGCCCTTCTTTATGGCCTCTACTGCGGCCTCCTTCACGTAATCCGGGCTGTCGAAATCGGGCTCTCCGGCTCCGAATCCGACGACGTCTATACCCTGGGCCTTTAAGGCCTTTTCCTTTGCGGTTATTGCCAGCGTTGCCGACGGCTGAATCCTGTTAGCACGGGCAGAAAGCTTCATGTGGGCTTCGTCCTCCTAGCGTTTAAGTAACTTTTCCTTTAGCTTTTTTTCAACTATTGCGGGCACCATTTTCCGTGCGGAGCCGCCGAGGGCGACGACCTCCCTTATGACGGACGAGCTGATGTGAGAGAATTCGCTGTCCGTAACCATGAATACGGTTTCGAGCTCCTGGCTCAGAGATTTGTTCGCGAGCGCCATCTGAAGCTCGTATTCGAAATCGGAAACTGTCCGCATCCCTCTTAAAACGATATTGGTTCCCATTCTCTTCGCGTAATCGACGAGAAGGCCTTCGAAGTAATCGACCCTGACGTCGGCCCTGTCCTTGAATATCTCTCTCAGTATCTCTACGCGCTCTTCGAGAGTGAAGATCGTTTTCTTGGACGTGTTGTGAGCCACGGCGACGACGACTTCGTCGAACACCTTTACGCCGCGCTCTATCACATTTTTGTGGCCGTTAGTGAACGGGTCGAACGAACCCGGATATATGGCTGACTTGCTCATTTCTCCTCACCGCTCCTCCTGAAATAGCTGACGTGCGTCCCCCCGAACGGCTTCGTGAACCTGTCGAAGCCCGGCGGCGCGTCGTCTATCTTGTGGTCGTGCTCTATGATCATGAGCCCCGAGGGCGAAAGCACGGGAGACGCCGCGATTATGAAGTCCTTCACTTCGAGCGTCGCGTAAAGGGGATACGGCGGGTCTATGAATATTATATCGAATGTCTCGCCCTTCGAGGCAAGCGCTTTCAGAGCCTGCGCGTAATCCAGGCACATGAGCGTCGCCTTGTCCAGAAAACTGCAAAGCGTAAGGTTCTGGCAAAGCACCTTGAACACGGCCGTGTCCTTCTCGATGAAGGTCACGTGGCCGGCGCCCCGGCTGAGCGATTCGATCCCGAGCCCCCCGGTGCCCGCGAAAATATCGAGCACGCGGCAGCCCGAAATATCGCTGAGGCTGTCGAAAATTGACTTCTTCACCCTGCTCGTCGTCGGGCGGACGGCCTTGCCTTTCGGAACCTTGAGCTTCCTTCCCTTTTGCGTCCCTGTTAGCACCTGCAACATAAGGGTTGATATAGTACCACAGGCTCTTTTTTTGGCAAAAACGCGTTTTCCGGGCTATTAAGTCGTCTCCCTGTGCCGTATTGCACAGTACAACGTGTACGTTTTCATACGCATTTCCGAGATCTGCACCGAAGCCCCGAAACCTAACCTTCCCAAAAAACTCACATTTGCATATACATGGTTTCTGGCCCGTCAATTGCTGCTGTTGTATTAATTGTTCAGGCATCAATTGTTTAGTCAATGTACCAAATAATAATCAGCGGCTGACCCGGCCCTGAATCCGCAGGGAGGATGTATCCATGAAAAGATTCATGACTTTACTTTTGATACCCGTGTTGGCTGTCGCGGCCTCGCTCTTCTATTTCGGCTGTGACGGCGACGGAGGGGGCGGGAACGGGAACGGACAGACTACAGTGATTAACGGGCGGATTTCGAACGTCATAGCGATGAACGGGGTGGAGAGCAAATCCATAAAATTCGCCGAGCTCCTTGAGATGCTGAAAATCGTGAAGGACGCGAAGGCGCAGGGCGGTATCGCGGTTTCAGCTACTGTGGACGGCGTCCTCCTCGATACGACCGTTACAGACCCTGACGGGAGCTTCTCGCTGAGCTTCCCCCTGGAATCGGCACAGAATATCACGCTCGACTTCGACGTAGACGGCACCATAGTATCCATCAGCATCACGGTGCAGGCCGGATCGGTGCTGGATATCGTCGTAACCATCGACCTCAACGCTCCTCCGGGCGAAGAAGTGGTGATAGTCGAGACGGAAGGCCCCATAAGGTGTCAGAACGGCACGGTCGAAATCATAAAGAATCCAGGCGAGGACATCGTGATCGACGGCGGCGGCGAAGACTGTATAAGGACGGAAGGAAACTGCAATCTCATAGTCGACCCCGAGAACATAATACTCACCAACTGCGAAAAATGCGTCGACGCGCGCGGGACTTCGCAGGTGACGCTGGCGACGACGGACGGCAGTCTTTTCTGCGACGCGTTCGGGGACGGCATAAGGAGCCGCGGCAACGCGAGCGTCATATTGGATGTCAACGGCGACATAGACGTAACGGCATCTGAAAACGGAGCGAAGGCCGACGGCAATTCATTCATCGCTTTCACTGCCAACGCATGCATATTCAATTCGGGAGAGAGCACGTTCGACGTGGGCGGGAACGCTACAATAGACGCGGACGGATGCGGCGAGATCATAGAAGGACCCGGCCCAAGTCCCAGCCCGGAACCTAGCCCTGTACCGACTTCCAGTCCTAGCCCGAGTCCGGAGCCTAGTCCCGAGCCAAGCCCGGAACCAAGCCCCGAGCCGAGCCCGGAGCCGAGCCCTGTACCGACTTCGAGTCCGAGCCCGAGTCCGGAACCGAGCCCTGAGCCGAGTCCGAGCCCGACCTAGGCCGGTAATTATACGCACGGGGTTGCCCGCATGGGCGGCACGAGGGGGGTAAGCGTCGAGAAAGCGGACCTTACCCCCGAGGTTAAACCGAGGCCGCTTCCGGTCATAAAAAATTTCTTTGTCCGGCCGGTTTATACGATAAAATAATAATCTCCGGTCCTTAATCACACGCAAAGGGAGGATTGACGTTGAATCTAACAGGACAAAGGTTTCGTATCTCCATTCTGATTTTAATTTTTGCCACCTTCACACCCGTCTCGCTTATTACGCCCGGTGCTCAGGCGGTGACCGCCGAGTCGAGAATGATGACGACAGGGAGCGACGATCCCACAACGAGGGAGATAAACGAGCTCAAGGTCAAGCGCGCGCTCGAAAACAAGATAGTGGCAAACAAGCTCATGGGCCACGGGCTTACGACTGAAGAGGTTTCACAAAAGTTGAGCTCGATGACAGACGAGCAGGTGCACCAGATGGCGTCGCTCGCCGATAAAATACCGGCCGGCGGAGACTCGGGCCTCGGGATAGTGATCGCGATTCTCGTGATCGCCGCCCTCGTTCTTTTGATCATCTACCTCTTCAAGAGGGTGTAGCGGCGCCCGGTCGGGTAAATCCAGAATGCGAAATATCGGGGTTTTACTCATTGCGGCGGCTGTTGTTACAATCGCCGCCGCGGGCGTGTTCGAGTCACGCGCCGATAACGCGCCGGCCGGGCCGGGAAGGAAAGTTATAGACGGCGTGCCGTTTATCAAACAGAAGGACAAGTACTGCGGGCCGGCGGCCATGGCGTCGGTGATGCAGTTCTACGGAAGCGGTGTCGGACAGGACGAGATCGCCGAAGCCGTTTTCACGCCCGGCCTCGACGGCGCCCTCATATCCGACATGGAGAATTACGCGAAGGCGCAGGGCTACCGAACCGAAGCGGTGAACGGGAGCGAGGAATCCCTCGCGGCGCTCATCGACGAAGGAACTCCTGCCATACTCCTCGTGGACAGGGGGAAGTGGAAGGTCAGCGTGCCTCACTACTACGTCGTCTACGGCTACGACGCGGTCAAGGAAACTTTCGTGCTCCACACAGGCGAGAAGGCCGGGCAGGAAATCCCGTACGATAAGCTCGACGGCGAATGGAAGAAGATGAACAGGCTCATGCTGGTAATAAGGAAATGACCTCCGCCGTGAAGCTCGTTTTACTGCTCCTGATTTTAGTGATCCCCCTCGGCGGCTGCGCCGCGCTGTACAGCTCCCTTTACACCGACGATCCTCTAACAGCCAAAGAGCACAACGACCTCGGCGTCATATACGAGAGGGAGGGAAAGCACGACCTCGCTATACGCGAATACAAACGGGCGATAGCTATAGACGGCAGCCTCGCGACGCCGCTCGTCAACCTCGGAAACGTCTACATGAAAGAAGGCGAATACACCGAGGCCGAGAAGTACTACAGGCGGGCGCTCGACAGGGATCCGAAATCTGTAGACGCCGCCAACAACCTTGCCTCGCTTTACCTCGAAACCGGAAAGGATTACAGGGAAGCGCTGGATATTCTCCTCGCTGCGGCCGGACCTCAAAACGGCATGCCTGCCTACGCGCTCGATACGCTCGGGATGCTTTATCTAAAGCTCGGGGAAACGGATAACGCACGGGAGGCGCTTAAAGAGGCATGCGAGAAGGCAGCCGATGAGAAAGGGCTTAAAGCGGAAATATCGGCTAATCTCGTTAAGGCCGGAGACGCGTCGGGATGCAGATGATGGTCGGACTAATTCACGCGGCCCCGAGTATCGTGCCCTCGGGAATCTTTCTACCGGCCAGAAACGCGGCAGCGGCGAGCCTCTTCCCACCCTCTATCTGAAGCTCGAGTATGTCGAGCGCACCTTCGCCCGCTGTCACACGCAGCACCCCGCCGCTCGACCTGACAACCGAACCCGGCTCACCCTCCCCTTCCGACACCGAAGCCTGGAAAATCTTAAGCATCTTTCCGCCCAGGAACGTGTACGCCCCCGGCCACGGCAGCATCCCCCGGACGAGGTTCCTTATATCGCGGGCGGGCTTCGACCAGTCGATGAGGCCGTCCTCTTTTTTTATTATCGGGGCGTAGGTCGCCTCGGATTCGTCCTGCTTTTCGGGATGGAGCTTTCCTCCGATATAGAGCGGGAGCGTTTCGACGAGAAGCTCCCCGCCAGCGATGGACAGTCTCCGTGAAAGCGTCTCGCCCGTATCATCTTCTTCGATTGCGACCTCTCGCCTTAGGAGCATGCCGCCCGTGTCCATCCCCTCGTCCATCAGCATCGTCGTAACGCCCGTGACGCTCTCGCCCCTCACTATGGCCCAGTTTATCGGGGCCGCGCCCCTGTATTTCGGAAGGAGGGACGCGTGGACGTTCACGCATCCGTACTGAGGGAGGTCGAGAATGGATTTCGGGAGTATCCTCCCGAAGGCAGTCACGCATATGAGCCCGGGCGAGCAAGACGACAGCTCGTCGAAAAACTCTTCCGTCCTTATCTTCGCCGGCTGAAGGACGGGAATCCCGGCGGCCTCCGCCGCGATTTTCACGGGCGGCGGCGTGAGCACCTTTCCCCTTCCGCTCGGCCTGTCGGGCTGCGTCACGACGGCAGCGACTTCGTATCCCGCATCGACAAGCTCCATGAGTGAAGGGACAGCGAAATCGGGCGTTCCCATGAAGACAATTTTCATAGCCTGGGATTATATTCGGTTAAGATGGGGTGTTCAATCTTGTGACTTGGGAATTTACAGCTAAAACGCTGAGACTTCGAACTGCCGACTCCAAAAATTACTGCGCGTCTTCTTCGGGTTTTTCGGTGACGGCCTTTGTGAACAGATCGGTCACCCACTTCTTTATCGCGTCCTGTGAGCCCTTCCCGATCTCTTTCCTCACCTTCGCGAGCGGTATGACAGCCTTCGCGGCCGACCTGTGCCCTCCCGCGCTTCCTATGTCCTTGAAGAGCTCCCTTACGAGCCTGCCCGCGCTCTTCACGTACCCGACGTTCCTCACGGAAATAATGAGGTGGGTCTTGTCCAGGATACCGAACGCCACGGACCATTCGATGTCCTTCACCTGTATGCCGAAGTCCGCCATTTTGGGTATGAGGTATTCGCGGTCTACCCTGCCCACGTTCACGAAAAATATGTCGTTCGCTATCCAGTGGTCGGCAAGCGCCTGCCCGAGGGATTTGATTTCGGCGGGCGGCACCTCGGCGCGCTCTATTCGCCTGAGCAGCCCGAGGTTGGCGAGCGGGTAGAGGAAAGTGAACGCCTCTATGTCGTCCGGGTTGGCGTCCCTGTTCAGTATCACGGTGTCCGTCTTGATCCCGTAGAGAAGTGCCGTGGCCAGCCTTTCGGAAATGTCCGTCTGCGAGGCGCGGAGGTACTTCGTCAGAATCGTCGAAGTCGCCCCTTCCTCGGCCCTCACTTCCTTGAAGCGTGCCTCGTACGAGCCCACGAGCGGATGGTGGTCTATGACGGTATCCACGGGCGGCAGACCGGGGCCGAAAAACGTCGGCTGAACGTCGACAAGCGCTATGGAGTCGAATTCCTTAAGCTGCTTCATTTCGAGCTCCTGGAGGTCTATTTCGAGGAGCTCTATCATTGCGACGTTTTCCGGGCGCGATATCCTGTCGCCCAGGTGCCCTATGATCGCCGTCTGCTTGTTACGTTTCAGAAGCGCCCTCAGAGCGAGCGCACCGGCTATGGAATCGGGGTCCGGGTGGTCGTGGAGGAGAATGAGCATCTTCTTCCCGTTCGCATGAACGCGCCTTAGCTCTTCAACCCTGAGCTCCGTCCTCGCGAGCTTTTCCTCGCGCGCAATCTCGTCCGTAAGAAGTTTGTGAAACGCGACGAACCTCACCGACGGCGGAGGCTCCTCCATGGGCTCGCCGTTGCTCACTATAAGCGGCGTCTGCGGGTAATGCGCCGAGAGCTCGCCTGTCAGCTCCGGTGAAAAACACCTCTTGTCTATCATGATGACGGAGAAGTTCCCCATCTGGTTAAGCGCCTCTTCGAGGGAGCTCACCCATATCACCTCCCCCCGCTTCGAGAAAATCCCGAGGAGAAAGGAATCGAAGTCCCCTATGAAGAGATATCTTCTCAGCTCTTTCTGCATTAGTTTTTCGCCCTTCCGGGAGATGCGCCGTTATTCCTGCCGCAGGCTGCGCTCAGACTGCTCACGAATCCCGAAAGCTCGTCCAGAAGCTTTTTCTTTTCGCTCCCGTACCTCTCGATAATCCTCACTATGGCGCTGCCGACTATAACTGCGTCGGCGTAGCCCGAGAGACGGGAAACCTGCTCCGGAGAGGATATTCCGAACCCTATGCCCACCGGGAGCCCGGTAGTCTGTTTTATTTCCTCCGTCAGGCCTTCGAGCGAATAATCCATCTCCGGCCTTTCGCCCGTGACGCCCGTGACCGAGACGAGATAGACGAACCCGCTCGCGTTCTCCGCGACGAGGCCGATTCTTTCAGAGGTGCTGGTCGGCGCGAGGAGGAACACTATGTCGAGCCCCGCCTTATCGGCGTGGACTTTAAACTCGCCCGCCTCTTCCGGGGGAAGGTCGACTATGAGAAAACCGTCCGCCCCGGCTTCGGCCGCATCCTTCACCACGCGCTCGAGCCCGTATTTGAAGAACGGGTTGTAATATCCGAAGAGTATTATCGGAACGCCGGATTTCTTTCGTATCGCTTTTACGGTTTCGAGAACGCCCGCGAGCGTGGCGCCGCCCACAAGCGCCCTTTCCGAAGCGAGCTGTATGGCGGGACCGTCGGCCATCGGGTCCGAAAACGGCACCCCGAGCTCTATAATGTCGGCCCCGCTCTTCTCTAGCTGAAGAGCGATATCGACCGTCGTCTCGAGAGACGGGTCACCGGCCGTGATATAGCTGACTAGGGCGATCCTGTTCTTCTGCCTAAGCTCTTTGAACTTTTCTGATATTCTGCTCATTTGTCGTTGAATTTTCCGCGAATCGGGCAAAGGAAATTAGGAAGCATTTGTACCGAACCCTGAATTTCAGCAGATTACGCCGCTTTTCGTAGTTCTTCTTATATATAAGTCAGGAAACCCGGCCCCTTTGTATCGGACAAACTCTAACACTTTTGCCTTTAATGGTCAAGAATTTACCCCTGCCCGCGTGTCCCCCGGGTTATACGATATCGTGTTTTCGCAGTAGATTACGTCATGAACGGTCACTGCTTGGGCCCGCCCGAAAGGAGGTCCGCCACGGAATGCATATCCTTGTCCCCCCGCCCCGAAAGGCATATGATCAGCACCGAATCGGACGACATCTTCGGCGCAGCCTTCATCACGTAAGCGATGGCGTGCGAGGATTCGAGCGCCGGGATTATGCCTTCTGTCTGCGAGAGGAGCTTGAACCCTTCGAGCGCTTCCGAGTCCGTAACATTAGTATAGCTGACGCGGCCCGAATCGCTAAGGTAGGAGTGCTCGGGTCCCACGCCCGGGTAGTCGAGCCCCGGCGCCAGTGAATGAGTCGGCTTCACCTGCCCGTCCTCGTCCTGGAGGAGATAGGTCTTGCTTCCGTGGAGGACGCCGACCGTCCCCGCAGAGATGCTCGCCGCGTGTATGCCCGTCTCTATTCCTCCGCCCGCCGCTTCTACGCCCGTCATGGCGACGCCCTCGTCTCCGATGAATGGATAAAAGAGCCCCATGGCGTTCGACCCGCCGCCGACGCAGGCGACGAGAAGGTTGGGAAGTTTCCCCTCTTTCTGGAGGATTTGCTCCCTCGCCTCCTTGCCTATGACGGACTGAAAGTCCCTCACTATCATCGGGTAGGGATGAGGCCCGGCGACGCTGCCTATTATATAGAAAGTAGTCCTGACGTTCGTTATCCAGTCCCTCATCGCCTCGTTCATGGCGTCTTTAAGGGTCTGGGTGCCCTGCGTGACTTCCCGCACCTTCGCGCCGAGGAGCTTCATCCTCATGACGTTGAGCGCCTGCCTCCGGGTATCTTCGAGCCCCATGAATATCTCGCATTCCATGTCGAGGAGCGCGGCGACGGTAGCGGTCGCGACGCCGTGCTGGCCCGCGCCCGTCTCGGCGATTATACGCTTCTTGCCCATGCGCGCCGCGAGAAGCGCCTGCCCTATCGTGTTGTTTATCTTGTGCGCGCCGGTGTGAGCGAGGTCCTCGCGCTTTAAATATATCTTAGCCCCGCCGAGCCTCTTCGTCAGCCGCTCCGCGAAGTAAAGCGGCGTCGGCCTGCCGACGTATTCGGTGAGATAATAGTCCAGCTCCTTCTTGAAGACCGGGTCGTTCTTCACCTCCTCGTACGCCTTTTCGAGCTGAAGCACCGCGGGCATCAGGGTTTCGGAAACGTATTTACCCCCGAATATACCGTAATGACCCGAAGCGTCGGGGAGCCCAGGTTTAACCGCCATTTCTCACCGCCTGTATGAATTGTCTTATTTTCAAGTGATTTTTCCTTCCCGGAGAATCCTCCACCCCGGAGCTCACGTCCACGGCGTAGGGCTTTACGATGCCGACAGCCTCCTCGACATTTTCCGCGCTGAGCCCGCCGGACAGGATCACCTTCTTTCCGAAGTTCGCGCCCCGGAGTATCGACCAGTCGAAGCTCCTTCCGGTGCCGCCGTACATGTCGTCCGAGCGTTTATCGAAGAGGATAGCCTGAACGGGATAAAGTTCAACCTCGGCGGGGTCTATGCTGCCGGCCACCCTTATAGCCTTAATAAGAGGGAACGGGATACGTGACGCAGTTTCCGGCGTTTCGTCGCCGTGGAGCTGGACGACGCCTACGCCGGATTCCCGGACCGACGCCGATATCTCTTCAGGGGTACGATTCACGAATACGCCGACTGTCGCCACGAACGGCGGGAGCGCTGCGGTTATCTTCCCGGCCTCACGCGGCGGAATATACCTCCTGCTCCCTTCGTAGAAGACGAAGCCGAGGGCGTCCGCGCCGGCGTCTACCGCCGCGAGCGCGTCATCCAGAGACGTTATTCCGCAGACCTTTATCCTTACCATGAAGAAGGAGAATTATAGAACCGGGCCCGGGTTCTGTAAACCCGTCCGGGTGTTCGAGGGAAGAGTCACTCGCCTTTTTCGAGATAGGCGTTAACGGTCTCCGCGATTATACGGTAGCCGTTCCCGTTCGTGTGGCCGCCGAAGTTGGCGGGGTAAAGCTGCTCAGTGCCCGCCTTTTCGCCGAGGGCGTCGAGAACGTCGACGTACGCTATGCCGTGCTCGCTAAAGTACCGCTTCACCTCCGCGTTGACCTGGCGCTCATTGGCGATGAGACGGTCTATCTTTTCGGAGGCCGGTAGGGACCTATCGCCCTCTATGTATTCGGCGTAGACACTTTCTTTGGTAGGTATTATGACGACGAGGAACTTCATGCTCGTCCCTTCGAGGAGCATGTTCATGCGGTTAAAGAATTCGAGGCTGAGCCTGAGCCCTTCCTTGACCTCCGGGTCTTCGAGGTCGAGCCCCCGGAGTCTCCTTTCGGGCGTGAATCCGGTCTTTATACCCGAGGCGGAGTCCTCGAACATGACTATCTCCTCGCCGCGCCTGAGCCTCCTCCTCTGCCTGAGGTTGTCCCCTATGAAGGAGGAGCTTACGAGCCTGTAAAAGACGCTGTGCCCGGCGAGCCATTCGCCGAGCCCCGCGTCAGGCTCCCCCGGGGCGTCGTCGCCGTCCGAATCCGATGCGGAAAAGCCGGGCTTTCTCATACGCTCCCAGAGCCGGATGGTATAGACGGCGTTGTAGGAATCCCTGAGGTCGTTCCCGAGATAAAAGCCGACGATCACGTACTTCGGCCCGAGCCTGACTGCCTTGTCGGCGATGAGGTAAAAATATTCGGCCGGGCCGTAGCCGCCGAGCGACATATTGTAAACCGTCTCACCCCTCATCCTTCCGAGGGCCGAGGGCCAGGAATCGTCGGCTGTCGCGCTTATGCCGTATGTGTGGGAGTCTCCGACTGCTATTATGTCGGCCTTTGCGGGAACGGACTCGTTCCGGAATCCCCAGGCGTCGTGCGCCCCGGTTCCGGGCTCTATCGCGTATCTAAGGACAGGGTCGGGTATGCGCGTCGGCTTCAGAAAATCTATGGGATCCAGAAACGCCCTCGAAAGCCCCTCCGCGGCCGCCAGCGACACGATTACGGACACGAGGACGATCAGGACGATTTTTATAAATTTACTCAAGCTCGGCGTTCTCCGGGCCGGAAGCGCTTCGGCCGCCACTCAGGTAATATAAACGAGGCCGAAGTGAGGGACAACAAAAAACGCGCCCCGGCGTATGATATAATATTCATCGATATTCCTGTTTGACTATGAGACCTTACGCCCTCCCGGAGCCCTGTCGAGCTATCCCGTTAACCGGCATATAAACATATGACTGCACCCGCGCAAAAAGCACCGTTCAAAAAATCGACACTCGTACTCATCAGCATACTCTTCACGCTCGTGATTCTCGAAATCGGCACACGCATATGGCTCGCGATTATCCCCGAAGATGAAAGCCTCCAGTATTCGGTTTATTCGTACCTCAGCCCGGACAATCAAAGGTATATCCGGCACCACTACCTCAACTACTATCCGAACCCTCAATTTAAAAGAGGCAAGTCGCACCACAACTCCCTCGGATACAGGAACGACGAGTTCCCGCGTGAAAAACCCGAAGGCGTGTTCAGGATAGTTGTGCTCGGCGGCTCGACGACGTACAACATCGGCATTAACGACAACGATAAAACATTCACTGCCGTTATGGAGCGCGAGCTCAGGGACAAGTACGGCTACGAGAACGTCGAGGTCATAAACGCGGGCGTCGGCGGCTATAATTCATGGGAGACGCTGATAAACCTCCAGTTCCGCGTTCTCGACATAGACCCCGACCTCGTAATAGAGTACGAGGGCACTAACGACGTTCACGCGAGATTCGTGGACCCTGCCTCCTACAAGTCCGACGACTCGGGAAGACGGAAGCAGTGGGACCCGCCGGACGTCCCACTCCTCGAGCACAGCGCGCTTTTCAGGGTGATACTCAGAAAAACCGGCATAACGAAGCAGGTGGGCATCGGCAACTTCGTAACGCCTAAAACGGCTTACGGCCCAAAGTCCGTCATGAAACATAACCCAATGGAGCTTCTCGACAAGAACCCGCCCATATTCTTCGAGCGTAACCTCCGGAACATGGTCGCGATAACGAAGGCGAACGGCGTCGATATGGTTTTCGTCACGTGGGCATGGTCGCCCTACCTCGACGACTACGCGTCCACGCCCCATTACCAGAGGGGCTTCAGGGAAATGAACGAGGTCCTCGAAAAAGTCGCCGCCGAAAACGGCATCCCGCTCTTCGACTTCGAAGCCGTAATGCCGGACGACAAGAAGTACTGGGGCGACGGAAGACATGAAAACGAGCTGGGCGCTGAGGTCAAAGGAAAGCTCTTCGCGAAGTTCCTCCACGAAAACGGACTCATCAGAAAGTCTCCCGCAGCTGCAACGAACACCGCACCGCAGCGGTAATTCTAGCCGTGGTCCTTCCTTATGTAATATCCGAATATGCCGTATGACATGGCCGACTTTATTATCGCGAAGCCTAAGAACGCGAGCGCCGCTCCATCGTAGGAGTAAGGCGGAATTAAAATCAGCATCAGGCCGAGATAGACGACAGTCGTAACCACCGAGAAAACCGTCCTCACTCCCGACCGCCCCATGGCGAGGAGCGCCGGGCTTATCCAGTACGTGAACCTCGATATGAGGACCGCGACCGCCAGAATCCTGAGCGTATTCACGGCGGGCATGTATTCCTCGCCGAATACGATTTTTACCAGGGGTTCGGCAACGGCGACTATGACGATGGTCACAGGCACGATGATCTTGAGAAGGTTGAGCGTCGAAGCCTTGATGAACTTTTTAAACTTTTTGATCTCGCTCGCGCTCGTAAACCTGACGAGCTCGGGGAATATGGCCTCGTTCAGCGTATCCACTATACGGTTGACTATCCCCGAGGCGGAATTCGCGACCCTGTAAAATCCGACGGCCTCGTTTCCGGCCAGGTATCCGAGCATCATCATGCCGAGGTACTTGTCGCTCCCCGTTTTGAGCGTCGCCATGAAGCTCGTGTTGCCGAGGAACCACGCTATCTCCCTCCATTCGCCGCGTATCAGCCTGAAGTCCGACATGAGCCAGTTGTGAAGTCCCTTCTCCGCCAGAGTACGGTTGACGAGCAACATTCTTATGAAGACGGTTACGAACTTCGAGATGACGAGACCGTAGAGCGCGCCCATTATCCCCATTCCCATGAGAAGAAACCCGGTGACGAGAATGAGCTGAACGAAGTTTTCGAGCGTGTTCACGATCGCGATCATCCTGAACTTGTCGAAGACCCTGAGTATCGCGTCCGATGTGAGCTTCGCCGTTTCTATGAACAGGCTCAGCGCGAACACCCAGATGTAGACGTACGCATCGGGCTCGTGGAGCACATAGACGCTTATGAGCTTCGCCGTGAGTATCGCGATCACGAACGAGACGGCCCCGCTCGCGACGTCGAGGAAGTAGGAGAGCTTTATCATCGCGCGGGTCTTGTCCGTCTCTCCGCTGCTCCAGTAGGTGCCTATGTACTTGACGGCAGTCTCCCACACCCGGACGTCGAAGAACTGGTTCATCATCGCGATGTACGCTATGACGAGCTGGAGAAGCCCGAAATCGCTTACGCCGAGTATCCTCGCGAGAATGACTGTCTGGAGTGCTGCGAAGCCCCCGGCGGCGGCCTTCCCGCCGAAAAGGTATGTAGCGTTCAAGAAGAGCTTTCTCTGACTGCCGGAGGGTTTGGTCATGCCGCGCCACCGCCGGAATTTATACCGGAGTTTTCGACCGCCGACCTTATTGCCGCTGCGTAATTCTCTATCATACCCTTCACGGTATGACGCTCCGAGACGCGCGCCCTTCCTCGTTCACCCATGCCGCGCGCGAGGCCGGGATCTCTCAAGAGCCCGAGAATGGCGTCCGATACTTCCCCGATACTTTCAGGGTTCACGAGAAATCCCGTAACGCCATGCTCGACGGCCTCGACGGAGCCGCCGTGATTCCCGGCGATGACGGGCTTCCCTCTCGCCGCCGCTTCGAGGAGGACGTTCGGAAGCCCTTCTATCTTGTCGTTCCAGTACCTGTTAGGCATGACGAATATGTCCGAGAGGTCGAAGTAATTCATGACTTCGGAGTGCCCGACCCCTCCCGTGAAAATCACCCTTCCCGAAACACCCGTCCTCCCGGCAAGCTCCCTGAAGCTTTCGACGTACCGTCCGTCGCCGACTATCATGTAAAAGGTATCCGGGAACTCGGAAAGCACCGCGGGAAGCGCCTTTATGACTGTATCCTGACCCTTTCTTGGGAGCACCCTTGCCACGGTTATCAGGACTTTGGCCTCAGGGCTTATCGCGTACTTGTTTCTAAGGGCTTCGACCTTCGCGGCATCGGGCGGCTTGTTTAACATCTCGTCCTCGACGCCGTTATATATGACCTTTATTTTTTCGGACGGAACGCCTATCTCGCAAAGAAGCCCCTTGGTGCTCTCGCTCACAGCTATAATCAGCGGCGAGTTTTTATAGAGCCTCCGCATCGGGTGCCGCATGAGGCGCTTCAGGGGATTACTCCCGAGAAAGCACGTCGTTATCCCGGAGCCCGCGACCCTGACTATAGGCGTGAACGGATAAGAGGACAAAAGCCCTCCTGCAGCCTCAGCTTCCTCCGTTATGAAGAGAACGGCGTCCGGCTTTACGTTATCCACGGCGCGTGAGAGGTGCATGCGTCCGAGCAGTATGTCGGCGTAGGGAATCGACGCTGCAATTCGCGCGCCGAGAGAAGGAATTCTGGTAACGGCGACGCCGAGCCCGGCGTCGCCCTCGTGCCCGCTCTTTCCGTATCCGGGAGCGAGCACCGAAACCTCCAGCCCCGAAGACGCGAGCCCGCGGGCGAGCTTTAAGGAAGTCGTCGCGAGCCCGCCCAGGAACGGCGGGAATTCATGCGTGTATATAAGGACCTTCATGCGTTGGAGAAGCGCCTCGGGCGGCCGGGTAACGCCGTGCCGTCCGGCACCCCCGATTGCGCTTCACTCTATAATACACTATATTTCATAGCTGATTCTGGCGCCCCATCACGCTCATGGCAGGGCAAAAAATTCCGGAACGCGATTCGCCGGATGCGGGAGTCGGGAGAGACATATGAACGAGCTTGAAATCGAACTCTTGAAACAGATGTGCACCGGCGCAGGCCAGGGAAATACGAACACAGAAAAACTCACGCAGAAGATCCTCGAGTCAAACCCCGGCCTCGACTACAGGGAGACGAAGATAAGGGTAGTCGAAACCCTTAAAGACCTCCGCGACAAGGGGCACATACAGATTGTGACCATCAACTGGGAGCTCGGAGACGAGTTCCTTTTCATCTGCACGAACATAATCGACTGAGCCCGGCCCGGCTTACAGGCACGTACAGACGGCGCGGCTCGAAAATCCATTTATATCGGGAGCACGAGTGACCGCACTTGACTACATCAGAATAGTTGAACTTACGGAGCTGGAACCCGACAAGGAAGGTGCGCCGGAAGTTACTTTCGCCATCGAATTCTCCGAGGACAGGGAATTCAGCGAGCCGAAGTCAGGCGTGATTACGTTCAGAATGTCCGACGTTATAGACGTTTCGGGGCTCGGACACGAGGACGTGCGCAAGATCGCAGTCGAGCTCGTAAGCGAGGTCTTCGTTAGGGAAAAGGACGAGGAAGGATTCATAGACATTTATCACGTCGAAGGCCTCCCGCTCGCCGAATGGCTCCTCGCGAACACCCCATTTTTAAATCAGTAGGCTTAACCGACCGTTTTCTGCAGGTCTTTTCCTGCGGTTTTGGAGCCGGTTTAAAACCCCTCGTCCGTCCTTTTTAAAATGCCCCCTGGTTTCTTTAAGAATATACCGCAACCCCCCGGAATACGTCCGTTTTTGTAATTTTTTCAGCCTCGGCTAAATCCCCTTTCATATCAAGGCCCGTTCGTGTATAATCTGTCCAGCGGTTTAAGTAAGTTACTTAGTTCTTTGACAACCACGACCTAGAAGCGTGTCCGGTCTACCGGAACCTGAATCCGGTACGGATCAAATAATTAAGTTTTTGTCTCTCTAGGAGGTATAGGCATGGCGATGAGGCATTCCCTGATAGTACTTTTCGTTTTTCTCCTTCCGATTACTGCGCTATCGGCAAACCAATACACGGTAAAAAAAGGAGATAACCTTTACGACCTGGCTTTAAAATTCGGCGTGTCCGTAGAAGACCTGAAATCCGTCAATAATCTGGAAAACAACAGATTGGATATAGGCGATGTTTTAATTGTCCCTGATTCGGGCGGCACAGCCAAAGCAAGCTACAAAACTGAGGATGGCAGCAATAATAAAGAGTACACTGTAAAGAAGGGCGATACCCTGGGCGGTATAGCCGGCAGGCACGGCGTATCGACAGCAGCCCTCCAGAATGAAAACGGATTAAGCAGCACCAAACTACAAATCGGGCAGAAACTTGTAATCCCATCCGGACAGAGCCCCACCGTAAAAAGCGCCAAGACCCGGCAGACGACGGGTGAAGTGCCTTCGGAGCCCGTAAAATCGGTGGCTTCGGCGGTCCCCGCAACCTACACAGTAAAGAACGGCGACACGCTCGGCCACATAGCGGCGAAATTCGGGATGTCGAGCCGCGAGCTGAGGGCCGAGAACGGACTGAAATCCGATAAGCTCAGCATAGGCCAAACCTTGAGAATCCCGGGCGGCGCAGCGGCAGCTAAATCAGGAGCAACCCCGGCCACGGCTACCGAAGTAAAAACGGCCGCTGCTCCGGAAGCACCCAAACACGCAGCCCCCGCAGGCGGCACGTACATAGTCGAAAAAGGCGACACCCCCGGCGGCATTGCACAGAAGCTTGGCGTGCGCACCGAAGATTTAATAAAACTAAACAACATAAACAGCAAGAGCCTCCAGATAGGCCGGAAGCTGGTAGTCCCCGGCACCTCAGGAGCCGTCACAGCGGCCGCTGAAACAGCGCCCGTCCCCGTAAAGGCGGAAAACACAGAAGCGGCAAAGCCGGCTTCGGAACCGGAAAAAACTTCCCCGACAGTAACCACCTACTACACGGTTGAAAAAGGCGACACACCCGGCGGCATCGCACGAAAGCTCGGCGTAAGCACGAAAGACCTCGTCGAACTGAACAGCATCGACAGCAAGAATCTCCGCATTGGGCAGAAGCTCGTAGTGCCCGGCTCTGTAAAGCCGGTCGAAACCGTCAAGGCAGCCGAGCCTGCGACCAAAGCCGAAAAGCCAGCGGCGTCTGCCGACAAGTCTCCTGATATCCCCGCTGTATATACTGTGCAGAAAGGCGACACCATATACGATCTGTCGAGGAAGTTCGGTCTCTCGGCCGATTATATAAAGAAGAACAATAACCTTAAGAACAACAACCTCCGCATCGGGCAGAAGCTCGCCCTCACTGCGGTGGAAACTGCGGAGTCCGCAGCAGACACTGCGGACCCGGCTGTCACGGCGAAATTCTCGGGGAGCTACACGGTCGCAAAGGGCGACACGCTCGGCCGGCTGGCCCTTAAATACGGCGTCTCGCAGAACGAGCTGAAGAAAGCCAACGGTCTCAAGAACAGCAATATAAGGATCGGACAGGTTCTGAAGGTTCCGGGCCCCGTGAAGAAAGACGTCGTAGTCGTTGCAGAGCCTTCAGTCAAGCAGGCCGAGCCTGTTCAGGCTCAGCCCCAGGAGGCAGCCTCGTCGTCCGAGGTCTACATAAAAAAGAGATACGTCGTCAAGGAAGGCGACACGCTCGGCGGCATCGCGGCCAGCTTCGGCGTAACTGTCGACGAGATCAAAAAAGCGAGCGCCCTTAAGTCGGACAACATCGGTAAGGGCAACATACTGCTGATCCCCGTCCCGCAGGAAAGGGTTACTTCGTCACGTTACACCGTGGCCAAAGGTGATACGCTCGGGAAGATCGGCAGGAAGTTCGGCGTCTCGGTAAAGGAGCTCAAGGCCGCGAATGGGCTAAGAGGCAACACCCTCAGGGCCGGGACGAAGCTCAACATCCCCGGGATTACCAAGTCACCGTCCGAGCCCGCTCTCGAAGTGGGCACGAAGGTAGTCGCCACGGCGAGCCCGAGGCGTGAGCACGTCGTCGGCAAGGGCGACACTCTCGGCAGCATCGCCGGCAAGTACGGCACCACGATAACCTCGATCAGAAATGAAAACAACATAGAAGGCAACTCGATAACCGTAGGCCAGGTGCTCGTCATCCCGACCATTCCGGGGCAGGAAAACGCCTACGTTGCGGTCACGGACAAGAGCACGATTCAATCGAACGGCAGCGCGAGGGCCGCCTCCGAAAGCGGCGAAGTTAAGAACGGCAGATTCTCAAAGGAAAGCATAATACAGGTGGCGAAGAAGTATCTCGGCACGCCGTACAAGTTCGGGGGCAACGACCTGATCACCGGCATAGACTGCTCCGGCTACGTGAAGAAGGTTTTCAGCAGATTCAACGTCAACCTTCCCCGGACAGCGCGCGACATCTACTACAGGTCAGGCGAGAGCGTCAAGAAGAGCGAGCTCGACACGGGCGACCTCGTATTCTTCACCACGTACGCGAAGTTCCCCTCCCACGTCGGTATATACATTGGCAACGACGAGTTCATTCACGCGTCGTCGGCATCCCGCAAGGTTACGATAGACAGCATCAACAAGCAGTACTATAGAAAGAGGTACATCGGCGCCAAGAGGGTTCAGCTTTCGGGGCTCTTCTACGACGAGATGAGCAGGGGCTACGGCGGCTTCGAGAAGAACTAGGCCGTGAGCCTGCGACCGGAGCCAAGGCTCGGAGAGCTTTACGAAGCCCGATCAGCCGGGTGTGAAAAATCCCGGGGCGTCTTTTGCGATAGCCCCGCTCCACTACCCCGGCACTTCCTTAAAGCCTGAGAGCCGGGCAAGCTCCTTCCATTGAAAGACGAATCGCCGTGATTATATTAATGTGAACCGCGCCATGGACCATCACTTGGACAGCTTCAGGGAGTACCTTCTCTCCGAACGAAATTACTCGAAACATACCGTCAAGGCGTATATGACAGACGTCGGTGAATTCGTGAACGTCATCCGGGAAAAGAAGCTCATCCCGGAGGACGATGCGGATTTCGACGTTAAAAAGCTCGACGAAACCCCCGTAAGGGCCTATATAGGCTGGCTTTATACCCGGAACAAGAAGATATCAATTTCGAGGAAGCTCTCTTCCGTGAGGACATTTTTCGAGTTCCTCGTGAAGATGGGGGCAGTGAAATTAAACCTCGCAAAGCTCGTCCCGACGCCCAAAGCCGAAAAGAGGCTCCCCTCGTTTCTCACGGTCGACGAGGTGGTTAAGCTCCTCGAAACGGTAACCGGCGACGGCGCGCTCGACGCCCGCGACAACGCCATTTTAGAGCTCCTCTATTCGAGCGGGCTCAGGGTGAGCGAGCTTGCAGGGGCCGACCTCGGCGACCTCGACCTCGGCAATATGACTGTGAAGGTGCTCGGGAAGGGCAGGAAGGAAAGGCAGGTCCCCATAGGCTCGAAGGCGGCGGAAGCCATAAAGAAATATTTGGTTCACAGACTCGACCTCAAGCCCGGCGGTGAGCAGCTCTTCGTAAACTCGCGGGGCGGGAGGCTCACAGTCAGGAGCGTCGACAGGATAATAAAGAAGCGCTCCATCGCGGCCGGGATACCCAAGAACATAAGCCCTCACGTGCTCCGGCACTCGTTCGCGACACACCTCCTCGGGGGCGGCGCGGACCTCCGCGCAATCCAGGAAATGCTCGGACACGCGAGCCTTTCCACGACACAAAGGTATACTCATACCTCTATAGAGAAATTAATGGAGATATACGACAAGACTCATCCGAGAGCATAGACATGGAACAATTTCACGGAACTACTATTGTATGCGTAAAGGTTAAGGACCAGGTCGCAATGGCGGGCGACGGCCAGGTAACGCTCGGGCACTCCGCCGTAAAGCATACCGCAAAGAAAGTCAGGAAGATATTCGAGGGCAAGGTGCTGGTAGGATTTTCGGGGGCGACCGCCGACGCGATGACGCTCTTCGACAAGTTCGAGGCCAAGCTCGAAGAATACAGGGGCAACCTCCGCCGCGCGGCCGTCGAGCTCGCGAGGGACTGGCGGACGGACAGGATACTCAGGAGGCTCGAAGCTCTCCTGGCAGTGGCGGACAAGGAGAGCATGTTTCTCATATCCGGCAGCGGCGACGTTTTAGAGCCTGACGATAATGTCGTGGCGGTAGGCTCGGGCGGCGCATTCGCCCAGGCGGCCGCGAAGGCCCTCAGCAGACATTCAGAGCTGACCGCCAGACAAGTCGCCGAGGAATCCCTCAAGATAGCGGCCGAGATATGTATTTACACCAACGATAAAATCACCGTAGAGGAACTTTGATAAAATGAGCAGCGAAACCTTTTTCACTCCGAGGGAAATAGTCTCGGAGCTCGACAGGTACATAATAGGCCAGAACAAGGCGAAGCGCGCGGTATCGATCGCGCTCAGGAACCGCTGGCGGCGCCAGCGCGTATCCCCCGATCTCAAGGACGAGATCGCGCCGAAGAACATACTCATGATAGGCCCCACCGGCGTCGGCAAAACGGAGATAGCCCGAAGGCTCGCAAAGCTGGCACAGGCCCCGTTTTTAAAAGTCGAGGCCTCGAAATTCACCGAAGTCGGCTACGTCGGAAGGGACGTCGAATCGATGATAAGGGACATCACCGACATCGCGATAAAGATGGTTACCGACGAGGAGAAGCTGACGGTAAGGACGAGGGCCGAGGACCTCGCCGAAGAGAGAATGCTCGACCTCCTCTTCCCCGCGTCCCAGGCCCCGCAGCCCCAGCCGGGAGACCCGACACAGGCGGCGGAATCGAGCAGCGACACGCGCGAGAAGCTGAGAAAGCTCCTCCGTGAAGGGAAGCTCGACGAAAGGTTCGTCGATATAGAAGTGACCTCCAAGAATTTTCCTATACAGGTATTCTCGCCGTCGGGCCTCGAAGAGATGGACGTCAACATATCGGACATGCTCGGAAACCTCTTCCCCAAAAAGACCAAGAAGCGGAAGGTCCGCGTTCCCGACGCGATGGAAGTCCTCGTACAGGAAGAGGCGCAGAAGCTCATCGACATGGATAACGTCGTGAAGAAATCCATAGAGAGGGTCGAGCAGTCGGGAATAATTTTCATAGACGAGATAGACAAAGTGGCTGGCCGCGAAAGCACCGCCGGGCCGGACGTATCGAGAGAAGGCGTCCAGCGAGACCTCCTTCCGATCATCGAGGGCTGCACCGTCAACACCAAGCACGGGATGGTGAAAACGGATCACATCCTTTTCATCGGTGCGGGTGCTTTTCACGTCTCAAAACCGTCTGACCTCATACCGGAGCTACAGGGCAGATTCCCGATAAGGGTGGAGCTCGAGCCGCTGACGACTGACGACTTCATAAAGATTCTCACGCAGCCGCGTAACGCTCTCATAAAGCAGTACGTCGAGCTCCTGAACACGGAGAACGTGGATCTGATTTTCTCGGACGACGCGATAAAGGAAATAGCCGAGACGGCTCACACCGTGAACGAATCGATGGAGAACATCGGGGCGAGAAGGCTTCACACCATCATGGAGCGCATGCTCGACGAGATATCGTTCAACGCTCCCGACATGGGCCACGAAAAGATCACCATCGACGCGAAGTACGTTAAGGAAAAGATAGCCGACATCGTAAAGGACAGGGACTTAAGCAGGTATATTCTCTAAGGCGCGGAAGGGCGATCCTCCCGCGCGCCTGTTTTCCGGGGAGCGGCTATCCGACTTTAGCCTGCCAGAGAACCTTCCCGACGAAGAACGGCCCGAGGTTTTGGAGATACATCGAGGTCTGCTTCGTTCCCCGCATCGTTTCTATGAGTATCGAGAGGGGATACAGCTTCTCGCCGAGAACGGCGATAACGAAGTCGTTGTCGTTTTTGTCGAGGCCGTGACACGCGAGCCTTATGTCCGTTCCGTAACCCGCCTGGCCGAACTTGAAGCCGACCTTCCCGTGCTCTCCCAGAACAGAGCGGCGCTCGTCTTCAGAAAGAGTCTCGAAGAGCTTGTTCCTCTGGAGGGGATACCATATCGCCCACCTGAGCGCGGGGTTGAGCACCTTCTCGCGCGGCCCGTGAACGAGCGTCCTTTCGAGGTCGGGCTCGTAGCCCAGGGAATATGTCCTCCCGAGCATCGTGTATTCGGACTTCGGCGTAAGCTCGGTGAAGGCCGGACGCGCGAGGAACTCCCGAAGCTCTCCGACGAAAAAGTCCGGGCTCTCGTTCACCGCGAGAAGCCCGACGCCGTAGGGGTCGTTTATGTCGGCGTAGAGTACGAGGTCCATCCCGGAGCTTTCGAGCTCCTGTATTATCTTCCCGGTGTCGAGGCAGCCGCCGAACGCCAGGAACTGCATCAGGAGCCGCCTGTCTGACGACAGCACCGTCCCGTCCTTCGCCCTCCCCTTCTCGCTTATATCCAGAACTGAATTATCGTTTGCGTCTTGCATCTTACACTCCTTTCGCCGAAGAAATATAACAGCATAAACGGCGCTTGGCGATTCGGAATTTCGGGCGCGGCGGCGCGCCGCGGTCCCTCTTTTCATAAGCGTCAGTAAGCTTTAGGCAACTTTAAGGCCAGGACATGCTTTTAAGACCCCGTTCCGGCGGGGGTTTTCGTCTCCCTTCGCCCCTTTCCCGCGGCCGAAAAATTTTATTGGCATAAAACCATATTTATCTTATAATAATCAGCTTTATTTACCGGCGCGGCAGAATAGATGAAGAATCTCATACAAAAAGCGAAAACGCTTGTCGAGGCGCTCCCCTACATAGAGGAGTTTTACGGCGAGACTATAGTCATAAAATACGGCGGCAGCATCGGCGACGACGACCTCCACGACTTCGCGCGCGACATCGTGCTGATGAAGTTCGTGGGCATACACCCCGTGGTCATCCACGGGGGCGGACCGCAGATAGGAAGCCACCTCAAGAAGCTCGGCATAGAGTCGGAGTTTATAGCTGGCCTCCGGGTGACGGACGAGGCCACGATGGAAATCGCCGAGATGGTGCTCGTAGGCAAGATAAACCAGAAGATAATCGAGGCGATCCAGTCGATGGGCGGAAAGGCCGTCGGCGCGTCCGGGAAGGAAGGAAAGATGATCCTCGCGAGGAAGCTCAACCTCGACAACTTCGCCGCCGAAAACGGCATCGAGATACCGGCCGGGGCGGACCTCGGCATGGTGGGCGAGGTGGAGTCCGTCAATCCCCACCTCATAAAAGTGCTCGAAGACTCGGGCTTCATACCCGTAATCGCCCCGATAGGATTCGACAACGAAGGCAGAACCTACAACATTAACGCCGACCACGTGGCCGGGAAGATAGCGGGCGCGCTCAAGGCCGTAAAGCTCATACTCATGACGAACGTCCCGGGCATATTCGACAGGGAGAAAAATC